>NZ_DATGFH010000104.1:0-36132 GCF_035309285.1 Bradyrhizobium sp. | reverse complement strand
TGACGCCGCAGACGCGCTCGCTTTGTCCCTGGCATTCGGTGATGACTTGTCCGCCATGGGCGGCGGTCGCGACCCTAACTTTAATCGCGTCATCACCTACCCGAGGCACGTAATTGGATGAAAATTCACCACGACATTTTTGAGCTCGGCGGATACCGCCCAACGGGCGAAACGATCGCCGCAAACTGGATGGAGAGCGACGGGCTAGTCGTGCTCTGTTCGGAGGACGGCGAGCCGCTTCTTTCCGACTTCGGGAATCCGGTGAGCGAGAAAGTCCCGAGTGGCACCGCACCAAGAATCGTCGCCGCGCGCCTAGCGACGCGCCACCACAAGGCAGACGACTCACCGTTCAATCGCCGGATCGACCCGCACGAGTACGGAAAAGTGCCGTGTTGAATTTCCGGGTCGAAGGTGACGAACTGATCGTGTTTGACGAAGGCGGGAAACAGATCGGCGACGCCTACCAGCTTTCGCCATGGCAGGACGCCGCCGAAGTCGCAGAGTGGTTGTTGAATTACCTGAAACGGTGCGATAGCACGCGCTCGGCGTAATCGCTCATGCCGCTTTCTGCCGCGAGCATGCGGGCGGCGGTTTCGACCGCTTCAAAATCGCGATCGGCGAGTGCCGTTATCAGAACCATAAACCATGCCTGTTCAATTACGCTGATCATGTTGTGATGCTCTCGGGTTTGGCTTTTCGAGCCCATTGCCGGATCGGCCGGCAGCCGGGGTCGAAAACGTGCCGAGAGACACGCAGCGCCGCCTTTAGGGCGCTTTGCGCCCATTGGACATGCACGACACCACCCCGGCCAATGCCGCACGCAAAACTGAATGTGGGG
Source organism: Bradyrhizobium sp. (assembly GCF_035309285.1). Lineage (GTDB taxonomy): Bacteria > Pseudomonadota > Alphaproteobacteria > Rhizobiales > Xanthobacteraceae > Bradyrhizobium. Next base: position 35,294 of record NZ_DATGFH010000104.1, on the reverse strand, counting down.
AGGTTATCTCGGTTTAGGTTTCCAGCCCGCGAGCACCATACAGGAGATTCGCGGAAATGCAAGTTAAGCCATTGATTTTATTGAATTATGTTGATTGTAAGCATTCGCGAATTATGTTCACTGGAAACATAAACGCCACCCGCCCATATCAGGCTCATGCCCCGCAAGCCAATAGAACTGCCGCCCGAAGTCGCACGCGCCTTCCTGGCCGACATGCGCGCATTCTTCGCCGCTGGCCGCAATACCATCAAGGCCGACGAGATCGCCGCGCGGCAGTTGTGGATTCTAAAGCAGCACTGGAACGGCAGGCTGCGCATCACCGACGTGAAAGCGATGTTCCTGCAAATGCGGGATGAGGCTTAGTCGACGCTGCCCGAGCCGCCTTTGCTATCGACCCACACCCCAACCGCCACGAAGGCGACAAAGGCGAGCAGCGCCAGCGCAACCGCGCCGACCAAAACCCAAAGCAATGTGAACATGCCCGTGCTACCGCTTTTGCTACCGAACTGCGCGGTACGGGTTGCGACGGGATGGCACCGAAGATGATGCCGGATCGAAATTTCCTAGATTTTTCAGGCTTGGAAGGGATCAACTGATCCTAACAGGTACGGTCTTTCCAGAATTTGGAGACCGGTGCTCTACCAATTGAGCTACACTCCTGTGAGACCGAAGCAGCGCCGTCGATCCGCGCCGTTTCAAGCATAGGCCATGCCCCATTTGCAAGGGCGAAGCCGGCCAAATGCCCTATCCAAGCGATAACTTCTGCGCCACACTTCACCCAAGCCGCCAAGAGCACACGGGAGAAGACCATGAACGCCCAGATTGCCGCGAAACACGCCAGCCCCCCGCAAACGCCGTCCCTGCCCCACGCCAAGCCCGAGAGCATCGGCCTGTCGCCGTCGCGGCTCGAGAGGCTGTCCGACGCGTTCAAGCGCGAGGTCGACAAGGGAACGCTGCCGGGCGCGACCATCCTGGTCGCCCGCAAGGGCCAGATCGGCTGGTTCGACGCCATTGGCCGACAAAGCCCGGCAGATGCTCGGCCAATGGCCCACGACACCATCTTCCGCATCTTCTCCATGACCAAGCCGATCGTCTCGGTCGGCATCATGATGCTGGTCGAGGACGGCCAGCTCCTGCTTGCCGAGCCTGTGGCGAAATTCATCCCGGAATTCGCCAAGCAGAAGGTCGGCGTCGAGAGGAACGGCAGGCTCGAGCTCGTCGACGTGCCGCGGCCGATGACGGTGCAGGACCTGCTCCGGCACACCTCGGGCATCACCTACGACCACACCGGCAACAGCCTGGTGCAGCAGCTCTACAAGGAGTCGCGGCTGCGCAGCCGCAAGATCACCAATGCCGAGCATGCAGCGATGGTCGCCGAGCTGCCCTTGATCTGCCAGCCGGGAGCGGAATGGAACTATAGCCGCTCCACCGACATCCTCGGCCGCATCATCGAGGTCGTCAGCGGCAAGACGCTTGGCGCGTACCTGACCGAGCGCATCCTGGCGCCGCTGCAGATGGCCGAGACCGCCTTCTTCACCGGCGCGGAGAACGCCGCGCGCCTTGCAGAAGCTTACCCGACCGATCCCTGGACTGGCGAGAAGGTCCAGCTTTTCAACATGCTGGAGCAGCCCACGATGGAATCCGGCGGCGGCGGGCTCGTCTCCACCACCATGGACTACGCGCGCTTCTGCCAGATGCTGCTGAGCGGCGGCACGCTGGACGGCAATCGCATTGTCGGCCGCAAAACGCTCGAGCTGATGGCCTCCAATCATCTGTCCGCGGACGTGAAGATCAAGGGTGACTTCCTCCCGCCCGGTCACAGTTTTGGACTCGGCTTCGCTGTGCGCCTGGAGACCGGCATGGCCCCGATCCTCGGCTCGGCCGGCCAGTTCTTCTGGAGCGGCATGGCCGGCACCTTCTTCTGGATCGACCCGAAGGAAGATCTGTTCGCCGTGTTCATGATGCAGGGCCCCGGCCAGCGCCAGCACACGCGCACCCTGGTGCGCAATCTGGTGTACGCGGCGGTGGAGTGACCCCGAAGGGGTCATCCCGGGGCGCTCGCGTTCGCGAGCGAACCCGGGATCTCGAAGTTGCGGCGCGAGATTCCGGGTTCGCGCTTCGCGCGCCCCGGAATGACAGCACATGATCAACTGATCGTCGCGCCTCCGTCGATCACCATGGTCTGGCCGGTCATGAAGTCGCCGGCCTTCGAACCCATGAACACGGCTGCGCCCGCGATCTCGTCTGGAATGCCGATGCGCAGAAGCGGCGAGCGCGCGGTTGACGCTTTCAAGTTCTCCGGATTTTCCCACAGCGCCTTGGCAAAATCGGTCTTGATCAGGCCGGGCGCGATGCAGTTCACGCGGATGTTGTGCTTGCCGTATTCGCAGGCGAGGTTTCGCGCGAGCTGCATGTCGGCGGCCTTGGAGATCGCGTAGGCGCCAAGGATCGTCGAGCCCTTCAAGCCGCCGATCGAGGAGACGATGATGATCGAGCCGTCCTTGCGCTCGATCATCTGCGGCACCACCATCGAGATCAGCCAGTTGTTGGCGACGATGTTGTTGTCGAGGATTTTCCGGAATTGATCGTCGGAGATGCCGCCGAGCGGGCCATAGTAAGGGTTCGACGCCGCGTTGCAGACCAGAACGTCGATCTTGCCGAAGGCGCGGTTACTCTCGTCGACGAGGTTTTGCAGGTTTTCCTTCGACGAGATGTTGGCTGATATCGCGACCGCCGTCCCCTTCCCGTAACTGTGGTTGATCTCCTTCGCCACGGCGTCACAGACATCGGCCTTGCGCGAGGAGATCACGACCTTCGCGCCATGCTCGGCCATGCGCTCGGCAATGGCGCGCCCGATGCCGCGCGTCGAGCCGGTGATGACGGCGACCTTTCCCTTCATGTCGAACAGGCTCATGGTTTCCTCCCAGATTTGTTGTCTTTGCTCTTATCGTCATTCCGGGACACGCGCAGCGTGGACCCGGAATCTCGAGATTCCGGGTTCGGTCCTGCGGACCGCCCCGGAATGACAGTCACGCCAATTTCCCCGTCTCCACCTCCGGTCCCGCCGGCTGATGCATGGCCTTGTGCCGCTCATCGGCGATCCATGGCTGCTGATTCACAAACGGCAGCCGCCAGCTCGAGCGGTCGGCGGTTGCGAAATGATCGAGCCGGGTCACCGAGCAATTGTCGATATCGAAGGAGAGCCCCTGCTCCACCAGACCACCGAGCGCGAGGCCCACGGCGGCCTTGATGGTGCCGCCATGGCCAACGGCGATCACGTCGCGGCCCGCGTGCGCAGCGGTAAGGCGATCGATCGCAGCCTTGGTGCGGTTATAGAGGTCCATAAAACTCTCGCCGCCCGGAGTGGGCTCGTTGATATCGGCAAACCAGTGGCTGCCGGCCGGCCGCGACGCGATGAACGCGGCACGGCTCGTGCCCTGCCACGTCCCAAGATGCTGCTCGGCGAATGCAGCCTCCCTCGCCATGCCGGCCGGCTTCGGAAAGCCGGCGGCCCAGACCGCTTCTGCGGTCTGATGCGTGCGTTGCAAATTGCTTGCGACCCACACCGCATTGCGCGGCAGGATCTTTGCTACCGCTTCGAACACTTCGGCATCGGACGTATCGCAGGCGATGTCGGTCTGGCCATAGATGTTGCCGCCGTCGCTCCTGACCGGCGCATGCCGCACCCACCACCAGCGCGTGACCACCACTTTCCTGTCGGTATTGGACATCGCAAAAAATCCTTCCCTACTCTCAGCCGCCGTCGTACGTGAGTGCGCGCGTCGTCTCAAGTGACTCCTGCTGTCACTTGAACGTTTGAAACCATGTTTGAAATTCCGCAAAGCGGGAAGCGTCAGGGAGAAGCTCATGGGCCGCATCGAAGGCAAATCCGTCATCATCACCGGCGCCGGGAGCGGCATCGGGCGCGCGGCCTCGCTGATGTTTACAAAAGAAGGCGCAAAACTGATCGCGGTCGACCGTACCGATGGCGTCAACGAGACCGTCGATCTCGTGAAGAAAGCCGGCGGCACCGCGCAGGCCGTGCAGGCCGATGCCGGCTCGGAGAAGGATGTCGTCGCCTACATCGGCAAGGCGCTCTCGGCTTACGGCAGGCTGGACGCGATCTGGGCCAATGCGGGCATTTCCGGCGGCCTCGTGCCGCTCGCCGAGCAGACCGTCGAGCACTGGCAGGAGATCCTGCGCATCAACCTGATCGGGCCGTTCCTCGCGGTCAAGCACTCCATACCTCATCTGACCAAACAGGGACACGGCGCGATCGTCTGCACCGCGTCCGTCGCCGGCTTGAAGAGTGGCGCCAGCGGACACCCTTATGCCGCGAGCAAGGCCGGCGTGATCAGCCTGGTGCAGACCACGGCCTATTCGCTCACCGGCACGGGCGTGCGCATCAACGCGGTCTGTCCCGGCCTGATCGAGACCGGCATGACCAGGCCGATCTTCGAACGCGCCAAGGAACGCGGCACCTCCGACAAGATCGGCCAGCTCAATCCGCTGAAGCGCGCCGGCCAGCCGCACGAGATCGCGGCGATGGCGCTGTTTCTCGCGAGCGACGAGGCGTCCTACGTCAACGGCCAGGCATTCCCGGTCGATGGCGGCCTCACCGCATCGATGCCGTATACGGGGAAGCCGGTGTAGTTTCAGTCGCATCTCTCTCCGTCGTCATTCCGGGACGCGCCGTGAGGCGCGGGCCCGGAATCCATAACCCCAGCCGGTGGTTATGGATTCCGGGCTCAACGCTTGCGCGTCGCCCCGGAATGACGAGGCACTTGGGCACAGATACGTATTCTCGCGACTCAATTTCGTCCGAGTTATTCAATCAATACCCTCTTCGAGAACAAGGGCGCAGGGAACACCGGGTGTCTGGCACACCCGTAAGTCTCGTGTGCAGGTAAGCGCAAAGAACGCACACGAGTTAAACTACAGGTACGCCGCAACAGTCCGGCATTCCCTGCGCAATGGTTTACGGCTTATACGCGCTCTCCTCGGTGTACCGGGCTTGTTAGCCACCGTCCCCCCGGGCTCATGACCCGGGGGTTGATCCCAGCGTCGGGAGATCAGGACCACGCGATTTCGCTCGTCCGCGGCAACATCACTCGTCAGTTGATGCGCCCGCGTCCACCGCATCCCGCACCCACGTTCGTGACGATCGCGAAGCGCCCCTCTTGCGGGCGGGACGTGCGGAGACAACCATATATTTCTGAAAAACGAAAGCAGAATATTTTTTGCAGAGGGGCTTGACATCCTTCCGATTATCGGAATTGATTTGCCTGTCGGGCAGCGTCGAGCAAGGGCACATGAAGAAAGTAAGGGTTGGTCTCGCCGGCTGCGGCTTCGTCTCCGAACTGCACATGTATGCGTACCGGCGCGTCTATGGCATCGATGTCGAGGTGAATGCGGTTGCGGCGCGGGGCGATCATGTCGTCGAATTTGCCAAACGACACGGCATCCTCGCAACCTATCGCAGCTTCGCCGAGCTGGTCGCTGACCGCGACATCGACGTCATCGATATCTGCACGCCGCCCAACCTGCACGCGTCGATGATCGTGGAGGCCATGCGGGCGGCCAAGCATGTGATCTGCGAAAAGCCGTTCGCGGGCTATTTCGGCCGCGAGGGCGACAAGGCTCCGATCGGCAAGCATGTCGCTAAAGCGCTGATGTATGAGCGCGTCTGCGAGGAGATGGCGAAGACGGCGGCCGCGATCAAAGAGACCGGAAAACTCTTCATGTATGCCGAGGACTGGGTCTACGCGCCGGCGGTGACCAAGACCGCGGAAGTCCTGCGCGCCACCAAGGACAAGATCCTGTTCATGAAAGGCGAGGAGAGCCACTCCGGCTCGCACGCGGCGCATGCCGCGCAATGGGCGATGACCGGCGGCGGCTCGCTGATCCGGATGGGGTGTCATCCCTTGTCGGCGGTGCTCTTTCTGAAGCAGGTCGAGGCGAAAGCGCGCGGCGAGAGTATTCGCGTCGCCAGCGTCACCTGCGATGTCGGCCATGTCGCGGCCTGTCTGAAGCCCGACGAGCGCGCCTATATCAAAGCCAATCCGGTGGACGTGGAGGATTGGGGCACGCTCACCCTCACCTTCTCCGATGGCACCAAGGCGACGATCTTCTCCGGCGACATGATCATGGGCGGCGTGCGCAACCTGATCGAGACCTATACTTCGGGCGGCTCGCTGTTCGCCAATATCACACCGAACACTCACCTGATGAGCTACCAGACCAACGAGGAGAAGTTGGCCTCCGTCTACATCACCGAGAAGGTCGATCGCAAAACCGGCTGGCAATATGTCTGCCTCGAGGAGGAATGGACCCGCGGCTATTTGCAGGAGATCCAGGACTTCATGGAATGTGCCGCCACCGGCCGGCAGCCGCTGTCCGATCTCGCGCTGGCGCAGGAGACGATCCGGGTGAACTACGCGGGCTATTGGGCCGCGGATGAAGGGCGACGGGTCAAGTTGTGACGCTGCCACTCGCCCCCCTGCCGCAGGATGGGTAGAGCAAAGCGAAACCCGTCTCTTGTTACCGCAAACGCGATGGGCTTCGCTGCGCTCTACCCATCCCACCGATGGAGACTTCATAATGGACAGGCACTTGCTCGCGATGCTGTTTGGCTGCGCCACTCTGCTTCTTGCTGCGAGCGCTGACGCCCGCTCCCCATACGACGGCGCGTGGAACATCACGTTTGTTACGCAAAGCGGTGATTGCAGCCCGGCCTACAATTACTCGGTCAACATAGAGAATGGCGTGATCACGTCGCCTAACGTGGCGACTTTCAGGGGCGCTGTCACGAGTTCCGGTACAGTTCGTGCGTCCGTTACCGTGCAGGACAAGCACGCAGCGGGGTCGGGCAAGCTAGCTAGGGCGCGCTCTGGGCCGAGGGACCTGGATCGGTTGGTCTGAAGGGCAGCGGTGCGCGGGCTCCTGGACAGCCCAGCGGTCATTTTAGGCTGGTAGGGCGCATTAGATTAGCCCTGCAAACCTACGCCAAAGCGAGCAGGCTTCTCGCCTTCGCGGGCGAATAGTCGACCGGGGTGAGCACGCGATCTTCGATTTCACCCACCATCAAACCGTGCTCGGCATGGGTGACGCGCTTGATCTCGGTCCATTCGGCGTCGGCCATGAAGGCCGCCCATTGCCTGGTCTTGGTCGCCTCGTCCGGCCATTCCAGGAGATAGACGAACTCGGTCCGCTCACCCAATTTGGTCTCCCACATCGCGACGATCTTGAAGCCGTAGCGCGTCTGCATGATCCGCGCGGCGTGATCGCGGAAGCGCGCGTGGAATTTAACCTTGTTCTTCTCGAAGATTTCGTAGATGCGCAGTTGCTGGATCATGGCGGTCTCCTTTGGATGAGGAGATAGGTCCGCAGCGCCAGGATGCAACGTCAATGCCCTCGTCATTCCGGGGCGACGCGCAAGCGTCGAGCCCGGAATCCATAACCATAGCCGGTGGATATGGATTCCGGGCCCGCGCCTCACGGCGCGTCCCGGAATGACGACGGAGAAAAAGGCGCGCCCTTCCGACACGCCCTTGTCTCTCTTCAAGCCGCGCCGGCCTTCTGCGCGTATTCCCAGGAGGCTTTCGCCAACGGCACGGTGCGCTTGGCGGACTCCATGGCCTTGGCATTGGCTGCGGTGCCGTCGCGGATACGGCCGGCAATGCCTTGCGTGATGCCGGCGAGGCGGAACAGGTTGTAGGCGAAGTACCAGTTCAGATCGGGCACGGCGGTGCCCGCAACCCTGCAATAGATCGCGGCGGCCTCTTCCATGCTCGGAATGTTGAGCGCCTTCAGGTCGACGCCGGTCAGCCCCGGCATGGTCCATTGCATCAACAGATAGGTGAAATCGGCCATGGGATCGCCGAGCGTCGATAGCTCCCAGTCGAGCACCGCCTTCACCCGCGGTTCGGTCGGGTGAAAGATCATGTTGTCGAGGCGATAGTCGCCGTGCACGATCGAGATGCGCTTCTGCTCCGGCAACGTCCTCGGCAGCCACTCGATCAGCTTCTCGACTTCCGGAATGTGCTGGGTCTCGGAGGCACGATACTGCTTGGTCCAGCGGTCGACCTGGCGGGCGAAATAATTTCCGGGCCGGCCGAAGTCACCAAGGCCGATTTTTTCGGGATCGAAATTGTGCAGATGCGCGAGCGTCTCGATCTTGCTGACGAAGATTTTGCGCCGCGCGTCGGGCGTCTGGCTCGGCAGCGTGGGATCCCAGAACACCCGGCCCTCCTCCATCGACATGATGTAGAAGGCCGCCCCGATCACGCTGTCGTCGGTGCAGAGCGCGTAGGCATGCGCGACCGGAAATTTCTGCTTCGACAGAGCATCGATGACGCGGAACTCGCGGTCGACCGCGTGCGCCGAGGGCAACAATTTGCCGAAGGGCTTGCGGCGCATCACGTAGGAACGGTCGGGCGTGTCGAGCCGATAGGTCGGATTGGACTGGCCGCCCTTGAACTGCAGGACTGTCAGAGGTCCCCGATAGCCATCGACGTGGCCGGACATCCAGCGGTCAAGGCTGACCTCGTCGATCCGATGCCGTTCCTCGACCGGCTTGGTGCCGGAAAATTCCTCGTCTCTCCTGACGCCGTCGGCCACTATGGCGCTCCCTCATTCTTTTCTTATCCGTCATTCCGGGGCGATGCGAAGCATCGAACCCGGAATCTCGAGATTCCGGGCTCGCGTCTTCGACGCGTCCCGGAATGACGGCCGAGAGGAACGCAGGTGTAAGCACTCCCCTCAGTGTGTCGTCGGAGAGTTTGCATACTTCCGAAGTTCAAGTCTGGCAATGGCGCGGTTATGGACCTCGTCCGGGCCATCCGCCAGGCGCATGGTGCGCATCGAGGCGTAGTCGCGGGCCAGCCCCGCATCGTCGGACACGCCGGCGCCGCCAAAGGCCTGGATCGCCTGGTCGAGGATCTTCAGCGCCATGTTGGGCGCGGCGACCTTGATCATGGCGATCTCGAGCTGCGCGGTCTTGTTGCCGACCTTGTCCATCATGTCGGCGGCCTTGAGGCACAGCAGCCGGTTCATCTCGATGTCGGTGCGAGCTTCCGCGATGCGCTGCTCCCAAATCGAATATTCGATGATCTTCTTGCCGAAAGCGGTGCGCGACATCAGCCGCTTGACCATCTTCTCCAGCGCCTCCTCGGCCTTGCCGATGGTGCGCATGCAGTGATGGATGCGGCCCGGACCAAGCCGGCCCTGCGCGATCTCGAAACCGCGACCCTCGCCGAGCAGGATGTTCTCCTTCGGCACGCGCACGTTATCGAGGCGCACCACGCCGTGGCCGTGCGGCGCATCGTCGAAGCCGAACACCGGCAGCATCTTCTCGATGGTGATGCCGGGGGTGTCGAGCGGCACCAGGATCTGCGACTGCTGCTGATGGCGCGCGGCATTGGGATCGGTCTTGCCCATCAGGATTGCGATCTTGCAGCGGGGATCGCCGACGCCGGACGACCACCATTTGCGGCCGTTAATGACGTAGTGATCGCCATCGCGCTCGATGCGGGTCTCGATGTTGGTGGCGTCGGAGGAGGCCACCGCCGGCTCCGTCATCAGGAAGGCGGAGCGGATCTCGCCGTTCATGAGCGGCTTCAGCCATTTGCGCTTCTGCTCCCTCGTGCCGTAGCGCATGAACACTTCCATGTTGCCGGTGTCGGGCGCCGAGCAATTGAACACTTCCGAGGCCCAGCCGATGTGGCCCATCTCCTCGGAGAGCGGCGCGTATTCGAGGTTAGTCAATCCCGCGCCACGAAATTCATCGTCCTCATGAGCGGACGGCGGCAGGAACATGTTCCAGAGGCCCTCGGCCTTCGCCTTCTTCTTCAATTCTTCCAGGATCGGGATCACTTTCCAGCGCGGACCCTCGGCATCCTGCTGCTTGTAGATCGGCACCGCCGGGCGGACATGCTGATTCATGAAGGCCTGCACCCGGCCGAGCCATTCCTTCTGCCTGTCCGACATCGTGAAATCCATGGGACGCTCCTCACCTGCTCTGAAGAATTAGGCCGCACTGTCTTCCCGCTCCTCGCGCGCCGCAAGGCCTTGAGCCGGCAGGCGCGTGACGACGGAAGTGTGAGGGCCGGAAATTTGCGCCGTGCGAAACTGGCGCATTGACATTTCCCGCCGTTAAAACGATAGTTTCATACAAATGTTTGAAATGCAACACTCCTAGCGCAGCCCTGTCATTCCGGGGCGACGCGTCAGCGTCGAACCCGGAATCCGGAGGTGATCGCGCGAGATTCCGGGCTCGCGCTTCGCGCGCCCCGGAATGACGGAAAAGGCTGAAGCCATGCCAAGCGATCAGACCAGAACCGCCATTCTCGCCGCCGCTGAGCGGCTCTATGCCGACCGCGGCTTCGGCGACGTGACGCTCCGCGACATCGTCGCCGAGGCCAACGTCAACCTCGCCGCGGTAAATTATCATTTCGGCTCCAAGGACGAGCTGATCGCCGAATTGTTCGTGACCCGCAGCCTCGCGCTCAACAAGGAGCGCTTGCGGGAATTGCGCGAGGCGGAAGAAGCCGGCAACGGCCGCGCCGATATTTCCGAGGTGCTGCGCGCCCTCGTCGGTCCGACCCTGCGCGGCTGTCTGGGGCCGGAGAACCAGCGCTCGACGCCGGCGCGCTTCATGATCCGCGTCAGCATAGAGTCGGTGCCGGCGATCCGCCGCATCCGCAACCGCGAGATCGACCATTTGCGGAAATTCATCGCCGCGATGCGGCGCTCACTGCCGGACCGCAGCGACGTCGAGCTCTATTGGGGCCTGCATTTCGCGCTCGCGATGGCGCAGCAGACCGTGCGCGACAGCGAGCGGCTGGCGAAGCTGTCTGACGGCAAATGCGACGTCGACGACGTCGAGGGTGTTATCGATCGTGTGGTGGATGTCGCCGTGATGGGGCTGGTGCGCGGCGCGATGGCCGGCAGAGTCGCCGCCCCGCGTGCCGCTGCAACCGCTAGATGACCTTCTGCGCCTTCAGCGCATCGAGCTTCGCGTCATCATAGCCGAGCCTGGACAAGAGAATTTCGCGGGTATGCTCGCCCAGCCGCGGCGGATAGCGATACTCCTTCACGGGCGTGCCGGAGAAGGTCAGCGCGTTGCGGATCAATGACAGCGAATGCTCGTAGGGGTGATCGACCTTCACCTCCATGCCGCGCGAGCGGACATGCGGATCGGCGAACACCTGCGCGAAATCGTTGATGGGACCGGAGGGCACGCCAACCTTCTCCAGTTCGCCCAGCCAATAGGCGACCGGCTTCTTCAGGAACAAGCCGGCGTAGATCGCCATGATCTCCTTGCCGTGCTTCACACGGTCGTTGTTCTTGATGAACTTCGGATCAGTCGCGAGTTCGGGAGCGCCGAGCACCTGGCAGGTGCGTGCGAACTGTCCGTCATTGCCGACCACCACCATCAATTCACCGTCGGTACAGCGGAACACGCCGGCCGGCATGCCGCCATTGCCCCAGGTGCCGCGCCGCGGCGGGATCTTGCCGTTGACGAGATAGATCTGGAGCCAATGCGACAGCGAGGCGATCACGGTGTCGAACAGGCAGACGTCCAGACGCTGTCCCTCCCCGCCATTGGCGTCCCGATGATAGAGCGCGGAGAGAATTGCTATCGAGGTGTTCATCCCGGTCATGTAGTCGACGATGGAGGGGCCGACCTTCATCGGGCCCTCGCCGGGTTCGCCGTCGATGTGACCGGTGACGCTCATCAGGCCGCCCATCGCTTGCAAGATCGCATCATAACCGGCGCGCGGCGCGTAGGGTCCGGTCTGGCCGAAGCCGGTCACCGAGCAATAGATGATGCCGGGGTTGATTGACTTGATCGACTCATAGTCCAGCCCGTAACGCTTGAGGTCGCCGACCTTGTAATTCTCCATGAAGACGTCGACGTCTTTCGCGAGTTCGCGAATGATTTCCTGCCCTTCGGGTGAAGCGATATTCACCGTGACCGAACGCTTGTTGCGGTTGGCGCAGAGATAGAACGAATTGTTGTTGTTCTGCTTGCCCTCGGGATCGACGAGATAGGGCGGACCGAACGCGCGCGCGTCGTCGCCGGTACCGGGCCGCTCGATCTTGATCACGTCGGCGCCGAGATCGCCCAGCATTTGCGCCGACAAGGGACCGGCGAGCACGCGCGTGAGATCAAGGATCTTGATGCCTGAAAGCGGCAGGGCCGACATAACGCTTCCTCCGGAATGGTTTTGTCGCGCGGGGAATGATCGCCAGCGCACGACCACGTTGGCGATACACTATTTTCCGCGCCTGAGCACTGCGTTATCAGCATGAAGCCATGGGGAACGCTCATTTCGACACATTGCCGGAAGACCGTCGCGAGGCCGCGCTTGGTGCCCTTCGCTCCGTCATCGGTCCGGTTCCGATCGATGCGGCGATACCACTCACGGAAGGCGCGACGACGGCGGCGGTGTTCCGGATCGACGCCGGCGCCCACCGGTATCTCTTGCGTGTCGAAGGCGCGCCAAGCCCGCTGCGCAATCCCCATCAATATATCTCCATGCGCACCGCGGCCGATGCCGGCATTGCCCCGCGCCTTCATTATTTCGACGAGGCCGCCCGCGTTGCGGTGACCGATTTCATCGACCAGCAACCGCTCCGCCTTTATCCGGGCGGACCGCTCGCGCGGGCGGAAGCGCTTGGCAGGCTGCTGCGAGAGCTGCAGGCAACGCCGGTCTTTCCCTATTTCGTCGACTATCCCGCTATCGTCGCGCGCTTGTGGGCCCATGTCTGCCGCACCGGCCTCTTCGCGCCCGGGGTGCTCGATCCCATCAACGAACGCCTCGCCGCAATCCGCAGAGTCTATGTCTGGAATCGCGCTGATTCCGTTTCCTGCCACAACGATCCGGTCCCGAACAACGTGCTGTTCGATGGTCGGCGCCTCTGGCTGATCGATTGGGAGTCAGCCTATCGCAACGACCCTCTCATCGACGTGTCGATCCTGTCGGAGCATCTCGCGCGCAGCCCGGAAATGGAGGAAGCGCTGCTGCGGGCCTGCCTGGGCCGGCTTCCGGACGAAGCGCTGCGCGAGCGGCACAAGCTGGTGCGCGCCCTCACCCGTCTCTATTATGCAGGCGTCTTTCTCAGCTTCTCCGCGACGATCTCTCGCGCGCGCTCGGACGCGAGCTTCATTGCCCCCTCTCTCGCCGCCTATGAGCAAGCATTTTGCACCGGTCGGCTTAAGCCGCGAACGCCGGCGGCCTGGCACGTGCTGGGCAAAATGTTCCTGACGTCGTTCCTGACGGGCTGCCCGACGCCAAGCTTTGAGCCGCTTACCTAGCTAGCGACCAGTTCTCCCGGAACGCCGCTGCAACTCTTGCCAACACACCAGAGCCCTGCGTTCTCGGTACAACGCGATAGTTCATTTTACCGCCAATAGCCGCGATCCCCGACCTCCGGAAAACTACGTAAGGAACCGCCCCTAAGCGGAGAACCGAAGTTTCGGTCGACGAAGACACCGTTTACCAAGACGCTGAAGAGATTCTCGGAGATTCCGATGAACCACTCGATGTACAGCGCAGATCGCACCACCCATCTAAAGATCGTGGTCGCCGCCCTGATCGCGGCGATTGCGATGACGAGCATCGCCCTCTCGTCCCATCTCACGCAAAACATCAGCGCTGTCGCCGTGGTCAAGGCCGGCAAGCCGGTCGTGATGACTAATGCTGCCATCGCACTGACCCGCTGAATGGAGGATTTCTCATGCGACGCGCAACACCGAGAGCCCGAGCCGTGGAAACCTTCGACCCTGCCATCTGGTCGATCGCAATGGCTCTCAGCGCGGCGATCGTCTATCTCGCCTGGGTGAGCTAGGCCAGCACTCCATGTGCCTCGTGAGGCCCTCTCTGCCAGGTGCATCACACCATCGCAATACAGTCGATCTCGATGTCGAACGGCCCGGTCCATTCGGGGATGCAGACATAGATGCGCGCGGGTGGGTCATTCGGGAAATACCGCGAATAGATCGCATTCACGGCCGCAAAGTGCTTCGACGAGGTGCAGAAGATGTTGCACTTCATCACGTTGTCGAGCGAGGCGCCGGCGGCTTCCAGGCACAGCTTCATCTGCGCCATGACGCGCTCGGCCTGCCATTCGATCGGCATCGGCTTCAGTTCGCCGGTGTCAGGATCGAATGGCGGTAGCCCCGAGACGAAGATCATGTTGCCGGCCCGCGTCACCGCGGACGCAGGCGCCTTGAAGCGTTCGAGCCAGCCGGAGATCGGTTCGACGCGGATCACTTCTCGTCTCATGGCATGCCTCTCGGATTGACGCGATCAGGATAGCCGATCGCGTCACTGGCATGCTTCGATGAGAGTGGAAGTGTGTCAGAACAGCCGCGCGCCGTTGGGCACTTTCTTGTCTGGCGAGAACAGCACGACGTTGCCGCCGTCGTCCGGAAATCCCAGCGTCAGCACTTCCGACATGAACTTGCCGATCTGGCGCGGCGGGAAATTGACCACGCCCGCAACTTGCCGCCCGACAAGACTGTCTGCCTCGTAATTTTGCGTGAGCTGCGCACTCGATCTCTTGGTGCCGATGCCCGCTCCAAAGTCGATCGTCAGCTTGAAGGCGGGCTTGCGCGCCTCCGGGAACGGCTCGACCGCGACGATGGTGCCGACGCGGATGTCGACGGTGAGGAACTGATCGAAGCTGATTTGCGCTGCGGGGCGCGCGGCGGGATCGTGAGCGAGATGCATGTGCAGCTTCCTTCCTTGCGCCTCACGCGGCGCCGGCGGCTTTGGCAACGCGGATATCGAGCCAGCCGAGCGCGTTGACCGAGAGCTGGTCGCCGGCGTTGATCACGACCGTTGTCGTCTCGGCTTCAATGATCGCAGGTCCCTCGATCCTGTGGCCGGGCTTGAGATCGTCGAGCGCGTAGACGTCGCATTCGCGCCAGGCGCCGAAGAAGGCTTTGCGCCGCGATCTCGGCTTGCAGGGCGCGGCCGCTGGAGCCGCCTGCGCAGCGCCCTCGCCTGCCGCGACCGCGCCAATGGCTGCGACGCGTGCATTGACGAACACGACCTCCTGGTCGCGCGAAGCGTAGGTGTAGAGCTCTTCGTGCCTGATGTGGAAGCGGTCCTCGATGTCAGCGATCAGCGACGGCGAGTCGAGATCGACGCCGTCGAGTGGCACGTCGATCTCAAAAATCTGCTCGCCATAACGCATCTCGGCGGAACGCTCGACCTTGATCTCGCCATCGAACCAGCCGCGCAGCCGTTTCACCGCGCGCTCTTCAAGCTCGGTAAAGATGCCGCGCACTTCCGCGGCAGTCGATCGCGCGCCGGTCTCGAAATGGGTGCGGCTCACCTCATAGCGCAGGTCAGAGGTCAGCATGCCCCAGGCCGAGAGCACGGAAGCGGTGGTCGGCACGATGATGCGCGTGAGCTCCAGCTCGCGCGCGACCTCAGCCGCGTGCAGGCCGGCCGCGCCTCCAAAGCTCAACAGCGCAAAGCGGCGGGGATCGACGCCGCGCCGCAGGGTCATCAGACGGATGCCGTCGGCCATCTTCAAATTCACCAAGCGGAAGACGCCCGCGGCCGCCTCGTCTCGCGTGATCTTCAGCGTAGCCGCGAGGGCATCGATCGCAGCTTCCGCAGCTTGCGTATCCAGCGGGCGCTTGCCGCCCATGAAGGCGGCCGGATCCAGATAGCCGAGCACGACGTTGGCGTCGGTCACGGTCGGCGCCGTTCCGCCCTGGGCGTAGCAGGCCGGACCCGGCACCGCGCCCGCGCTGTGCGGGCCGACATGAAAGATGCCGCCGGAATCCACCGAGGCGATCGAGCCGCCGCCGGCAGCGATCGAGGAGATGTCGAGACTGCGGAGCGCGATGCGCTCGCCGGCAAGCCCGCCATCGGCCGACAAGGTCACGCTGCTGTCGGCGATCAGGGAAATGTCGGTCGAGGTACCGCCCATGTCGAAGGCGACGAGATCGGGAATGCCGAGCATGACCGCGCAGCGCCGGCAGCCGGACATGCCGCCCGCGGGTCCCGACAACACAGTCGCCGCCGCCAGCCGCGTGGCCTCCTCGACCGGCGCCATGCCGCCGTGGGAAAGGATGATGAAGAGCGCGCCCTTGAAGCCGGCCTCGCGCAGGCGCTTCTCGAGTTGCTCGAGATAGCGCCGCACGATCGGGCGGACATAGGCGTTCACCACCGTGGTCGAGACGCGCTCATATTCCTTGATCTGCGGCAGCACGTCGCTCGAGCGCGAGATACTAATTCCAGGCAGCTCGCGCGCGAGCCGTTCGCTGGCTGCGATTTCATGCGCGGGATTGCGATAGGCGTGCAGGAAGCAGATCGCGACCGAGGTTGCGCCCGCCTCCCTGATCGCGGCGATGGCCCTGCCGAGAGACGCGTCGTCGAGCGGCGTCGACGCTTCGCCATCCGCTTTCAACCGCTCGCGCACGCCGAAGCGAAGTTCTCTTGGAACCAAAGGTTCCGGCGGCGGCGAGCGCAGATCATAGCGATTGCCCTTCAAGCCCTCGCGCATCTCGAGCACATCGCGATGGCCTTCGGTCGTGAGCAGCGCGACCTTGGCGCCCTTGCGTTCCAGGAGCGCGTTGGTCGCGACCGTGGTGCCGTGTACCAGCCGTTGCGTCTGCGCCAGCATCTCGGCGCGGGAAAGATGCAGCCGGCGCGCGAGCTCGTCGAGCCCGGCCATCACGCCGATCGATTGATCCTGCGGCGTGGACAGAGCTTTCGCGAACACGGCGCGGCCACTCTCGTCGATGGCGACGAGGTCGGTAAAGGTGCCGCCGACGTCTACTCCGATCGTCAGCATCGCCTAGTTCGCCTTCGCATCAGTAACGAGGCCCTGCAACAGGTCGCGCTCGCGCGCGGCTTGGGAGCGTTCTTCGGGCCGGCCAAAGCCTCCGCCGCCGGCCGAGCGCACTTCAAGACAATCGCCCGGACGAATCTCGATGCCGGTCTCCTTGGTGCGCAACTCGCGCGGTGGCCGCCCCTCAGACAGCAGACGGTAGCGGTGCGGCGTCGAATCCTTGCCGCCGAGCATGCCGGCCGAGCCGTATCTGACACCCTCGCCCGCGGTGTTGCCGAGCGCGATCTTTTCGGTCTCGACCACGAGATCGAGCGCGACGCCGAGCCCGCCGCGGAATTGTCCGTCGCCGCCGGAGTCCGGCAAAAACTCATGCCGGCGGAAATGCAGCGGGAAGCGCGCTTCCGCGACTTCGATGCTGCCGAATTTCAGGCCGCCCACCGCGTTCCACTCGCCGATCGACGACCAGCCGTCGCCGCCGGGCGAGGCTCCGCCGCCCGGTCTTGCATGGAACATGTGCCAGATGAAGCCGCGGCCGGTCTTCGGGTTTTCGCCCTTCACCGCGATGCGAAAGCGCCGGCCCCATCCCGCCATCACGCGATCGGGGCAGGAAGCCGAAAGCGCCTTGATGATCGCTTCGACGATTTCGTTGGAGGGATGGTTGGTGCACAGCGTGACCGGCCTGCCCGGATCAGCCCAGACGATGGTGCCCTGCTTCGCCACCACCTTCAGCGGCCGTATCGCACCGGAGTTCTTCGGCGTCTCGGGATCGATCAGATAGGCAAAGGCCATCACGACCGCGGCGTGCATGTTGGCATGCGAAGAATTGACAAAGCTCGTCACTTGCGGATCGGATTCGGAGAGGTCGATCTCGATATCGCTGCCGCGCTTGGTGACTTTGGCCGCGATGCGGATGTCGTTGTTGCCGCGGCCATCATCGTCAAGAAAGGCTTCGCCATGGAAGACGCCGTCCTTCCAGGTCTTGACCACCGCGCGCGCCTGCGCTTCCGCCGCATCGAGCACGGCCTCGACCGCGGCTTCCACGACCGGCCCAGTCATCTCAAGAAACAGCTTTTGCATGCGTCGCTCGCCGAGATGGGCGGCGCCGATCATGGCGGCGAGGTCGCCGCGGAAATCGTGGGGGTTACGGACATTGAGCGCGATCATGTCGAGGATGTCGTCGCGCAGCTTGCCCTTCTCATAAAGCTTGATCGGCGGAATGCGAATGCCTTCCTGCCAGATTTCGGTTGCGTCCGGGTTGTAGGCGCCGTGGGTGGCGCCGCCGATATCGCTCTGATGCGCGCGCACGATGGTCCAGAACAGCCGGCGCGGACCGTCGAACACCGGCACGAAGGCGGTGACATCGGGCAGATGGCTGCCGCCGTGATAGGGATCGTTCATCAGGATGACGTCGCCCGGCGCAACATCCGCAAAGCGCTCTTCCACGGCGCGTGTCGCCCAGGGCAGCGCGCCGACATGGACCGGGATGTGGTCGGCCTGCGCGATCAACCGGCTCTTGATGTCGCAAATCGCCAGCGAAAAGTCGCGGCTGGAATTGAGGATCTGCGAATAGGAGGTGCGCAGCATCGCCTCTCCCATTTCGGCGACGATGGAGCTCAGGCGATGCTGGACGACGGAACGCGTGATGGGATCAACAGTGGACATGGGCACCTGGCGCTGAGTGGGCGTCTTCCTAGTTCAGCTCTTCCTAGCCTTCTTGGCGGGCTTGGCTTTAGCGGCTTTGGCCGCCTTCTCCTTGGCGGCCTTCTCCTTCGCAGCCTGCTCACTGGCAGCCTTGACCGCCGCCTGCTCCTCCAATACCCGCTTCATGGAGCGCATATAGGAAGCGGCCGCATTGTCCGCGGTGATCTCGAGCCGCCGCGCCGCGGCAGCCGCAAGCTCGAGTGTGTGCCGAGCGAGATCCTTCAAACGTGCCTTGGCGTCCTTGTCCTTCGCCTTGGCCGCCTGCCCCATCAGCCGGCCGTGCCGCTTCTTGGCGGCGTCCACCAGAACCTTGATCTGCTTCTTCGCCACCGACCGAATGACACCATCCAGATCCGCTTCGGCCATATTCTCTTCCCGCCAAATGAAATCAGCGGGCTTGATACACTGGGTTTTTGGTTCGGGCAAACGGTGCGCAGCAACGCGAAGGGGAGCTGGCCTGACAGCTAGCCGGCCTTACGCAACGCGACGACCAGACCGGGAACGGCTGCCTTGCGGGCAAATTCGTGGACCTCGCGGCTAAGGAGCTCGACGGTCAGCCCGCACGTTGCGGCGGCGCCAGCGATATAGTCGGCGCCGTGCCGGAAACAGCCGCCTTGCGCCTGACCGTTCAGCGTACCGGCAGCGACCGCGCACGGATCGTCATCGTTGGGGAAGACGGTGAAGACGAACAGGCCGCGCGGCCGAAGACATCGCGCGACGGCTTCGAACACGGCATCGAGCCTGCCGAAATGGATGAGGGTCGCGGCACTCGTGACGACGTCGCAGCTATCAGGGTGAGCCGTCAGATACGCCATCAGGTCCGCGCAATGCAGGCTGTCATAAACATTCTTCTGCCGCGCCTGAGCCAGCATCGGCTCGGACATGTCCACGCCGATCAGATGACGGACATGCGGGCGCAGCAATGCGCCGACAAGGCCGGTTCCGCAGCCGACATCGATGACCGTATCGGCCTGAAGCGCATTCAACTGGGGCAGCGCTGCTGCAATGAGTCGATGCCCCTGATATCCGCCCGTTGCTGCGGCCGCCTTATCCCAGCGATCGGCCTGCAAGGCGTAGAGCTCTGAGATTTGTCGGTCGGTTGCGCGGCCTGGCAAGGCGCCGCCAACGGTCGCGAGCAGCATCGCGATTTCATCCGCATCACCGGGATGGCAGGACAGATGTCTTTCGAAGCAGCTCCTCGCGGCTTCCGAGCGTCCGGCGCGCGCGAGCAGGATGCCGAAGGCCTTGTGCGGGAATCCAATCATGGTCTGCGCGCATGCCAGGACTTCCGCCTGTTCGAGCGCCTGAGCGGCCCTCCCCTGATCGGCAAGCGCGAGCCCCAGATTGATCCGCGCGTGGAAATGCAGCGGATCGATCTTCAAGGCCTCATTGTAGTGCCGCTCGGCCGCCTCGTGCTCGGCAAGCTGCGAGAGGCTGAAGGCAAGCGCAGATTGCGCGTCGACGCTTGACGGATTGAGGTCTACTGCATGCCGATGGAACGGAACGGCCTCGGAGAAGCGGAACTGCTCAGCCAGCACCATCGCAAGATTGTGCGCAACGACGGCATCGGTCGGGTTGATCTCGAACGCCCGCGCAAAATGCCTGAGCGCCTCCGACAGACGGCCGGTGTGTCGCAGGATGTTGCCGAGATTGTTGTGGGCCGCATAATGCTGCGGATCGAGCGCAATGGCTTCGCGGTTCTTCACCTCGGCCAGGTCCAGACGGCCGTTCCTCACATGACGTTCAGCGATTTGCGCGAGGCTTTGCGGATCATTCCCGTCTGCCCGGGCGTGTCCACTCTGCTGGTTCATGCGTTCGCCCCCGAAAAACGGGGTATTCACACAGCAATGTGGTTAACAAGCCCTTAAGCCCGCTTCCGCCCGAAGACAGGCGTTTTCGACCTTACGCCCTTCCAGTTGAAGAAGTCGTAGTGGCCGGACCAGGCGTGGACCTCGGTATCGCAGACACTGCAGTTGAAGCTGGAGGAACGCTTCTCGTGCTGCTCTTCGCGCGTCGCCGTGTAGTTCATCCCGCAGCTCGGGCAGGTGAATTCTTCCGTCGTCCAAATGCTGTTAGCCATCCCGTCGGCCTTTTCTTCTGGTATTGTTGCGGTCGAAAGCCGAACTGCGCGGGCCTCTAGCGCGAGTTCGCGCTGAGGACTGTAGCGGCCGCGCATTGACGGACGGTTGCGACGCACGCGCTCACTCCGGGACAGCAAATTAAGACACCGCTAACTCTGGCGGGTCCCGCTGATCCGCCTCGTCACGGCTTCCAGCTCCGCCGCAAGCCCGCGATATAGGTGTCGCGCACCGCGTCGAGATCGACCTTGTCCGGGGCGATCAGCCACTGCGCCATGATCCCGCGCATCGCGCCGGAAATGGCGACGGCTTCGGCGATCGGATCGAGCTGGCTGCGGATATCGCCCTGCGCTTGCGCGGAGCGGATTTGCGCGGCGATGCGGTCGATCCATTCCTGGTTGAGGCGCGCAGCCACTTCCGCGATTACCGGCCAGCGCAAGCCCGCATTCATGACCTCATGGAAGGCGCGCAGCTTCTTCGGCCAGCCGCGGCTGTCATCGAGATAGAAGGCGATCGAGGCGATGAGCGAACGGACGCCGTCGTCCGATGGCACGTTCTGCTCGATCAGGCGCTTGCGATAATTGTTCACCGCATGCTCGGCGACGGCCGCGAGCAAATTTTCGCGGTTCTCGAAATAATGCGCCGGCAGCGCGCGGCTGTAGCCGGCCTCCTCGCCCGCTTCCGCAAGCGTGAGCTGATCGACGCCGCGCCGCGCCACGATGTCGAATGCAGCCTGCACGATCTTGGTCTCGGCCTCGCGCCGCCGTTCGGCGTGCGTGCGCCCGATCTCCGCAGGTTTTCGCAGGGCACCCGCCATGGCTCACTCCGCAGCTTGCTGCAAGGCCTGCTCGACGCGCTGCAGCGGCGGCAACATGATCGGCTTCGGAGGAGAGAAATCCAGCGCGCCGTCCTCGACCGGACCGCGCAGCAAGGTCTTGCGGTCCCAGAAATAGTTCGATTCCGTGATCCACGGAAACGCCGCACCCTGACGCGGCATGCGGCCGGCGGCGCGGCGGATGTAGCCGGAGATGAACGGCATCTTGCGCGCCGGTTTTGCGAAGACGTCGTTGTCCGCGCGCGGCACGACCTGTTTTGCGCCAACATCGTCCATGTGCTTGAGCACACGGCAGGCATAATCGGCGACCAGATCGACCTTCAACGTCCAGGACGCGTTGAAGTAGCCGGTGAAGTAGATCAGGTTCGGGACGTTCGAATACATCAGCCCCTTATAGGTGATCAGCTTGCCGGGCTCGATAAGCTGGCCATCGACGACATACTTCACGCCGCCAAGCGCCTGCAGCACGAGGCCGGTCGCGGTGATAATGATGTCGGCATCGAGATGACCGCCGCTCTTGAGCTTGATCCCGGTCTCGTCGAAATGATCGATGTGGTCGGTGACGATCTTCACCTTGCCGGCCTTGATCGCCTTGAACATGTCGCCATCGGGCACGCGGCAGATGCGCTGCTGGCCAGGCCAATAGTCCGGCGTGAAATGCTTGATGTCGCATTCGCCGATCTCCGCCTTCACCAGATCGATCAGCAATTGCTTGGCGCGCTTGGGGTCCTTTGCGAAGCGCTTGGCGCGCAGCCGGCCGGTGAT
Organism: Bradyrhizobium sp.; assembly: GCF_035309285.1. GTDB lineage: Bacteria > Pseudomonadota > Alphaproteobacteria > Rhizobiales > Xanthobacteraceae > Bradyrhizobium. Next base: position 13,097 of record NZ_DATGFH010000104.1, on the reverse strand, counting down.
GATGGTGCGCCAGCGCGTCGCCTGATAGGCGAGCTTTGCAGGCAGAAAAGTCTTGAGGAACGTGTTGAAGGCATCCTCTGACGGACGGCTTACGACATAGGTCGGCGAGCGCTGAAGCTGCACGACTTCGGCGGCTTTTTCCGCCAGCGCCGGCGCGAGCGTCACCGCGGTCGCGCCGGAGCCCACGATGACGATGCGCTTGTCTGCATAGTCGAGATGATCGGGCCAGAACTGCGGATGGACCAGCGTGCCCTGGTAGTCATGATAGCCCGGCCATTCCGGCAGATAGCCCTCGTGATGATTGTAATAGCCGGCGCAGGAGAAGATGAAGGGAGTGCAGAGGCGGATCAGGCGGCCGTCGGCCTGCTCGACTTCCAGCGTCCACAAGGACTCCGCCGACGACCACGAAGCACTGATGATCCGGTGCTGGTAGCGGATGTGGCGGTTGAGGTCGTTCTCGGCCGCCGTCTCCTCGATATATTGAATGATCGCACCGGCCTCGCTGATCGCCTTGGGATGCTTCCACGGCTTGAAGGCATAGCCCATGGTGTGCATGTCGCTATCGGAGCGGATGCCGGGATAGCGGAACAGATCCCAGGTGCCGCCCATGCGCGGCTTGGTCTCGAGGATCACGAAGGACTTTTGCGGCAGGCGCGTCGTCAGATAGCGCGCCGCGCCTATGCCCGAAAGCCCAGCGCCCACGATAATCACGTCAAAGCGTTCGACCGCCATCCGTCACCGCCCGCTTGAAGGGAAACCCGCACCAATATATTTGTTTGTTGGAAAACAAACATATTGAGCGGCCAGTGTCAAGCCGACGCCTCGCGTCGGGCCCGCCGTTAGTTTTACGCCATCGCGGTGTCAGGCCGTGTGCGGGAAGCGAGCTTTCGCCTGTAACCGCGTGATTGTCTCTCGCGACAGCAGGCGGGCGATCTCTTTGGCGGGTCTCGGCTCGCTGAAGAGATAGCCCTGCATTTCGGTGCAGCCCGACGCCTTGACGATCGCTTGCTGGTCTTCCGTCTCGATGCCTTCGGCCGTCGTAGTCATGCGCAGGCTTGCTGCGAGGTCGGTGATTGCTCGTACGATCGCAGCCGATTCGCTCTGGTCTGGGCGTTGCCACGCTTGCGAGCTCCTTCCACGACGAGGGCTTCATCAGGCAGGAAGTTGAGCAAATGTACGGCTGGCTGAGCGCCTGCACGCTGCGCGCCCCGGACGGTGAAGGCGGACGCGTCGGCAAGGACGCTGGACTACGCGCCAAGCGTAAGAGCGTGGACCGAAAGCCGAGGCGATGAGGGAAGAAGGCGCCGTTTTCGCTCAGCCGGCGGAGGTGCCGAATGCGCAATCGTAGATAGGACAATTCCGATGTTCATCGTGCTGCTGAAGTTTTCCGGCAACAAGACCCGGGCCGGCCAATTCATGGACGGTCACAACGCGTGGATCAAGCGCGGCTTCGACGACGGCGTGTTTCTGTTCACAGGGAGCGTGCGGCCGAATTTGGGAGGCGGGATTCTCGCGCATAACACGTCGTTGCCGGATCTTCAGGCCAGGATAGAGCAGGATCCGTTTGTCGTGGAGGATGTGGTCAGCGCTGAGATCCTCGAGGTCGCACCGTCCCGTACGGACGCGCGACTGGCGTTTCTCTGCTGATCTTGCTCACGACAAATGCACTGCAGCAAATTTCATCGCGGCCATTGGATCGGCTAGCGGGACGCATCGATGGTCTTTGTCGGCTTCAGAGCCGACTACGGCCATTAAAAGCCTTCGGCCTTAGGAACCTCCAGGCCAGGCACGCATCTAACGAGTATGTCTTGGTTGCGATAGGAGAATTGCAATGCTTGGCACTGCTCTCGTCATTTTTGCCATCGGCGCTCTCGGCGGCCTTGCGCTCGCCTCGTTCGTCTTGCGGGACCGGCTGGCGCCCTGGCCGTTGTCCATGTTGCACGCGGCGCTGGGGGCCATCGGTTTGATCATTGTCCTCTACGCGGCATTCACCGCGGGCATCTCGAAGGCGGCGCTGACAGCGCTCGTGATTCTCATCATCGCCGCGTTGGGCGGATTTTACCTGGCGTCGATTCATCTCGGCCAGAAAGTCGCGCCAAAACCGGTGGCGTTCGTTCATGCCGGTGTTGCCGTCATCGGATTCCTGACACTGCTAGGTGCCGTCTTTGGCGCCTTCTAGCGCCGAACCCGGTCGACGATCCGATGCGAATTTTTGGCCATCCGATGCATCCGATGCTGGTGCATTTTCCGGTCGCCTTCTGGACCACGGCAACGGTGGCCTACGGCTGGGTGGCCTACGGTACAAGCGAACTGGCGGTGACCATCGCCAAATTTTCCAATGGTGCCGGATTGCTTATATCGATGCTCGCCATGCTCGCGGGCCTGTTGGAGCTTCGTTCCATCGACAATCGCAGCGATGCGATGAACATAGCCATCTGGCACATGATGATCATGGCAACCGTCTGGGTTTTCTTCCTCATGGCGTTGTTGTTGTCGGTATCGACGGGATTTGATCCCGCAACGGCCCACGTTGGCGAAGTTGCCTGCGCTGTCGCGGGATTTGTCTTGATGGCAGTGGGCGGCTGGCTCGGCGGGCGGCTCGTCTACGAGTTCGGCATTGGGTCGCGGAAGGACGCCAATCGCTGACCGCCAGCACCGGCGTCAGACCTCAGCGCAGCGCCTGGTTGACATCCACGTCCTGATCCGCTGGAGCCGCATTGAACGCCGCCTCCCAGATCGCGATCTTGCCATCGCGCAGGGTCCAGACCTCGACGCCAAATCCCTTCATGCGATGAGCGGTGGCGGCGTCTTCCCACTCCCCCTCCCAGACGTTGGTCATGACGTCGTTGACGAGCGAGCGGAACTGCTTGCTCAGCCGATAGCCCTTCTGCTTCGCCCGTCGCGCTTCGAAGAATCTGCGAAGCGCGTCGCGCCCCCGAAATTCCGGGACGACCCCGAAGCGGACAACGCAGTCTTCCGTGAAGCCCGCGACCAGAGCATCGACATTCCAGGGCATGAACAGCGATTCGACGTGTGCCACGAGCGAACGGGCCTCTTCCGCCGTGCGGGGATTGCGATCCCCCTCTTTTCTGACCGGTTGCACCGCCATCTGATGACCTCCGAACGATTGGCAAGTCTTGCGCCGCACCCATGCTGCGTCAAGCATGGACAAACGCATGTGATGCCGCTGTTATCGCGAGTATGGCCATCCCGATGCAGATCGAGCTGGCGTCATGCTGAAGGGAGGTCGGCGTCATGGCATCGGGCCGGGTCCATTTGAGTGTCGCGGATGCGCGCGATCTGGCGGAGGGCGCACTCATGGGCATCGGATATGATGCCGATGAGGCTCGCATCATCGCCGATCACGTCGTCGATGCCGCCTTGTGCGGCTATGAGTATTCGGGCCTTGCCAAGATCCTCAACATCGCCGACAGCAAACACTTCAAGCTGCCGCGCCGGACCGTGACGGTGCTGCGCGAGACCGACGTCTCGATCGCCTTTGACGGCGGCAACAATGTCGGAATGCTGTCGCTGTTCCACGCGGCCGAAGCCACGATCAGGAAAGCCGCCGCGCACGGGATTGCGCTGGTGTCGGTCAACGATGCCTGGATGAGCGGGCGCAGCGCCTATTATGTCGAGATGATCGCCAGGACCGGCCTCGTCGCGATCCACACCGCGTCCAGCTCGCAAATGGTGGCGCCGCCGGGTGGCGCGAAAGCCGTGCTCGGCACCAATCCGCTGGCGATTGCGATTCCGTCGTCGCGCGGGCCCATCGTGCTCGATATCGGCACCTCGGCCTACATGATGACCGAGGTAATGCTGCGCGAGCGGCTGGGCGAGCTCCTGCGCGAAGGCGTCGCCATCGGCTCCGACGGCGCGCCGACCCGAGATCCGGCGCTTGCGCGCCGCGGCGCGTTGCTTCCGTTCGGCGGCTACAAGGGTTTTGGGCTCGCGCTGATGATCCAGGCGCTGGGACTGCTCGCGGGCGCCGGCTCGGACGAAGAGAGCGACTACGGCTACCTCTTCATCGCCTTCCGGCCCGACCTCATCGGGCCGGCGGATGTTTTCAGCGCACGGGTGACAAAGCTGATCGAACGCATCAAGGCGACGCCACGCCAGGCCGGCATCGACGAGATCCGCATCCCCTCGGAGCGAGCCTTCCGCTCCCGCGAACGCAAACTTCGCGAGGGCCTCGACTGCGATCGACTGGTCTTCGATGCGCTGGTGGGCTTACGCGGGCAGTCGCCAAAAGGCTTAGAGGATGGGCGCAACAAATCAGGCACCATGCCGGTTTAACAAGCTATCCGACCGCTGATCTTGACGCTGGCCTCTTGGATCACGCCGCCGACCAATTGGAAAAATCCGCCGCCGAAATAGACCGCCTTCGGGAGCTGATCTCAGGACGACACCGGCCGTATCAGAGGTGAGCAATCGCAGCACTGGGCTAAGGCAAAGAACCAGACGCATCCGGCGTTGAGCCGCGAGTGTCGTGGCGTTGCGCCCCTCTCGTGCTTCATAGGCTGCGGCCTGCGATCATTGGAACCAATTCGAATGCTGGATAACAGCGGTGACACCATTCAGAAACAGCAACAGGCTCATGATACTTAGCTTCAGAGAAAAGCGTACGTTCTCGCTCATCGTCGTACCACTCCATCCTTCGGTCCACGAGGTCTGATCCGCGCGGTCATTTGCTCCCTTTGTTATCCCTTCGCACGCCTGAATTGTTGATCTGCCGCAAAGGAGATGCGTATCGTGAGGTCCATCGCCGGATTGGTTCAAGATCAAAGGACCCGGATGCACCTCCGGCGGGTTGAGGATGGGCGTGGTGAGCGAAAAACGGCGTGCGAGGGTTCCGAGAGCGATGACGCGCCAGCTCCCGCTGGAAGAGGTTCTAGCCGTGAGACCCCCTGAACGCCGCCATCACTTCAGCCAGCATCCGCTGCTGCTCTCCCACATAGCGTGGAGAGAAGTGAAACGGCTCGACGCGGCGCACATTGGCTTCTCGAGCAATTTCTCCGGCTGCCGTGGTCGTGAGATGAGCCCGATGCCTCGCCAACGCGTCGTCCGCTCCTGCAAACGCTGCCTCAATGAAAAGGATATCCGCGTTCTGAACGAGCGCTACGATAGCACCACGGTTGGCCGGCGTATCGGCGACGTCGGTGACATAACCAACTTTCTGTCCGACCGTGACGGTAAGGAGATCACGCAAGGCGCCGAGCGGAACGAGCCGATCGTCCGAAGCCGCCGATCCATCGATCTTGATCAGATGATCGTCCGCACGCCGTTCGATCACGGCCTGCTTGAGTGAGCGCAACCACGGACCGACGGGCAGCCCGCGCTCCAACAACCGGTTCTTCCAGACATTCACGTGCGCCGCTTCCTGCAGCGCAAAGGCAAGGCAGGGCGTACCGTGTTCGAGGATCGCGGCCGACACGCGATGGGTCGGTTCGTCGCAGAGTACGCCGGCAATGATTTTGCGAGAGACTGACGCCTCTGCCTCAAAAGCCCTCCTCAGCCGGAACCGCGTGCTCGAGATGGAATTCGCCGCCGCGAGTTCGTTCACGACAAAGACAAGATCACTCGAATAGGTTTCGACGAGATTCCAGCGATAGGCCTGAAGCTTGTGAAAGACGCGCTCGGTAAAGCCGGATGGACCAAACAGGCGCACGGATTTCTCGTGTCCGACAAGCAAGCGAAGCAGATGGTCGAATCCAACGAAGTGATCGATATGCTCGTGCGAGACGAAGACCTGGTCGATGCGTCGTATCTTCCGTGGCGGCAGTGAAAAGATTTCTCCGATATCGAACAGCAGGCTGCGCTTCTCGAAGAGCGTCTCCACATATACCGTCGGGTCGCCATAGCGGCCGTTGACCAGGTTCGGATGAAAAAGCGGTCGCATACCAAGCCGATCTGCCGCAGCTGCCCGATGGATGTCCCGATCTAAGCAGACTTTATTGATTTCGCACTCGCCAAGATCGAGCTATACCGCCGCAATCTGGTCGCGCTCGTCCGCCATTCCGGCGAGGTCGCGCCGGCTCCGAAAGAACCCGTCAAAGCCCGGGTCCGAGCCTACGTCTCCTGCAAGTGATGGAGGGAGCCATGAAACTCGTTTCAAGCGCCTTCGCCGACGGAGCGCAAATTCCGAGACGGTTCACCTGCGACGGAGAAGATCTCTCGCCGCCTCTGCAATGGTCCGATGCGCCAGCGGGAACGAAAAGTTTTGCCTTGCTCTGCGACGACCCAGATGCGCCCGGCGGCACGTGGCACCACTGGGCGGCTTACGATCTTCCGACAGTCCTGACGGAGCTTGCGGAAGGCGCCACGCGGAACAAAAGTGTGAAGCAGGCGGTCAATGATTTCCGCAAACCAGGCTATGGCGGCCCCTGCCCGCCCCATGGCCATGGGCCTCATCACTATCACTTCCGCCTGCTTGCCCTCTCGACCAGCCATCTTCACGCAAAGGCCAACGCGTCCTGCCGCGACATCGAGCGAGAGGCGCGCAAGTCCTTAGTCGCGGAGGCGACCCTCGTCGGCTGGTATGAGAGATAGCGACAACAGGAGGTGCCCGCGCCGCCTTCCAAAGCTCATCGGCACAACCTGACCATTTGCCGTCTTTCCATATATCAGCGTCGCAGCACGGCGGCGGCCAATGGGAACGTCAGGCCGTTTTCTTGTCCCGCAGAGTGTCATGCGGGTGACGACGATCACCACGCCGATTCGACTTGCGGACGTATGTGATGAGCGCCTCGGGATTCTCAAGCTTCATCTTGAGAGCTGCAAGTAATGCGTCCTCAGCTTCGATGGTGAGCGCCTTGGTACGCGTCGCAAGTTTCAGCCCGACTGTGTAGATAGTCATGGCAGTTTCCTTAATCCAAGTACTAACAATACCTCAAGCGGAGCACGCTTGAAACAGCAAGCGAGGGTGAAGCCGAGGACGTGAGTTGCCCCCGCAGACCGACGGGCGGTTGACGGCTAACGCGAACCTCGCGCGCGGGGAGCCCAAACGCGACCATCCCCCCAACGCGATCGCAGACAATCGTGGGAAAGCTGAAAAATCGCGGGATGGAGCGGGTGAAGCGCTCCGACTCAAAATTTTCGGTCGAATTTTCTTAGCGATATCAATTTCTTACGGTCACCTCCAAAATTTCGTGTTGGACGTTTTGTTGGACGTTTCATTGGACACTCGTTCGCCGCTCAACTTGGCTCGTGTGCCACTCAAAACCAATTCCGCCTCTATGGAAATCCGTGAAGTATTGCTGGCAACGTCTGTATCAGCAAAACGGCGCTTCCGCCTAACACGCTAGCACCCACGACGAGCAGAGACAGGAGGCGCTGCCAAAGCATCTCGTTGCTGGCGACGTCATTCGAGTTTGGCATCTGTGTGCACCCGGTTTCTTCGTGCGACGGAGACGTCATAGACTGAGTCGAAGGGAGGCCGAGCAGCGAAATTTGCCGGAAAATTAACTCGTGATTCACCGACTCGGGCACCCTGCCCGGTTGGTGTCGGTTTGTACCGCGTGTGGATAGAGAGGACCAGACAGAGCCCTAGTCCGAGGTCGGCATCCAGCCCAATCGCATCAGCTCACGACGGAATGTGGATATCATTCCAGATCCACCGTCCTGACGGACGCCATGGCTCAATCTGTCTTTTGCGGCTCAGCCTTGTTGCGCGGAGGCGCAACACCCGATCTTTGCGAAATGGTTCCCAAAACGCGAAAGGCGACCCTTCCGGGTCGCCAGCGCCGATATCGCAAGAATCGGTGGTTGCGGGGGGTTCGCAACACCGATTCCTGCGCTTGGTCGAGAGGGCCATTCCCTGTCTGGCTGCGTAGGTAGATTGACCGTTGTCCTCCGAAGGTGGAGGCCACACGTTCGAATCGTGTCGGGCGCGCCACTTCGGTACAGAACTGGGCACGCCAAAACCTGCCGTTTTTACGCTTTCAGCGGCGACGAGCGTGCGCAGAAGCGCGCTTTTCGATCCCATGATGCGAAGTTCTTTCTGATCGACTTCGACGCGTTGGGCGAGCGCGCGAAGGTGATCGCGGCGGTAGCCTCCGCTCTCGGTCCGCATTCGCTTGCGGGCTGTCCTGGCAAACGTCTTGAGAGCCTGCGGTGTGATCGTCGGCCCACCGCGTTCGATCGCATCCTCGGCCCTCTCTGCGTCAAGGCGGGCCTGATCGCGCGTGGCCTTCAGTTCAGCGATGCGGTCCTTCAACATGGGGTCGGAGAGATCGGCGACGCCATTCTCGATGGCATCGTAGAGCCGCTTGAGTTTGGCATCTGCTTCGGCCGCCCGCTTGCGCAATTCGGCGATGTGCGATTTTCGTCGCTCGGCGCGCTCGCTGCGGCGATCGAGTACGTGCGACAAAAGCTGCTCAAGACGCTTGGGCTCCAACAAACGCTGCTCGATGTACTCTGCGACGAGATTATCGAGTTTTTCCATCGGGACGGTGCGGCCCGGACAGCCGGTCTCGCCCTGGCGGGCTTTGGTGCAACAGGTGTAGTAGCGGTAACGGCCGCTCTTGCCGGTGCGCAGCGTCATCGCTCCACCACAACCGGCGCAAAAGCAGATGCCGGTAAGGAGGGTTGGACCGCTGACGATCCTCGGTGCAACCATCGCCGGGCTTCGGCTTTTGAGCAGCGCCTGGACCGCCTCAAATTCATCCTTGTCGACGATGGCTGGCACCGCCATTTCCACGATCTCGGTCTCGGGCTTGCGCTCGCGCGTCTTCCAGAATTTGGTGTTGAAGCGGTGGCGGCCGACATAGGTTGTCCGGGTCAGTACCTTATGGACGGCGTCAATGCCCCACTTTCCACCGTCGCGAGTCCGGATGCCGCTGGCGTTCAGGTGCGTGGCTATGGACTTGATGCCCATCGGCCCCGAGCTTCCGCTGCCCTCGCGCGCCAGGCGGAAGATCAGGCGCACGGTCTCGGCCTGGACGGGGTCGATCTCCAAATTCTTCTTGGTCCGGTGTCCGCGCTGCTCGGAGGCCTCCACGATCCGATAGCCGATCGGCGGAAGGGCGCCATTCCAGAAGCCCTGACGGGCATTCTCCTTCCTGGCCCGCAAGGTGTGCTTGGCGTTCTCCCTGGACTGGTATTCGTCGAACAGCGCCATGATCTGGCGGATCATGTTGCTCATGGGATCGTCGCCGAGCTCCTGGGTGATCGAGACGAGCCGGACGCCGGCCTTGGCGAGGCGGCGGACGTAGAACTCGAGCTGGAATTGGTCGCGGAAGAAGCGGCTAAAGCTGTGAACCAGGATCACATGGAACGCCGGCGGCTTGGACGTCGCCGCATCGATCATCCGCTGGAATTCCGGCCTTCGATCATCGGTGGCGGAAAGACCGGGCTCGACATAGTCAGCGGCGATCTCCCAGCCGCGCGATGCGCAATAGGCCTTGGCCTGACGGCGCTGATCCGGGATGGAGAGATCGTTGTCGGCCTGCCTTCCGGTTGAGACTCGCAGGTAAAGCGCAGCACGAACCGGCATCGTCATGGCGATCTCCAAACCAAGGGTCAGTGGCGGGTTGAGAACAATTCGTCGAACAGGTCGCCGAACCAGGCCTCGAACACCTCGATCTCGGCCTCGGTGATCGGGACCTCCTCAGGCCAATCGTCGGTCACGGTCCAGTCGGATCGTTTCTTTTTGGCCGGCCGCCCCCTTCGTCGAACTGGTGGCCGCAAATGGTCGTAGAGGTCGTCGGGCAACGGACCCAATGACCGCGTTCGTCTCGGCCGAGATTTTTGATGATGAGCCATGGCGTCCTGCGGCAGGCAGACTCCATCGAGAGAACGGCGCAAGTTTGTCCGCCGAGTCATTCCGACGAGGAGCGGCATATCGCTCGCGCTGAGCCATCAGCGCGTGGCCGTCAAACGCCGGGGCAGGCGAGGCCTGTCAAGGCCGTCAGCCGGCGGAGCCGGGCGCGCAAGGCGCGAGCCTTGACGGGCGTCGGCTGGTCCGGCAGCGCCGTTTCAAGCGATGATAGCTCAACAACGCCAAGTCAGATCCGTCTCGGCCGCACGTTGCACTGACCTCTTGAGCGCAAAGGAGAACCCGGATTCTTGCAATGTGCGGAGATGCCAGAAAAATTGCGATAAGCTTCTGCACTGCCAGACGATCGACCGCGGCGCACCTTGGGCGCTTTATCCTGCTATCAAGCGGTTGCCGAAACTGCGTCCTGCCGTTCCTGCGCCGTCCTTCGCCATGGTGCGATCAGGCAAAAGTAGGGCGAAGCGCTCGGGCAGCAGACCTCGTGCAGACTCATTGCAGCCGTTATGCCGAAGTTTGGTCGATCGCCGTGCGTCATGTTCGCCAAATCGACCGAAGGCAGGACGCAGGAACTGCGGCGGCCGTGCCGGTTGTTTGCAGATCGGACGCAGGGCGGCGCCAGGCAGACGGCTCTCGGTCCGGCGCGGGAAATGTCCGGTGTTAAGGATAGCGGACGAGAGCGCGGACATGGCGATATCGACGCGAATAACCCTTCGCGTCATTTCGTGCAGCAACTGCGTCCGGCGATATCGATCGCGTTGAGCGCTCTCGCAGTCTTGGCGATGACTGCTTTTATCATTCTTTTGGATTTGACAACGGTGTGTCTAGAGCCGGCCTAGACGATTCCAATTCGCGAAGTCGATCGACTTGCCTTCTAAGGTTCGCCGGTAGGTCTGGCTCTTCCCTGAGAGACCCGCGAAGTGTTTCGCCAATCTCTCGAAGGATCTCATAACTGTGCTTGCGATCGATATCGATGCGGTTCCGCATGGCCGACCACGCTGTTCGGCCCCAAGCTACGTTAACACACGATAACGAGAAATGTTCAGGTCTGCTGCAGAAGAAGAGAAGCTCCGCGCGTTCGCCCGGGTATGCGCGCTCAGCCCCCCACGGACATTACGATTGGGACCCTGACGCTCCTTGATCATCGGAGAAGCCGCTGCTGGGAATAATTCTTAGGGATTCTTTCAGTACCCGGAGGCTTTCATCGAGCGCCTCTCTGCTTTCAGCGATGCAATCTTTTACTTGCTCCGTAGCACGTCGCGTGAGTTCGATCCTTATGCGAACTTCTTGAAAGGTGTCGAGGTGTTTCCGCATGGCAGCATCTCGCCAAGTAACAGCTTACAACTCGAATGAGCAGCCCAAGTTCCGCCTAGTGGCTAGGGCAGGCCCGTGGTAGTATATCAATACTGTCGGCAACTTCCAGGGCGTCGACGGCTGAGAGACAGCAAGCGCTCCCGCCTGCCAAGCGAGGGAGCGCAATATGCCTTCTTTCGAATATAGCGAGGAAACACGAGCGCTATTTGAGGCCGCCGATAAGGCCATCGACACGGCAAGAACCTTGGTCGATCAGCATCGGCGCATAGTTTCAAAAGCTCAGTCGGATGCTAGAAGGCGGGAGATCGAGAAGGCCGCTTTCCGTGCTTCGTTTCTAAATGCTTTGTACAGGTGAAGGCCGCCTCAGCAACGGTCCCTTTCATTTTGGATGTCGTCTGTTGGCCCATCGTGTCGATCCTGGGATTGATCGATAGGACCGCTGTCGGAAGGGTAACCGAACGACCCCGCTGAATCGGAAAGACTACCGCGAGGCGTAGCGCAAGATCGCATGCCATCGCAGATTATGAGGTCGGAGCGCCGGGTCGGCCGCAGAATCATAGCGCCACAGCGAAAGAGTATTGCCCATCTTCATCGGCCGTGGCGCGCCAAGTTTCTAAGTCACGCCGAACTAGCGATCCCACTATCAAAAAATCAATCGGTGCGCTTACGATAGCCAGCGCCACTTGCCATCCTGATAGCTCCAGTCATCCGATGAGAACCCTGAAAAGATGCGGTCGGCGGCTTGCGCTTTACCTACCTTGTTCTTCATCGTGAAATCCGTCCTCCGATCCCGCGCTCACAAGCTACGGTTCGGTGACTACGAGTTAACCCGCACAAGAACTGATCCACCACGATGTCGTATGCGATGATGGCGTCGCAGCCGTCTAGAGCCGGACAGCATTTCGAACGCGACCTCTTCGTGGATCGCCGCACAGCTCGGTCTCGATGCCCTGCAGTGCGTTGTGCAGCTTCTTCGGACATCTGAAAAAGCCGGGCGTCCCCTGGATCAAATACCAATCCGTCCGGTCTCTCATTCATCATCAGCGTCAGCGATAACGTGAGGTTTTCCGTGACGCCACCGCCATATAGAACGTCGAACCGACGTGTGCGAAAACGAAAACGTATAATAGGCCACAGTAATCAAGGCGTTAACAGCAGTGCACTTCGCCCACCAGCAACCGCCGCGAGCCTTTCTCCGCGAGAAACTCTAGTCGCAGTCAAACATCGTTGCCGCAAGCCCTTGCGCACGGGCGTAACAGGCTTACGTCAGGAGCGGCTAGCAATCGCTCATTGCGACTGCCAATCCATTAACAATCACAAAAGCCGAGGAGGATCGCATGAGATTCCGTCCGCTCCACGATCGCGTCGTGGTCAAGCGCATTGATGCCGAAGACAAAACCGCTGGCGGCATCATCATTCCCGATACCGCCAAGGAAAAGCCCTCGCAGGGCGAAATCACCGCCGTTGGTCCGGGTGGCCGCGACGAAGCCGGCAAGCTGATCCCGATCGACCTCAAGGTCGGCGACCGCGTGCTGTTCGGCAAGTGGTCCGGCACCGAGGTCAAGATCGACGGCCAGGATCTCCTGATCATGAAGGAAAGCGACATCATGGGCGTTCTCACCGACGTTCCCGCCGCCAAGAAGAAGGCCGCGTAAGCGCCAGCCAGTTTTCCCTATCCTGAGGAGCCGGCGCAGCCGGCATCTCGAAGGATGAGGCCCGCAATTTCATCCCAAGAACCCGCGCAGCCGCGCGGTCTTTGGGATCTGAGCAGTTTGAAACGGAGATCATAATGTCAGCCAAGGAAGTCAAATTTGGCGTCGATGCCCGCGACCGCATGCTGCGCGGCGTCGACATCCTCAACAACGCCGTCAAGGTCACCCTCGGCCCGAAGGGCCGCAACGTGGTGCTCGACAAGTCGTTCGGCGCTCCCCGCATCACCAAGGACGGCGTCACCGTCGCCAAGGAGATCGAGCTCGAGGACAAGTTCGAGAACATGGGCGCGCAGATGGTC
>NZ_DATGFH010000103.1:0-12507 GCF_035309285.1 Bradyrhizobium sp. | reverse complement strand
CGGCTCGCTCGGGCTCGACATCGCACTTGGCGTCGGCGGCCTGCCGAAGGGGCGGGTGGTCGAGATCTACGGGCCGGAGTCATCGGGCAAAACGACGCTGGCGTTGCATTGCGTCGCCGAGGGCCAGAAGAAGGGCGGCATCTGCGCCTTCATCGACGCCGAGCATGCGCTCGATCCCGTCTATGCGCGCAAGCTTGGTGTCAATATCGATGAGCTCCTGATCTCGCAGCCTGACACCGGCGAGCAGGCGCTGGAAATCTGCGACACGCTGGTGCGCTCCGGCGCTGTCGACGTGCTGGTGGTCGATTCGGTCGCCGCACTGGTGCCGCGCGCCGAGCTCGAGGGCGAGATGGGCGAGGCGCTACCAGGCCTGCAGGCGCGGCTGATGAGCCAGGCGCTGCGCAAGCTCACGGCCTCGATCAACAAATCCAACACCATGGTGATCTTCATCAACCAGATCCGGATGAAGATCGGCGTGATGTATGGCTCGCCGGAAACCACGACCGGCGGCAATGCGCTGAAATTCTACGCCTCCGTCCGTCTCGACATCCGCCGCATCGGCGCGATCAAGGAGCGTGACGAAGTCGTTGGCAATACGACGCGCGTGAAAGTGGTGAAGAACAAGCTGGCGCCTCCCTTCAAGCAGGTCGAATTCGACATCATGTATGGCGAGGGCGTCTCCAAGATGGGCGAGATCCTCGACCTCGGGGTCAAGGCCGGCATTGTCGAGAAATCCGGCGCCTGGTTCTCTTATGACAGCCAGCGGCTCGGCCAGGGCCGCGAGAACGCGAAGGCGTTTTTGAAGGCCAATCCAGACATCACCACCAAGATCGAGACCGCGATCCGCCAGAACTCCGGCCTAATCGCCGAGCAGATTCTGGCCGGCGCCGCCGAGCGCGACGCCGACGGCGAGGAGCCGGCGGAGGAGTAAGGTTCAACCGTAAACAGGTTTCGCAGGAGCGGGCGCTGAAGACGTTGAGTTGCCGACGTCATTGGCGCCCGTTTCGTTTTGCGTGCAGCACGTGGTGAGGGCATGAAGCCTCTGGTCCTGACGTCCATGTCCGGTTTTCACTTCACGGTCTCGGACTATGCCGAGGTCACAATCCCTTTCAGCTTTCGCTTCGTCTGGGGGGCGTTGCCCTCCCTTGACGAACTCGCGGCCTATCTTGGTCTGCGCTCGCAGGAACAAAAACGAGGGACACACTGGTCGGACTTTGTCGACTGGGGTCGCGGTCGCATAGTCCCCGGGGCCAGCAAGCATTGCGGATTGATAGAGTTCTGCCGGCACTATGAGACGATCGAGCTGTGGTTCGATCCGGATCCTAACGACCAATTGCAACTGATCTGGCTGCTCGATCATTTGCGTTCTGATCCACAGGTCGCAACCAAATTGACATTGTCGCTTGTGGACTGCGACCTGAACAATATTTCCCGCGAGTGGTTGGCCGAATTTGAGAAGCCGGCCGTTGATGTCGCGGAAGCGGAGTTTGAGACAGCGCGCATGGCATGGCACGCCTACAGAGAGCCGACGCCGGAAGCCTGTTTCGATTTGCTCAGGGAGGATTTGGGTGCGCTGCCGTTGCTCAAGCCGGCTTTGCGCGACCTGCTCGAAGAGCTTCCCTCAACCTCGACAGGGCTCGGCGCCACAGAAATGCGGATGCTGGAGCTGATCAAAAGGGGTTATCAGCTTACGAATGCGCTCTTCCATCTTACGGAGCTTCGCCTGACCCGTATCTTCAGCGAGTGGGAGCACGGCTATCTCCTTGACGGGCTCGCCCATGGCCCGACGCCCGCCGTGGCGGGCCTCGACGAGGAACTGCGCACGATCAGCCGGGAAAATCTGGGCGCGCGTCATCCCCTCTATCTCCGCAGCCGCCTCTCGCTCACCGAGTTCGGCGAAGCGGTCGGCGCCCACGAAGTGGATTTCAGCCGCCACAACCCGATCGATCGCTGGTGGGGCGGCACGCACCTGACCAGCGACCGGCTCTGGCACTTCGATCCGGTCCTGACCAGGTTGTGAGGGGAGTGAGTATGAAGCGTCTCATCCTGACAAACGATACTTCGGCCGCCGGTAGCCTCGGAACAGCGCGCCTTGCGCATTTCCTGATTTCGCTAAACCGCCAGCTGGTCTGGGAGCGGTTGCCGTCGGACGCCGAACTGTCCGGATTTTTCGGCAGGCGCAAGAAACGCCAATCCAAGCTCAGTTGGCAGGACTATCAGCCGCAACACCGCCTTGAGGGCATCGGCGCGGTGGGCCTTGGATTGGTCGAGCTGTGCTCGCGCTTCGATGCGATCGAACTGTGGATGGATCCGCGTCCGAACGATCAGCTGCAGCTGATTTGCCTGCTGCACTATCTCCGCGCCCACCCGGAGATCGCCTCGCGACTGTCGTTGGTCCAGGCACACGTCCCCATGGGCAGCCAAAGGCCGGAGGTGCTGGCAAAATGGAGGTTGCCGGCTATCAAAATCTCTCGTGATCATTTCGAACTGGCGAGCCGCGCATGGCAGGCTTTTGGTGCGGCGACGCCGCAGGACTGGTTCGGCCTGTTAGCGACAGAGTTGAGCGCTCTGCCCCGGCTTCGGAATGCTGTCGCCGCCCTGCTTGAAGAGCTTCCCTGGCGCCGCACGGGCCTTGGCGCGACGGAAATGCGGATGCTCGACTTCGTATCGGGATGGAAGCCGACCCCGCAGGACATCGGCCTTCATGAGGCCCGCGATTCGGGCCGGGTGTTTGGTTATTGGGAGCAGGGCGCGTTGCTCGACGGACTCGGGCGGTGCCGGAAGCCGCTGATCTCGGGTCTCAAGGAGGGACCCTTCACGATGGAATTGCACGATGATCGTGCGCGACATAAGCGATACAACAAGAGCAAGCTTGCGCTCACGCCGCTCGGACACGCGATCCTCGCTCAAACCGACGATTTCACTCGCCACAATCCGATCCGGCGCTGGTGGGGCGGGACCAAACTGACCAACAAGCGCCTGTGGCGCTGGGACCCGGATAACAAGGCGCTGATCGCGCCATAGTGAGTTCGTCATTGTCGGCTTGACCCGCCCGCGGGGCCGAAGCCCCTTCGGCGCGGCGAAGGCCCGGCAATCCATCACAAGAGGATTCATTCTCGATGGATGCGCGGGTCCCGCCTACGCCAACCGCCTTCGTCCGAAGGCGGACTTCGGCGGTCAAGAGGCTTCGGCGGGCCGCAAGCCGCGCATGACCGAGATCTCCTTATTCCGCCGCCTGCGCGTAGTCCTCAACCGGCGGGCAGGAGCAGACCAGGTTGCGGTCGCCATAGACGTTGTCGACGCGGCCGACCGGGCTCCAGTATTTGTCCGTGCGTGAGATGCCGTCCGGGAAACAGCCTTCGGCGCGGCCATAGGCGCGCTTCCACTCGTCGTCGGCGATGTCGTGCACGGTGTGCGGCGCATGCCGCAGCGGCGAGGCCTCGATCTTGAAGCGGCCGTTCTCGACCTCCGCAATCTCCTGGCGGATCGCGATCATGGCATCGCAGAAGCGATCCAGCTCGGCCTTCGATTCCGATTCGGTCGGCTCGATCATCAGCGTGCCCGGCACTGGAAAGCTCATGGTCGGCGCGTGGAAGCCGTAGTCGATCAGGCGCTTCGCAATGTCGTCGACGGTGACGCCGCATTTGGCCTTCAGCGGCCTCGGATCGACGATGCACTCATGCGCGACGCGGCGGTTGTGATTGCGATAGAGCACCGGGAAATGCGCATCGAGTCGCGCCGCGATGTAGTTGGCGTTGAGGATCGCGATCTCGGTCGCGCGCGTGAGCCCTTCGCCGCCCATCATCAGCATGTAGATGTAGGAGATGGTCAGGATCGACGCCGAGCCGAACGGTGCGGCCGAGACCGGCCCGACCGGGTGAGGCACCGCGCCGTTGGTGGCGGGATGACAATTTTCTGGGTGACTTGGCAAGAACGGCGCCAGATGCGCCTTGACGCCGATCGGGCCCATGCCGGGGCCGCCGCCGCCATGCGGAATGCAGAAGGTCTTGTGCAGGTTGAGGTGGCTGACATCGGCGCCGTAATCGCCGGGCCGCGACAGCCCCACCTGCGCATTCAGATTGGCGCCGTCGAGATAGACCTGTCCGCCATGGCCATGAACGATGTCGCAAATCACGCTGATGTGCTCCTCGAACACGCCGTGGGTCGAGGGATAGGTGATCATGATGGCGGCGAGGTTCTTCGAATGGGCCTCCGCCTTCCTGGAGAGATCATTGACGTCGACATTGCCGCCGGCGTCGCAGGCGACCACCACCACGTCCATGCCGGCCATCGCGGCCGAGGCCGGATTGGTGCCGTGTGCCGAGGAGGGGATGAGGCAAATCTTGCGATGGCCTTCGCCGCGCGTGGCATGATAGGCGCGGATGGCGAGCAGGCCGGCATATTCGCCCTGCGCGCCCGAGTTCGGCTGCAGCGAGATCGCGTCATAGCCGGTGATGTCGCAGAGCCATTTTTGCAGCCGTGCGAACAGCACGTGATAGCCTTTCGCCTGCTCAGGCGGCGCAAACGGATGCAGCGTCGCGAATTCAGGCCAGGTCAGCGGGATCATCTCCGTGGTCGCGTTCAACTTCACGGTGCAGGAGCCGAGCGGGATCATGGCGCGGTCGAGCGCGAGGTCGCGGTCGCTCAGCTTGCGCATATAGCGCAGCATTTCGGTTTCCGAGCGATGCGCATGGAACACCGGATGGGTGAGAGTGCGGCTGGTGCGCCGCAGTTCCGCCGGCAGCGCTTCGCGCGCGCTGGCCTCGACTTCGCCGTAAGCGAGCTTGCCGCCAAAGGCGTGCCACACCGCTTCGACCGTCGCAGGCGTCGTGGTCTCGTCCAACGAAATGCCGAGCGTGCGCTCGCCAAGACGCAGATTGATCCTTTCGGAGAGCGCGCGCGCGACGATCTCGTCGCGCTTGCCGCCAACCTCGACGGAGATCGTGTCAAAGAACGTGTCGCTCGCGGGCGCAAAGCCGAGCTTGCGCAATCCCGCCGCCAGCACCGCCGTGCGGCGATGCACGGTGCGCGCGATTGCGGCGAGGCCCTCCGGGCCGTGATAGACCGCATACATCGAGGCGATCACCGCAAGCAGCACCTGCGCGGTGCAGATGTTGGAGGTCGCCTTTTCGCGGCGGATATGCTGCTCGCGGGTCTGCAGCGCGAGGCGATAGGCGGGCGCCCCGCGCGAATCCACCGACAGTCCGACGATGCGCCCGGGCAGCGAGCGCTTCAGCGCATCGCGCACGGCCATATAGGCCGCATGCGGTCCGCCATACCCCATCGGCACGCCAAAACGCTGCGCCGAGCCAATGGCGATGTCGGCACCGAGCTCGCCGGGAGAAGTGAGCAGCATGAGGCCCAAAAGGTCGGCCGCAACGATCGCCAGCGCGCCCTTCTCATGCAGCGCTGATATCGCGGGCCTGAGGTCGCGCAGCGCGCCTGACGAGCCCGGATATTGCAGCAGCGCGCCGAACACGTCGGCTTTGGCGAGATCGCTGAAGGGATCGCCGACGACGAGCGTCCAGCCCAGCGGCTCGGCGCGGGTGCGCAACACCGCTGTTGTCTGCGGATGCACGTCGTGATCGACAAAGAATGTTTTGGTCTTGGCGTGCGCCGCGCGTTCGGCGAGCGCCATCGCTTC
The DNA here is from genome assembly GCF_035309285.1 of Bradyrhizobium sp. Taxonomy (GTDB): domain Bacteria; phylum Pseudomonadota; class Alphaproteobacteria; order Rhizobiales; family Xanthobacteraceae; genus Bradyrhizobium. Next base: position 6,863 of record NZ_DATGFH010000103.1, on the reverse strand, counting down.
CGCCGCCGCGGTCGCTTCATCGAGCAGCGAGGCGTTGGCGACGTCGAGGCCGGTGAGATCGCAGATCATGGTCTGGAAGTTGAACAGCGCCTCCAGCCGGCCCTGGCTGATCTCGGGTTGATAGGGCGTATAAGCCGTGTACCAGGCGGGGTTTTCGAGGATGTTGCGCTGGACCACCGTAGGCAGGATGGTGCCGGAATAGCCTTGGCCGATCAGCGAGGTGAAAGCCTGGTTTTGCGCCGCGAGTTCGCCCATATGCGCGAGCGCCGCGCTCTCATCAAGCGCGCGGCCGAGATCGAGCGGGGCCTTTTGCCGGATCGAAGGGGGCAACGTCTCGCTCATGAGATCGCCGATGCTTTTCGCGCCGACGACGTCCAGCATGGCGGCGACATCGCGGGGCGAGGGGCCGATATGGCGGCGCACGAATGTGGTCGCGGCTTCCTCGGCGGGTTTGAACGGCGCGTTCATGATCGCTCTCCTTAAGCCGTGTGTGCCTTGTAGGCGGCCTCATCCATCAGCGCGCCCAGCTCACCCTTGTCGGCAATTTTCATCTTGAAGAACCAGGCCTTGCCAGCGGCATCGGAATTCACGAGCGCGGGCTCGGCGGCGAGCCCCTCGTTCACCTCAAGCACCTCGCCCGAGATCGGCGCGTAGACGTCGGAAGCGGCCTTGACGGACTCCACGACCGCGGCGGCCTCCGCCTTCTTCAGGCTGCGCCCGACCTTCGGCAGCTCGACGAACACGACGTCGCCGAGCTGCGACTGCGCGTAATCGGTGATGCCGATGGTGGCGACATCGCCCTCGATGCGGAGCCATTCATGGTCTGACGTGAACAAAATGGTCATGAGCTTCCTTCAGCGCTTGTAGGTGTTGGGAACGAAGGGGGTGGGGGCGACGACGAGCGGCAGGCGCTGGCCGCGCACCTCTGCGAACACGCGCGTGCCGGCGCCAGAGAGCGAGGTCGGCACATAGCCCATCGCCACCGGCGCGTTCAGCGTTGGTCCGAAGCCGCCTGAGGTGACCGTGCCGATCTGTTCGGACGAGGCCGCGTCGGCGAACAGCGCCGCGCCCTCGCGCACCGGCGCGCGGCCCTCGGCCTTCAACCCGACACGGCGGCGCGGTGCGCCATCGGCGAATTGCGCGAGAATCCTTTCGGCGCCGGGAAAGCCGCCGACCCGCGCGCCGCCGGCCCTGCGGCTCTTCTGCGCCGACCATTCCAGCGCAGCCTCGACCGGCGTGGTCGTGGTGTCGATGTCATGGCCATAAAGGCAGAGCCCGGCCTCAAGCCGAAGGCTGTCGCGCGCGCCGAGGCCGATCGGCAGCACGTCACTATTGTCCAGCAGCAGTTTTGCCAGCGCATCGGCGTCTTCCGCCGGCACCGAAATCTCAAAGCCGTCCTCGCCGGTATAGCCCGAGCGCGAAACGAAGCAGTCGAAGCCGGCCACGCGGCGCGGTCCGGAATCCATGAAGCGCATCGACAGCGCGTCCGGACAAAACTTTGCCAGCACGGCTTCGGCCTTGGGCCCCTGCAGCGCGAGCAGCGCGCGATCAGGCAGCGCCTCGATTTTGCAAACATCGGAGAGATGCGCGCGCAGATGCGCTTCGTCGGCCTCCTTGCAGGCGGCGTTGACCACCAGGAATAGATAGCCGCCGAAATTCGCGACCATCAGATCATCGAGGATGCCGCCTTTCGCATTGGTGAATTGCGCGTAGCGCTGCCGACCTTTTGCGATGCCCAGAATGTCCTGCGGCACCAGCCGTTCCAGTGCGAGCGCAGCGTCGTCCGTCGCGCCGGAGGTCGCGCGCAGCGCGATCTGACCCATGTGGGAGACGTCGAACAGCCCCGCTTTCTGGCGGGTATGCAAGTGTTCCCTGAGCACGCCGGTGGCGTATTGCACGGGCATCTCATAGCCCGCGAACGGCACCATTTTGGCGCCCAGCGCCACATGCAGAGCGTGGAGGGGAGTGCGTTTTAAGGTCTGGTCGTCGCGCGCGAGCATCACGGGGCCCTCTCAGGGGTTCCCGGGACGATTCCCGAAAAACCCTTCGAAGCCCCATCTGTCGCTTTGCCTGAGAGTATTATCCCGTCGGCGGACGCCCTTGGCCTCTTAAGGCCCTCGGCGCCTCTTTCCAGATGCTGTCCTCACCACGCGGTCCTTTTGCCTGAGAGTTTCCGGGGCGGTTGCTCCTTCGGCGCCGGCACTAAGCCGATCTCTCCCGACGTGGCTGTCTTGAACAGATAGGAGGAAAACACGACCTTACCAAGACTGTCAACGCGCTCCGGGGTGCTATCAACGGGCTTTAGCGTGCCGAGCCAAGTCCATGATCCGCCTGCACAGTTTCTGGACAGTGCGGCAGGCCTTGTCTAAAAGCGTTCCGCCGGAGAAAAGGCGTTATTTTTGCGGGCCTCCGGCCAGCTTTTCCGATTGGATGAACATGAGCGGCGTCAACGAGATCAGGTCGACCTTTCTGAATTTTTTCCGCGAGAACGGCCACGAGATCGTGCCGTCCTCACCGCTCGTGCCGCGCAATGACCCGACGTTGATGTTCACCAATGCCGGCATGGTGCAGTTCAAGAACGTCTTCACCGGAGTGGAGAAGCGGCCCTACCAGCGCGCCACCACGTCGCAGAAATGCGTGCGCGCCGGCGGCAAGCACAACGACCTCGACAATGTCGGCTATACCGCGCGGCACCATACCTTCTTCGAGATGCTCGGCAATTTCTCGTTCGGCGACTACTTCAAGGATCGCGCAATTGAGCTCGCCTGGAAGCTGGTCACGAAGGAATTCGGCCTGCCCAAGGACAAGTTGTGGGCGACCGTCTACATCGATGACGACGAGGCTTTCGGCCTCTGGAAGAAGATATCGGGTCTTCCGGAATCGCGCATCATCCGCATCGCCGGCTCCGACAATTTCTGGCAGATGGGTGACACGGGCCCCTGCGGTCCCTGCTCGGAAATCTTCTACGACCACGGCGACAAGATCTGGGGCGGCCCGCCCGGATCGCCGGAAGCCGACGGCGACCGCTATATCGAGATCTGGAACCTCGTGTTCATGCAGTTCGAGCAGTTCGAGGACGGCAAGCGCGTTGCGCTGCCAAGACCGTCGATCGACACCGGCGCGGGCCTCGAGCGCGTCGCCGCCGTGCTGCAGGGCAAGCACGACAATTACGACATCGATCTCTTCGTCGCGCTGATCCGTGCGATCTCGGAGCTGACCGGTGCGGACCCCGAGGGGCCGCAGAAGGCTTCGCTGCGCGTCATCGCCGACCATCTGCGCGCTTCGTCGTTCCTGATCTCCGATGGCGTGCTGCCGTCGAACGAGGGACGCGGCTACGTCCTGCGCCGGATCATGCGCCGTGCCATGCGCCATGCGCAGCTTCTCGGCGCGCGCGAGCCGTTGATGCATCGCTTGGTCTGGGCGCTGGTGCGCGAGATGGGCCAGGCCTATCCCGAGCTGGTCCGCGCCGAAGGCCTGATCGAGGAGACGCTGAAGCTGGAAGAGACCCGCTTCCGCAGGACGCTTGAGCGCGGGCTTGCAATCCTGGACGAGAAGAGCGCGACCCTGAAGAAGGGCGACATGTTCGACGGCGACACTGCCTTTACGCTCTACGACACCTATGGCTTCCCGCTTGATTTGACCCAGGATGCGCTGAAGTCGCGTGGCATCGGTGTCGACATCGCGTCCTTCAGCGACGCCATGGAGCGCCAGCGCGACAAGGCGCGCGCGGCCTGGGCCGGCTCGGGCGACACCGCGGCCGAGAGTGTCTGGTTTCCGCTGCGCGAGAAGCTTGGCGCGACCGAGTTCCTGGGCTACGAGACCGAGACCGCGGAAGGTGCGGTCACGGCGCTGGTGAAGGACGGCGAGGAGGTCGACAGCCTCAAGGCCGGTGACACCGGCGCGATCGTGCTGAACCAGACGCCGTTCTATGCGGAGTCCGGCGGCCAGGTCGGCGACACCGGCGTACTGTCAGGCGAGGACGTCAGGTTCCGCGTCACTGACACGCAGAAGAAGGCCGGCGATCTCTGGGTACATCAGGGCACCATGGAGCAGGGCACGCTCAAGGTCGGCGCGGCGCTGCAGCTCGATGTCGACCACGCGCGCCGCTCCTCGATCCGCGCCCATCACTCGGCGACGCATCTGTTGCACGAGGCGCTGCGGCAGGTGCTTGGCGACCATATCGCCCAGCGCGGCTCGCTGGTCGCGGCGGATCGCCTGCGCTTCGACTTCGTGCATCCGAAGCCGATCACGGCGGAGGAATTGGTCCGCGTCGAAGACATCGCCAACGAGGTGGTGCTGGAGAACGACGAGGTCACGACCCGCATCATGGCTGTTGACGACGCACGCGAGGCCGGCGCCCGCGCGTTGTTCGGCGAGAAATATGGCGACGAGGTCCGCGTGGTCTCGATGGGCAGGCAGTCGCGCGAGCATGGCCAGAACGCGCTCGGCTGGTCGGTCGAGCTCTGCGGCGGCACCCATGTCAGGCGCACCGGCGATATCGGGTTGATCTCGGTGACAAGCGAGAGCGCGGTCGCCTCCGGCGTTCGCCGCATCGAGGCGCTGACCGGGCGACACGCGCGCAAGCACGCCAATGAGGTGATGGCGCTGGCGAAGTCCGCCGCGGCGGAGCTGCGTACCACGCCAGAAGACGTGCCGGCGCGCATCACTGCGTTATTGGACGAGCGCAAGAAGCTCGAGCGCGAGCTGTCGGACGCGCGCAAGAAGCTCGCCATGGGCGGCGGCGCTGCGGCAGGGGACGGGGCCGCCGGCGTGCGCGAGGTCGGTAATGTCAAGCTGATGGCGCGCGCAGTCGAAGGCATCGAGATGAAGGATCTCAAGAGCCTCGCCGATGACGGGAAAAAGCAGCTCGGAAGCGGCGTCGTCGCCATCGTCGGCGTCACCGAGGACGGCAAGGCCGGCGTGGTCGTCGGCGTGACGCCGGACCTCACTGCGCGCTTCAACGCGGTCAACCTGGTGCGGGTTGCCTCCGAAGCACTCGGCGGCAAGGGCGGCGGCGGTCGGCCCGACATGGCGCAAGCCGGCGGGCCCGACGGCACCAAGGCCAACGCAGCGCTGTCGGCGATCGAACAGGCGATGGCGGGGGTTTAGAGACAGTGACGCGCCGCGAACGCCGTCCACCTCTCCCGATGGGAGAGGTGGACTTCCAGTGCTGCGGCTTTGGTGCCCGCCACGTGAGGCGGTTGCGCCCTAATCCCTCACCACCCGCACCGCGCCGCGGGCGGCGCTGGTGGTAAGCGCGGCGTACGCTTTCAGCGCGGTTGAGACCTTGCGGGCGCGCTTCGCCGGCTTCCAGGCCTGCGCGCCCTTGGCCAGCATTGCCTCGCGGCGGCGTTTCAGCTCGGCCTCGTCGACGGCGAGATGGATCGCGCGCGCGGGGATATCGATCTCGATGCGATCGCCGTCCTGCACCAGACCGATCAAGCCGCCTTCGGCGGCTTCCGGCGAGACATGGCCGATCGAAAGCCCGGACGTGCCGCCCGAGAAGCGGCCATCGGTCACCAGTGCGCAGGCTTTGCCGAGCCCCTTCGATTTCAGGTAGCTCGTGGGATAGAGCATCTCCTGCATGCCTGGGCCGCCGCGCGGGCCTTCATAGATGATCACGACCACATCACCCGGCTTGATCTTGTTGGTCAGGATCGCCTCGACCGCGGCGTCCTGGCTTTCCAGCACGCGGGCGGGGCCGGCAAATTTCAGGATGCTGGCATCGACGCCGGCCGCCTTCACGATGCAGCCGTCGAGGGCGAGGTTGCCGTAGAGCACGGCGAGGCCGCCATCTTTGGAAAAGGCGTGCCCGGCATCGCGAATGCAGCCGGTCGCGCGATCAAGATCAAGCTCCTCGAAGCGGCGGTCCTGGCTGAAGGCCGTTTGCGTCGGGACGCCGCCCGGTGCTGCCTTGTAGAAATTGCGCACGCTGTCGCTCTGGCTGCGGCGGATGTCCCAGCGTTCCAGCGCGGACGCCAGCGAAGCGGAATGCACGCTCGGAAGCTCGGCGTGGATAAGCCCAGCGCGGTCGAGCTCGCCCAGGATCGCCATCACGCCGCCGGCGCGGTGGACATCTTCCAGATGCACGTCGGCGACCGAGGGCGCGACCTTGCAAAGCACCGGCACCTTGCGCGACAGGCGGTCGATATCCTTCATGGTGAAGGGGATCTCGCCCTCGTGGGCGGCGGCCAGGAGATGCAGCACGGTATTGGTCGAGCCGCCCATCGCGATATCGAGGCTCATCGCGTTCTCGAAGGCCTTGAAGTTCGCGATATTGCGCGGCAGCACGCTTGCATCGTTCTGCTCGTAATAGCGCCGCGCCAGATCGACGATCAGGTGTCCTGCTTCGACGAACAGGCCCTTGCGGTCGGCGTGGGTGGCGAGCACCGAGCCGTTGCCCGGCAGCGAAAGGCCGAGCGCCTCGGTGAGGCAGTTCATCGAATTGGCGGTGAACATGCCCGAGCACGAGCCGCAGGTCGGACAGGCCGAGCGCTCCATCACCTCGACCTCGGTATCGCTGACGCGGTCATCGGCGGCCGCGACCATGGCGTCGACCAGATCGACCGCCCTGATCTTGCCTTTGACGTTGATCTTGCCCGACTCCATCGGGCCGCCCGAGACGAACATCGCGGGGATATCGAGCCGCATCGCCGCCATCAGCATGCCGGGCGTGATCTTGTCGCAATTGGAGATGCACACCATGGCGTCGGCGCAATGGGCGTTGACCATGTATTCGACGCTGTCGGCGATCAGTTCCCGCGAGGGCAGGCTGTAGAGCATGCCGTCATGGCCCATGGCGATGCCGTCATCGACCGCGATGGTGTTGAACTCCTTGGCAACGCCGCCGGCCTTCTCGATCT
>NZ_DATGFH010000102.1:0-114478 GCF_035309285.1 Bradyrhizobium sp. | reverse complement strand
TCGTCGGTCGCCGACAGATATTTGACCCGGCCGACTTCGTGCAGCCAGGAATGCTCGGGCCCGATGCCGGGATAATCGAGCCCGGCCGAGATCGAATGCGCGTCCTGGATCTGCCCGTCGTCGTCCATCAACAGATACGTGCGGTTGCCGTGCAGCACGCCGGGCCGGCCACCGGCAATCGACGCGGCGTGCAATTGCGTCAGGCCGTGGCCGGCGGCTTCGACGCCAAAGATTTCGACGGAAGGATCGTCGAGGAACGGATGGAACAGGCCCATCGCATTGGAGCCGCCGCCGATGCAGGCAACGAGCGAATCCGGCAAGCGGCCTTCGGCTTCCTGCATCTGCTTGCGCGTCTCTTCGCCGATCACCGACTGGAAGTCGCGCACCATCATCGGATAGGGGTGGGGACCTGCGACCGTGCCGATGCAGTAGAACGTGTTGTGCACGTTGGTGACCCAGTCGCGCAGCGCCTCGTTCATGGCATCCTTCAGCGTGCGCGTTCCGGACTGCACCGGAATCACCTTGGCGCCCAGCATCTCCATGCGGATGACGTTCGGCTGCTGCCGCTCGACGTCGACGGCGCCCATATAGACGAAGCACTCAAGCCCGAAGCGCGCGCACAGCGTCGCGGTGGCGACGCCGTGCTGGCCGGCACCGGTCTCGGCGATGATGCGCTTCTTGCCCATGCGCCGCGCCACCATGATCTGGCCAAGCACGTTGTTGACCTTGTGGGAGCCGGTGTGATTGAGCTCCTCGCGCTTGAAATAGATCTTGGCGCCGCCAAGATGCGCGGTTAAGCGTTCGGCGAAATAAAGCGGCGACGGCCGGCCGACATAGTCGCGCAGATATCCGCTCATCTCGGCGTGGAACGCCGGGTCGGCCTTGGCTTTCGTATAGGCCTTTTCCAGATCGAGGATCAGCGGCATCAGCGTTTCCGCGACGAAACGCCCCCCGAAATTGCCGAAATGCCCGCGCTCGTCGGGGCCGGTGCGGAAGGAATTGGGACGGGCCTGGCTCATCTGACGGTCAACTCTTCGCTTAAACGCGCGGCGCGGATGAAATCACGGATCATCTCGATATCCTTGACGCCTGCCGCGCTCTCGACTCCTGAGGAAACATCAACGCCGCCGGCGCGGGTGACGCGGACGGCGTCTGCGACATTGCCGCCATGGAGGCCGCCGGACACCATGAACGGCAGCTTGAGGTCAAGATTTTCCAGCAGGTGCCAATCGAAGGCGGCGCCGAGGCCGCCGGGGCGCGTGGCACCCTTGGGAGGGCGGGCATCGAACAGGATGCGGTCGGCGATGGCGGCATAACCGCTCAGCGGCGCGAGGTCGGCGGCGCGCTCGACGGGCAGCGCCTTCATCACCTCGCGACCGAACTTGCGCTTGATAGCGGCGACCCGTGCCGGCGTTTCATGGCCGTGCAGTTGCAGGATGTCGGGCGCCAGCGCCTCGACGATGCCCTCCAATGTCGCGTCGTCGGCATCGACGGTGAGCGCCACCTTGGTGGCGCGCTGCTTGACCTGCCGGCCCAGCTCGCGTGCGGTCTCGAGCGCGAGATGGCGTGGCGAGGGCGGGAAGAACACGAACCCCACCATGTCGGCGCCGGCCGCGAGCGCAGCGTCGAGCGTCTCGCGCGTGGACAGGCCGCAGATTTTGACGAGCAGGGTCATGGTCTTTCGTATAGCGGAAAATGCGTGGAATCCAGTGCCGCACGGCCTCAAGGGCGTGGCGGGGCGCCTTCTACAACGCCGCACCCTGCCTGTCTCGCCCCACAGCCCCTGAGAAGCCGGTCTTCGGCGGCAATGCCAGCCGCTGGGTTTCGCTGCGCGAGGCGACCGCCTGGCTACGAAGTTCCGCCAGTTGCGCCTTGGCGGTGCGGGCATCCGCCTCGTGCAGGCGCGCCGCCCGGCGCCAGCGGCGCTGGCCGAACCAGGTCGCACATCCGCCGGCTATCACACCCAGGATCGCGACCACGATGATCAGTACAAACAGCGGCATCGATGTGGAAACGGACGGATTGGCTGAATTGAACGGATCGAACGACACGGTCACCAAATGCCGGTTCGCGACTGCGAAGGTGACAAAGATCAGACCCAACAAGATGGCGAACAGGGTGCTGAAGAACTTCCGCATGGCGATGGCTCGCGTTGATTGGCCTCATCACGCAAAACAAGCGGCGACGGGCGTTCGTCCGCTGCGCGCGAAGGTGTCAGGCTTCGGCTTCGGGGTTGTCGCGGTTCAGCCGCTCGCGCATTTCCTTGCCGGTCTTGAAGAATGGAACGCTCTTCTGGTCGACCGGAACATGGGCGCCGGTGCGCGGGTTGCGGCCGGCCCGCGCCGGACGATGCTTCACGGAAAACGCGCCGAATCCGCGCAGCTCGACCCGGTCGCCGCGCGCCAGCGCAGCCACGATCTCATCGAGAATCGCGTTCACGATGTTCTCGACATCCCGCTGATAGAGATGCGGGTTGTGCTCGGCAATACGCTGAACGAGTTCGGATTTGATCATAAAGAGGTTCGGACCAGGAAACGTCACCTGTCATTTCCGTGAAAATGCCTTGAACTGTCAAGACGCTAAATCAGGTTTGCGCGGCGCGAAATTGCGTGACAAACCCCCGAAAGGGGTCTGTCACAATGCTCGCATCGCGGGAAAAACCGTTAGATTGGCGCCTGCGGCACCTCAGTTGGTGGCAGCCGGCTGCCACAACGCGAGCATTCCATCGAGCGCGAAGCGGTCGATCGCGGAACCGTCGACCTGGCGCGCGATGGCGCCGAATCCGAGCGCATCCAGCGCGCTCGAAGCCGCCGCGCGCAGGAACGTCAGGTCGCCGAAGCGGGGGCTAAGCTTGTAGTCGCGCACCGGCAGATCCTTTTTCACGCCCTTCTTCGCAACCAGCCAGGCGATCGCGGTCTTCTCGTCGCCCAACTCATCGACGAGCTTGAGGCCGACGGCCTGATGGCCGGTGAAGACCCGGCCGTCCGAGACCTTTGCGAGCTCCTCGTCGCTCATGCCGCGCCGTTCCTTCACCAGGCCCTTGAACCAGGCATAGGAATCTTTGACCAACGCATCGAGCGCGTCACGCGCCTCGGGACTGGTCGGCTCGAAGCCGTTGGGCGCTGCTTTCAGCGGCGAGGACTTCACTTCCTCGACCTTCACGCCGACGGTCTTCAAGAGCTCCGAGAAATTCGGATATTGAAACAGAACGCCGATCGAGCCCACCAGCGAGCTTTGCTGGGCGACGATATGGTCGGCCGCAATCGCGGTGATGTAGCCGCCGGAAGCCGCCAGTCCCTCGACCACGACGACCATCGGTTTCTTCGCCTTCAGGCTCATCAGCGAATCATAGAGCTGTTCGGAGCCGGCGGTGGTGCCGCCGGGCGAATTGATGTGAACGATGACGGCGGCGTACTTGGATTTTTCCAGGCGCTCCAGCGCCTCGACCCGGTCGCGGTCGCTGCGGATCAGGCCTTCGATGTTGACGCGCGCGATCGTGCCGGACGACGTGAAGGCCCCGCGTCCGCCCGGAGACACCAGCGTCGCGATGGTGCCGATCGCGGCGATGGCGACGACGATGGCTGCGACACGCCAGAAGGTCAGCTTGCGGCGCATGCGGCGGCGATCGACGATCACGTCTGATTCCATCGACATCGAAATTCTCCTTGAAAGTAAGGCCCGCGCGTTTTGCATTCGCAGCGTAAATGCCGCCCTAACGTCATTACATCAATTGCGATCCAATATGAAGAAATGAAGGCTCCGCCGCCTTCCGGTAGTCGTCATGGCCGGACATAGCCGTCCGAAGTACGACGTCGCTCCCACTCGCCTACGCCCGGCCATCCACGCCTTTTGTGGATCGAAGACGTGGATGCCCGCGACAAGCGCGGGCATGACGAAGGAGAGAGCGTTGCCGCGCATGAAAAAGGCCCCGGTCGTGACCGGGGCCTGTCTCGTTGGGAGCAAGCAGCGAAAGCTTACTTCTCGTTGGCCCGGTTCTTGAGCGCGGTACCGAGAATGTCGCCCAGCGTCGCCCCCGAATCGGAGGAGCCATACTGCGCGATGGCTTCCTTCTCCTCGGCGACTTCGAGCGCCTTGATCGACACCTGCACCTTGCGGGCCTTCTTGTCGAACTGGATCACCCGGGCATCGACCTTCTCGCCGACGGCAAAACGCTCGGCGCGCTGGTCGTTGCGGTCACGGGCAAGCTCGGAGCGCTTGATGAAGGTCGTGAAGTCGGTGCCGACGATCTTGACGTCGATGCCGGCGTCCTTCACGTCCAGAACTTCGCAGGTCACGACCGCACCCTTCTTGACATCGCCCGGCTCTGCGAAGGGATCGCCTTCGAGCTGCTTGACGCCAAGCGAGATGCGCTCCTTCTCGACATCGACATCGAGGACGACGGCCTTGACCAGGTCGCCCTTCTTGTAATTGTCGATGACCTGCTCGCCAGGAAGCTTCCAGTCGAGGTCCGACAGGTGGACCATGCCGTCGACGTCGCCCTCGAGGCCGAGGAACAGGCCGAACTCGGTCTTGTTCTTGACCTCGCCCTCGACCACGGAGCCGACCGGGAACTTCTCGATGAACACTTCCCAGGGATTGCGCATGGTCTGCTTGAGGCCGAGCGAGATGCGGCGCTTGACGGAATCGACTTCCAGCACCTGCACGTCGACTTCCTGCGAGGTCGACACGATCTTGCCGGGGTGCATGTTCTTCTTGGTCCACGACATCTCCGAGACGTGGATCAGGCCTTCGATGCCGGGCTCGAGCTCGACGAACGCGCCGTAATCGGTGATGTTGGTGACGCGGCCGTGGAAGCGCGCATTCAGCGGATATTTGGCCTCGATGCCCTGCCACGGATCGTCGAGGAGCTGCTTCATGCCGAGCGAGATGCGATGCGTCTCGTGGTTGATCTTGATGATCTTGACCTTCACGGTCTGGCCGATGGTCAACACCTCGGTCGGGTGGTTGACGCGGCGCCATGCGATGTCGGTGACGTGCAACAGGCCGTCGATACCGCCGAGGTCGACGAACGCACCGTAATCGGTGATGTTCTTGACCACGCCGTCGATCACCTGACCCTCTTCGAGGTTCTGCACCAGCTCCTGGCGCTGCTCGGCGCGGGTCTCCTCCAGCACCGTGCGGCGCGACACCACGATGTTGCCGCGGCGGCGATCCATCTTGAGGATCTGGAACGGCTGGGAGTTGTTCATCAGCGGCGCGACGTCGCGGATCGGACGGATGTCGACCTGCGAGCGCGGCAGGAAGGCCACGGCGCCGTCGAGATCGACGGTGAAGCCGCCCTTGACCTGGTTGAAGATGACGCCCATGACCTTTTCGTTGTTCTGGAAGGCCTTCTCCAGCTTGCCCCAGCTCTCCTCGCGGCGCGCCTTGTCGCGCGACAGCACGGCTTCGCCCAGCGCATTCTCGATACGGTCGAGGAACACCTCGACGGTGTCGCCGACCTTCAGATCGCTTTCACGGCCGGGGCCGGAAAATTCGCGCAGCGCGACGCGGCCCTCGGTCTTCAGGCCGACGTCGATGACGGCCATGTCCTTTTCAATCGCAACCACCTTGCCCTTGATGACGGAGCTTTCCTGAAGGTTGCCGCCGGCAAAGGACTCATCCAGCATCGCCGCGAAATCGTCGCGGGTGGGATTGTAGGAACTTGCAGTTACACTCGAAGCCATTGGTTCTCCACTTGCGATGATCCTGCCGGCCGTTGGGGTTGTAAGGCGTATCGCGCGTAGAGGGCCGGGGCTCGCAAAACCCGAAGGCGGCCGCTTGCTGCATCGAGATGCAAAAGCGGGCCGGCAGATGCCTGCACGTTCAATACGATGAATTCCGTCCGGGTGGATGGTCTCGAAAATCCTGTTCGAGATCTCGACGTGTCATTGAGGGCGGGAGCGGGCTTTACCTCCAGTGACGGCAGGGGTTCAGACCCGCTGCCGGCCCGCTCGAACGGCCTCGACAATGTCGATGGCGGCCCGGACGCCGCCTTCTATATCGAGATCGGAATTGTCTAGCAAGTAAGCATCTTTGGCCGGCCTTAAAGGCGCAACAGCGCGGTTCTGATCGCGTTCGTCGCGAGCCAGAATATCGGCCAGGATCGTGGCCTCATCGGCCTCCTCGCCACGGCTTTGCGCCTCCAGCGTCCGGCGACGGGCCCGGACCCTGGGGTCCGCCACCACGAAGATTTTTACGTCGGCATTCGGGCAGATCACCGTGCCGATGTCACGGCCGTCGAGCACGGCCCCGGGCGGGGCGGCCGCAAATTGGCGCTGAAATTCGACCAAAACCTCCCGCATCCGGGGAATGGCCGACACCACCGAGGCGGCCGAGCCAACCTGGTGCGACTTCAGGGCCGGATCGTCGAAGATTTCGGGATCGAGCTCCTGGGCGGCCTTGACCGCGGCGGCCTCGTCCTTGAGGTCGGCGCCCGCGCTGATCAGCGCATAAGCTACCGCGCGATAGATCACCCCGGTATCGAGGTGGCGAAGTCCGTAATGGGCGGCGAGGCGCTTGGCGAGGGTCCCCTTGCCGGATGCGGCCGGGCCATCGATGGCGATGATCATGAAAACTCCGCGCCGAGCGAGCGCATCATCGGAATGAAGTCGGGAAAGCTGGTGGCGATGAAGGCGGTGTCGTCGACCTTCACCGGCTTGTCTGAGGCCAAGCCCATCACCAGCGCCGACATTGCGATGCGATGATCCATGTGGGTTGCGACTACGCCGCCGCCCGGCACATGGCCCCTGCCCTCGACGATGAGATCGTCGCCGGAAATCTCCACCTTGACGCCGTTGATGCGCAGCATTGCAGCCGTGGCCTCCAGCCGGTCGGATTCCTTGACCCGCAATTCCTTCAGACCGCGCATCACTGTGGTGCCTTCAGCGAACGAAGCGGCGACCGCCAGCACCAGATATTCGTCGATCATCGACGGCGCGCGCTCCGGCGGCACCTCGACGCCGCGGAGCTTTGAAGCACGCACGCGCAATTGCGCCATCGGTTCGCCGACATCGCCGCGCGCCTCGCTTTCCTCAATGGAACCGCCCATTTCCCGTAACGTCAAAAACAATCCGGTACGCAAGGGATTGGTCATGACATCGGACAGCAGGATGTCGGACCCTTCGACGATCAGCGCGGCGACGAGCGGAAACGCGGCCGATGACGGATCGGCCGGCACGACGACCTCAGCGCCACGCAGTTCAGGTTCGCCCGCAAGCGAGATCCGGCGGCCGTGCGCGCCCTCCTTCACCGAACTGATGTCGGCACCAAAATGCTTCAGCATCCGCTCGGTATGGTCGCGGCTTGCTTCCCGCTCGATGACTGTGGTGGTGCCCGGCGCGGCGAGGCCCGCGAGCAACACCGCGGACTTGATCTGGGCGGAGGCGACTGGCGTCTTGTAGGTGATCGGCACCGGGTATCGCGCGCCCTCGAGCCGCAGCGGCAGGCGGCCGCCCTCCCCGACATCGCTGGCGCGGGCACCCATGAGTTCCAGGGGATCGAGGATCCGCCGCATCGGGCGGCTGCGCAGCGAGGCGTCGCCGTCGAATATCGCCGAAATCGGACAGCCCGCGACAGCCCCCATCACCAGTCGACAGCCGGTGCCGGAATTACCGAAATCAAGCGGCTTTTGCGGGCTCGTGAAACCGCCGACACCGGTACCGTTGACCTTCCAGGCGAAATCGCCAGTCCGCTCCACCCGGGCGCCCAGCGCCCGCATGGATTTAGCGGTATTGAGCACGTCTTCGCCCTCCAAAAGCCCCGAAATTCGGGTCTCGCCGACGGAAAGTGCGCCCAGGATCAGCGCCCGGTGCGAGATCGATTTATCGCCTGGAACACGCACCCTGCCGCTCAGGGGGCCGGAGGCACGGGATTCCAGCGGGGCCGGATGGTCGGAATGGGTCAAGTCGGGGTCCTCTCGCCCGGGCAGGTAACATGGGTGCAGCGCTGCGTCACGGCCCTGAATTTCATGCACAAAGCGCTATTGACAGCGGCGTCTCAACTAGCCAAGTGAAGCACCGCTTTTCAGACATTCTGTGGGATTCCGCCGTGGCCAAATCCGATCTCGGAACCAAACGCATTTGCCCGACCACGGGCAAGAAATTTTACGATCTGAACAAGAATCCGGTGATCTCGCCCTATACCGGCGAGGTCGTGCCGATCGCCCCTGTCGCGCCGCCGCGCACCCGCGGGGCCCCTGCACCGATGGCCGCCACCGCCGACACCGCGCCGGAGCCGGCGGAAGCCGAAGAGTTGGTGTCGCTCGAGGAAGCCGACGCCGAGGAGAACACCGGAAAGGTGAAGGCAGTCGTGCCGGAGTCCGAGGACGACATCGAGATCGATGAGACCATCGAGGACGATGACGACGACGATTCCACTTTCATCGCCGACGAGGAAGACGAAGGCGATGAGGACGTCACCGACATCATAGGCGACGTCGGCGGCGACGAAGAGACTTGAGATCGGCCCTGATCTGTGATCAGGGTGCAGCCCGCGCGAGTCACCCAAGGCTCGGAGGCGGCATGATCCACTTGGCGGGATCGTGCCAAACGCAGGTTACGGGGCCATAGCTCAGCTGGGAGAGCGCTTGCATGGCATGCAAGAGGTCGGCGGTTCGATCCCGCCTGGCTCCACCACGCTTCGCCCTTCGGGCTACGCGTGGCGCAGCCGCGCAGAGCCCGAAGGTCGGAGCGTGGTGCCCGGCGTAGCCCGCAGGGCGAAGACGGGCTGAGATCAAAATTCAGCTAGACCCCACCGCCGCATTCAGCCGGTCGCGTAACGCCACGATCTCGTTCTTCAGTGAGATCAATTCCCCGACCGAGCAGGACGTTGCCGCCAAGATCGACTGCGGCACCGCGCGCGCCTTCTCCCTCAAGGCGTGGCCCTGCGGCGTCAGCGCGATCAGGATCTGCCGTTCGTCCTCGGTTCCCCGCGTGCGCTTGATGAGACCGGCCTGCTCCAACCGCTTCAGCAGCGGCGTCAGCGTGCCGGAATCCAGGAACAGCCGCTCGCCGATATCCTTGAGCGGAACCCCGTCGCGCTCCCACAACACCAGCATGACCAGATATTGCGGATAGGTCAGGCCAAGCCGCTCCAGCAGCGGCTTGTAGACGCGGTTGAACGCATGTGCGGCCGAATAGAGTGCAAAGCAGATCTGATTGTCGAGCCGCAGCACCTGGTCCGTTGCATGAGATTTCTTGCCCATTGCATCCTCGTTACGATTGTCGACCATAGTGGGCCGGGGCTGGGCCGCATTCAATTGCGAACAATTAAACGTGAGGCCATGCTTTTTATATTGCGTACAATCTAGTTGTGCGCAATATAAAAAGCATTGAAGTTCAAGCAAGGGAGAGACCCGTGTCCGTGAATGTCCTCTACAAGACCCAGGCCAAGGCCACCGGCGGCCGCGACGGCCATGCCGCAACGCTCGATGGCGCGCTCGACGTCAAGCTCACCACGCCAAAGGAACTCGGCGGAGGCGGCGGCGCAGGCAACAATCCCGAGCAATTGTTCGCGGCCGGTTATGCCGCCTGCTTCATCGGCGCGATGAAGTTCGTGGCTTCGCAGGGCGGCCCCAAGGTTCCCGCGGACGCCTCGGTGACTTCGACGGTCGGCATCGGGCCGCGCTCCGAAGGCGGCTTCGGGCTCGATATCGCGCTCGCCATCTCGCTGCCGGGAGTTGCGCGCGCCGACGCGGAAGCGCTGGTGGCGAAGGCCCATCAGGTATGCCCCTACTCCAATGCCACGCGCGGTAATGTCGACGTACGGCTGAACGTGGTCTAAGTCCGCGGCGCGGAACGGCTCGCTGCTTGGTCAGCGGGCCGTTCGCTCTGCCGACCTCGCCCCGTGACGGCAGCCCCGTCATGCGCGCGTCGGGCATTGATGCCGCGCGCGAAGACCGCTAGCGCTTGGGGTGTCAAACTCCACAGGGCAAGCGAAGGTTTTCCATGAGTTCACAGGCGGCTGCGGGCGCGATGACGGGATTGCGCGTGATCGATCTGACGCGCGTGCTCGGCGGACCCTATTGCACGCAAATTTTCGCCGATCACGGCGCCGATGTGATCAAGGTCGAGCCGCCCGCGGGCGACGAGACCCGCGATTGGGGCCCTCCCTTCCACGAGGACGACGCGGCCTATTTCGTCGGTATCAACCGCAACAAGCGTTCGATCGGTCTCGACCTCGCTTCCGAAGGCGGGCGCGCGGTGCTGATGAAGCTGCTCGAGACCGCCGACGTGCTGATCGAGAATTTCAAGCCGGGCACGCTCGACAAGTGGGGCATCGGCAATGATGTGCTGCGCGAAAGATTTCCGCGCCTGGTGCATTGCCGGATCTCCGGCTTCGGCGGCGATGGTCCGCGCGGCGGCAATCCCGGCTATGACGCCATCATCCAGGCCATGACCGGCATGATCGCCGCGACCGGCTCGAAGCAGAGCGGACCGATTCGGATCGGCGTTCCCGTGGTCGACATCACGACCGGCCTTTACGCCACGATCGGCATCCTGATGGCGCTGTCGGACCGGCAGAAGTCGGGGCTCGGCCAGTTCCTGGAGACAACGCTGTACGAGACGGGCCTTGCGGTCATGCATCCGCACACCGCGAACTATTTCATGCACGGCAAGCCACCGTCACTGACGGGCAACGAGCATCCAAACCTCGTGCCTTACGCGATCTTCCCGACCAAGACCGACGATATCTTTATCGGCGTCGGCAATGACGGCACCTTCCGAAAGCTCGCCCGGGAGATCGGCAAGCCCGAGCTTGGCACCGATCCACGCTTTGCGCGCAACAAGGACCGGATCGCCAACCGCCAGGCGCTGCGAGAGGTGCTCGCCGCGGTGTTTTCCCAGCACGAGGCCGAGCCGTTGTGCAACCGCCTGTTGGCCGCGGGCCTGCCGGCAGGCCCGGTGCAGAAGATCGACCAGGCGCTGACCAACGAGCACACGCTCTACCGCGGCGACGTTATCACCAAGGACTGGTACAAGGGCGTCGCCTCCCCGATCCGCATGCAGCGCAGCAAACCAAGCCTGCGGCGCACGCCGCCGAAGTTCAGCCAGCACACCAGGGAAGTGCTTGCCGAGTTCGGCTATGCGACCGGCGAGATCGACGCCCTGATGGCAAGCGGCGCGGTCTGCGGCACCGAGCGCAAGCGCTAGGAGGCGGTCGCCCCGGCAAGAGCCCGGGGCGACCGCCTCGCCGCCTACTCCCAATTGGGACTTCCTTGGTGCCGGCTTGCCGCCTACCATTAATCCCGCTTACGGTCATGTGCACGTCATCGGGCGCTGGTAACGGCGCAACCGGCATGACCATTCAATGGGAGGGGTTTTGATGAGTTTTCGACAATTCGGCGCGGCTGCGGCAACCGCCGTCACGCTCGCTTTTGCTGCTTCGCCCGCAAGCGCCGTGACGGAAATCCAGTGGTGGCACGCCATGACGGGTCCAAACAACGACGTCGTGGTCAAGCTCGCCAACGATTTCAACGCTTCGCAAAGCGACTACAAGATCGTCCCAACCTTCAAGGGCAGTTATGCCGACACGCTGAACGCCGGCATTGCCGCGTTCCGCGCCGGCAACGCACCCGGCATCATGCAGGTGTTCGAGGTCGGCACCGCGACCATGATGGGCGCCAAGGGCGCGATCAAGCCGGTCTTTCAATTGATGAAGGAGCAGGGCGAGAAGTTCGATCCGCAATCCTATCTGCCGGCGATCGCCGGCTACTATTCGACCTCGAAGGGCGAAATGCTCTCGTTCCCCTTCAACTCATCGAGCATGGTGATGTGGGTCAACCTCGACGCGCTGAAACAGGCCGGCATCGACGCGCCGCCGAAGACCTGGCCGGAGGTGTTTGCGGACGCCAAGAAGCTGCATGCCACCCACCCGACCTGCGGCTTCTCCACCGCCTGGGGTCCCTGGGGCACCATCGAACAGTTCTCCGCCTGGCATAACCTGCCGATCGGCACCAAGGCCAACGGCATGGACGGGTTCGACACCGTGTTCACTTTCAACAATCCGGTGGAAATAAAGCTCCTGCAAAATCTCGTCGAGCTGCAGAAGGACAAGAGCTTCGATTATTCGGGGCGCACAAACACCGGCGAAGGCCGCTTCACCTCGGGCGAGTGTCCGCTGTTCATGACCTCGTCGGCGTTCTATCCGAACGTCAAGGCCAACGCCAAGTTCGCCTATACCGCGGTGCCGATGCCGTATTTCCCCGATGTCAAGGGCGCGCCGCAGAACTCGATCATCGGCGGCGCCTCGCTCTGGGTGATGGGCGGAAAATCGCCGGAAGAATACAAGGGCATCGCGAAATTCTTCACCTTCCTGTCCGACACTGATCGTCAGGTCTATCTGCACGAGGTCTCCGGCTATCTGCCGATCACCAAGGCGGCCTACGAGAAGACCAAGGCGTCGGGCTTCTACGAGAAGAACCCGATCCTCGAAGTGCCGCTCAAGGAACTGACCAACAAGCCGCCGACCGAGAATTCGCGAGGCCTGCGTTTCGGCGGCATGGCGCAACTGCGTGACGTCTTCTCGGAAGAAATCGAAGCGGCGCTCGCCGGCAAGAAGACGGCGAAGGAAGCACTGGATGCGGCGGTGGCGCGCGGCAACCAGATGCTGCGCCAGTTCGAGCGCACCGCGTCGAAATGACAAATGCGCGATCGTGGCTGCGGACTACCGCAGCCACGATGCGCTGTTTTGGAGTGTGATCTCTTCCGGATCACGCTTGGCGAGGCGGGGGCTTCATGGAAAACCGGGCGATCTTTTCAGGCAAGGCGCTGGCCTATCTCCTGGTGCTGCCGCAGCTTGCGATCTCCCTGATCTTTTTCTATTGGCCGGCGGCGCAGGCGTTCTGGCAATCTTTCCTGGTGCAGGATGCGTTCGGGCTCTCAACCGAGTTCGTCTGGTTCGAGAACTACGTCGATCTCCTGAAGACGCCTGAATATTATCAGGCGATCGGCACCACCTTCGTGTTCTCGATATTGGTGGTGTTCTTCTCGCTCGCGATCGGGCTGTTGCTCGCGGCGATGGCAAACCGGAATATCCGCGGCGTGCAGATCTACCGCACCTTCCTGATCATCCCCTATGCGGTGGCGCCGGCGGTGGCAAGCGTGCTCTTCATCTTCATGTTTCAGCCCGGGCTCGGCATGATCGCGCGCCTGTTGCAGCAATCGGGCATTGACTGGAATCCCGTGCTCAACGGCACGCATGCGATGATCCTGATCGTCATCGTCGCGGTCTGGAATCAGATCAGCTACAATTTCCTGTTCTTTCTCGCCGGCCTGCAGTCCATTCCGAAGAGCGTGATCGAGGCCGCGGCGATCGACGGTGCGCGGCCCATGCGGCGGTTCTGGACCATCATCTTCCCGCTGCTGTCGCCAACGACGTTCTTCCTGATCGTGGTCAACATCACCTACGCCTTCTTCAACACGCTTGGCATCATCGACACCGCGACCGGTGGCGGCCCGAACGGCGCTACGGCAACGCTGGTCTACAAGGTGTTCCTGGACGGCAAGGGTGGCACCGACCTTGGCGGCTCGGCGGCACAATCGGTGATCCTGATGATCATCGTGGTCGTGCTGACCGCGATTCAGTTCCGCTACGTCGAAAAGAAGGTGCACTACTGATGGTCGAGCACCGGCGATTTGGAAATCTGCTGGCCCACCTCGTGCTGCTGGCCGGCGTGATCGTCGTCGCCTTCCCCGTCTATCTGGCGATCGTCGCCTCGACCCACGACAACACCGTCATCGCGAACGGGCAGATGCCGCTGTATCCGGGCTCCCATGGACTCGAGACCTATTGGCACACCATCGTCTCCGGCACGGGCAAGACCACTCGGGAGCCGGTCGGCGGCATGATGCTGTCGAGCTTCATCATGGCGGTCGGGATAGCGCTTGGAAAGATCGCGATCTCGATCATCTCCGCATATGCGATCGTGTTCTTCAGCTTCCCGTTCCGGATGACGGCGTTCTGGACGATCTTCATCACGCTGATGCTGCCCGTCGAGGTGCGCATCTTTCCGACCTACAAGATCACCTCCGATCTGCACATGCTGGATTCCTACTCCGGCCTGATCCTGCCCTTGATCGCATCGGCGACCGCAACGCTCCTGTTCCGACAATTCTTCATGACAGTGCCGAAAGAGCTGGTCGAGGCCTCGAAGATGGACGGCGCCGGCCCGATCCGCTTCTTCTTCGATACGCTGCTGCCGCTGTCGGTGACGAACATCGCCGCGCTGTTCGTGATCCTCTTCATCTACGGCTGGAATCAATATCTCTGGCCGCTCCTGATCACGACGCGCGACGATATGCAGACCATCGTCATCGGCATCAAGAAGATCATCGACGTGCATGACGCGCTCACCGAATGGTCGGTGGCGATGGCGACCGCCGTGCTCGCCATGCTGCCGCCGGTCGCGATCGTCGTGCTGATGCAGCGCCTGTTTGTCAAAGGCCTGATCGAGACGGAGAAATAGGTCAATGGCCAATGTCACGCTGCGCAACGTCAAGAAGGCCTATCCGAACGGCTTCGAGGCCATCAAAGGCGTCGACGTTGACGTCGCCGACGGCCAGTTCTGTGTGCTGGTCGGCCCGTCCGGCTGCGGCAAATCCACGCTGCTCAGAATGGTGGCGGGGCTGGAGACCATCACCTCTGGCGAGATCGATATCGGCGGACGCGTCGTCAACCAGATCGAGCCCGCCGATCGCGACATCGCGATGGTGTTTCAGAACTACGCGCTCTACCCGCATATGAGCGTCTACAACAATATGGCTTATGGCCTGCGCAACCGCGGCATGCCCAAGGGCGAGATCGACACCCGCGTGCAGGAAGCCGCGCGCATTCTCGAGCTCTCGGCCATGCTGGAGCGCAAGCCCGGGCAATTGTCCGGCGGCCAGCGCCAGCGCGTGGCGATGGGCCGCGCCATCGTGCGCCAGCCGAAGGTCTTCCTGTTCGACGAGCCGCTATCGAACCTCGATGCCAAGCTGCGCATCGCCATGCGCGTCGAGATCAGAAAATTGCAGCGCCGGCTTGCGACCACGTCGATCTACGTCACCCACGACCAGCTCGAGGCGATGACGCTCGCCGACGTGCTGGTGGTGATGAATGGCGGCCAAGTCGAGCAGATCGGCAATCCGCTTGCCATCTATCAGAAGCCGACGACGACGTTCGTTGCAGCCTTCATCGGCGCGCCGCCGATGAACCTGATGTCCGTGCGCGACACCGATATCAAGCTTGAGGGCGCAACCCGCGAAGCCGGCATTCTCGGCGTTCGCCCCGAAGATCTCGTGGTGTCCGATGGCAGCGCGCCGGTCGGCGGTATCGCGCTGGACCTGAGTGTCGAGGCAATCGAACGCGTCGGCGCCGAAACCTATGTCTACGGCTTGCGCTCCGAGCAGAATGACCGGCCCGCGGTGAGCTCAAAGCCGGGCGAGCTGCCGCCGGGCGAAATCCTGGTCCGGATTCCCGGCCAGGAGGGGCCTGCGATTGGCCAAAAAATCCGCGCTGTCGCACCGCGCGACAAGCTGCATCTCTTTACCGCCGACGGCCGCAAGCGGGTTAACTAGCCGACTGTTGACGGCTTTTAGGCTATGCGCCGAGGTGCTTGAACACCCCTCGGAACATGCCCATATTGGCATGCAAGGGGTGCCGGATGGGCCCTGAAACGCCAAAGTCGCTTCGAGAGGACTTTGTAAACTATGTCTCGTGTTCCCTCGCTCTCCAGTCCGTTCCTACTGGGCTTCGATGAGATCGAGCGCGTGCTTGATCGCGTCGTCAAGGGCGCTGACGGTTACCCTCCCTACAACATCGAGAGGTGTGAACGGACGAACGGTCAGCCCGAGCGGCTGCGAATCACGCTGGCTGTGGCGGGATTTACCCGCGACCAACTTGATGTAACCATTGAGGAAAACCAGCTCGTGATCCGGGGCCGCCAGCAGGACGACAAGGCGCGGCAATATATCCATCGCGGCATCGCCGCGCGCCACTTCCAGCGCACCTTTGTGCTGGCGGAGGGGATGCATGTGCTGGGTGCGGATTTGAAGAACGGGCTGTTGTCGATCGATCTTGCCCGGCCTGAACCGGAGAGGATTGTTAAGACAATCGCTATCAATGAACACGAATAATGGATGGAACGAGTAGCGGACTCGACCGCTTAAATCTCAGAGGAGTCGAGACCATGACTGAAGGTAATGTTGCGCCAGAGCGCGTCTCGCTGGAGGCGCTGGCCCATCTCGGCGAAGGCCATATCGCCTATGTGAAGCAAATCCGCTCCGAGGATGTACCGGGGCTGTTTCCGCAGGCGCCCGATCTTGCGCCGGGAATGAAGCTGTTCGCGCTTCACGCAGCCGACGGCACGCCGATCATGCTGACGGATTCGCGTGAGGCCGCGATCGCCAATGCCTGGAGCAATGAGCTCCAAGCCGTGAGCGTGCATTGAGCCGCTAGCCAGTCGGCGCGCGTGAGATCGTCGCGCCGCTGACACGAGTTTTCGATGCGCGGGTGTTGTCCCTGAATGAGGACAGTGCCCGCGCATTTTATTTGTTGTCCGTCTTGTCTATCGTCGTGGCGATGAATGACATCGCCCTACGCCCGATTTCTGCCGCTGATGTGCCGCCAGCCTCGCCGCTTGCGAATGCGCTGCTCGCACTCAACAACGAGCATGCGCTGGAATTGTCCTGGCTCACACCCGAGCGGCTGAAGCATCTCGTGGACAAGGCTTTCCTTGCGCGGCGCATTGGTCATGTCGACGCGTTCCTGCTCGCCCTTGATCAGCACGCCGATTACGACAGCCCGAATTTCCTGTGGTTTCGCGCGCGCTACCCACGCTTCATCTATGTCGACCGCATCGTGGTGGTCGCTTCCGCGCGCGGACGCGGGCTGGCGCGGCGGCTCTACGGCGCGCTGTTCGTGGAAGCTGCGCGCGCCGGACATTCGCGTGTCGTCTGCGAAGTCAATTCAACGCCGCCCAATCCGGAATCGGACGCGTTTCATGCGGCGCTGGGATTTGTTGAAGTCGGAGCTGCGACCATCCACGACGGTAGCAAGACGGTGCGCTATCTCTTGCGGAAGCTGGATGATCAGGCCGCGGTCGCGGGCGGGAGCGCCAGCACCGAATAGATCGCCTGCGCGTCGCGCGAGGCGCGAAGCTTCTTGGCGACGTCCTGGTCGCGCAGCAGGCGGGCTATGCGCGCCAGCGCCTTCAGGTGGTCGGCGCCGGCGCCTTCCGGCGCCAGCAGCAAGAACACCAGATCGATCGGCTGGCCGTCCATGGCTTCGAAGTCGATCGGGCGCTCCAGCCGCGCGAACAGACCAAACAGCTTTTCCAGCTTGGGCAGCTTGCCGTGGGGAATGGCGACACCATAGCCCACCGCGGTCGTGCCAAGCTTCTCGCGCTGCAGCAGGACCTCGAAGATCGTGCGCTCGTTCTGGCCAGTCAGCTCGGCGGCCTTTGCCGCGAGCTCCTGCAATGCCTGCTTCTTGCTGATGACTTTCAACGCCGGGAGGATCGCCTCGGGTGCGACCAGGTCGGTAATCGTCATTGGGCGTTCCGAGGTGGATGAGAACCGTCAGGTTGCGAAATAGGCCTTGGCCGGCCGGCGTCAAGAAGCTGAGGCGGGAGGCGGGTGGTCTCTCCCGGGTCCTGATTGGGGGGGCTTCTACTCCAACCAAACGGCGGTGCCAACACCTGCGAGCGCCTATCCTTAAAAACCCTAGGGGGAATCGGGACGGCCCAAAAAAACGCCAAAATCCGTAGGTTTACGGCTTCACGGCAGGTGGATCGACCCAGCCGATATGGCCGTCGGAACGCCGGTAGATGATGTTCACCCGGCCGCTGGAGCCATGCTGGAACACCAGGCAGGCCGCGCCCGTCAGGTCGAGCTCCATCACGGCCTCCGAGACCGACAGACGCTTCAGCGACGTGGTCGCCTCCGCAATGATGACGGGGCTATAGCCCGTGACCTCTTCGTCGCCTTCGGCCGGCGCCTCGATCACATAGCTCGGTGCGTCCAGCACGCCCCCGTCGATCTCGGCAAGCGTGGCTGCCGCGTGCGCCTTGCGCGCGGAGCGATCCTTGAGCCTGCTCTTGTAGCGGCGCAGCCGCTTCTCGATCATCAGGAGAGCCGCATCGGCGCTCGCATAGGCGTCGACGGCGTTGGATTCCGCCTCCAGCGTGACGCCGGAATCCAGATGCAGCGAGCAATCGGTCCTGAAGCCGAAGCCGTCCTTGGAAAGCGTGATGTGGCCGGAATAGTTGCCGTCAAAATATTTGCGCAGCACCTCGTCGGTGCGTTCGCTGACGCGGTCGCGCAGCGCTTCGCCGACGTTGATGCTTTTTCCCGAAATCCTGAGAGTCATGGGATGCCTCATATGGATAATCTGGGGGAGCCGAGACTAAACCGATTTGACCAACGCGCAACGATCGCGGGCGCAATTTCAGGTCGGCAGGAGAAGCGAGCTTTGCTTGTCACGGCGGCGCTGCACTGAGGATGGAATGCGCATGGCCTCGCGGTATTTCGCGACCGTGCGGCGGGCAATATCAATCCCCGATCCGCGCAAACGTTCCACGATGGTGTCGTCGGAGAGGATCGCGGACGGATCCTCCGCGTCGATGAGCTGCTTGATGTGGTGGCGGACGGCCTCCGCCGAATGCGCTTCGCCGCCATCGGCAGAGGCAATCGAAGCGGTAAAGAAATATTTCAGCTCAAACGTGCCGCGATTGGTCGCCATATATTTGTTGGCGGTGACGCGCGACACTGTCGATTCGTGCATCTGGATCGCATCCGCCACCGCTTTCAGATTGAGCGGCCGCAAATGCGCAACGCCATGGGTGAAGAATCCGTCCTGCTGGCGCACGATCTCGGTTGCGACCTTCAGGATGGTGCGGGCGCGCTGGTCAAGTGCGCGCACCAGCCAGGTCGCATTCTGCAGGCAATCGGTGAAGTAGGACTTGTCGCCGTCCTTGCGGATGGTCTTCGACAGCTCGACGTAATAGGTCTGGTTCACCAGAACGCGCGGCAGCGTGTCGCTGTTGAGCTCGACATGCCAGCCGCCGTCCGGGCCGGGCCGCACGTAGACGTCGGGCACCATGGTCTGCAGCCTTGAGGCGCCGAACTTCAGGCCGGGTTTCGGATCGAGCCTGCGGATCTCGCCGATCATATCGGCGATGTCTTCGTCATCGACGCCGCAGAGCTTGCGCAGGCCAGCTATATCGCGCTTGGCCAGGAGATCGAGATGCTCGACCAGCGCCTGCATCGCGGGGTCGTAGCGATCGAGCTCGCGGAGTTGGATCGCGAGGCATTCGCTCAAGTTGCGCGCGCAGATGCCGGGCGGATCGAACGTCTGCAGCACTGCCAGCACCGCATCGACGTCGGCTTGCGAGGCGCCGAGCCGCTCGGCCGCCTGGCCGAGATCGCCCGGCAGATAGCCCGCCTCGTCGACGAGGTCGATCAGGTATTGGCCGATCATACGCTCGGCCGGCGTGATGAAGGCGACCGCCAGCTGCTCGGCGAGATGATCCGACAGCGTCACTTCGGCGGCGACAAAGGCTTCAAGATTGTAATCCTCGTCGGAGGAGGCGCCGCCCCCCCATTCGGTATAGGTGGTGGGCGCGGCGTCCTGCGCGTTGCGCGCCGCCGCTTCGGCGGGCTCCTCGGAAAACACGTTGTCGAGGCCGGTGTCGAGGGTCTGCTCGATCTCGGTGCGGCTGCCGAGATCGCGGCTCATCCACTCCTCCTGGGCCGGCTCAAACCCCGCGTCGACCCCCTCGCCGCCACTTCCCGCCTCGGCATGGCCGCCAGCGCCGTCTTCGCTCGGCGCACCCTCCTCGTCGTCGCCAAATTCCGAGCCCTCGGAGACGATTTCCCCCGCAACGGGGGGTTCGGGGCCGTCATTGGCGCGCTCCAGGAGCGGATTGCGCTCCAGCTCCTCCTCGACGAAGGCCGACAGATCGAGATTGGACAGCTGCAAGAGCTTGATCGCCTGCATGAGCTGCGGCGTCATCACCAGCGACTGCGACTGGCGGAACTCTAGTCTCTGCGTCAGCGCCATGGGAGCCAAGAACGATCCGTTAAAAACTGGTCCGATTCTTGCTTATCCTAGTCGGGTGCCCTTGTACACGCCTTGACGGATGCGAAAAAAGGCTACCGGCGCGCTTCCCGAAATCTGGTTACCGGCGTCTCACCGCGCTGCGGCCAAAATCCGCATGATCCGGAAAAGTGTGCAGCGGTTTTCCGGAAAGACCATGCGCTAATAAGCGGATTAGAGCCGGAATTCCTCGCCGAGATAGAGCCTGCGCACATCGGGATCGGCGACAATCTCGTCCGGACTGCCTTCGGTCAGGATCTCGCCGGCATAAACGATGTAGGCGCGGTCGGTGAGTCCGAGCGTTTCGCGGACATTGTGGTCGGTGATGAGCACGCCGATGCCGCGATTGGTGAGATGGCGGACAAGGTCCTGAATGTCGCCGACGGCGATCGGATCGATGCCGGCAAAGGGTTCGTCGAGCAGCATATAGTTCGGACGCGTCGCCAGCGCGCGCGCGATCTCCACGCGGCGGCGCTCGCCGCCGGAGAGCGCGATCGACGGGGTCTTGCGCAAGCGCGTGATGTTGAATTCGTTGAGCAGCGAATCCAGCTCGGCCTCGCGCTTCTTTTTCGAGGGCTCGACGACTTCAAGCACCGCGCGGATATTCTGCTCTACCGTCAGCCCGCGAAAGATCGACGCTTCCTGCGGCAGATAACCGATGCCGAGCCGCGCGCGCTGATACATCGGCAACTTCGTGACGTCATGGCCATCAAGCTCGATCGCGCCGCGATCGGCCTTGATCAGACCGGTGATCATGTAGAACACCGTGGTCTTGCCGGCGCCGTTCGGTCCCAGCAGGCCGACAGCCTCTCCACGGCGCACATAGATGCTGACGCCGCGTACCACCTGGCGCGAGCCAAAGCTTTTTTCCACGCTATGCACAGCCAGATATCCCGGCCGCCGCAGGAGCTGCGGCCCACCCGAGCCGTTTGTCTTGGCGGACCGCGCCGGCTTGGCGGGCTTTGCGCGTGGCTGCGGCCTTGGCTGTGGCGGAGGTTCTCTGGTCGGCGCGCGGAATGGATCCCGCGGTGCCTCTCGCGGCAGTTCCGCAACCGCGGGCGAGCGTGGCAGGTCGATGCCCGATATCGGCGCCTCACGCGCGATCGGCGGCGCATCGCGCACCGGGCTCGTCAGCATGTCGCCGAAGCTATCGCCGAGTGCCGTGATGTCTTCGCGCGAGCGCGCGAAACCCTTGCCCTTTTTGACGGGGCGCCGCCGGAACATGCTGAGTAAATCCACCATCCCCGCTTTGCCCAGGCCCGTATAAGGCGCTCGCCGTGTGATTCGCCCAGCATGAAGCACGGGATGCCCCTTGCCCAGCGGAACACCCCAAGATCCCTCGGGCGTAAATACAGGCTCGCAGCGCGTGGTTCAACCTCGCCGCATCGCACTATCAAACAAGTGATTGATATTATTTTGGTTTAGATGGGAGCAGGGAGGGCAGCGGCGAGCCGCCGCCGGGAGCGGCTGTGGCACACCCTTCCCCGGACTGGGCAAACAGACCCTGCACCTTGCCGCTATCTGATTCGACCCTGGAGACGCCGGTCGTCATGTCCACGAACAGGCGGTCGCCGCGCAACACGTTCTTGCACTGGGTCAGCACCACGCCGCCGAGCATGGTGATGAGATTGGTCTTGGTGTCGAAGATTGCAGTTTCGCCGGTCACGACCTGGTCCTTCTGGGTCACGACCACATTGCCGTGCGCTTCCAGCCGTCTGATCGACGACGCGCCGCCGGGTCCGGGCGTCGCCGCCTGCATGGGCGCCGCATTCTTGGCGCCGCTCCTGGCAGCGTTCTTGGCTCCCTTCGTGTTTGCCGAAGGCGCGCCCGAGTTCTGCTGGGCCGATTCGTAGAACACCACCAGGGTCTTCGATGTCATGGTGGTGTCGCCCTGCACGACCTTCACATTGCCGGAGAAGGTCGCCTCCTTCTTCTTGTCGCGCATCTCAAGCGAAGCGGCCTCGATCTGGATCGGCTGATCGCGATTCTGCGAAAAACCCTGCATGGCATTGGGGACGCCCTGCACCGTGCTCTGGGCGCGAACCTCATGAGCGGCAGCCCATGCCAGCAAGCAGCAAGCCGCTGCTGCGACGGCGTGCCCTGCCCTCGGCCTCATCGCAATGCCGCGCTGAAGAAACGTCATCATGGAATTCATTTCGCGTTGGCGGATCTGCCCGAATGCTTCCTGGCCGGCGGTGGAGGCGGCGGCTCCGGCGGCGCAGGCTGCGCCGCCGGCGGATTCTCGGCATCCAGGTGATCGAGATGCATCACGACATTACCTTCGAACACGACGACCTCGCCGCCATTGATGATATGCAGGCGATCGGAGGTCAGGGTGCCGTTGGTCAATGTGACGTCGACATGCTGGTCGGAGTCGACGGTGTTCTTCACCATGTCGACATGGGCCTGGGTGAGGCGCGCTTGGTATCCGGTCGTGGTCTGCAGAAAGATGTCCTTGTGGAGGTCGAGCGTCTGCGCCTTGTTGTCGAACATGCCGGTAAGGGAATCGAGGAACACGGTCGAGCCGTCCTGCATCAGAAGCTTGGTCTTGAGCTTGTTGAGCTCGACATGGTCGGGGTCTCTCACGTCCTGGACCGCGGTTTTGGCCCACATTTCATAGGGCCGCTGGTCGGGCGTGTAGCCGGAAAGGTGCGGCGATTCCATGGTGATTTTGGTGCCGGAGACCGCGAGGTTCCCCATGTCCAGCGGCAACTTCGGCATCAGCATGCGGAACGGGTTGAAAATCGAAATTCCGATCACGGTGGCCAGCGCCAGCGCCACGGCGCCCGGCACTGCGATGCGCAGGATCCGCACCAGGCGGCTGTGGCGCGCGGCCATCGCAAAGCGCGCCTCGAGGTTCGCCTGATAGGCTGGGTTCTGGACCGAATTCACTGCTGCTCCGAAGCGCGAACAAGCGCGCCATCATACCCGGCCCGGCCGGATAATGCAGCCCGCGAGACGCCCCATGACTATGTCCGAAACGGGGCGAAAAGCTTCACGCCGGCGCCGTTTACCAAGATGAACAGGTGCCTGCCCGCTTCACGAATGCGCAAAGATGTCTTCGGCTTCCCAGCCGGAGAGATCAAGCTTCGCGCGTGACGGCAGGAACTCGAAACAGGCCTGAGCAAGCTGCGCGCGGCCTTCGCGCACCAGCATGGCGTCGAGCTTTTCGCGCAACGCATGCAGATGCAGGACGTCGGAAGCGGCATAGGCAAGCTGCGCTTCGCTGAGCGAGGCCGAGCCCCAGTCGCTCGACTGCTGCTGTTTCGACAGCTCGATATTGAGCACTTCGCGCACCAGGTCCTTGAGCCCGTGGCGGTCGGTGTAGGTGCGCGTCAGCCGCGAAGCGATCTTGGTGCAATAGAGCGGCTGCGGCATCACGCCGAAAGAGTGATAGAGCACGGCAATGTCGAAGCGGGCGAAGTGGAAGATCTTGGTGACGTTGGGATTGGCGAGCAGCGCCTTCAGGTTCGGCGCATCCTTGTGATCTCTCGGAATCTGCACCACGTCAGCACTGCCGTCGCCGTTCGACAACTGCACCACGCAGAGCCGATCGCGATACGGATTCAAGCCCATGGTCTCGGTGTCGATCGCAACCGCCGGTCCGGCGTAGCGGGAGAGATCGGGCAGATCGCCGCGATGCAGACGTACGGTCATTGCTTCCAAAATCCCCGTCGATTCGATGCGGCTCTCGCCCGACCGCCTTGGCTTAAGGGGAGGGCGCGCGGCGAACAAGAGATGCAATCATTAGCACAAACGAAGCGCGGCAGGGCCAGCTGTTCCGGCCAAGCCACATCGATTTTGCCCCGCTTTTCGGCCCATCTGCGTGGCTGCCACGATTAAACACGACCTTTGGCAGCATCAGGCGGCCCATAACAAAAAATTGGCTGTCTTGCGCCCGCTTATATCGCTATGTCGCCTCTCCCGAAGCCGGCGAAAGAACTGACATGACCGAACAGACCCTGTCCGCGCCGATCGACAATGATCGGGAGCTGGAGCGCGGCTTTTCGCGATACCAATCGGTCCTGGTGGCCCTGCTGGCGATCGTCCAATTCACGATCATCCTCGACTTCATCATCATGTCGCCGCTCGGCGCCATCCTGATGCCGGCGCTGAACATCACCGCCGCGCAGTTCGGCGTGGCGGTCTCTGTCTATGCTTTCAGTGCCGGCATTTCTGGCGTGCTCGCGGCAGGGTTCGCCGATCGCTTCGACCGCAAGCATCTGTTGCTGTTTTTCTATATTGGCTTCACCGCTGGCACGACGCTCTGTGCGCTGGCGCGCAATTATCATCTGCTCCTCCTGGGCAGGATTGTCACAGGCGTGTTCGGCGGCGTGGTCGGCTCCATCGTGCTCGCGATCATCACCGACGTGTTTCCGCTGCACCAGCGTGGCCGCGTGATGGGCTTTGTGCAGACGGCCTTCGCAGCTAGCCAGGTGCTCGGCATCCCCGCGGGGCTCTTCCTCGCCAATCACTGGAACTGGCATGTCGCGTTTGGCGCCATCGTTGGCTTTGCGATCGCCGTCATCCTGGCCGTCCTGCTCCTGATGCGGCCTGTGGACGGCCATTTGCAGCTCAGGCAGGAGAAGAACGCGTTTGCGCATCTCTTCGCCACCGTCAGCGAGCCGAGCTACACGCTCGCTTTCGGCGTCACCACCTTGCTTGCGACCGGCGGCTACATGCTGATGCCGTTCGGCAGCGCCTATACCGTGCACAATCTCGGGATCGATATCGTCCAACTGCCGACGATCTATCTGGTGTCGGGACTGTTCAGCGTCTTCATCGGTCCGCTCGTCGGCCGTCTCAGCGATACGTTCGGCAAGTACCCGACCTTCCTGTTCGGGACTGCGATGTCGATCGTCATGGTCACGATCTACACCCATCTCGGCCAGGTCGGACTGGCGCTCGTGATCGTGGTCAACGTGCTGATGTTCGTCGGCATCTTCTCCCGGATGATTCCGTCACAAGCGCTGATGTCCGCGATTCCCGCACCACATCAACGCGGCTCCTTCAGCGCCATCAGCGCTTCGCTCCAGCAATTGTCCGGCGGGCTCGGATCGGTCCTCGCCGCGGCGGTCATCGCTCAGAACGACGACGGCTCGCTCCGGCATTTCGACCGCCTCGGTTTCATCGTCATCGCGACCTCGCTGGTCGCGCTGGTGGCGATGTATTTCGTGCAGAGGCAGGTGGCGACAAAGGCCGGCAAGGCCATCGTCTGATGCAGCCTTCGGAATGGCGTTTCGGAAACCGAAAGCTCAGGCCGACTTCGACTCCGGCAAGCTCGGCGGCTGAAGCCCGGGGCTGTTGGCCCAGCGGTCCAGATTGTCGATGACGTCCTGATGGCTCGGACGGCGTGGCTTTGGCGCCTTTGGCTCATCCGACAGTTTGCGAGGCAGTTTGATTTCCTCTGTCATGGCTCTGCTCCCAAACGAGAGCATGCGCCCAAGCACGTCCGAAATCAATTCGTAACTTATTGTTTTTATTATATAATTTTATCAATTCGCAGCCAATACACAATCGCTCGCAGTTTGGGCTGACGATGATCCCCGCCGATATATTGTCACCAACATGGAGGGCATGCAATTGCGGCGTATGTGGCTGCGGCCGCGGCAGCGATATGCAGGGCTCGTCGTATCTCGGAAAGCCAGTCATCCGCCGTGGCTGCGCCACGCAAAGCCTGAAGGGCGAAGCGTGGTGCCCAGGAAAGGACTCGAACCTTCACGGCTGTGAGGCCACTGGCACCTGAAGCCAGCGCGTCTACCAATTCCGCCACCTGGGCATTGCGGGCGCTTAGTACGGATGCCTTGCGCGCTTGTCAAATAGGCGCTGCACGGAGCAAATATCCTGTACAGCGCCGACACGATGGCGTATCGCGAATCGCATTGCGCAGACCCGGTTTTTGACCCAGGAAGCTGACCTCATGGCATCGAATCAAGACACGCTGGTCACGGTTTTCGGCGGATCGGGCTTTCTGGGACGACACGTGATCCGCGCACTCTGCAAGCGCGAATACCGCGTCCGCGTTGCCGTCCGCCGGCCGGAACTCGCTGGTCACCTGCAACCGCTCGGCCGGGTCGGCCAGATCCACCCGGTGCAAACCAACGTGCGCTATCCGGCCTCGGTGGAGGCCGCCATGCGCGGCGCCGACGTCGCGGTCAACCTGGTCGCCATCCTCGCCCAGAGCGGCGAGCAGACCTTCGACGCCGTGCAGGTGAAGGGCGCTGAGACGGTGGCGAAGGCCGCCTCCGCCGCCGACGCCCGGATCGTGCACATCTCGGCGATCGGCGCCGATGAGCACGCGACCTCGCATTATGCCCGCGCCAAGGCGGCCGGCGAGAAGGCCGTGCAGGCCGCGCTGCCCTCGGCCGTCATCATGCGCCCGTCGCTGGTGTTCGGGCCTGAGGATCAGTTCACCAACCGGTTCGCTTCGCTCGCAAGGCTGGCGCCGGCGCTGCCCCTGATCGGCGGCGGCACCATGAAGGTGCAGCCGGTCTATGTCGGCGATGTCGCCACCGCGATCGCGGACGCCGTCGACGGCAAGGCCAAGGCCGGCGCGACGTATGAGCTCGGCGGTCCGGAGGTGCTGGCGTTCCGCGAGATCATGCAGATCATCCTCAAAATTACCGACCGCAGGCGCATGCTGGTGTCGCTGCCGTTCGCGCTGGCGAAACTGCAAGCGCTGTTCCTGCAGTTCGCGCCGGGCGCTTTGAAGCTGACGCCCGACCAGGTCGAGCTGTTCCGCCGCGACAATGTGGTGTCACAGGCAGCCAGGGCCGCCGGGCTGACGCTGGAAGGGCTCGGCATCACGCCGGATTCGCTCGAAGCGATCGCCCCGCAATATCTCTGGCGCTTCCGGCCAGCCGGCCAATTCCGGCGCAGGAGCGCGTGAGCTCGGAAGTAGATTCCTTCACCGTCCCATCGCGAGCGCGACCAAGCCGAGCGTGCCGACGATCACACGCCACCACGCAAACAGCGTAAAGCCGTGGCGGGTGACGTAGCTCAGGAACGTCTTCACCACGACGATGGCCACGACGAACGACACCACGAAGCCGATCGCGATAATGCCGAGATGATCGGTCGTCATCTCGGCGCGGCTTTTGTAGAAATCATAGGCGAAGGCGCCGACCATGGTCGGGATCGCGAGGAAGAACGAAAACTCCGCCGCGGCGCGCTTGTCGGCGCCGAGCAGCATGGCGGCCACGATGCTTGCGCCCGAGCGTGAAACGCCGGGGATCATGGCAAAGCACTGCGCGAAACCGATCCAGAGGTACGTGAGGAGAGGGAACTTCGTCGCATCATGCTCATGCGGCTTGTGGTCGATCTGGTCGACCCAGAGCAGGATCGCGCCACCCACGATCAGCGAGAAGCAGACGACCCAGGGATTGAACAGCACGTCCTTGATGTATTTGCCGACAATGAGGCCGATAACCACTGCCGGCATGAACGCGACCAGGACGCCGATGACGAAGCGACGGTCGTCGGCATTGGAGAACATGCCGAGCGCGATCCGCCACAATTTGGCGAAATAGATTACAACGATGGCGAGGATGGCGCCGAGCTGGATCAGGATGTCAAAGCTCTTCCAGAAATTATCCTCGCCGAGATTGAAAAAGCGGCCCGCGAGCAGCAGATGGCCGGTCGAGGAAACCGGCAGGAATTCCGTGACGCCCTCGATCACGCCGAGAATCACCGCCCTTGTTACATCTGACATCGTGAGCTCTTCCGTTCTGATCGATTTCGGCCCAAAAGCCGCGTTCTTCTCGCTTATTCGTTCCCGTGCCGCAATCGTAAAATGTAAAAACGCGGCTTGCGCCAAGCGTCCGCTTGAGTAGCTTGGCCGCCCGCCGGCCCCGCGCTTGTGCCTCGCCAGCGGGGCCACCGAAGGACCGCCATGCGACCGAAAAAGGGCGGTTGAACGTTTCCTTAAGTGCCCAGGACGTACTAGAAGGCCGGCATGTACACGCTGTTTCATCACCCCTTCTGCCCGCATTCGCGCTTCATTCGCCTTGTGCTCGGCGAATACGGCCTCGACCTGCGGCTGGTGGAAGAGCGGGTCTGGGAACGGCGTGAAGGCTTTCTCGCCCTCAACCCCGCCTGCACCACGCCGGTCCTGTTCACCGAAGGACAGCCGGCGATCCCCACGGCCGCGATCATCGCCGAGTTCATCGATGAAACCCGCGGCGCCGAGATGGGCGAGCGGCGGCTGCTGCCCACGACGATGAGCGAGCGCATCGAGGTGCGCCGGCTGATGGCGTGGTTCAACGAAAAATTTTTCGAGGAAGCCTCGAACCCGCTGGTGACCGAACGCATCTACAAGCGCTTCATGAGCGAGGGAGATGGCGGCGGCGCGCCGGCCGCAGACGTCATCCGCGCCGCCAAGACCAATGTGCGCTATCATCTCGCCTATATCGGCTGGCTGGCGCAGCGGCGGAACTATCTCGCCGGCGACCGGCTCACCTACGCGGACCTCGCCGCCGCGGCGCATCTTTCGGCGATCGACTATCTGGGCGACGTGCCATGGATCGAGGACGACGCAGCAAAAGCGTGGTACGCGCGGGTGAAATCCCGCCCGTCGTTCCGTCCGCTGCTCAGCGAGTGGCTGGCGGGCGTGCCGGCGTCGCGGACCTACGTGGACCTGGATTTCTGAAGAGCGATGAACTCAAGCGTGCGCTCGCGGCAGAAGCGCGCGCGCTTGGCTTCGACAGCATCGGCGTCACCGCGCCCGGCGCAATTCCAGAGGCCGCAAAGCACTTTCGCGAATTTCTGGCCGTGGGCGCGCATGGCGACATGGACTGGCTCGCGCAAAATCCACAGCGCCGCGCTGATCCGCGGGGCTTATGGCCGGAGGTGCGCTCGGTCATCATGCTCGGCGTCAATTATGGACCCGATGAGGATCCGCTCATCATCCTGAAAGAGCGCGAGCGTGGCGCGATCTCGGTCTATGCGAAGGGCGACGACTATCACGACGTGATCAAGAAGCGCCTGAAGGCGCTGGCGCGATGGCTGGTCGCGGCGACGCCTTGCGAGGTGAAGATCTTCGTCGACACTGCAGCCGTGATGGAGAAGCCCCTGGCGCAGGCTGCAAGCCTCGGCTGGCAGGGCAAGCACACCAATCTCGTCTCCCGCGAGTTTGGCTCCTGGCTGTTTCTGGGCGCGATCTTCACCACGCTCGATCTGCCGCGCGATGAACCGGAGATCGATCATTGCGGCTCCTGCCACGCCTGCCTCGACATTTGTCCGACGGCGGCGTTCCCGGCGCCGTACAAGCTCGATGCGCGGCGTTGCATCTCCTATCTCACCATCGAGAACAAGGGCCCGATCCCGCACGAATTTCGCAAGGGCATCGGCAACCGCATCTATGGCTGCGACGATTGCCTCGCGGTGTGCCCCTGGAACAAGTTCGCGCAACAAGGGCGTGAAGCGAAGCTCGCCGCGCGCGAGGAGTTGCGCGCGCCGACATTGGCGGAGCTTTCGCGGCTCGACGATGCCGCCTTCCGCGGGCGCTTTTCCAAATCGCCGGTCAAGCGCATCGGCCGCGACCGCTTTATCCGCAATGTGCTGATCGCGATCGGCAATTCGGGCGAGGGCGCCTTGGCCGCGGAAGCCGAGCGCCTTTTATTCGATGCAAGTCCGCTGGTGCGCGGTGCGGCGGTGTGGGCACTGGCGCAGCTTGTGGGGCGTGATCGCTTCGATGCATTGGCGACGAAGGCGATGGCTGTCGAGAGCGACGCGAGTGTCCGCGCGGAATGGGCGGCTGCGACCAAGCCATCTTGATTTCAGCGCGCAATCGGTCATGGTGCCGCGGCCATGAACATCATGACCACCAGTCAGCCCTTCTTCACCCCCGACAACGACGCTTTCATTCCGACGCCCGCCTCGAACGGCCCATGGGATCCCAAATCGATGCACGGCCGCGTCGTGGTTGGGCTGCTCGCGCATACGATCGAGCAGCGTCATGGAGCTGCGGACTTCGTGCCGGCGCGGCTCACCGTCGACATGTTCCGTTTGCCGAACATCATGGCGCCGGTCGAGGTGAAGACGAAGCTGATCCGCGATGGCCTGCGCATCCGCGTGATCGAAGCCGATTTCCTCTCCGGCGGCGTGCCGATGGCGCGTGCTTCCGGCCAGTTGTTGCGCCGGACGGAAAATCCGGACGGGCAGGTGTGGTCGCCGCCGAACTGGGACGTGCCGAAACCATCGGACATTCCCGCGCCGACCGATCCTCGGCTCGGCATGAACGGCAAATGGACCACGCGGCCGATCGCCGGCCGCATGGGCTCGCTCGGCCAGCGCCGGCTCTGGATGAGCGAGGTTCGCGCACTTGTCGAAGGCGCGCCGCTGACGCCGTTCGTGCGCGTCGCGCTGGCCGCGGATTTCGCCAGCCCCTTCGCCAATGCGGGCGAGAAGGGCCTCGGCTTCATCAACAGCGACGTCACGCTCTATTTGCATCGCCTGCCGGTGACGCAATGGATCGGGTTCGACGTGGTGAACCATCACGCCAGCGAAGGCATCGCAGTCGGCGAATGCTGGCTCTATGACGAGGAGGGCGCTATCGGCACCTCCACCGTCGCCGCGCTGGCACAGCGCCGGCCGATGTCGGCTCCGCCGCCGCCGTGATAGTCGTCATTGCGAGCGAAGCGAAGCAATCCAAACTTCCTCCGCGGAAATAGTTTGGATTGCTTCGTCGCTTCGCTCCTCGCAATGACGGCGCTAGGTTTTGAGATGCCTTGCCATCTCCGCCCGCGCCTTCAGTGCGGCACCCTGCTTCGCCGCGATCTTCGCGATCCGCTCGGGCGCGAAATTCATGTCGACGAAGCCCGGCGCCGCATTGGCGACCTCCTGATATTCCGCGATCAAGCCACCTCGGAGCTTCATGATGGAGACGCCCTCGAACATCACCCGCGCGCCTTTGGCCTCCGGCAGATTGGAGCGGTAGCTGAAAGTATAGCGCGCATAGAGCGTCTCGCCGTCGCTGACCGGCGCATGCATGTCCCAGCGGAAATCGCTCGCCGTGCGATAGAACCAGTCGTCGATCATCTCGGCGATCCTCTCGCGGCCCTTGAACGCGCCGTAGAAGACATCGTGGTAGATGCCGTCCTCGGTGAACAGCGCTGCAAAGGCCTTGCCGTCGCGGCGCTCGACGGCGTCGCAGAACGAGCGGAGCATCGTTGCGATATTCATGGCATTCCTCCCTACACCTTGCCGATCTCGGCGACCGTCGCAATGAGGCGCGCGATGTCCTGCGGCCGCGACAGGCGGTGATCGCCGTCCTGGATCATGGTCAGCACCACATCGTCGGCAGGCAGCCGGTGCGCGAGCGCGAACGCGTGCTGCCAGGGCACATCCGGATCCTTCGCGCCCTGCAGGATACGAACGGGGCATCCGACCTCGATGGAATTGCCGAGCAGCAAATGGTTGCGGCCTTCCTCGATCAGCGCCCGGGTGATCGGGTAGGGCGAACCATCGCCATATTGCGAGGGCCGCATCCATACGCCGTTGCGCTCGATCTCCTGGCGGATCTCGGGCGAAAAGACCTTCCACATCAATTCCTCGGTGAAGTCGGGAGCAGGGGCGATCAGCACCAGGCCCACGAGCGATGCGCCGCCGGGCCGCCTGGCGATTTCGCGCGCCAATAGCAGCGCTATCCAGCCGCCCATGGACGAGCCGATCACGACCTGTGGCCCGCGGCAGAACCGCTCGAACACCGCGACGCTCTCCTCGAGCCAGCGGCCGATCGTGCCGTCGACGAATTTGCCGCCGGATTCGCCATGGCCGGAATAGTCGAAGCGGACGCAGGCGCGGCCATGCTCGGCGGCCCAGGCGTCGAGCGCCAGGGCCTTGGTGCCCCGCATGTCCGAGTTGAAGCCGCCGAGCCAGAACAGCCCGGGTGTGCCGCCATTGCGGGCACGGACCGCGATCCGCCGTGCCGCAATCGCCTCACCAACCTCAATAAAGGCCGGATCAGGCACAACGGCTACGGAATCGGTCATCGATATTCACTTTCATTTGCCATTAGACAGAAAAACGCAGGCCTCATTGAAACCCGACATTGGCCTAAGGCATTCTCTCTCCTTGCGGAAGCAGGGATGGGTGGCTATGTCGCAGGCCGTGGCCGAAATGCCTCGCATTTTTCGGTTTTGTTGCAAAGCCGGCGACTTCGCTTGCCCGTAGCCGCGTATTGCTTCAAGATATCGCCCTTCGTTCACAACATTGGAGAATACCCCATTCGCCGTCCGAATAGAGCCCCGCCCGCTGCCGCCAAAGACGGGCCGCGCGTCAATGATGATATCCGCAATGCGCAGATCCAACTGATTGATCAGGCCGGCCAGAACCATGGAACTGTCGAGACCATGGTAGCGATCAAGATGGCCGCCGAAGCCGGCATGGATCTGGTGGAGATTTCGCCGAACAACAATCCTCCCGTCTGCAAGATCATGGACTACGGGAAGTATAAATATTCGGCGCAGAAAAAAGCCGCGGAAGCCCGCAAGAAGCAGAAAGTGGTCGAGATCAAGGAGATCAAACTCCGTCCGATGATCGACGATCACGATTATGACGTGAAGATGCGCGCGATGCAGCGCTTTTTCGAGGAAGGCGACAAGGTCAAGATCACGCTGCGCTATCGCGGCCGCGAGATGGCGCACCAGGAGATCGGCACCAAGCTGCTCGACAAGGTCAAGGCCGACGTCGCGCAGTTCGCCAAGGTCGAGCAGGATGCCAAGTTCGAAGGCCGCCAGGTCGTGATGGTGCTGGCGCCGCGCTAGGTCGCAACTGATTGTCGAAACGGTGCGGCCCGCCGGATGGTCTGGCGGGCCGTTTCTTTGATGGCTTCGGAATCAGGTTCGCGTGGCCTGCCAGGTGCCGCTGCAGGCGTCACCGGAGATGATGCCGCGCCAGGAGCCCGCGCCGGAATTGCCGGCGAGCCGGCCGCCGCCAGAGGCATGCGAGGCGCCGACCTTGACCTGGACAGCGACGCCGCCGGCGCGATTGACGGAGCCCGCAACACGGCCGCCGCCGGCGGAGGTGACCCGGCTCCCGGTCACACTGAACGGGACGCTGTAACCGGAGCTGCAGGTGCCACGCGTCGTGGCAAACACCACGTTCCAGACACCGTCATAAGCACCAAGGCGCCCGGCCATCCTGGCGTTGGCAGCGCCGGGCGCGACCAGTGCGGCGATGGCGGCAGCGGCGAAAATCGAGAGCAGGCGAGGGGAAGCGGCAATCAATGCTGAATCTTTCATTTTTCAAATTCCTGTTCCGGATGAGCTTCGGGAGCAATCGAGCAATAGGTCACGTTAACCGGTTCCCGGGTTCATCCATTTGACAGCGCTTGGCGATTGCCAATTCGCCTCCGCTCTGTCATAAGCCCGGCCTTCATCGCCCGGCTGATCAAGGGCTGCCGTGGCGATATCCGTGCGGGCTTTCTTTTTTGAGAAAACCTGAGCACTTTCAACGCTCTAACGAGCATTTTAGCCGCCAAAGCGCCCTCCGGGCGCGGAGTTTGCTGCGGCCAACAGGAGAGCCAAATGCCCAAGCTGAAGACCAAGTCAGGCGCCAAAAAGCGCTTCAAGGTGACGGCCACCGGTAAAGTGATGCACGCCCAGCGCGGCAAGCGCCACGGCATGATCAAGCGGACCAAGAAGCAGATCCGCCAGCTCCGCGGCACCCGCGTGCTGTTCAAAACCGACGGCGACAACATCAAAAAGTATTTTCTGCCGAACGACTGATCGCGTCCGCAAAGTCACCGACAAGCCAGAAGCCGCGTCCGCGCGGCGACCCGCCACCACTTCAGAATTTCAAGGATACCCGTCATGTCTCGCGTCAAACGCGGTGTGACCGCCCACGCCAAGCACAAGAAAGTCTACAAGGCCGCCAAGGGCTATTATGGCCGCCGCAAGAACACGATCCGTACAGCCAAGCAGGCCGTCGAGAAGGCCGGCCAGTACGCGTTCCGCGACCGCAAGCGCAAGAAGCGCACCTTCCGCGCCCTCTGGATCCAGCGCCTCAACGCCGCTGTCCGTCCATTCGGCCTGACCTACAGCCGCTTTATCGACGGGCTGTCGAAGTCGGGCATGACCGTCGACCGCAAGGTGCTGTCGGATCTCGCGATCCACGAGCCGGCGGCATTCCAGGCGATCGCCGAGAAGGCCAAGGCCGCGCTCGCGGCCTAGTTTGCCCAGCGCTCCCGCGCATCCGCCACACCCAACGCTGGGCGCTTTCCGCCCAGCGGCGTCTTGAGCCCGGAAAAAAGTCGGCCTCGCATCTTCTCTTCCCGGCGGTGCCGATCTGGGCGTCACAACCAGCGGTCCCTTGCAAGTAGAGTCGAGCCCGTGTCCGATCTCGCAACGTTAGAACAAAAAATCCTTGGCGAAATCGCCGCTGCCGGCGATGAAGCCGCGCTTGAAGCCGTGCGCGTCGCGGCCCTCGGCAAGAAGGGCGCGATTTCGGCGCTCCTTGCCACCCTCGGCAAGATGTCGCCGGATGAGCGCAAGACGCAGGGCGCGGCGATCAACCTCGCCAAGGACAAGGTCACGCAGGCGCTGACCGAGCGGCGCGACGTGCTGAAATCCGCAGCGCTCGATGCGCGGCTGGCAAAAGAGACCATCGACGTCACGCTGCCGCTGCGCGAGGCGACGGCCGAAGTTGGCCGCATCCATCCCTTGAGTCAGGTCTGGGACGAGTTGACGGCGATTTTCGCCGACATGGGCTTCTCGGTCGCGGAAGGCCCGGACATCGAGACCGACGACTACAACTTCACCAAGCTGAATTTCCCGATCGGCCATCCCGCGCGCGAGATGCATGACACGTTCTTCTTCCCTCCGAAGGAGGACGGCTCGCGCATGCTGCTGCGCACCCACACCTCGCCGGTGCAGGTGCGCACGATGCTCGCCCAGAAGCCGCCGATTCGCGTGATCTGCCCGGGCCGCACCTATCGCATCGATTCGGACGCGACGCATACGCCGCAGTTCCATCAGGTCGAGGGCCTCGTCATCGACAAGAGCTCGCATCTCGGCCACCTCAAATGGATCCTGCACGAGTTCTGCAAGGCGTTCTTCGAGGTCGATCACATCAACATGCGGTTCCGGCCGTCGTACTTCCCGTTCACCGAGCCGTCGCTCGAGGTCGACATCCAGTGCCGCCGCGACAAGGGCGAGATCCGCTTCGGCGAAGGCGAGGACTGGCTGGAGATTCTCGGCTGCGGCATGGTGCACCCGAACGTGCTGCGCCTCTGCGGCCTCGATCCCGATGTCTACCAGGGTTTTGCCTGGGGCATGGGCATCGACCGTATCGCCATGCTGAAATACGGCATCTCGGACTTGAGGCAGCTGTTCGAAGGCGACGTGCGCTTCCTGTCGCACTACGGCTTCAAGCCGCTCGACGTGCCCACCCTCGCAGGAGGGCTGAGCTCGTGAAATTCACGCTGTCCTGGCTGAAGGATCATCTCGATACCGACGAACCGATCGAGAAGCTCGCCGACAAGCTCACCATGATCGGGCTCGAGGTCGAGAGCATCGAGGACAAGGCAAAACTGCTCGCGCCGTTCACCATTGCGCGGGTGATCTCGGCCGAGCAGCATCCGAACGCCGACCGGCTGCGTGTGTGCATGGTCGACACCGGCAATGGCGCTCCACCGGTGCAGGTCGTTTGCGGCGCGCCGAACGCGCGTGCAGGCCTCATCAGCGTGTTCTCGGCGCCGGGCACGTATATTCCCGGCAAGAACATCACGCTCGGCGTCGGCACTATCAGAGGCGTCGAAAGCCGCGGCATGCTGTGCTCGGCCGCCGAGCTGCAGATTTCCGAGGACCATGACGGGATCATGGAGCTGCCGGCGGACGCGCCGATCGGCAAGGGCTTCGCCGACTGGGCCGGCGTCGGCGATCCCGTGCTCGAGATCAACCTGACGCCGAACCGGCAGGATTGCACCGGCGTGCACGGCATCGCGCGCGATCTCTCCGCCGCCGACATGGGCAAGTTCAAGGATCCCGGCATCAAGCAGGTCAAGGGCGAATTCCCTTGTCCCGTGAAGGTCACGGTCGAGGACGAAAGCCTGTGTCCGGGCTTCGCGCTGCGGCTGGTGCGCGGCGTCAGGAACGGCCCGTCCCCGGAATGGCTGCAGCGGCGGCTGACCGCGATCGGCTTGCGGCCGATCAACGCGCTGGTCGATATCACCAACTTCATGACATACGATCGCGCACGTCCCCTGCACGTGTTCGACGCGAGCAAGGTGAAGGGCAATCTCACTGTCCGCCGCGCCCGCGACGGCGAGACGTTGCTCGCGCTCGACGGCCGCACCTATACGCTCGACAGCAGCATCTGCGTCATCGCCGACGACCACGGCGTCGAATCGCTTGCCGGCATCATGGGCGGCGAGGCCTCGGGCTGCGACGAGAACACCACCGACGTGCTGATCGAATCGGCGCTGTGGAACGAGATCAACATCGCCCAGAGCGGCCGCAAGCTCGGCATCAATTCGGACGCACGCTATCGCTTTGAGCGCGGCGTCGATCCCGCTTTCATGGTGCCGGGGCTCGAGATGGCCACGCGCATGGTGATGGAGCTCTGCGGCGGCACGCCATCGGAGAATGTCGTGGTCGGCAAGGC
Organism: Bradyrhizobium sp.; assembly: GCF_035309285.1. Lineage (GTDB taxonomy): Bacteria > Pseudomonadota > Alphaproteobacteria > Rhizobiales > Xanthobacteraceae > Bradyrhizobium. The sequence goes on along the minus strand of NZ_DATGFH010000102.1, from coordinate 77,800 downwards.
CCATGGCGACGACCGCATCATCGAATTTCCGCTCGCTGAGGTGAAGCGGCTGGCCGGCATCGAGGTGCCGCTGCCGGAGATGCGCAGCATCCTGACCCGGCTCGGCTTCATGATGGCCGGCCACGGCCCGATCATGAAAGTCGCGATCCCGTCCTGGCGCACCGACGTTCAGGGCAAGGCCGACCTTGTCGAGGAGGTCGTGCGCATCGTGGGGGTCGACAAGGTGCCGATGACCCCGTTCGAACGGGGCGAGGATGCCCGCAAGTCGGTGCTGACGCCGATCCAGCAGCGCACCGGCCGCGCCAGGCGCGCGCTCGCCGCGCGCGGCATGATCGAGGCGGTCACTTACTCATTCATTGCGAGGTCCGCGGCGGAATTGTTCGGCGGCGGCAAGGCCGAGCTCACACTCGCCAACCCGATCGCGGCCGATCTTTCTGACATGCGGCCGAGCCTGCTGCCTGGCCTGATCGCCTCCGCGCAGGCCAATGGCGACCGTGGCTTCGCCGACGTCGCACTGTTCGAGGTCGGCCAGATCTTCAAGGGTGACCGGCCGGAAGACGAGTTCATGGCCGCGGCCGGCGTCCGCCGCGGCTATGCATCCTCGAAAGGGATCGGACGGCAATGGTCCGGCTCGGCCATGGCCGACGCGTTCGACGCCAAGGCCGATGCATTCGCCGTGCTCGCGGCCGCCGGCGGGCCGATGCAGGCGCTGCAGATCGTGCCCGGCGGGCCAACCTGGCTTCACCCGGGACGTTCCGGCACGATCCAGATCGGGCCGCAGAATGTCCTCGGCTATTTCGGTGAGCTGCACCCGCGCGCACTGGAAGCGCTCCGCGCCGACGGCCCGCTGACGGCGTTCGAGGTGATCCTCGATCGGATTCCGGCGGGCAAGCAGAGGCCGACCCGCGCCAAGCCGCCGTTGGAGCTCTCTGCCTTCCAGCCGGTGTCTCGCGATTTTGCCTTCATCGTCGACCGCAAGGTGAGGGCCGGCGATCTCGTGCGCGCCGCGCAGAGCGTCGACAAGAAGCTGATCACCGACGTCACGGTATTCGACGTCTACGAGGGCAAGGGCATCGAGGACGGCAAGAAGTCGATCGCGATTGCCGTGACCTTGCAGCCGCGCGAGAAGACCATGACCGATGAAGAGATCGATGCCGTCGGCGGCAAGATCGTAGCCGAGGTGACCAAGAAGACCGGCGGCACGCTGCGCGGATGACGCCGAAAAGTGTGAAGCGGTTTTCGGACAACATCATGCGCACAATAGAACCATGAGCTTCTCCGAGCTCATCCCAGCAAGCGTCAGCGTCAACACCGCACTTGCGATCTGCGCCATCGCCTTCATTTCGGGGACGGCGCGCGGCTTTTCCGGCTTCGGCTCGGCGCTGATTTTCATGCCGCTCGCAAGCAGCCTCGCAACCCCGCGCCTGGTCGCGACGCTGCTCCTGATCATCGATTTCGTGGGCTCGCTGCCGCTGTTGCCGAACGCCTGGCGCAAGGCCGACCGCAAGGCCACCAGCATCATCGTCGCCGGAGCTTTGATCGGCGTCCCCGTCGGCACCTGGCTCCTGACGCGGCTCAATCCCGTGACGACGCGCTGGATCATTTCCGGCTTCGTCACCGCGCTGCTCCTGCTCTTGCTGTCGGGCTGGCGCTATCGCGGCAAGGATCATGCGGCGCTCTCGGTCTGCATCGGCGCGCTGTCGGGCTTTTGCTCCGGCCTCGCGCAGACCGGAGGTCCGCCGATCGTCGGTTACTGGCTGGGGCGGCGGATCGCTTCCGACGTTGCGCGCGCCAACATCATCCTGTTTTTCGGCGCCTCCGATTTCTTCTCGGTCGTCAGCTATGCCGTCAGCGGCTTGATAAACCGGGACGCGATCCTGTTTTCGCTGATCGTCGGCCCCGTCTACGCGATCAGTGTCCGCTTTGGCACGCGGCTGTTCGGCCGCGCCAGCGAGAGGCTGTTTCGCGGCATCTGCTACGCGCTGATTGCGCTTGCCGTGATCCTCGGACTGCCTGCGCTCGACGGCGTCCTGCGCTAATACCGGCGCTGATAAAATGGCGGTGCGCTTCGCGCCGGCGGCGCGCGGCGCCGTCGCGGCGCCCGGTGCGCCGGGATCGCCGCCGTGGGTTCAGTTTCCTTGATCGCGCCGATCCGGCGCAGCGCGGCGGCGGCGGCGCGCTCTCCGCTTTCCCAGGCGCCATCGACGGTGCCCCACAGCGTTTCGTGCGTGGCCTCGCCGGCGAGGAACATGGCGCCGATCGGCTCGGTCAGGATCTTGCGCGAGCCCTCGCCGCCGGGCGCTGCCGCCGACATCGCGCCCAGCACGTAGGGCGAGGCGTTCCAGCGCGTCGCGCTCGACTTCTTCACGGCGGCCGCCGCATCGCTGCCGAACAACTTTCCCAGCCACTCCTTCGCGAAGGCCACCATCGCGGCCTCGCCTTGCGCCGACAGATCGCGGCCGAACGAGCCTCCGACATCGATCGAGCACAGCGACGAGCCGCCCAAATTGGCGAGCAGCAAGCCCGTATGGTTGGAGGCGCTCTGCTCGATGATGATGTCGTCGTGCGCCAGCCCCAGCGGGTTGCCGCGCATCTGCAGCGCGATGTGATCGTAGCTGCCCAGGCTCACCCTGGAAGCCGCATCGAGCGCGCGCTTGGGAATGTCCGGCGTGAATTTGATGTTGCCCGAAGTCAGCACATTGCTGGACACCGTGAGGATCGCGGCGCGCGCGGCGATCTTGCCGGACGGTGTCTCCACGGTGACGTCGCGGCTGCCCCAGGAGATGCGACTCGCCGGCGTCGACAGCGAGACTGGCAACTGCGCTCCGAGCTTTGCGATCAGCGTCCCCATGCCTTGGCGGCAGGCGAGGACGGCGTTGCGGTCGCCGGCGCGCACCTTGTCGACGACGGAGAGGTCCTTCAGGTCCTTGCCGGCAAAGCTGGCACCGAGCACGAAGTCGATAGTGCCGCTCCAATCCCCCAGCTCTTGCGGCAATGCGGCGGCACAGGAGATGTCGGATTTGCGCGAAGCATCATCGATGGCGCGGTTCGCCTTCACCAGCGTCGCCAGGAAGTCCTCGGTCTCGCCAGCGCGGGCGTTGCGGCGACCGATGCGGATTTTCTGCCCCGATGGCGCAGCAACGATCTCGAGACCGGCGGAACGCGCGAGCTTGATAATCGGGTTGGTATCCGGATTGTGCATCCAGCGCGCCCCGCGGTCGAACGGCACCGCGAAGCTCGTGCTGTCGGTGATGCAGCGGCCACCGACCTGGCTCGCCGCCTCGACCACGATCACCTTGCGATTGGCGGCCTGGATTCGCCGCGCCGCGGCAATGCCGGCAGCACCTGCACCAATGACGACAATGTCGGTCTCGCGCGCCAGGGGTGCGCCGCAGGCACGCCCGTAAAGCACCGGGGTCACCGCAAACGCCGCCGACGCCGAGAGGAAGCTGCGTCGCGTCATTGTCATGTCATGGTTTCCGGGGCTTGAAAAAACGGCGAACGAGTGGCGAACTTGCCGTATTCGGCTACGCGCGGCAACCGCCATGGTGAATCAATCATGATTGATGCCGGCCATGCATGAACCAAATTGCAACGGCTATCATGCATGCTAAGAAAAGGAAAAAGCGGCCGGCAAAGGCCGCCGGGGGAAGTGCATCATGGGCGTCATGCTCGATTGGGTCGGCAAACTTATGGCCGGTTACCTCCAGAAGGAGGTGCCGGGCTACGAGCCGTTCACGCCGAGCGACCCGGAATATCTGCGCAGCATCATCCAGCCTGGCGACGTCCTGCTCGTCGAGGGCAACAACCGCATCTCCGGCATCATCAAATATCTCACCCAGTCGACCTGGTCGCATGCTGCGCTTTATGTCGGTCCGATCGACGGCGCGCGCGAGGAGGACGGCGAGCCGCATGTCCTGATCGAGGCCTATGTCGGCGACGGCGTGATCTCGGCGCCGCTGTCCAAATATGTCACCTATCATACGCGCGTCTGCCGGCCCGTCGGCCTGTCCTATGAGGACCGCACCTCGGTGTGCCGCTACGCCATCAACCGGATCGGTTTCGGTTACGACACCAAGAACATCCTCGATCTGATGCGCTTCCTGATCCCGCTGCCGATTCCGCAGCGCTGGCGGCGGCGCATGATCGCGCTCGGCTCCGGCGATCCCACCAAGATGATCTGCTCGGCGCTGATCGCGCAGGCCTTCGAGGCCGTGCGCTACCCGATCCTGCCCAAGATCACGCGGGCGGGCAGCCGGACGGCGCGGCGCGAGATCCTGCACATCCGCGATTCCTCGCTTTACATGCCGCGCGATTTCGACATCTCGCCCTATTTCGAAATCGTCAAGCCGACCATCGTGCACGGCTTCGATTACACCTCCTTGCATTGGGCCGACAAGCAGAAGCCGCTCGAGGAGGTGGCGGGCGAATTCGGTGTGTTTCAAGAAGAAATCGACGCGCCGCCGCTTGTTCCTGAAGAGATTGACCAAGAAGCGCCGGTTTCACTTGAAGAAGTGACGGAGGCCAGCGAGGTCGCAACACTGATCGAGCGCTGCACGGTCGAGGAGCATTTACTGCGCATCGAATATGTGCCGGCCCGCCTGCCTGAGCGGCGAGGCAAACGGCGCGAGCCCGAGAAGGTGGCCTAAGCCACATCACCTCGTCATTGCGAGAAGCGAAGCACGAAGCAATCCAGACTGTTTGCGCAGAAGTGGTCTGGATTGCTTCGCGGAGCCTGTCATCGGTCGCGCATTCGCGCGACCCGTTGGATCGCAATGACGAAAGGCTAGCGGTCCGAGCGGCTGATCACATCCATCAATTCCGCGATCTTCTCGCGCTGGTCGGCCTTGTTTCCGCTCGTGATCGCGTGCTCCACGCAATGGGCGACGTGATCTCTCAACACCTCCTCCTCGACGCGGCGAAGCGCGGCGCGCACCGCCGATATCTGCGTCACGATGTCGATGCAATAGCGGTCCTCCTCGACCATCTTCGAGAGGCCGCGCACCTGGCCCTCGATCCGGCCGAGGCGTTTCTGAAGGGATGCCTTGATGTCCTTGCGCATGCCTCTTAAATACCCCTACAGGGTATAGGTTTCAAGAGCCGGAACATTGGAATGAGCAAGACCGCACAGGCGCCAGCGAGCGCGGAAAAGTCATGTAGTCACGGCGGCCATGCCGGCGACGACCATCATCACCACCACGCCGACCCTGCGAAGACCGCCCGCGATCCGGTCTGCGGCATGAGCGTCAACCCCGAGACTTCCAGGCACCGTTTCGAGTACAACGGCACGACCTACCACTTCTGTTCCAACGGCTGCCGAACCAAGTTCGAGGCCGATCCCTCGAAATATATCGACAAATCAAGCGCCGACGCGCCGAAGCAGCCCGTGCCCGAGGGCACGATCTACACCTGCCCGATGCATCCCGAGATTCGTCAGGTCGGGCCGGGAAGCTGTCCGATCTGCGGCATGGCGCTGGAACCGGATGTCGTGAGCCTCGACGCCGCGCCCAATCCCGAACTCGCCGACATGACCCGCCGCTTCTGGATCGGTGCAGCGCTCTCGGTGCCGCCGGTCGTCCTGGAAATGGGCGGCCACCTCACGGGCGGTCATGGCCTGATCGGTCAAACGCTGTCGAACTGGATCCAGCTCGTGTTTGCAACGCCGGTCGTGCTGTGGGCGGGTTGGCCGTTCTTCGTGCGCGGCTGGCAATCGCTCGTCACGCGCAACCTCAACATGTTCACGCTGATCGCGATGGGCACGGGCGTCGCCTACGTCTACAGTCTGATCGGCACATTGGTCCCGCCAGCTTTTCCGGCGACCTTCCGCGGCCATGATGGCGCGGTTGCCGTCTATTTCGAAGCGGCCGCCGTCATCACCGTGCTGGTGCTGCTCGGCCAGGTGCTGGAGCTGCGCGCGCGCGAGGCAACGTCGGGCGCGATCAAGGCGCTGCTGAAGCTCGCGCCGAAGACCGCGCGCCGCGTGGGTGACGATGGAGCGGACCATGAGGTCGAGATCGACACCCTGAAAACCGGCGATCGCCTGCGTGTGCGACCGGGCGATAAGGTACCGGTCGACGGCGTCATTCTGGAGGGCCGCTCCGCGCTCGATGAATCGCTGGTGACGGGCGAGTCCATGCCGGTCACCAAGGAGGCCGGCGCGCGCGTCATCGCAGGCACGCTCAACCAATCCGGCAGCTTTGTGATGCGCGCGGACAAGGTCGGGCGCGAGACGTTGTTGGCTCAGATCGTGCAGATGGTCGCGGATGCGCAGCGTTCGCGCGCGCCGATCCAACGGCTCGCCGATCAGGTCGCGGGCTGGTTCGTGCCTGCGGTGATTGTTGCGGCGATCGCGGCTTTCACAGCCTGGGCAACGTTTGGTCCGGAGCCGCGGCTTGCCTTTGGTCTGGTTGCCGCCGTCAGCGTGCTCATCATCGCCTGCCCCTGCGCGCTCGGCCTTGCCACACCGATGTCGATTATGGTTGGCGTCGGCCGCGGCGCTCGGGCCGGCGTACTGATCAAGAATGCAGAAGCGCTGGAGCGCATGGAGAAGGTCGACACGCTGGTCGTCGACAAAACCGGCACGCTGACCGAGGGCAAGCCGAGCGTGACGGCGATTGTTCCAGCGGCCGGCTTCCAGCAGAACGAAATCCTGAGACTTGCCGCGAGCGTCGAGCGGTCAAGCGAACATCCGCTGGCGGATGCGATCGTGCGCGCAGCGAGGCAGCGCGAGCTTGAGCTAGGTGCTGTCGAGGGGTTTGATTCACCCTCAGGCAAGGGCGCAACCGGCGAGGTGAACGGCAAATCCATCGCGCTCGGCAACGCTAACTATCTGTCGTCGATCGGCATCGACGCCGCGCCACTCGCCGCTGACGCTGAGCGCCTGCGCGGCGACGGCGCGACCGTGATCAACATGGCGATCGATGGGAAGCTCGCGGGGCTGTTTGCGATCGCCGATCCCGTCAAGGCTTCGACGCCGGAAGCGCTGAAGGCGCTCGCAGAGGAAGGCGTCAACGTGATCATGCTGACCGGCGATAACCGGACGACCGCAACCGCCGTCGCGAAGAGGCTCGGGATTTCCGAGGTCGAAGCCGAAGTGCTGCCGGATCAGAAAAGCGCGGTTGTTGCGAAATTGCGCAACGCGGGCCGCATCGTTGCGATGGCCGGCGACGGTGTCAACGACGCGCCGGCGCTCGCCGCGGCCGATGTCGGCATCGCCATGGGCACGGGCACCGACGTCGCGATGGAAAGCGCCGGCGTGACCCTGTTGAAGGGCGATCTCACCGGCATCGTGCGCGCTCGCAAACTGTCGCTGGCGGCGATGAGGAACATCCGGCAAAACCTGTTCTTCGCCTTCATCTACAACTCTGCCGGGATTCCGATCGCGGCGGGCATCCTCTATCCCGCCTTCGGCATCCTGTTGTCGCCGATCATCGCAGCAGCCGCGATGGCGCTGTCGTCGGTGAGCGTGGTGGGCAACGCGCTGCGCCTGCGCGCGACGCGATTGTAGTCAGGCCGCCTTCGCCGCAGTCGCGCAGGGCAGGCCGGCCCGGGCGAGCCCGCCGTAAAGCGGTTCGTTCGGCATCTCCGAGCGCAGGATCGAGCGCACCGCAACCAGCTTCTCGATGTCGATGCCGGTGGCAAATCCCTTGCTCTCGCACAGGAAGACCAGGTCCTCGAACACGACGTTGCCGGTGGCGCCCGGCGCGAACGGACAGCCGCCGAGGCCGCCGAGCGAGCCGTCGAGGATGCGCGCGCCTTCGTCGAGCGCGGCAGCGGCGTTCGCGATCCCCATGCCGCGGGTATCGTGCAGATGCACGCAGATTGGCGTCTTGCCGGCGATCTTCACCGCGGCTTTGGTCAGATCGCCGACCGCCTTCGGCCCGGCATAGCCCACGGTATCGGCGATGCCGACCGCATCGACACCAGCCTCAAGACACTTTTCGACCAGCCGAATCACTTCGTTCGGGTCGACGGCACCCGCGATCGAGCAGCCAAGCGCCATCGAGATCGCGGCATGCACGATCGGCTTGTGCGCACTGGCGTCGCGCAGCTCACACATGCGCTTGACATTAGCGATCGCGGAGTCACGCGAGCGGTGGGCATTGGCCTGGCTGTGCTCTTCCGTCGCCGAAACCACGGAGGCGATTTCGGGAACGCCAGAGGCAAGCGCTTCATTGACGCCGCGCTCGTTCAGCGTGAGCGCAATGCCGTGCGCCCCGGGGAGAGCGGCGGCGGTCGCGACGATGTCGCGGACATCGACGAATTGCGGAAAGGTCTTGGCAGGCAGAAAGGAGCCGACTTCGAAACAGCGCACGCCTGCGGCGTATTCGTCGCGGAGCCAGCGCTGCTTGGCCTGTGTTGACGGGACGGTCTTGACGAGCTGCAGGCCGTCTCGCAAGCCGACTTCGCGCAGGGTGACGCGGCCATCGGGATAGATTTTCTGAACGTCGGTCATGCGCGTTTCCTCATGTCTTCTTCGGTTTCTTTGCTCGCGAGTTCGGCTCGGACGGCCGCGGTGTCGGCGCCGAGCGGCGCCACTTTCAACCCTTCGCCGATATTGGCGCCGTTCCATTCGATCGGCAACGCCGGAACCCGGAATGGCGCGCCATCGACATTGAAATTCTGGACGAGGCCGCCCGGCCGCAACACGTGCGGATCGGTGAAGAGATCTTCGGGCCGGTTGATCGGAGAGAAGCAGATGTTGAGCGCGTCGAGCTTCTCCGACAGCCTTGCGACGTCCCAGTCCTTGATGATCTCGGCCACGCAGGGAATAATTCGAGCGCGCGCCAGAATGCGATCCGTCGTCGTGCGCAGGTTCGGGTCATCCAGGAATTCCTGCATGCCGAACTCCTTGCAGAAGCTCCGCCAATGGCCCTCGGTGACGACGCCGATGAAGATGCGCTGGCCGTCGGCGGCATCGAAGATGTCGTAGATCGGCCAGGCGTGCTCGCGCTCCGGCATCGAGCGCGGCTTGTTGCCGGTCATCTCGTATTCGACCATGTGCTGGGCGACGAGGAACAGGCAGTTCTCGAACAGGCCGATGCGGATATCGGCGCCGGAGGCACGACCTGCGCGCTTCTGGTAGAGCGCGGCCAGGATCGAGATCACGCCGAACATGCCGCCCATGATGTCATTAGCGGAGGAGCCGACGCGCTGCGGCTTGTCCTTGGTGCCGGTCATGGCGGCGAGGCCGGACATCATCTGCACGACCTCGTCGAGGGCAGGGCGATGCTCGTAGGGTCCGGACAGGAAGCCCTTGTGGCCGGCGACGATCAGATGCGGATATTTCTCGCGAAGCTGCGCCGCGCCCAGACCCTGCCGCTCCAGCTGTCCGTCGCGGAAATTCTCCAGAAATACGTCGGCGGTTTCGAGCAGGCGATGCAGGGTCTCGCGGTCTTCCGCGTCAGCAAGATCGAGCACGACGCTGCGCTTGCCGCGGTTGAACAGCGGAAAGAACGCAGTTCCCATGCCGCCGAGGGTACGCGTCTTGTCGCCCGCGGGCGGCTCGATCTTAATGACCTCGGCCCCTAACTGCGCCAGGATCATGCCGCAGGTCGGGCCCATCACCATGTGGGTCATCTCGATGACCCTTACGCCCTCCAGCGGCAGTGCGGTTCCGGTCATCGATCGTCTCCTGTTTCTTAGGACAACCCTAGGCTTTCCCGAGTCATCTGAAAAATATAATCTAGCGAAGAGTGCCTTCGCCATTCCAGAACGCAAAACCGATGGATTCGCGCCAACTTCGCTATTTCATCACCGTTTACGAGCAACGCAACCTGTCGCGGGCGGCCGATCAGGCCAATGTCGCACAGTCCGCGCTCAGCCATCACATATCGAACCTCGAAGCCGAGTTCGCAACGCCGCTGTTCGACCGCAAGCCGCGCGGCATGGAGCCGACTGCGGCCGGCGAGCGCCTCTATGAGCATGCGCGCATCATCCTGCGCGCGATGGCGGCGGCGGAGCGGGAAATCCGCGAAGGCTCGGGCGTCATCGCCGGCGACGTCTCGATTGGCATGGCCAATTCGGGCGTGAAAGCGATCGGCGTTCCCCTGATGAAGACCGTGCTCGCTGATTATCCCAATCTCAGGCTCTCGCTGACCGAGAGCCTGTCGGGCCCGACGCTGATGCATCTGATGGCGTCCGAGGTCGATCTCGCGCTGGTCTATAATCCGCCATCGGAAAAGGACCTGATCGCCGAGCCGGTGCTGGAGGAGCAGATGTTCTGCGTCGGCACGGCCAAGCTCATCGGCAAGAGCAAGAAGCCGATCACCTTCGAGGAGCTGACCCGACTGCCGATGATCCTGCTGCTGCACGGGCTGTCCTCGCGCGCGCTGCTCGACGATCCCGTGCTGCTGAAGCGGCTCGAGGCCAACGCCATCCTGCATCTCAACTCGATTTCCGGCATGACCGGGGCGCTGCTGGCGGGATTCGGCTGCGCCATCGCCACCCAGCTCTTCGTCAAGGAGCAGCTTCAGGCCGGTACGCTGATCGCGCGCGAGGTGATCGAGCCGAAGCTGACGCGCACGCTCTATCTTTGCCGCCTGCGCAACCGCCCGATGACCTATGTGATGGAGGAGATGCGCCGGCTGATGCTGGCGCTGATCGCCGAGCAGGTCAGACGGGGCGCCTGGCAGGCAAAGTTACTCATTTAGAGCTATCGATTTTCTCGATCGCTCCCATCGATATGTTCGTCTGGATTTCTGGCTCGCGGACGCCAACATGACGCCCGCGCCAAAGCCCGTGGAAAAAGGGGCGGCGCGAACATCGTCAAAAGGGGAGGACCATCATGAGCTCCGTCAGTATCGACGCCGGAACCGATTTCGCGGCCGCATCCGCCGGCCCGACCGAAATCTCGCGGCGGCTCGAAAGCCTGCCGGCGTCCTCCTATCTCTGGCGGCTCGTGATCCTGCTGTCGCTCGGCGGCTGCTTTGAGATGTACGACTTGTTCCTGACGGGCTATATCGCGCCGGGCCTTGGCCGCGGCAAACTCCTGACCACCACGACGGAGGCGTTCTTCGGCTTCTCCGGTATCGGCGCTTTTGTCGCGGCGACCTTTGCCGGCTTGTTCGTCGGCACGTTCTTCCTCGGCTTTCTCGCCGACCGGTTCGGCCGCCGCTCGATCTTCACCTGGGCCTTGCTCGGCTACAGCGCGGCGTCGGCGATCATGGCGTTCCAGACCACGTCGGGCGGCGTGCTGTTGTGGCGCTTCCTTGCCGGAATCGGCATCGGCGTCGAGATCATCACCATCGACGCCTATATCACCGAGCTGGTGCCAAGCTGGATGCGCGGCCGCGCCTTTGCTGTCAACCAGGCCGTGATGTTCGTGGCGGTGCCGGTCGTGGCGTTCCTCGCCTGGTGGCTGGTGCCGCTCTCGCCCATGGGCCTCGATGGCTGGCGCTGGGTGGTGCTGATCGGCGCTGCGGCGAGCATGGTGATCTGGATCCTGCGGCTCATGGTGCCGGAAAGCCCGCTCTGGCTTGCACGTCACGGCCGGGGTGCCGAGGCGCTCGCCGTTTTGCGCACGCTCGAGGCTGCGACCGGGGCGAGCGCGCAACCTACGACCATGGCGGAGGGCCGCGCCTCGGCGGCGATGCCGATGGTGAGTTTCGGCGACCTGTTCAAGCCGCCCTATGTCTCGCTGGTCGTGATGTTCATGATCTTCAACCTCTGCCAGGCCTTTGGCTTCTACGGCTTCGCCAATTGGGTGCCGACGCTTCTTGTCCAGAAAGGCATCACCGTCACCAAGAGCCTGGAATATGCCTTCATCGTCGCCTTTGCCTATCCGATTGCGCCCTTCATCGCCGCAAGCTTCGCCGACCGTTTCGAGCGCAAATGGATCATCAGTGGCGCCTGCCTCGCGATCATCATCTTCGGCATTGCTTTCTCGCAGCTCGCGGCGCCGGCACTATTGATCGTTTGCGGCGTGCTGTTGACGGCGGCCAACACGGTCATGTCTTATGCCTATCACGCCTACCAGACCGAAGTGTTCCCGACCGCAGTGCGTGCGCGCGCGGCCGGGCTCGTCTATTCGATGAGCCGCCTCAGCGCGATGTTCTCCGGCTTCATCGTGGCCTACATGTTGAAACAGGCCGGTGTCGGCGGAGTGTTCGGCCTGATCACGATCGCCATGGTCGTGGTGATCGTGACACTCGCCACCTTCGGGCCGAGCGTGCGCGGCAAGCCGCTCGACTCGTAGCGTTCCAAAGCGCTGGCAAGCCGGCCCGGTTTGCCGCTCTTGCCTAAGAGCGCGCGTGTGCCTACCTCCCGATTGCAAATTCGAGAAGGTCACCCGCTATGCTTGACGCCGCCGCCAAGGCGCTATCGCAAATCCTGTCGCCGCCGATGCGCTCGATCCTGTGGCGTTCGATCGGTCTTGCGCTGGTGCTGATCATCGTGCTCGCGATCGGCCTGCAGCGGCTGTTGAGCTGGTTTGCGACCTATGGCGAAGGCTGGGCGGAGGGGATGCTCGGGCCCACCTATCACACGCCGATCAACCTGCTCGCGTGGGTGGTTTCGATCGCGGCGGGGCTTGGCGTCGTGCTTGGCGGCATTTTCCTGATGCCGGCGATCAGCTCGCTGATTGCGGGCTTTTTCGTCGACGATGTTGGCGATCTCGTCGAGCGCGAATATTATCCGGCTGAAGCGCCCGGCGTAGCGCTACCGCTCGGCATTGCCATGGTGGAGGGCATCAAGGTCGCGCTGCTGACGATTCTGGTCTATCTGATCGCGCTGCCCTTCGTGCTGGTGGCCGGCGCGGGCTTTCTCGTGTTCTTCATCGCCACCGCATGGCTATTGGGCAAGCAATATTTCGAGCTCGCCGCGATGCGCTTTCGCCCGCCGGCGGAAGCCAAGCTGATGCGCAAGGACAACGCGGCGACGATCTTCACCGCCGGCGCGATCATCGCGGCCTTTGTCTCGATCCCGATCGTCAACCTGGCGACGCCGCTGTTCGGCATGGCGCTGATGGTGCATATGCACAAGCGCCTCTCCGGGCCGCGGCGCGAACTGATCGAGCCGACAAGGCCAAGGAGCGCGCGATCAATCTAGCGTCATCTGGCGTCGCGCGCGAACGGCACCAGCAACAGACCTATCATCGCAAAACCGGCGAGTAACAGCCAGGCCTCGTTGATGCAGAGCGCAAGCGCCGCCTTCTCGACCAATGGCCGCACGTAAGCGATTTCGGCGTCGGTTGGCGGGCCAGCCGCGCGTTTGAGCAGCAGCGACGGGTCGAGCCCGATCACCTTCGCCGCGGTCACGTCTCCGGCCAGCAGGCGCTCGCGGAAATTCTCGGCATAGGTGACGACGCGGCCGTAAATGACGGTGTCGATCAGCGCAATCCCGATAGCACCACCGAGGTTGCGCATCAGGTTGAAGAGGCCGCTGGCATCGGCGACTTCGATTTCCGGCAGATCGCCAAGCGCGATGCGGGTCGGTGGCAACAGGCAGAACATGATTGCAACCCCGCGCAGGACCTGCGGCCAGAACATCTCGTTGAAATCGGCGGTGCGTGGCTGGAGATAACTCAAGGCGAGGCCGAGCGCGAACAGGGCGAAACCCGCCGCCGTCAGCCGCCGCGCGCCGATGCGGCTCTCCAGCACGGCGGCAACTGGCGCGGCGATGAGCTGTGCCACGCCGGTGACCAGCATGACCGTGCCGATCTCGAAGGCGTCGTGGCGGCGCACAAACGCCAGGAACACCGGCATCAGATAGACCGAGCCGTAGAGCCCGACGCCAAGACAGAAGCTCAAGGCACATCCGAGCGCGAACGAGCGCCGTCTTAGCGCAACGAGCCGCAGCACCGGATGCGCCGCGCGCGAGGTCCGCCACAGGAACAGGGCGAGACCGACGGCGCTCGCGAGCAGCAGGCCAGCACAGGATGTGGAAAGCCAGCCGCGTTGCGGTGCCTGCTTCAGGCCGATCTCGAGGCTCGCCAACGCAGCCGCCATCAGGATCAGCGAAACAACATCGAGCTGTCGCAGCTCACCGAGAAAGGGTTTATGGCGCGGCAACAGAAATGGCGTCACCGTAGCTGCGATGAGGCCGGGAACGACATTGATCAGGAACAGCCAGGGCCACGACCAGGTCGCGGTGATGAAGCCACCGACGATGGGCCCAATCGTCGGCGCCAGCACCGCGACTACGCCGCCGATCGTGGTGGCGACCGCATGCAGCCTTGGTGGAAACAACATGAACACCGCCGAGAATACGGCGGGGATCAGCGCACCGCCGGAAAATCCCTGCACGATGCGGAAGACGAGCAGTATCGCGAAATCTGTACTGAGGGCGCAGCCGATCGAGGCAAGCGTGAACAGCGCGACCGCGGCCACGAACAGCCAACGCAGGCTGAACGTGCGCGTCAACAGCCCGGTCAAGGGAATGGCGATCACTTCGGCGATCAGATAGGCAGTCTGGATCCAGCTCATCGCGTCGCGGGAAATGCCGAGCGCGTCCTGGATCGAAGGCAGCGACGTCGCGACCACCTGGATATCCAGGATCGCCATGAACATGCCAAGACACATCAGGAGGAAGCCGGACCATATCGAGGCATCGGGCGCCGGCACGCCTGTCTCCTGCAGCGCGTTCATGACGGCGCGCGACTTAATTCGTGGAGGGCGCGGCTTTCGGCGCGGATGCGGATGAACAGCACCGCTCCATTCAGGATCGTGAACACCAGCGCCACCGCCGGCAGGTGCAGCGCCAGCGGGAGCAGTGCAATTTCCCCGACGACCACGGCGTAGTTCGGGTGGGCGAGATAGCGATAGGGACCGGCAGTGATCAGCGTTTCACCCGGCAGCACCATGATGCGCGTGGTCCAGCGCAATCCGAGGGTCGCGAGAACCCACACGCGAACACCCTGCAGCGCGACGAACCCGGTCAACAAGACCAAATTCACTTCCTGATCTCGTCCATAGACCCACAAAACGATCAGCCAGGCCGCGTGAACCGCGACGATCAACGGGTAATGCGCTGCATCAATCTCGAATGCGCCGCGCGCCAGCAGCCTTTTCGTATTGTGGTGCGCCAGCATGAGCTCGCCCAGCCGCTGCAGCGTCACCAGCGCGAGGATGGTCGAGGCGAGGCTCATGCCGCGTGCCGCAAGGCGACACAGCTTGCGGTAAAGCCCGGTCCGAGTGCGGTCAGAAGCGAGCGCGGCGGCATGCCTTGGGCCAGCGCGCGTTCCAGCACGAACAGCACGGTCGGCGCCGACATGTTGCCGTAGTCGGCGATGACGTCACGCTCATGATCGAGCGCGCCCTGCTGCAGCGAGAGCGCGCGCTCCAGCGCCACGATGACCTTGGCGCCGCCGGGATGACAGATGAAGCGGTCGATCTCGGCGAGCGAGAACTCCATCTTGGCGACCATCTCGGCGACGGCGTCTCCCATGTGCTCCTGCACGAAATCGGGAATCGTCCGCTGAAAGATCACCCCAAAGCCTTCGGGATCGACGCTCCAGCCCATGATACCGAGCGTTGCCGGCCAGAGCTTTTCGCCGGATGCTTCGACCCGCGTCATCCCGCCGTCGCCAGCGCGGAGCACCACGGCAGCAGCGCCATCGCCGAACAGGCTCGCGGCGACGATATTGGCCTTGGTCAATTGATCATGCCGGACCGCGAGCGTGCAAAGCTCGAGCGCGACCAGCAGTACGTTGGTTCCGGGTCGCGATTGCGCCAGCCGCGCCGCGATCGCAAGCCCCGACACGCCGCCCGCGCATCCGAGGCCGAACACCGGTACACGGGAGACGTCACTGCGAAATCCCATCAGAGCCGCGACGCGCGCTTCCAGGGTTGGCGTTGCAATGCCGGTCGAGCAGACCGTGACGACGGTATCGATGTCGCTGGCAGCAGTATCGGCCCGCGCCAGCGCTTTCCGCGCGGCATCGACAAACAGCTTTTCAGCGCCTTCCAGAAAGGCTTTCGTGCGCTCGGGCCAGCCGCGCCGCTCGAGATACCATTCGATCGGCATGACGCCGTAGCGATGGCGAATGCCGGTGTGCGCGAACAGGCTCGCAAGCGTTTCGAACTCCGGATAGCGATCCGCCATCACGCCACGCGCGGCCGCAAGTATCTGATTCTGGTGAAATTGATGGGGCGGGACCGAGGTCGCCAGTGAAACGAGCGCGGCCGTCTGCTTCATCTGGCTGTCCCTGCCTCTGTTACCCCAAAGGTCAAGAACCGCACAAAAAGGCGATTATTTCGGCGACGTTCCGAACCGCCTCTTCACACTAAGTTGATGGCATCCTCAATGTTTAGCGAACACGTAACGCTGCGGTTGCCAGCGCACGTCCGCACCGCATTCTCAGACCGTCTTTTCGGGCCAGCGGCAAAGATCGTTGATCAGGCATACCTCGCAGCGCGGCTTGCGCGCGAGGCAGGTGTAGCGGCCGTGCAGGATAAGCCAGTGATGGGCGTGCAGCATGAACTCGGAAGGAATGATTTTCTCCAATCCAAGCTCGACCTCGAGCGGCGTCTTGCCGGGCGCAAGCCCGGTGCGATTGCCGACGCGGAAGACGTGCGTGTCTACTGCCATGGTATGCTCGCCATAGGCCATGTTGAGCACGACATTGGCGGTCTTGCGGCCCGCGCCCGGCAATGATTCGATCTCGGCGCGCGTGCGGGGCACCTCGCCGCCGAAATCGGCGAGCAGCATCCGCGACAGCGCGATCACGTTCTTCGCCTTGGTTCGGTAGAGGCCGATGGTCCTGATGTAGTCGCGCAACCGCCCTTCGCCGAGTTCGAGCATCTTCTGCGGGGTATCGGCAACCTTGAACAATTCGCGCGTTGCGCGGTTGACGCCGGCGTCGGTCGCTTGCGCCGACAACACGACGGCAACCAAAAGCGTGAACGGATTGAGGTGCTCCAGCTCACCCCTGGGATCGGGATTGGCTTTGCGGAAGCGCTCAAAAGCCTCGCGGACTTCCACCGGAGTCCAGGGTTTGGCGGTTTTGGCTCTCGTGGTCCTGGCTTTGATGGTCCTGGCTTTGGTGGCCTTGGGTTTCTTGGCCTTTTGGGCCTTTCTCGGAGCGGCATGTGCCGACTTGGCCTTTGCCGCCTGCTTCGGCAACGATCGAACGGAAGCCTGTTTGGTGCGTTGGAGGCGGATGATTTTGGCCATGGAGGGGATATACTGATACGCCATGACCGCAGGCAACGATTTTGATCCCGACGGGCCCGACCCGGTGCTGTTCTCGGCGCTGCTCACACCGCACCGCTCGCTCAACCGCTCTGGTTTCCTGCTGGTAATGGCGTTCCTCAGCGTGATCAGCTTTGCAGCCGGCGCGGCGTTCCTGCTGATGGGGGCCTGGCCTGTGTTCGGCTTTTTCGGCCTCGACGTGCTCGCAATCTACTGGGCCTTCAAGATCAATTTTCGTCGTGCCAAGGCCCGTGAAGAAATTTCGGTGACGCCGAGCGAACTCCGCCTGCGGCGGATCAGCCATCGCGGCCATATCGCCGAATGGGTGCTCAATCCGCTCTGGGTGCGGGTCGACCAGGTCACCCATGAGGAGTTCGGCATCGAGCACCTCTATCTGGTGTCCCGCGGGCACCGGATGGCGGTCGGCAGCTTCTTGAGTCCGGATGAAAAAGCCAGCTTTTCCAATGCCTTGAAGGCAGGGCTCGCCGCCGCCCGGCGCGGCGTGACTTATAACCCTTAAGCTAGGGCTTGTCGGGAATCGGGTGGTTTGAAATGGGCCGGCGACCTACATCAGACACCATGATGACACTCGCCATACATGATTTGCGCCTGGCCAAACCAGGCACCCAGGCCGCCGCGCTGCGCGACTATGATTCCGTTCGCCGCGCGATCGCCTTCATCTCCGAGCACTGGCGGACGCAGCCGACCATCGAAGCCGTGGCAGACGCCGCCGGTGCAACGCCCGACGAGCTGCACCACCTGTTCCGCCGCTGGGCCGGCCTGACACCCAAGGCCTTCATGCAGGCACTCACCCTCGACCACGCGAAGGGCTTGCTGCGGGGGTCGGCCAGCGTGCTCGATGCCGCACTCGACTCCGGTCTCTCGGGTCCGGGACGGCTGCACGATCTGTTCGTCACCCACGAAGCGATGTCACCGGGCGAGTGGAAGAATGGCGGCGTCGGCATGACGATACATTACGGCTTTCACCCCTCGCCGTTCGGTACGGCCATCGTGATGGCAACCAGCCGCGGGCTCGCGGGACTGGCCTTCGCCGATCCCGGTGAAGAGCAAATCGCACTCGCCGACATGAAGGGGCGCTGGCCGAACGCGACCTATATCGAGGATTATATCGCCACGGCGCCGCTGGCGCAGCGCATCTTCACCCCCAAGCTATGGCGACCGGATCAGCCGCTCCGCGTGGTCCTGATCGGCACCGACTTCGAGGTTCGGGTGTGGGAGACGCTGTTGAAGATCCCGATGGGCAAGGCGGTCTCCTACTCGGACATCGCGACCTCGATCAAAAGCCCGAAGGCCTCGCGCGCGGTCGGAGCGGCGATCGGCAAGAACCCGGTGTCGTTCGTGGTGCCCTGCCATCGCGCGCTCGGCAAGGACGGCAAGCTGACCGGCTATCACTGGGGCATCACCCGCAAGCAGGCGATCCTCGGCTGGGAAGCCGGACAAGTCAGCGCGAAGGCTGCGTGAGATGCGCGCCTTTGCCCACCCCACGCAGTCTCACTTATGCTGCGAGATCCAGCTTAGATTCCACGGTGGCGTCGTCGTTGAGCCGATAGATGATCGGCACGCCGGTGGCGAGCTCGCGCTTCAGGATGCTTTCAGGTGAAAGCCTCTCCAGCACCATGATCAGCGCGCGAAGCGAATTGCCATGGGCTGCAACGAGCACCCGCTCGCCGCGCAGCACGCAGGGCAGTATCTCCTGGACGTAGTAGGGCAAGGCACGCGCCAATGTATCCTTCAGGCTCTCGCCGCCAGGCGGCGCCACGTCATAGGAGCGGCGCCAGATCAGCACCTGATCCTCGCCCCATTTCTTGCGCGCGTCGTCCTTGTTGAGGCCGGAGAGGTCGCCATAGTCGCGCTCGTTCAGCGCGAGATTCTTCCTGGTCGGCAGGCCGGTCTGGCCGATCTCGGACAAAATCAGATCGAGCGTATGCTGAGCGCGCTTCAAGACCGAGGTGAAGGCAATGTCGAACTTCAACCCTTGCGCCCTCAGCTTGCGGCCGGCGTCTTTCGCCTCAGCAATGCCCTGCTCGGTCAGATCAGGGTCCTTCCAGCCGGTGAAGAGATTCTTCAGATTCCAGTCGCTCTGGCCGTGGCGCACGAGCACAAGGAGACGATCGCTCATTATCGTGATTCCATTTCGCGGATTTCAGAAGTCGCTCAGCCCCAGCACGTCGGCCATCGTGTAAAAGCCCGGTTTCTTGCCGTGCGCCCACAACGCCGCCTTCAACGCACCATGCGCGAAAAGGATGCGATCCTCCGCATGATGTGAGAGGACGACGCGTTCATGAGGCCCGGCGAAGATGACGCTGTGGTCGCCTGCGGAGGTGCCGCCGCGCAAGGATGCGAAGCCGATATCGCCCGAACGGCGCGCGCCGGTGACGCCGTCGCGCCCGCGTACCGATCGCTGTTCAAGGGCGATCTTGCGGCCCGCAGCGGCGGCCTCGCCCAACATCAACGCGGTGCCCGATGGCGCGTCGATCTTGGCCCTGTGGTGCATCTCCAGGATTTCGATATCGAAGGTCTCTCCGAGCGACTGCGCCACGCGCTTGACCAGCGCCGCCAGCAGATTGACGCCAAGGCTCATATTGCCCGACTTCACCACGACCGCGCGCTCGGTGACGCTTCTGATCACGGCCTCATCGGACGGGGAGAGGCCGGTCGTGCCGATCACGTGAACAAGACCGCGCTGGGCGGCGATCGCGACATTCGCGATCGTGGCGCCCGGCACGGTGAAATCGAGGATGCCGTCGGCTTCTTTCGACAGCGCCCAGAGATCGGCCGAGAGCTTGATCCCGTTCTCGGGGAGGCCAGCGAGGACACCGGCGTCCCTGCCGAGAAGCTCCGATCCCGGTGCCTCCAAGGCACCAGTCAGGACGGCCCCGGGGGTTTCGGAAATCACGCGCGTCAGTGCCCGGCCCATGCGACCGCCGGCTCCTGCAACAATCAAACGCATATCAGCCATGGCAAAACCTCTCCCCGCCCTATAGCGGGCGCGGGCCGTTCCGGCAACCAGCGGGGAACCGAGGGTCATTCACCTCGTCATGCCCTGGCATGACGAGGAATGGTGAAGGTCAGGGCTGCGGCCCGTCGAAGCCTTCGATGATGATGAGGTCGGCGATCGAATGCGGCTGCCGCCGTTTGATGTTCTCCTGGTATTCCGGCGAGCGATAGCAGGCCATCGCGGCCGCGTAGTCCGGAAATTCGATCACCACATTGCGCGAACGGCTCTGGCCCTCGACGCCTTCGAACGCGCCGCCGCGGACGACATAGCGAGCGCCAAATTTCTTGAAGATCGCGGGATTGGCCGCGGCATAAGCTTTGTAACCTTCCTCATTGTGGACGTCGACGCGACCGATCCAGTAGCCTTTTGCCATTGTTGATGTTCCTTCCCTTCAGGCCGCCAGAGGCGGGGTAATCTCAGCCAGAATGGCTTCGGCGACGGCCTTGGGATCGGCAGCCTCAATCACAGGCCGCGCCACCACCAGATAGTCGCTGCCGGCGGCGATCGCGCGCGCCGGCGTCATGATGCGTTTCTGGTCGCCGGTCGCCGTGCCCGCCGGACGGATGCCAGGCGTGACCAGCCGCATCTGGTGACCGATGATCTTGCGCAAGGAGGCAGCCTCCTCGGGCGAGCAGACGAGGCCATCGACCCCGAGCACCTGCGCCTGCTGGGCGCGCGCCTCCACCAGATCGGACACGCCGAGCCGGTAGCCGGCGGCATGCAGGTCGCTATCGTCGTAGGACGTGAGCACTGTGACTGCGAGGATCTTCAAATCCGTCCCAGCGCGCGCCTCGACTGCAGCCTTCATGGTCTGCGGATAGGCATGCACGGTCAGGAAGGTCGCACCCGTTCTGGCGATGCTCTCGACGCCGCGCGCGACCGTGTTGCCGATGTCGTGCAGCTTCAGATCGACGAAGACCTTCTTGCCCTGGTCGGCAAGCTTGCGCACCAGCGGCAGCCCGCCGGCATAAGCGAGTTGATAGCCGATCTTGTAAAAGTTCACGCTGTCGCCAAGCTTGGCAACCATGGCTTCCGCCCGTTCGACGTCGGGCAGATCAAGCCCGACGATCAGCCGATCTTTCACGGGGATGTTGGCTGGCTGCATAGTCACCTCACATCATGTGCTGGGAGACTTCGATCAATTGCCGCACCAGCGCCTTCAGCGCCTCGATATCGGCCTCTTTCTTCAATCTGTCCATATCGTCATAGGCCTGATCGGCGAACGACAACGCAAGCTGATTGGGCACCACCGTGGCGTGGCAGGCCGAGAGAATCAGCCGCAGCGCGGCAAGCGCGCGCGTTCCGCCGAGCCGTCCTTCGGACGCCGCCGCAATCGCGAAGGGCTTTTCCCGAAATACCTGGCCGCGGGCCTCGTGCGGATCCTGCACGCGGGTGATCCAGTCGATGGTATTCTTGACGAGTGGCGGCACCGAGGAGTTGTACTCGGGCGTCACGATCACCACGCCATGATGCGAGCCCATCATGCGCTTTAGATTGACCGCGTTCTTCGGCACCCCGGATTTCGCCTGCAGGTCGCCGTCATAGATTGGCAATGGATAGTCGGCGAGCGATATCCGCGTCACGTCCGCGCCGGCTTGCGCAAACTCATGGGCCGCTGCCATCGCCAGCTTCGCATTATGCGAACCGGTGCGCAGCGAACCGGGGACGACCAGGATTTTCAGCGCGGACATTGAAAATGCATTCGGGGCTTTCATCGCCCAGCGAATGCGCGCCGGGCGGCATCAATCCTTGCGATACACCCAGACGCGAGCAGGCGGAAGATTCATCCAGATTCGCTCGGACGCCTCTGTGGACACGCCGGGCAGCGATTTCGGAATCGGCGGCGCGACCGAATAGGTGAACTGCACGAAGGGTGCGCCGGGCGCGAGCGCCGCGAAGGCGTCGCGGATCAGCTTCAGGCGCGTCAGCATCGGCTTGGTGACCAGCGGCAAGCCGGACACCATCGCCGACGCCGGCGCGCTCAGGACATTCCAGAGCGTATCGCGCAAGGTATAGGCGTCGCCCTGCACCACCTTCGCCTGCGGATAGCGGTCGCGCAGCAGCGCACAAAAGCCGGGATTGTATTCGACCAATACCAGCCGCCTGGGGTCGACGCCGCGAGCAATCAGTGCGGTGGTGATGGCACCGGTACCCGGTCCCAATTCGACGACGGGGCCCTCGGCATCCTTATCGACATATTGCGCCATCGTGCGCGCGAGCAGCCGTCCTGACGGCATGACGGCGCCCACATGCAACGGCTTTTCGATCCATGACCGCAGAAAACGAACCTCGTCGTCAAGACGAGGCTTCTTCAACGCGCGCACGGACGATTGCAAAGGCATTGTCAGTACCAGACGGGACACCGCGGGATTTCGCGGTGGATGTCAGAAAACAGTCATCAAGACGTATAGGTCCAAAGCAGGGCGGTCAAGCCAAACGCGGCCGCGGCCACGCAGCCAGGGCATTCGCGAATAGCGATAAGGCTCGGTGATTTCTCAATTTTTTCGCGCAGGCCCGCGGCGCGGCTAGCCGGTGGCGCGGTTGCCGAAGAAGTCCTTGACCTTGGTGAAGAAGCCCGCGGCCTCCGGCTGGGTCACGCCGGAGGAGAGCTTTTCGAACTCAGCCAGCAATTCCTGCTGCTTCTTGGTGAGATTCTGCGGCGTTTCCACGACCACCTGGACGTACATGTCGCCGGTCTGGCGCGAGCGGAGCACCGGCATGCCCTTTGACGCGATCCGGAAGCGGCGGCCGGACTGGGTTCCGGCGGGCACTTTCACCTTGGTCTTGCCCTTGTCGATGGTCGGCACCTCGAATTCGCCGCCGAGCGCTGCCGTCACCATCGAGATCGGCACGCGGCAATGCAGATCGGCGCCGTCGCGCTGGAAGAACTGGTGCGCCGTCAGCGACAGGAAGATGTAGAGGTCGCCGGGAGGCCCGCCGCGGACGCCGGCCTCGCCTTCACCGGCGAGCCTGATCCGCGTGCCGTCCTCAACACCCTGCGGAATGTTGACCGACAGCGTGCGATCGCGCTGCACCCGGCCGGAGCCCAAGCACGACGGGCAAGCGTCCTCGATCATCTGACCACGGCCCTGACAGCCAGGGCAGGTCCGCTCCAGCGTGAAGAAGCCCTGGGCCTGCCGCATCCGCCCTTGCCCACCGCACATCGAGCAGGTCTTCGGCTTGGTGCCGGCCTTGGCGCCGGTGCCGGAGCAGGAGTCGCAGGTGACTGAGACCGGAATCTCGATCTGCGCGGTCTTGCCCTGGAAAGCCTCCTCCAGGGTGATTTCCATGTTGTAGCGGAGGTCGGCGCCGCGCTCGCGGCCGCCACGACCGCGGCCACCCGCCATGCCGAACAGGTCTTCGAAAATATCGGAGAAAGAAGACGCGAAGCCGGCGCCGAAGCCGGGATGACCGCCGCCCGGGCCGCCATGCTCGAACGCAGCGTGCCCGAACCGGTCATAGGCGGCACGCTTGTCGTTGTCCTTCAGGATCTCGTAGGCTTCGTTGATTTCCTTGAACTTGATCTCGCTGGTCTTGTCGCCCGGATTGCGGTCCGGATGCCACTTCATCGCGAGCTTGCGGAAAGCCGCCTTGAGCTTGGTCTCGTCAGCGTTGCGTTCGACTTCCAGGGTTTCGTAATAGCAGCGCTTGGTGGACATCAGTCAGACCCGCCCGAACTTCGTCTTCATCCCGCAAGGATGTCAGAAAGATGCAGCCTGCGGCTTAATGAAAAATGACCCCCACCCATCGAGACGCTGCCGGCGCTCTTTGGAATGAGGGTCATGGCTATGTCCGCTCTTTAAGCAGACTTCTTGTTCTTGTCGTCGTCGACTTCGGTGAACTCCGCGTCGACGACGTCGTCCTTCGCAGCATCCTTGGCCGCGTCGCTCTCGGCCTGCTGCTTGTACATGGCCTCACCCAGCTTCATCGAGGCCTGCGCCAGCGTGTTGGTCTTGGCCTTGATCGCCTCGGCATCGTCGCCCTTCAGCGCTTCCTTCAGGTCGCTGACGGCATCCTCGATCGAACGGCGCTCGCCGTCGCCGATCTTCGAGCCGTGCTCGGCGAGTGCCTTCTCGGTGGAATGCACCAGCGCGTCGGCGTGGTTCTTGGCGTCGACCGCCTCGCGGCGCTTCTTGTCGGCCGCGGCGTTGGCTTCGGCGTCCTTGACCATCTTATCGATGTCGGCTTCCGACAGGCCGCCGGAGGCCTGGATGCGGATCTGCTGCTCCTTGCCGGTCGCCTTGTCCTTGGCCGAGACGTTGACGATGCCGTTGGCGTCGATGTCGAAGGTCACTTCGATCTGCGGCATGCCGCGCGGGGCCGGCGGGATGCCCATCAGGTCGAACTGGCCAAGCATCTTGTTGTCGGCGGCCATCTCGCGCTCGCCCTGGAAGACGCGGATCGTCACCGCGTTCTGGTTATCCTCGGCGGTCGAGAATACCTGGCTCTTCTTGGTCGGGATCGTGGTGTTGCGGTCGATGATGCGGGTGAACACGCCGCCCAGCGTCTCGATGCCGAGGGACAGCGGGGTCACGTCGAGCAGCAGCACGTCCTTGACGTCGCCCTGCAGCACGCCAGCCTGGATCGCAGCGCCGATCGCGACGACTTCGTCGGGGTTGACGCCCTTGTGCGGCTCCTTGCCGAACAACTGCTTCACCACTTCCTGCACCTTGGGCATGCGGGTCATGCCGCCGACCAGCACCACCTCGCCGATCTCGCCGGCGGTGACGCCGGCGTCCTTCAGCGCCTTGCGGCAAGGCTCGATCGTTTTCTGGATGAGGTCGTCGACCAGCGCCTCGAACTTGGCACGGGTGAGCTTCATGGTCAGGTGCTTGGGACCGTTCTGGTCCGCGGTGATGAACGGCAGGTTGATTTCGGTCTGCGTGGTCGAGGACAGCTCGATCTTGGCTTTTTCAGCGGCCTCCTTCAGGCGCTGCAAGGCGAGCTTGTCGTTGCGCAGGTTGATACCCTGTTCCTTCTGGAACTCATCGGCAAGATAGCCGACCAGGCGCATGTCGAAGTCTTCGCCGCCCAGGAACGTGTCGCCATTGGTCGACTTCACCTCGAACACGCCATCGCCGATCTCGAGAATCGAAATATCGAACGTGCCGCCGCCGAGGTCGTACACGGCGATAGTGCCGGATTTCGACTTGTCGAGGCCATAGGCAAGCGCGGCCGCCGTCGGCTCGTTGATGATGCGCAGTACCTCGAGGCCGGCGATCTTGCCGGCGTCCTTGGTGGCCTGGCGCTGGGCGTCGTTGAAGTAGGCGGGGACGGTGATGACGGCCTGGTCGACCTTCTGGCCGAGATGCGCTTCCGCGGTCTCCTTCATCTTCTGCAGGATGAAGGCGGAGACCTGCGAGGGCGAATAGGTTTTGCCGTCGGCCTCGACCCAGGCGTCGCCGTTGGAGGCCTTCACGATCTTGTAGGGGACGAGCTTCTTGTCCTTCTCGACCATCGGGTCGTCATAGCGGCGGCCGATCAGGCGCTTCACCGCAAAGAAGGTACGCTCGGGATTGGTCACCGCCTGACGCTTCGCAGGCTGGCCGACCAGGCGTTCGCCATCATCGCTGAAGGCGACAATCGACGGCGTCGTCCGCATGCCCTCGGAGTTCTCGATGACTTTGGCGTTCTTGCCATCCATTACGGCGACGCACGAATTCGTGGTGCCGAGATCGATCCCAATGACCTTTCCCATGGTCTCTATATCCTTCCGTTTGCGGCAGGTCGGCTGGACCCTGACGGCGCCCGGTCCGTACCCCCTTCAGATCAAATACTCGCGATATTGCGACGGTGAGCCTCATATAGGAGGGTGACCCCGGCCCGCAAGGACCGGACCGCAACGTTAAGGCCCGAAAACCCGCGCCGTTGAAAGATAATATCCGTTCTGTCGGTCTCGACTCCGCCCCGTCAATGCGACCGTTAATCTACGGGCAAGGCGCCGACCCGGACCTCGGGTGCGGCGCTCTGCCCTGTTGCCCCGCGGTCAAAACCGCTAAAAGCCTCCCGACTCCGACGGTCCTTGACACTGGCGAGACCGCGCCGGCCGATCATCTGATCGCCTCATTGCCAAACCAAAAAGGCCCTTCATGAAGCGTCTTCGACACCTGACCGTGGCTGCGTTGCTTCTTTTGGCGACACAGCCAGCGTTTGCCGCTGACGTCACCTATCCGACGGGGGTCCGGGTGGGATTGACGCCTCTGGTCGGCCTCTCCCGCGCCAAGACCTTCTCCGGGTTCGAATCGGACGATCATTCCGTCAAGGTTCTGGTCACGGAGCTTCCGGCCGACGCCTTCAACGAGGTCAAGACCGCCTTCTCCAAGCCCGACGCGGTGGGCCCGACCGGCATCAGGCCGCAAACGATCGATACGGCGGCCGGCCCTGCCTACTACACCGTCGAAACCGCCAAGGACGGTGCGACCACCGTGAAGCGCTATTCGATGATGCTGTCGGGCGGCACTTTCTCCGGCTATGTCGCCGTGCAGATTCCCGAGAACGCCGCCAAGATCTATTCCGACGACGCGGTTCGCCAGATGTTTGCCTCCGCCGCCGTTCGCAAGGAGGTGCCGGTCCAGGAACAGCTCTCGATGATGCCGTTCAAGCTGACCGAGTTCGCCAATTTCAAGAATGTCCGCACGCTGGCGCCCGGCGCTGCCCTGGTGCTCGCGGACGGCGACGAGACCACCGGTTTCGAGCCGGCTCCGTTCATGGTGATCGGCATCGTCGGCGCCACACCGCCGGAGCCGGGCGACCGGGCGAGGTTCGCGCAGGAATCGGCAACCGATATCCCGGGGGTACGCGACTGGAAGATGACCATGTCGGAACCGATCCGGGTCGACGGCCAGCAGGCTTACGAAACCCGGCTCGATGCCACGAGTGGCAAGGACAATACGGCAGTGACGGTGGTGCAATGGCTGATCTTCGGCGGGCCGAACATGCTGCGCATCATCGGTAGCTCCCCGCGCGACAAATGGTCGGAGGCCTTCCCGCGCTTCCGCGCGGTGCGCGACGGAATCCAGCCGCGCGGCTGATTTCCAAGTTCGCGCAGGCGGACGAGGCCGTGCGCCGGCAACAGCGCCAGTCAAGCCGCGTTGTTGGGCTCGTTGCCGTTGGCGGCCGCGGGCGCCGCCTTGGCGCCGCCTTTCGAGACACCAACCAGTGCCGGACGCAGCACGCGCTCGCCGATCATGTAACCGGCCTGTACGACCTGGACCACGGTGCCCGACGGCACCGACGGATCGGGGACCTCGTACATCGCCTGCTGAAAGTTCGGATCGAACTTCTCACCGGACGGATCGAACTTCTTCACGCCGTTCTTTTCCAGCGCGTTGAGCAACGAGCGCTCCGTGAGCTCGACGCCCTCGATCAGCGCCTTCAGCCCGGGGTCGGCCGCTGCGCGGGCCTCGGAGGGGACTGCATCGAGCGCGCGCTGCAGATTGTCTGCAATCTCGAGCACGTCGCGCGCAAAGCCGGTGATGCCGTAGGTCTTGGCATCGGCGACCTCGCGGCGGGTGCGCTGGCGCAGGTTCTCCATGTCGGCCAGCGTACGCAACATCTTGTCACGCGCGTCGGCGACTTCCTTCGCCAGCATCTCAACCGATCCGGGCTCGGGATCGTCGGGCATGATGTAGGGTTTTGAAACCACGGGCTCGCTGGCCTGCGCCGGGTCCGCCGGATCTTTCTTCTGCAGGTCGGGATCAGTCATGGCTTGCCTTCTCGAAAACTCGCGCTGGAACGAATGACAGGAGATGTTGGCCGCCATATCGTGCTTTGGCCGGCGAAAATCAAGCGCTCGTGATCGCCGGGAATCCGCTTAGATTGGTCGCGATCAGCCGCCCAGAAGCCGGCTGATGATACGCGCGGCATAGTCCACGGTTGGAATCACCCGTGCATAATTGAGCCGGGTCGGCCCGATCACGCCGAGGACGCCGACGATCCGCCCCGCGGCATCGCTATAGGGCGCCACAATGGTGGAGGAGCCGGACAGCGAGAAGAGTTTGTTCTCGGAACCAATGAAAATGCGCACGCCTTCAGCGCGCTCGGCGCGGCCGAGCAGGTCGATGACGCCGCGCTTGGTCTCGAGATCATCGAATAGCGATTTCACCCGCTCGAGATCCTCGAGCGCGTGCAGGTCCTCGAGCAGATTGGCGTGACCGCGCACGATGAGCTGGCGGGCCTCCTTCTCACCGCCGGACCAGCTCGCAATACCGGCCGCGATGATTTTCTGGGTAAGCTGGTCGATCTCGGCGCGATCCTGCGCGAGCGCCGTCTCGAGCTCGAGCCGCACTTCCGCCAGCGTCCGGCCGCGGATTCGCGCATTGAGGAAATTGCCGGCTTCGGTCAGCGCGGAGGAGGGTACGCCGAGCGGCAACGTCAGCACGCGATTCTCGACCTGGCCATCCTCGCCGACCAGCACCACCAGCGCCCTCTCCGGCTCCAGCCGCACGAACTCGATGTGCTTCAGCCGAGAATTGGATTTGGGGGTCAAGACCACTGCGGCCGCGCGGGTCAGGCCCGAGAGCCGGGTCAAGGCTTCGTCCAGCGCCGCTTCGACCGTTTGCGCCCGGCCGACGGCGGCGAGCTGGCTCTGAATCGACTGCCGCTCCGCCTCGGTGAGGTCGCCGATCCGCATCAAGGCGTCGACAAAAAAGCGCAAGCCGAGCTCTGTCGGCAGCCGGCCGGCCGAGGTGTGTGGCGCATAGATCAGGCCAAGCTGCTCCAGATCGGCCATCACATTGCGCACCGACGCCGGGGACAGCGGAACCGCGATCAGCCGTGAAATATTTCGTGACCCGACCGGCTCGCCGGTTGCGAGATAGCTTTCGACGATTTGCCGGAAAATATCGCGCGACCGCTCGTTGAGCTGGGCAAGCCCGGCGGACGGCGTGATCAGGCTGATCGGATCGTGGTGGGCCAAGGGATGCTCCTTTGCGCACCACTAATTTGTCTATCCGAAAAGCCCGTGACAAGCTCCGTTTGCCGGACCCAAAAGCAGGGTTAAGGGCCTTGCCGCGCCCGATTTGCGCTCCTACAAGCTCCCGCGAACGAGAGATTTGCCGGATTTGCTGGAGGATTTTCCATGCGGCCAAGCCGCCGTGCCCCCGATGAGCTGCGCGCCGTGTCGCTGGAGCGCGGGGTGGTCAAATATGCCGAGGGCTCCTGCCTGGTGAAATTCGGCGATACCCATGTGCTGGTGACGGCCACGCTGGAGGAGCGGTTGCCGCCCTGGCTGAAGGGGCAGGGGCGCGGCTGGGTCACGGCCGAATACGGCATGCTGCCGCGCGCCACGCTGGAACGCACCCGCCGCGAGGCCTCCGCCGGCAAGCAGGGCGGCCGCACCGTCGAGATCCAGCGCCTGATCGGCCGTTCGCTCCGCGCCACCATCGATCTCGAAGCGCTCGGCGAGCGCCAGATCACGGTCGACTGCGACGTTCTGCAGGCCGATGGCGGCACGCGCACCGCCTCGATCACCGGCGCCTGGGTCGCGCTCGCCGACTGCCTCAACTGGATGAAGACGCGCAACATGATCAAGACCAATGTGCTGCGCGACAATGTCGCTGCCGTCTCCTGCGGCATCTATCAGGGCATGGCGGTCCTCGACCTCGACTATGCCGAGGACTCGGAAGCCGAGACCGATGCCAATTTCGTCATGACCGGGGATGGCCGCATCGTCGAGGTGCAGGGCACGGCCGAGAAGACGCCATTCACCCAGGACGAGTTCCTGGCGTTGATGGCGCTGGCGAAGAAGGGCGTGTCGCGTCTGGTCGATCTGCAAAAGCTTGCGGTCAGCTAAACCATGCATCGCCGGATCAAAGGCAGGCTCGTCATTGCGACACACAATTCCGGCAAGCTTGCCGAGATGCGCGAGCTGCTCGCGCCCCATGGCATCGAGGCGGTCTCTGCCGGCGAACTTGGACTCGATGAACCTGACGAGGTCGGCACAACATTTGTCGCGAACGCGCGGATCAAGGCCGTCGCCGCCGCAAAGGCCGCGAAGCTGCCGGCGTTTGCCGATGATTCCGGCCTTGTAGTCGATGCGCTCGATGGGGCACCAGGGATTTATTCGGCGCGCTGGGCCGGGCCGAACAAGGATTTCAACGCAGCGATGGCGCGGGTCGAGCGGCTATTGCAGGAGCGGGGGGCGACCGCGCCGGACAAGCGGGCGGCGCATTTCGTGTCCGCGCTCTGCGTCGCCTGGCCCGACGATCATCTGGAAGAAGTCGAGGCGCGCGCCGATGGCACGCTGGTCTGGCCGCCGCGCGGCGCGGCCGGCTTCGGCTACGATCCGATGTTCCAGCCCGACGGGCACGCGCGCACCTTTGGCGAGATGACGAGCATCGAGAAGCACGGCATGCCGCCGCTGGGTCTCGGTCTCTCGCACCGCGCCCGCGCCTTCGTCAAACTGGCGGAGATCTGTCTTGACCGGCGCTAAGCGAGAGGCCTTCGGCGTCTATGTGCACTGGCCGTTCTGCCTGTCGAAATGCCCGTATTGCGACTTCAACAGCCATGTTCGCCACGCTGCAATCGATGAGGATCGATTCGCCAAGGCCTTTGCGCGCGAGATCGAGACCACGGCCGAGCGAACGGGGCCGCGCGAGGTCTCGTCGATCTTCCTCGGCGGCGGCACGCCGTCTTTGATGCGCCCCGAGACCGTCCGCGCAGTTCTGGATTCGATCGGCAGGCATTGGCGAATCGCTGACGATGTGGAGGTGACGCTGGAAGCCAATCCGACCAGCGTCGAGGCCACCCGCTTTGCCGGCTATCGCGCCGCCGGCGTCAATCGGGTTTCGCTCGGCGTGCAGGCGTTGGATGATTCATCTCTGAAGGAATTGGGACGCCTGCATTCGGTACGCGAGGCGCTCGATGCGGTCGCGATCGCGCGCAAATCCTTCGATCGTTACTCCTTCGACCTGATCTACGCGCGCCCCAATCAGACACCGAAGGACTGGGCGGATGAACTGGCACTCGCGATCAAGGAGGCGGCCGAGCATCTGTCGCTCTATCAACTCACGATCGAGCAAGGTACGCCGTTCTTCGGTCTGCACGCGGCCGGCAAGCTGAAAACGCCGGACGAGATCACCGCTCGCGCGCTCTACGACGTCACGCAGGACATCTGCGCCAAGCACGGCCTGCCGGCCTACGAGATCTCCAATCATGCGCGCAAGGGCGCGGAGTGCCGGCACAATCTCGTCTACTGGCGCGGCGAGGAATATGCCGGCATCGGGCCGGGCGCACATGGCCGTCTCGATATCGAAGAAAGCCGGCACGCGACCGCGACGGAAAAACGCCCCGAAGCCTGGCTGATGCGGGTCGAGGCCAACGGCCACGGCGTCATCACCGACGACGTGCTCAACCGCGAAGAGCGCGCCGATGAATTTCTGCTGATGGGCTTGCGGCTCGCCGAAGGCATCGATCCCAAGCGTTACGCGGCGCTATCGGGCCGCGCGCTTGACGAGCGCCGCATCGCCCTGTTGCGCGAGGAGGGTGCGATCACCGTCGATGCCGACGGACGCTTGCGTGTCACACAGGCAGGATTCCCCGTGCTCGACGCGGTCGTTGCCGATCTCGCGGCGTGATCGGCTTCGTCGTCCCCGCGAAAACGGCTATGCGCCAAAGCTCTTCGGCGAGCCCGCAACCGGAATGCCGGCGCTGCCGCCGACGCGCATGACCGCAAGGCCGCGTTCATTGGTGCCGTCCTGGCGGAAGCGGAACAGCCCGTCGATACCGGCAAAGCCGGACGGGCTGGTCAGCACGTCGGGCGAGAAGCGCTGCGCGCCTTGCGTTCGTGCAAGAGCTGCAACCAGCGCAACCGCGTCATAGGCGAGCGTCGCGGTTCGCACCGGCTCCCCGCCATAGCGCGTGCGGTAGCGGCCGGAGAAGGCGCGGAAGCCCGCGGGGTCCGGCGCCGCATAAAGGCCGCCCTGCAGGTTGGGGCTGCCGAACACGCGCGGATTGTCCCACAACCCGGTGCCGAGCAATTGGATGTTGCGCAGGTTGGCGCCGGCAGCCGTCAGGGCGTCGGCGGTTGCCACGACGGAATCGCCATCATCGGCAAGCAGGAGCGCGTCGGCCTGGCCAAGCTGCTGCGCCACGTTGCGCGCCGGCGTGGCGCGATCGGCGCCATATTTCGCGAACGCGACGACACGGCCGCCGCGGCGACTCGCTGCGTTCTTGAAGGCGACCTCCACGACATTGCCATAGGCGTTGTCCGGCACCATCGCGGCAAAGGATTTCTTGCCGATGCTCACCGAATATTCGACGATGCGGTTGACGTCGGATTCGGGGAGAAAGCTCAAGAGATAGACGCCGCGGTTTGCAACGGATGAATCGGTGGAGAATGCAATCACCGAGATGCCGCGCGTGCGTGCGACCTGCGCTACCGCAGGGACCGACAGGGCAAACAGCGGTCCGAGGATGATCTCCGCGCCCTCGTCGACTGCCTGCTGCGCGCCCCCTTGGGCGCCCTGCGGATTGCCGCCGTCATCCTTGACCAGAAGCTGGATGTTGGGGTTCTGGAATTCGGCGAGCGCCATCTCGGCGGCGTTCTTCATCGATTGCGCCGCAACGCCGGCATTGCCCGAAGCGGACAGGGGCAGGATCAGCCCGACCTTGACCTGGCCGTTGCCAATTGCGACCGGCTGCTCGGCGGGCCCGGCCGGCGCCGACGGCGTGCCCGAGCCCGAGAACGGGCTGGAGAACTGGCTGAGGCTTTGCTGAACGCCCGCGCAGGCCGAGAGCAGGGGCGCGCCGAGCAAAAGACCGATCGCAGTCCGCCGGGTCGCCTTCAGTTGTTGCGGACCCGTCGGTTCAGACTTGGGTTTATGCGGCCCCACCATTGCATCTCTTTCCTGCCCGCCCGCAGCGGGCCGGGTCTCCCTCCCGGAGAAAGAATGGAGGGTGGATTAGGCATATTGTCGACGAATAGTTAACCAAAACAAAAGGATTATGGCCCCGCCGATGGCCCGTTCCCGCGGCTTGCCTGCCGCTTTCCAACCCTTCACGACCACCCTGAGTTGACCCCGCAATGGTGGCGTCGGGGCTATCTGCGCTCTAAGTTAGGCATTATGCGCGTAAAAACAGCCCCGATAAATACCGAAGGCCGGACGGAACCCACTTCCCGCGGCTTCACGGTCGGCGGCCATGTTTTAGCCGCACCGAAGGCGGCTGCCGGGCTTCATCTTGTCGCGACCCCCATCGGCAATCTCGGCGACATCACCCTGCGGGCGCTGGAGACGCTAGCCGGCGTCGACCTGATCGCTTGCGAGGATACCCGCATTACGCGGCGGCTGGCCGAGCGTTACGGCATCGCCGTGGAACTCACCCCCTATCATGAGCACAACGCCGCGGCCGCGCGGCCCAAAATCCTGGAGCGGCTGGCGCGGGGCGCGTCGATCGCACTGGTCTCGGATGCGGGCACGCCGCTGATCTCCGACCCCGGCTACAAGTTGGTGCGCGAAGCCTCAGCCGCCGGGCGCGCGGTTCATGTGCTGCCGGGTCCCTCATCGGTGTTATCAGCGCTTTCGGTCGCGGCCCTGCCGACCGACCGGTTCTTTTTCGAAGGCTTTTTGCCCGCGAAAGAGACCGCACGTCGCGCACGGATCGCGGAGCTAGCCCGAATTGAGGCGACGCTGGTGGTGTTCGAATCCGGCAATCGGGTGCGGGACACGCTGCGCGATCTGGCTGGTCCCGATCTCGCCAGTCCCATGGGCGCACGACAGGCCGCGATCTGCCGCGAGCTGACCAAGCTGCACGAGGAGGTTTCTCGCGCGACCGTTACCGAGCTCGCCGCCAGCGCGGATCAGCTCGAAACGCGCGGCGAATTCGTTCTGGTTATCGGCCCGCCCGCGGCAGACGCGCAGGTGCTGACCGCAGACGCATTGGACAACCTCTTGCGCATCCAACTTGCTGATCACAGCGTAAAAGACGCGGTGGCACATGCGGTCGAGCTGTCAGGCCGGCCGCGTCGCGAGGTCTATGCCCGTGCGCTGGAATTGGCCAAGCAGCTCAAGGGCGGCCATGGCGAAGACTGAGCGCACCGCGCCCAAGAAAGAAGCCTCGCCCGAGCGCGTCGCCGCCTTCCGGACGGGGCTATCCGCGGAAGGTCGCGCCGCCGCTTACCTGATGGCCAAGGGCTATCGCATCCTTGCCAAGCGCTTCCGCACACCGCATGGCGAGATCGACCTGGTCGCCAGGCGGCGCAACCTGATTGCCTTTGTCGAGGTCAAGGCCCGCGCAACGCTGGATGAAGCCGCCTTCGCCGTCACGCCGCAGCAGCAGGCGCGCATCATCAATGCTGCCGAGGCCTGGCTCGCCGCGCACCCCCAATATGCCGAATTCGAGCTGCGTTTTGACGCAATCCTGATTGCGCCGTGGCGCCTGCCGCTCCATCTGTTAGCAGCCTTCGACGCCAGCCCTTGACGCTCCCCTCCCAAACCTTTCACGCCAGAGATTCGAGCCTTTCCATGAAACTGAACGTTGCCGTCCAGATGGACCCCATCGCGCGCATCAATGTCAGCGGCGATTCCACCTTTGCGCTGCTCCTGGAGGCGCAGAAGCGCGGCCACGGGCTGTCCTATTACACCCCGGACAAACTTTCGCTGTTCGGAAGCGAGCTGTTCGCGCCGATCCAACTCCTGACCGTGCGCGATGAGCCCGGCAATCACTTCACCCTCGGCGAGCCCCGACGCGAGCCGCTGGCTTCTTTCGACGTAGTGCTGTTGCGCCAGGATCCGCCGTTCGACCTCGCCTACATCACCTCGACGCATTTCCTCGAGCGCATTCATCCAAAGACCTTGGTCGTGAACGACCCGACCAGCGTGCGCAATGCGCCGGAAAAGCTGTTCGTGATGGACTTCCCAAAGCTCATGCCACCAACGCTGATCTCGCGCGATCTCGCCGAGATCAATGCCTTCCGCGACGCCCATGGCGCGGTGGTCATGAAGCCGTTGCACGGCTTTGGCGGCGCCGCGGTGTTCCGCATCATGCCGCAGGACATGAATTTCGGCTCGCTGTTCGACATGTTCTCGGTGACCTTCAAGGAGCCCTGGGTGATCCAGCGCTTCCTCCCCGAGGTCAAACGCGGCGACAAGCGCATCATCCTGGTCGACGGCGAGTTCGCCGGGGCCGTGAATCGCGTGCCGGCAGCGGATGACCTCCGCTCCAACATGGTGCGGGGCGGTGCCGCAAAGGCGACCGAGCTGACGCCGCGCGAGCAGGAGATCTGCACAACCCTCGGCCCCGAACTGAAGAAGCGCGGGCTGCTGTTTGTCGGCATCGACGTGATCGACGACTATCTCACCGAGATCAACGTGACCTCGCCGACCGGCATCCGCGCCGTCGCCCGTCTCGGCGGGCCGGACATCGCCGCCAGGATCTGGGACGCGATCGAGGCCAGGCGGAGGTAGGCCGCCGATCTTCCCTACAACCGTGCTTCCGCCTGTTGCGGCCACTGCACGTCACGAGGGCCCGAGGAGCGTCGGCGGCTGCCGCTGTCAATCGGGCAAGATACGGAGATTCGCGCGAGCGGCGATAACGTCCCGTTCACTATGAGGATCGATGCCTTAATTCCGCCGTCCCCTCGGGGGCGGACCTCAAGTCCGCTTATACCTTTGCTGCTTAGTCCTGCTCATTGGGAAGGGAACCCAACGTGCCTTCGGGCCAGAGCAGATAGTAAAGCGTATGTATACCGCCCGGATTGTCGTCCTGATCATTGCGCTAGGCGCAGGCGGCTTGGCTGCCTACCTCGCGAGCGGGATCAACAGCAGGCCCACCGCGCCGGTCCAGCCGGTCGCGCAGGTGCAAACCGTCGACGTCCTCGTCGCCAAATCCGACATCGGTCTTGGCCAGACGACCCGGCCCGAGGATCTGGAGTGGCAGACCTGGCCGAAGGGCCTGGCAAGCAGCACCTTCATCACGCGCGCTTCGCGTCCTGACGCTGTCAACCAGATCGCCGGCTCGATCGCGCGCACGCCGATCCTGGCCGGTGAGCCGATCCGCGAGCAGAAGCTGGTGAAGGCCGAGGGCTCGGGCTTCATGGCCGCGATCCTGCCGAGCGGCATGCGCGCCGTCTCCACCGAAATCTCGCCTGAGAGCGGCGCCGGCGGATTCATCCTGCCGAACGATCGCGTCGACGTCGTGCTGACCCGGCGCGAGAAGAATGCGGAGCACCCCAATCAGCCCGATGTCGTCCTCGCGCAGGTCATCCTGTCGGGCATCCGCGTGCTCGCGATCGATCAGGCGCCGAAGGAAAAGGACGGCCAGAACGCGGTGATCGGCAAGACCGCAACCCTCGAACTGAAGCCCGAGCAGGTCGCGATCCTGGCGGTGGCGCGCCAGGCCGGCACCATCTCGCTGGCACTGCGCAGCATCGCCGACGCCAAGGCAGTCGACTCCCCTGTCGAAGGTCAGGCTCCCACGAACATCAACGTCAACGTCGTGCGCTACGGCGTTGCCAGCCGCGCAACGGCACAGAAGTGACCGAAGGTACCGCTATGAAAATCAGGGCGAACGAGCCGAACAAATCCATCACCCGCGCGCTGACCCTTTCGGCGGTGGTGGTGCTCGCCCTGCACCTTGGCTCGTCATGGGCCGCTGACGAGCCGCATCCCGCGCCGCCCGCCACCACGAGCGCAGCGCCCGCGCCGACAGGTTCGCAATCTCCGGCAACGGAGGCGCCCTTTGTCGCCACGGCTACACCGCCCGCGCCGAAGGTTACCTCGAGCATCCCCGTCCGCACCCGCTTCCTTCCGCTCGGCGTCGGCAAATCGGTCGTGGTCGACCTGCCGCGCGACGTGAAGGACGTGCTGGTCGCAGACCCCAAGATCGCGAACGCCGTGATCCGTTCGTCACAGCGCGCCTACATCATCGGAGCGGCCGTGGGCCAGACCAACGTCGTGTTCTTCGACGCCGATGGGCAGCAGGTCGCAAGCTACGACATCGCGGTCAAGCGCGACCTCAACGGCATTCGCGCCGCGCTGCATCAAACGCTGCCCGGCGTCCAGATCGAGGGCGTCGGGGAAGGTGTGATGCTGACCGGCTCGGTGTCGAGCCCGATCGAAGCGCAGCAGGCGGGCGACATCGCCGCGCGCCTGGTAGGCGGCGCCGACAAGGTGGTGAACAGCATCGTCGTCAAGGGCCGCGACCAGGTCATGCTGAAGGTGCACGTCGCGGAAGTGCGCCGCGACATCATCAAGCAGATGGGCATCGATCTCAGCGCCAGCATGAACTACGGCACCGCGGTCGTGAACTTCAACAACTCCAATCCGTTCACCGCGCTCGGCGCCCCGCTCGTCTCCACCAACGGCCTGCAGGCGGCCGGCCTGCTCAAGGGATTGCCCACGGTGAGCGCGACCCTGCGCGCTATGGAGAGCGCCGGGGTGATCCGCACTCTCGCCGAACCCAACCTGACCGCCATCTCCGGCGAGTCGGCGACCTTCATCGCCGGCGGCGAGTTTCCGATCCCGGCCGGCTATTCCTGCGATCCGGTCACGCATGTCTGCACCACCCAGATCACCTACAAGAAGTTCGGCATCTCGCTGAACTTCACGCCGGTCGTGCTGAGCGAAGGACGCATCAGCCTGCGGGTGATGACCGAAGTTTCGGAATTGTCCAACGAAAATTCGATTACCCTGTCGCAGGCGCTGAGCGGTAGCGGGACGAATTCCATCACCATCCCGTCGATCCGGACCCGTCGCGCCGAGACCACGCTGGAGATTCCCTCCGGCGGCTCGATGGCCATGGCCGGCCTGATCCAGCAGCAGACCAAGCAGGCCATCAACGGCATGCCCGGCATCGATTCGATTCCGATCCTGGGCCAGCTGTTTCGCAGCCAGGATTTCGTCAACAACGAAACCGAGCTGATGGTGTTGGTGACGCCCTATGTGGTCCGCGCGGTCCCCGAGAAGGACCTGTCGCGGCCCGACGACGGCTTCGCACCGGCGTCCGACTCGCAGTCGAGCCTGCTCGCCCGCATGAACCGGATCTACGGCATCGCCGCGCATATGGATCCGGTGACCGGCAGCCAGACCAATTTTGGTTTCTTCATTGACTGAGACGGCGCGACGAGGAACGAGAGCGATGACCAACGGATTATCGAACGGGCGCCCTCCCAGGCTGCGCCTCCCGGGCGCGCTGATTGGCCTTGCAGTTGCGCTCGGCGCCTGCAGCCAAGCCCCCGATGCCATCATCACCGGCGGTGTACCCGACGACTATCGGCTGCGGCACCCGATCGCGATCACGGAAGCCAACCAGTCGCTCGTCGTCTTTGTCGGTCATGGCCGCGCTGGACTGAGCGCCTCGCAACGCAGTGATGTGATGGGACTGGCGCGCACCTGGGTGCGCGAGGGCACCGGGGCCGTCATCGTCGACGTGCCGGTCGATACGCCGAACGCCCGGGCCGCAGCGGCGACCTTCGGCGAAGTTCGCGCGGTCCTGATGGCGGGCGGCGTGCCGTCAAACGGCGTCGTGCTGCAGCATTATCACCCCATCGACGTGCAGGCGCTGGCGCCGATCAAGCTGAACTACACCAGGATCGCGGCAACAGCCGGGCCCTGCGGCCTGTGGCCGGAGGATCTCGGTCCGTCGCTTTCGAACCCCAGCTACAGCGAAAACAAGCCCTACTACAATTTCGGCTGCGCGACCCAGCGCAACCTGGCGGCGATGGTCGACAACCCGTCCGACCTGGTGCAGCCGCGCTCGGAGACGCCGGCCTACACGGCTCGGCGCACCGAGGGCTTCGAGAAATATCGCAAGGGTGAGTCGACCACGACCGTCTACCCCGAAACCGACAAGGCCAAGCTCAGCGACACAGGCAAGTGATGCGCGACTCCAACAAAAAAATCGAAGAAGCGTCAGACACTCTACCGCCGCCTCCGCCGCCTTTGGCGAACGACTATATCGCGGCGGCGCCACGCATCTCGGTGCAGGCGTTCTGCGAAAGCGAGCAAACCGCGTCAGCCGTGCGATCGGCGGGAGAAGACCGGCGGCTCGGCAAAGCCCATATGACGGTCAAGACGGGCGGCATGGCTGCCGCCCTCGAAGCCTATCACAACGCGCCCACGCCGAACGTGATCGTGCTGGAGAGCGGCGGCGAAAGTGACCTGCTGGCTTCCCTCGATGAGCTCGCCACCGTATGCGATCCCGGAACTCGCGTCATCGTCATCGGCAGCGAAAAGGATCAGGTGCCCTATCGCGAGCTGGTACGCCGCGGCGTCAACGATTATGTCGTCGCACCGGTCGATCCTCTCGATGTCGTGCGTTCGATCTGCAGCCTGTTCTCGGCGTCCGAGGCCGTCACCGTTGGCCGGGTCATCGCCGTGGTTGGGGCAAAAGGCGGCGCCGGCGCCTCCACCGTCGCGCACAACGTGGCCTGGGCGGTCGCACGCAATCTCAAGCTGGATTCGGTGGTGATCGATCTCGACCTTGCTTTCGGCACCGCCGGCCTCGATTACAATCAGGACCCGGTGCAGAGCATTGCCAACGCGGTGTTTCAGCCGGAGCGGCCCGACAGCGCGTTCCTCGACCGCCTGCTTTCGAAGTGCACCGATCACCTCAGCCTCCTGGCTGCGCCGGCGACGCTGGAGCAGGTCTATGATTTCGGCGCCAACGCATTCGATGCCATTTTCGATACGCTGAGGCTGACGACGCCCTGCATCATATTGGACATTCCGCATCAATGGTCAGCATGGACGAGACGCGCACTCGAAGGCGCCGATGATATCCTGATCGTCGCCGAGCCCGACCTCGCGAACCTGCGCAATGCCAAGAACATGCTGAGCGTACTGAAGGCGTCGCGGCCCAACGATCAGGCCCCGCTGTTCTGCCTCAACCAGGTCGGCATGCCGAAGCGGCCGGAGATCGACCGGCGCAGCTTTGCCAAGACACTCGAGAGCCTGCCTGTCGCGGTCATTCCCTTCGACTCGCGCCTGTTCGGCACCGCCGCCAACAACGGGCAGATGATCGCCGAGCTTTCGGCGAACCACCGCACGAGCCAGATGTTCCTGGACATGGCACGCAAGCTGACCGGCCACGCTGAGATGAAAAGGCCGAGGGGTTCGCTGCTGGCCCCGTTGCGGCAGGTCGCAAGCAAGTTCACGCGAAAGGCGACCGCCAAAGGCGGCTGACGGCTGCGTGACCGGCGCGCGCCGCTACCGTCACATCCTAGTTGGAATGGACCCTGGCCGACGCGTGGCCATCGCTCCGGTCGGATGACGCTTCCTTCCTCGTCAACAGCCGCTTGAGCTCCGCGACCTCGGCGGTTGCTTCATCGGGCGGCAGACCGGCTTTCACGATGCCTTCGGCCTCGGCCTGCTTGCCTTCAAGCGACAGCACGACCGCCAGATTCATCCGCACGCGTGGATCCTTGTCATCACCGCTGTGGGCCTTGCGCAGGGTCTCCTCTGCCTTTGCGAGATCCTTGGAGAGCAGGTAGGAGAGACCGAGATTGGACAGCACCGACGGCTCGTCCGGCCTGATCTTGAGTGCGCTCGCGTAATATTGCCGGGCTTCCTCGAAGCGGCCCATCTGATCGAGCACCGCCCCCTGCGCCGACAGGATGCGCCAATCCGGATCGTCCGGCGAATGCGCCTTGCGCAGCACGTCGAACGCCTGCTGGAAATTGCCGTTATCCGCCAGCGCGCGCCCGTAACCGGCGAGCAGAGCCTTGTTGCCGGGATTGGCGATCGCGGCTTGCTCGAGGACGGCGACCGCTTGATCCTTTTCGCCGGTGGCCCGCAGCGCCTTGCCGTATTCGAGGGCGATGGCAGGATCCTTGGGATTGGCGCGATAGCGCTCGCGATAAACCTCGACGTCACGCCGGGGATCCGCCGGCTGGCTTGCTTTGGGCTGGTCGCCGAGGGAACCGGTGACGTCAGACAACGCGGTGGTCTGGCAGCCGCAGAGGCTGACCGCCAGCGTGGCGGACGAAAGGAGGGCTACAACCAATCGCGCGAGGCGACCTTGTTTAGGCGGATACCGGTACATGTACTCTTTGGCCTGCAGGAACTCGCGACTGGCCAAAAAATCGTTGCAGCTTAACCCTAAGTTCGGGTTAACCGCGCCCGCTCCGAGGCAGGAATTCGGCGATAGGTGGGCGTGTGTTGCGCCTTCAGGCGACGAACTCGGCCCCGAACTCACAGCCGATCCGCCAGACCAGGCGGCATTGGCGGGGGTTTCCGGTCGAGAAGATCAGGGTGAATTCGGGCGGCGGCTCGAGATGCTCGGCGACGACTTTCACGCCGCCATCCGAAATGTCGGTGATCACGCAGTCACGCGGCAACGAGCCGGTCCCGAACTGAATTTTGGCGAGGCTCCTGCACAGGCGACGCTCGCTTCTACGACGATTGGCGGCCAACATTTCGATCTTCTACCCCATCACTACCGATCCATCGGTATTGGCTCGGGTTTACATCGGATTCGTTGGGATAGGCTGAGTTAGATCGCTCGCAATTGACGCGAGATTTCGATCTTATTTTAGCGATCGCGGCCCTTGGTCGCGGTTGTATCACCATGTCTTGTACATCTTTAGCTGCATCTGTAGTATTTTGCGGCATTTGAATCCAAATTATTTCGGAAAGAACGATTCAATGGCGCGAAATCTCGTTCTTTGCCTCGACGGTACCAGCAATGAGTACGCGGCCGACAACACCAACGTCGTCAAGCTTTATGCCATGCTGGAGCGCACACATGCCGAACGGCAGCTCTCCTATTATCAGCCGGGCATTGGCACGATGACGCCGGCGGCCTTTTGGGGCCGCGTCAGGCGCTGGGTGGTCAAGCAGATCGATCTTGCAACTGCGTTGTTTCTTTCAACTCACGTCAGCGATGCCTACCGCTTCCTGATGCGCTACTATCGGGAGGGCGACCGCATCTTTATCTTCGGATTCAGTCGCGGCGCCTATACGGCGCGCGCCGTCGCAGCAATGGTGCATAAAGTTGGCCTGCTGACGCAAGGCAATGATGAGCTCATCTCGTTCGCCTGGGACATGTTCGCCAAGCAGAGCGACAAAGCCGTCAGTGACGGATTCAAGAAGACCTTCTCGCGCGACGTCCCCATCTATTTCCTTGGCCTGTGGGACACCGTGAGTTCGGTCGGATGGGCCTGGGATCAGAAAAGCCTGCCTTACACGCAAAACAATCCCTCCGTGCAGATCGTTCGCCACGCCGTCGCGCTCGATGAGCGTCGGGCCTATTTCGTGCAGAATCTCTGGGGCACGATTCCAGCGGATGTCGAGCAGATCTGGTTTCCCGGCGTTCACTGCGACGTCGGCGGCGGATATCCGGAAGACAAGTCGGGGCTATCGGTGATTGCACTAAAATGGATGACGGAAAAAGCCGAAGCCGCTGGGTTGATCATCGATCAGGACATGAAAGCGATCGTGATCCCTGCACAGAATACGCCGGACGGCTATGCGGCTCCCTATGCTGGAGGGCCACCCAATGAGTCCCTCAAGGGATGGTGGTGGATCGCCGAATTTATCCCGAAGCGCTTCAGGGACCCGACTGCGAATTTCGCAACGCGCTGGATGATCCACGCTGGACGACACCGGCACATGAAGCCCGGCGCCGCGATTGATCCGTCGGTTGAGGAGCGAATGAGGTTGGTGCCAGGCTACAAACCGCCCAACCTGCCGCCATCGGCTCCCTAGCGGCGCATCCGCCTGTTGATGGAGAGGGTTCCTTCGGCCACACCCCGGCTCGACCTGCCGCTGTGGACGATTGGGCAGCCAGACCCCATAAGCAGCGTAGTGGACACAAGATGTTCCCCTAATGTTCTTGCTTCCTTTCCCTGGTTCCGCTACCCTCGCTGGCGGCAATGAGGGGCGGCATGGTTCAGCGGGTTTCGACCGTAGCATTCGAGGGGATCGAGGCCCGCTCGGTGGATGTGCAGGTCCAGGTCTCGCCGGGCTTGCCGGCTTTCCATGTCGTAGGTCTGGCTGACAAGGCGGTCTCGGAGGCACGCGAGCGGGTGCGCTCGGCGCTGATCGCCTCGGGGCTCGCGCTGCCGGCGCGGCGAATCACCGTCAATCTCGCTCCGGCTGATCTCCCGAAGGAAGGCAGCCACTACGATCTGCCGATCGCGCTCGGGTTGATGGCCGCCATCGGCGCGATCCCGACGGATGCGCTGAGCGGCTTCACCGTGCTCGGCGAGCTTGGACTGGATGGCTCGATCGCACCGGTCGCAGGCGTCTTGCCGGCCGCGATCGGCGCCAATTCGCGCGAGGAGGGACTGATCTGTCCGGCTGCCTGCGGCGGCGAGGCGGCCTGGGCCAGTCCCGACATCCAGATCATCGCCGCCAATTCGCTGATCCAGATCGCCAACCACTTCAAGGGCACGCAGGTCTTGTCGCGGCCACAGGCGAAGGTGCAGCAGGCGGCGGCCGCGCAGGTCGACCTTCGCGACATCAAGGGCCAGGAGAGCGCCAAGCGCGCGCTCGAGATCGCCGCCGCCGGCGGACATCACCTGCTGATGATCGGCGCGCCTGGTGCGGGCAAATCGATGCTCGCCGCGCGGCTGCCGTCGATCCTGCCGCCGCTGTCGCCGTCGGAGCTTCTTGAAGTTTCGATGATCGCTTCAGTCGCCGGCGAGATCGAAGGCGGCGCGCTGACCGCGCAGCGGCCATTCCGTAGTCCGCATCATTCGGCGAGCATGGCGGCGCTGACCGGCGGAGGCATTCGCGCGAAGCCCGGCGAGATTTCGCTCGCCCATCATGGCGTGTTGTTCCTCGACGAATTGCCCGAGTTCGATCCGCGCGTGCTGGATTCGCTGCGCCAGCCGCTCGAGAACGGCGAGGTCGCGGTCTCGCGCGCCAACCACCGCGTCACCTACCCTGCGCGCTTCATGCTGGTCGCCGCCATGAATCCCTGCCGCTGCGGCAACGCCTTCGAGCCCGGCTATTCCTGCCGCCGCGCGCCGATCGACCGCTGCACCTCAGACTACCAGATGCGCATTTCCGGTCCGCTGATGGACCGGATCGATCTTCGCATCGAGGTGCCCGCGGTCACCGCGGCCGACCTGATCCTGCCGCCACCTGCGGAAGGCTCCGCCGAAGTCGCCGCCCGCGTCGCGGCCGCGCGCGACATCCAGCTCAAGCGTTACACGGAGGCCGGCCTGCCTCACGTCCGCACCAACGCGGAAGCGCCGGCTGCGCTGCTGGAAGACATCGCCAAGCCCGACGCGCAGGGCCAGAAATTGCTGCGCGATGCCGCCGAGACCATGCGCCTTTCCGCGCGCGGCTATCATCGCGTGCTGCGCGTCGCCCGCACGCTCGCCGATCTCGACGGCGCCGACAACATCGCCCGGCTGCATCTCGCCGAAGCGCTGTCCTATCGCGCGCTCGCGGAAGAGGCTCGCCACGTGGCGGCGTGAAGGACAAACGTCAACCAGGCGGTAACGAGTTTTCTTTACACTCCGCCAACCATAAAGCCCGCTTTCCTCGCGGGTGTGGTTGAGCGAGTGGCGTTCCATGTTGCGTTTGAAGATTCT
The DNA here is from genome assembly GCF_035309285.1 of Bradyrhizobium sp. Lineage (GTDB taxonomy): Bacteria > Pseudomonadota > Alphaproteobacteria > Rhizobiales > Xanthobacteraceae > Bradyrhizobium. Next base: position 33,170 of record NZ_DATGFH010000102.1, on the reverse strand, counting down.
GGTCTCGGCGGTTCCCCTGATCGCTGCGGCGATCCTCGCCCGCGTCGAATTTTTTCCGTCTCCGCGTCCCTGCATCGCGGTCGATTCGGGGACGGTCGAGATCGCCTCGGCCCCCTGGCACGCCGACCTCCATGTCAGCTTCACCGACGATCCGAGGCTTGCCACCGTCCGCGTCGCGATGACGGACAACGCAGCAGCCGCCGATTTCGCTGTGGTCGATGACGCTGACGCCGACGACGACAGCGCCTGCGAGACGACGCCGGCGACGCAATTCATTGCGATTTCGAACCGCGGAGGCGCTGCCGCGCCGATCATCTATCTTTCGCATGAGAACGGCCCGGCCGATTACCGCATCTTCGTGCGCTCGAAACGCTTCTCGGACCGCGAAGCGGCCGCGCTGATCGTCGGCGCCCATGGCCAGCGCCCGCGCCTCGCTGACGCGGCGCTCTGACGCTCGCATTAACCTTCCGCTAACCCTGTTCTCATGGAACCGGCGAAGCGTCACAGCTTCAAACTTTTTGCAAAGGTCGCAACCGCATCGTCGCTCTGACGCACTTACATGAATGGCAATCTCAAGGTGTCGGCGATGCGGCAGACGTTCCGGATCAAACTGCGCTTGCGCCGCTTCGCCCGCCGCCACCGGCTGCTGTTCGGCACGATCCGTTCCTTCACGATCTTCTCGGCCGCCTTCGGCGGCGCCTATGGTTTCATTCTCGGCAGCCGGTCCGAGCATTCCGGCTACAACCCCCACGCGTTTGCGATCGGCGCGAGCTTTCTGTTCGCCATCGCCTGCCTTGGGTGTGTGACCCTCAGCGTCCGGCTGCGCCTGTTGCGCAGGAAGATGCGCAAGATCGCGCTCCACAACGAGGCGCTGGCCGATCGCAATTGGGAACTGCAGGAAGCCGAGGGCCGCGCGCGCAGCCTGTTCGAATCGCAGGGCGACCTGATCGTGATGCGCGACGCGGAAGGCCGCATCACCTTTGCCAACGACGCCTTCTGCTTGATGGCGGAGCGGCCGCGCGAGGTCTTGATCGGCAGCCGCTTTTCGTTCGAAATCCTGGAGCAGGGCGACAGCGCGCTCGAAGCCAACGGCACGCGAATACACGACCAGAAGATCGCGACGCGGTTGGGTGCGCGCTGGATCGCCTGGCGCGAGGGCTTTGTCCGCGCCGATGCCGGCCAGCCGGCCGAGCTGCAATGCGTCGGCCGCGACGTCACCGACCGGACCGAGACCGAGCGCGCGCTGGCCGAAGCGCGCGACCAGGCCGATGCCGCGAACCGCGCCAAATCGCGCTTTCTGGCGATGGCTTCCCACGAGATCCGCACGCCGCTGAACGGCATCATCGGCATGAGCTCGCTCCTGCTCGACACCGCGTTGACGCCGGAGCAGGCGACCTATGCGAGAGCGGTGAAAACCTCCGGCGACGCGCTGCTGTCGCTGATCGAGGAACTGCTCGATTATTCCAAGATCGAAGCCGGCAAGATCGATCTGGAGCAGCGACCGTTTGCGCTCACCGCCCTGATCGAGGATGTCACCGAATTGCTGGCGCCGCGCGCGCAGGCGAAGAAGCTCGAAATCGCAGCCTATGTCGACGAGCGCCTGCCTTCGGAGGTGATCGGCGACGCGCCGCGGCTGCGGCAGGTGCTGCTCAACCTCGCCGGCAATGCCATCAAGTTCACCGCGCATGGCGGGGTCGCGCTGATCGTCGAGCCCGGCATCTGGCCGAACGACATCAGCTTCCTGATACGCGACACCGGCATCGGCATCGCACCCGAGGCGCGCGAGAAGATCTTCCGCGAGTTCGAGCAGGCCGATGAGCGCATCGCCCGCAACTATGGCGGCACGGGGCTGGGCCTGAGCATCACCGAGCGCATCGTCAAACGCATGGGCGGCCGCATTACCCTGGAAAGCCAGCTCGGTGTCGGCTCGACCTTCGAAGCGACCATACCGCTGCCCCCGGCCGAAGCCGCTGAGCGGCCGACTGTCGCGATGCCGGATCTCGCCGGACAGCCGGTCATGCTGGTCGCGCAGCAAAGCATCGAAGCCTCGCTGATTGCGCGGCGGCTGCAGCGCTGGAACTGCCAGACCTGCCTGGTTTCGGACTGTGACGTAGCGCTGGCGCTGCTGCCGGAGCGTTCGTGGCATGCGGTGCTGGTCGACGGCGCATTCGGGTCCGAGATGGTCACCGCGATCGGCGAAGCCGCGCGGCGTCATGCCACGCACCGCATCGTGATGCTCACGCCGGCGACGCGGCAGGAATTGAAGCTGTCCTCGGCCTTCACCGGCTACCTTGTGAAGCCGCTGCGTGCCGTCTCGCTCGCCGCGCGTCTCGTCGCCACGCCCGAAGTCGCAGCACCCGATCTCGCCAGCGACATGCCGGTTGAAGCCGAGAGCACGGCCGCGACGTCCGCGGACAAGGGGACGGCCGGGCTGTCGGTGTTGGTCGCGGAAGACAACGAGATCAATGCCCTCCTGATGCGCTCACTGCTCTCCCGGCTCGGCCATCATGCTGTGATCGCGACCAACGGCGCGGAGGCGCTGGAATCCTGGCTCGCGGCGAAATCCGCCGGCACGCCCTATGACCTCGTCCTGATGGACGTGCAGATGCCCGGTCTCGACGGCATCGAGACCGCCAAGCGCATCCGCGCCCGCGAGGCCGGCGAAGCGGGCCGGCGCACGCCGATCCTCGCGCTCACCGCCAACACGCTGGTGGAAGACCGCTACGCCTGCTTCGAGGCCGGCATGGATGGCTTCCTGATCAAGCCGCTCGATCGCGACAAGCTCGCGGAGGCGCTGGCGGGACTGACGGCGTCGCGGCATCTGGCGGCGTAGCCCGCTTTCTCCGCTCGTCATTGCGAGGAGCGTAGCGACGAAGCAATCCAGAATCCTTCCGCGGAAGCAGTTTGGATTGCTTCGCTTCGCTCGCAATGACGAAGCTACAGCCTTCGCAGCGCCACCGTCTCGACCACGTGGTCAGCGCCTTTGGTCAGGATCAGCGTCGCGCGAGGCCGGGTCGGCAGGATGTTGTCCTCGAGATTGGCGAGGTTGGTGCGCTCCCAGATCGCGATCGCGGTGGCGGTCGCCTCGTCATCGGAGAGCAGCGCGTAGCGGTGGAAGTAGGATTTGGGATCGGTGAAGGCGGTGTCGCGCAGCGCCAGGAAGCGCTTGACGTACCATTGCCGCAACACCTGCTCCTCGGCGTCGATATAGACCGAGAAATCGAAGAAGTCGGACACGAACGGCACCGCCGTGCCGTCGCGTGGCAGCCGGCCGGTCTGCAGTACGTTGACGCCTTCCACGATCAGGATGTCCGGCTGATCGATCTCGACCCATTGGTTCGGCACGATATCGTAGGTCAAGTGCGAATAGACCGGCGCGCGCACCCGGCGCCGGCCGGCCTTGATGTCGCTGAGGAAGTTGAGCAGCGTCGGCAGATCGTAGCTCTCCGGAAAGCCCTTTTTCTGCATCAGGCCTTGCCGCTCCAGCACCGCATTCGGATAGAGGAAGCCGTCGGTCGTGATCAGGTCGACCTTGGGCCGCGGCGACCAGCGGGCAAGCAGCGCCTGCAGCACGCGCGCGGTGGTGGATTTGCCGACTGCGACGGAGCCCGCGACGCCGACGATATAAGGCATCTTGCGGTCGCGTATCCCCAGGAACTGACGCTGCGCGTAGTAGAGCCGCTGCATGGCGTCGACATAGATCGACAGCATGCGCGACAAGGGTAGATAAATGTCTTCGACTTCCTGCAAGTCGAGGTGGTCGTGCATCGAACGCAGCCGATCGAACTCGCCCGGCTCCAGCGTCATCGGCGTGTCGTCGCGCAGCCGTGCCCACTGCTCGCGGGTGAAGATGCGATAAGGGTTATATTGCTGATCTGGTGCCCGGATATCCATGCATGATCCTCGGTCAGTCCGGCTTGCGCGAAGCCTTCTCTTCCAGCCCCGACATTGACGTACGCTGCGCCAGTCTCGCTTCAACATCGGCCAGCGTGACGCCGCTCGCCTTCAACAGCACGAGCAGGTGGTAAAGCAGGTCGGCACTCTCGGCGATCAGGTGGTCACGGTCGTTCTCGACCGCGGCGATCACCGTCTCGACCGCCTCCTCGCCCAGCTTTCTGGCGCAATGCGCCGCGCCCTTGTCGAGCAGCTTCTTCGTATAGGACGCCTCGCCTCCCGACGCCGCGCGGGCATCGATCGTGGCGGCCAGATCATGGATGGTGAAACGCGACATCGACAAAACTCAAGCAGGCGCCCGGCGGGCACCATCCCCTTTTTGAGCATGATTTTCTTGAAAAATCGGTGCCCGTTTTTTCGGATCATGCTGTAGTTGGGGACTTAGCACTTTTGTGACAAGGAGTCGTCAGGGATCGAGCCGCATCTGCAGGCCGGCGCGCACCATGTGATCCTTGGCTTCTCGAATGGTAAATTCCCCGAAGTGGAAGATCGAGGCGGCAAGCACTGCGGTCGCGTGTCCCTGCCGGATGCCTTCGACCAGATGATCCAGATTGCCGACGCCGCCGGAGGCGATGACGGGCACAGGAACGCTGTCGGCAATCGCCTGGGTCAGCGGCAGGTCAAAGCCCTGCCTGGTGCCGTCGCGGTCCATCGAGGTCAAAAGGATTTCGCCTGCGCCGAGCGAGACCACCTCCTGGGCGTATTCGATGGCATCGATGCCGGCGGACTTGCGACCGCCATGGGTAAAGATCTCCCAGCGGTCCGAGCCGCCGGCGCGTACGACGCGCTTGGCATCGATCGCAACCACGATGCACTGCTCGCCGAATTTTTCGGCCGCCTCTTTCACGAATTCGCGCCGCGCGACCGCGGCCGAATTGATCGACACCTTGTCGGCGCCGGAGCGCAGGAGCGTCCGGATGTCGTCGATAGTGCGGACACCGCCGCCGACGGTCAGCGGCATGAAGCAGGCTTCCGCCGTGCGGCGGACCACGTCGAGCATGATGCCGCGGTTTTCATGGGTCGCGGTGATGTCGAGGAAGCAGAGCTCGTCGGCGCCAGCCGCGTCGTAGGCGATCGCCGCCTCCACGGGATCGCCGGCGTCGCGCAAGTTGACGAAGTTGACGCCCTTCACCACGCGTCCATCCTTGACGTCGAGGCAGGGGATCACGCGAACCTTGAACATTTGTCTCTCCTAGGCCGCGGCGCGCGCGTTGCGGATCAGCGCCAGCGCAGCCGACGGATCGAGTCGGCCGTCATAGAGCGCACGGCCCGCGATCGCGCCTTCGAGCTTCTTCGCTCGCAGCGTCAGCATCGCCTTGACGTCCTCGATCGAGGCGAGCCCGCCGGAGGCAATAACGGGTATGGAGATGCGATCGGCGAGGGCGATCGTCGCGTCGAGATTGAGGCCCTTCAAGAGGCCATCGCGCGCGATATCGGTGAAGATGATCGCGGCAACACCGGCATCCTCGAAACGCTGTGCGATCTCGAGCGCAGTCACTTGCGAGGTTTCGGCCCAGCCTTCGACCGCGACCTTGCCGTCGCGCGCGTCGAGCCCGACCGCGACACGGCCGGGGAATTTTTTTGCAGCGCTTTTGACGAGCTCGGGGTCACGCACCGCGGCCGTGCCGATAATGACGCGCGAAATGCCCTTGTCGAGCCAGGCTTCAACGGTGCGGAGATCGCGGATACCGCCGCCGAGTTGCACCGGCACGGTGACGGCCTTGAGCATTCCCTCGACAGCAAGCGCGTTCACGGGCTTGCCGGCAAAGGCGCCGTCAAGATCGACCACATGCAGATATTCAAAGCCCTGCGCGGCAAAGTGCTTGGCCTGCGCGGCCGGATCAAGGTTGAACACGGTCGCACGCGCCATGTCGCCCTGCTCGAGCCGCACGCATTGGCCGTTCTTCAGGTCGATGGCAGGAAACAGGATCACGGCTTCCACTTCAGGAAGTTCGAGATCAGCGCGAGGCCAAAGCGCTGGCTCTTCTCGGGGTGAAATTGCGTGCCCACCGCGGTGTCCTTGCCCACGACCGCCGTGACCGGCCCGCCGTAATCGGCGCGCGCCAGCACGTCGGGCTCGTTCGCGGCGTTGAGGTGATAGGAGTGCACGAAATAGGCGTGGCGGCCTTTCGGCCCCAGATCGAGCCGCTCCAGCACCGGATGCTCGCGCAGCACTTCCAGCGTGTTCCAGCCCATGTGCGGGATCTTCAGGTTCTCGTCGCGCGGCGTGATTTTCTCGACGTCGCCCTCGACCCAATTGAAGCCATCGGTGGTGACATGCTCCTTGCCGCGGGTCGCCATCAACTGCATGCCGACGCAGATTCCGAAGAACGGCCGCGCCTTGACCCGCACGGCCTCGGTGAGCGCTTCGACCATGCCGTCGACGGCATCGAGGCCGCGACGGCAATCGGCAAAGGCGCCGACGCCGGGCAACACGATGCGATCGGCGCGATAGACCGCGTCGGGATCACGCGTGACCACGATCCTCTCGGGATCCTGGGTGCTGCGCGCGGCACGCTCAAAGGCTTTCGCCGCGGAATGCAGATTGCCCGAGCCGTAGTCGATGATGGCAACCGTCATCGTGATCCTCCTGGCTCTGGAAACAATCCGATAATGGCGCCCTGCGGCAGCGGCGGCGGTTCGGAGAAACGTTGACCGGGGATGTCGCGGGTCGGCGGCGGACCGCCGCGATCGACCGAGAGCGGATCAAAGCCGGTCCACCGCTTGCCGTTACTTGCGGTCCAGCGATCGAAGAAACGCCGCTCGGCGGCCTCTTCGTCATCGGCGACAACTACGTCGAGCTGGCGCCATTTGCGCCGCGAATAGCTCCAGCGCTGCAAAGTCGAAGCCTCGAGCCCCATTAGGATCGCCAGGATGATGTCGACGACGACGACCCCCAGACGGCCGCCGCCAAGCCTGAGCACTGCGAATTCGAGCCCGATGACCAAGATGAGCCAGCCGAGCAGCGCAAGCCACAGCCGCTTCCAGACGAGCCAGAGCGGACCCAGCACCATCGCCCAGAAATGGAAGCCGTCGCGCACGAACACGAACTTGTCGGTGGCGCGAAAATCTGCGGCATAGGCTGAAGGTGCGTGAACCGTATAGACCGGCATTGTCAAACACTCCGCCGAACGAGATCAGCCGCCGAGCTGACCCTTGGTGGATGGCACTTCGCCGGCCGCGTGCGGATCGATCGCGACCGCGGCCCGCAGCGCCCGCGCCAGACCCTTGAAGCAGGATTCGGCGATATGGTGGCTGTTCTCGCCATATAGGGTCTCGACGTGCAAAGTCACGCCGGCATTCATGGTGAAAGCATTGAACCATTCGCGCACCAGCTCGGTATCGAACTGCCCGATCTTGTCGCGCGGGAACGCCGCCTTGAACACCAGCACCGGCCGGCCGGAAATGTCGATCACGACCCGCGTCAGCGTCTCGTCCATCGGCATGTGGATCGAGGCATAGCGGGTAATGCCGGCCATGTTGCCAAGCGCCTGCCGCACGGCCTGTCCGAGCGCAATGCCGACGTCTTCGGTGGTGTGGTGATGGTCGACATGAAGGTCGCCATTGGCCTTAACCGCAATATCGATGCGGGAATGGCGGGCCAGCAGATCCAGCATATGGTCGAAGAAGCCGATGCCGGTCGAGACACTGGCCACACCGGTGCCGTCGAGGTTCACCGCCACCTCGATGTCGGTCTCCTTGGTCTTGCGCTTGATGGTCGCGGTGCGCATGAAAACTAGGCCTTCCTGCCGAAAAAACGGGGGTCTTTTAACAGGCTGATGACGCCTTCGCTACTGCGGGATGACCCGATCCGGGCCCCAACCTGGCCCTATGGTGAGCGGATTTCTGCCCCCCAACCGCGCCGATTGTAACCTTTGGCCTCACCCCCTAAATCTGGCCCGACAAGAGGGTATCCCATGCATGCATCCAATGAGCAGCCGGTCTGGCACGGCACCACCATTGTGACCGTCCGCAAAGGCGGCAAGGTCGTGATCGGCGGCGACGGCCAGGTCTCGATCGGCCAGACCGTGATCAAGTCCAACGCCAAAAAGGTCCGCAGGCTCGGCAAGGGCGACGTGATCGGCGGTTTTGCCGGTGCCACCGCTGACGCCTTCACCCTGTTCGAGCGGCTGGAGAGCAAGCTCGAGCAATACCCGGGGCAACTGACCCGCGCTGCGGTCGAGCTCGCCAAGGACTGGGACCGACCGCTATCTGCGCCGGCTGGAGGCGATGATGATCGTCGCTGACAAGGATGTGTCGCTGGTGCTGACCGGCACAGGTGACGTGCTGGAGCCGGAGGGCGGCGTCATGGCGATCGGCTCCGGCGGCAATTATGCGCTGGCTGCGGCGCGGGCGCTGATCGATTCAGACAAGGACGCCGAGGCGATCGTGCGCCGGTCGCTCGACATTGCCGCCGATATCTGTGTCTTCACCAACCGCAACGTCACCATCGAGACCCTGCCGGGTGGTTAGCCGATGGAGGCCTACACATTTCGACCGATGGCGGAAGCTGACCTGCCGTTGATCCTGCGCTGGTTGCAGACCCCGGAGGTCGTGCGCTGGTGGGGCGATCCGGGCGAGCAGTATGGGCTCGTCAGCGGCGACCTCGCTCATCCCGACATGGACCAGTTCCTGGTCGCTCTCGACGGTCGCCTGTTCGCCTACATCCAGTGCTACCGGCTCTCGACCTGGAACCAGGGCTTTGGCGCCCAGCCGCGTGACGCGCGCGGCATCGACCAATTCATCGGCGAGCCGACCTTCGTAGGCCGCGGACATGGATCAAAATTCATCCGCCAATTTGTCGACGACCTGCTGCTAAAAGGCACGCCGCGCGTTGTGACTGATCCCGATCCCGAGAACATCCGCGCCATCCGCGCCTATGAAAATGCCGGATTTTTGCGAGATCGGCTGGTGGAAACGCCGGACGGGCCTGCACTCTTGATGATACGTCAGTGATGTGGCTTGTCGGTGCAGCATTCCAGCCTTAGCTAGAACCCATGACAGACTTCTCCCCTCGCGAAATCGTCTCCGAACTCGATCGTTTCATCGTCGGCCAGTCCGACGCCAAGCGCGCGGTCTCGATCGCGCTGCGCAACCGCTGGCGCCGGCTGCAGCTCAATGGCGGCTTGCGCGAGGAAGTGCTGCCGAAAAACATCCTGATGATCGGACCGACCGGCGTCGGGAAGACCGAGATCGCGCGGCGGCTCGCGAAACTCGCGAGTGCGCCGTTCATCAAGGTCGAGGCAACCAAGTTCACCGAGGTCGGCTATGTCGGCCGCGACGTCGAGCAGATCATCCGCGACCTCGTCGAGGTCGCGATCATCCAGGTGCGCGAGCGCAAGCGCAAGGACGTGCAGGCGCGCGCCCAGCTTGCCGCCGAGGAGCGCGTGCTGGATGCGCTGGTCGGTCCGAACTCCTCTGCCGCAACGCGGGAGTCGTTTCGAAAGAAACTCCGCGCCGGCGAGCTCAACGACAAGGAGATCGAGGTCGAGACGCAGTCGTCCGGCGGCTTTCCGATGTTCGAGATCCCGGGCATGCCGGGCGCGCAGATGGGCGCGATCTCGATCGGCGACATCTTCGGCAAGCTCGGCGGGCGGACCAAGACCCGCCGGCTCACGGTCGAGGGCTCGCACGAGATCCTGGTCAACGAGGAGTCCGACAAGCTGCTCGACAGCGACCAGTTGACGCAGGAAGCCATTCATGCCGTCGAAAACAACGGCATCGTGTTCCTCGACGAGATCGACAAGATCTGCATCCGCGAAAACCGCCTTGGCGGCGACGTCTCGCGCGAGGGCGTGCAGCGCGACCTCTTACCACTGATCGAGGGCACCGCCGTCACGACCAAACACGGCGTGGTCAAGACGGACCACATCCTGTTCATCGCCTCCGGCGCGTTCCACATCGCAAAACCCTCCGACCTGCTGCCGGAATTGCAGGGTCGCCTGCCGATCCGGGTCGAACTGCAGGCCCTGACACGTGACGACATGCGCCGCATCCTGACCGAGCCGGAGGCCTCGCTGATCAAGCAATATGTGGCGCTGATGAAGACCGAGGGCGTAACGCTCGACATCACCGACGGCGCCATCGACGCGCTCGCCGATGTCGCGGTCGCAGTGAATGCCACCGTCGAGAACATTGGCGCGCGGCGGCTGCAGACCGTGATGGAGCGGGTGCTCGACGAAATCTCCTTCACCGCGCCCGACCGCGGCGGCGAGACCGTCCAGATCGACGCCGCCTATGTCGAGAAGCACGTCGGCGACCTCGCCAAGAATGCCGATCTGAGCCGGTTTATTTTGTAATTTCCGGCCGTCGCGGTATTTATCCCGCTGTCGTCCCCGCGAACGCGGGGACCCATAACCACAGACCCTCGTGATTGGATAAGCCCCAGCCTTGGCACAATACCGACATCGGTGGTTATGGGTCCCGGCTCTTCGCTCGCATGGCCGGGACGACAGATGAAGCCCCCTCCATGGCAAAACCCCTGGCGCGTGATGCTCGCCGTCAACGTCGCCGTCCTGATCGGGGTTTTCTGGCACAAGGTGCTGCTGCCGCCTTGGGTTCCGTATATCCATCTTGTCGTCGATTACCATTTCGGCTTCATCAAGCGCGCGCTGATCGGCGCGATCGTGTCGCTCGTCGTCGACAAGGTGCCGGTATGGCTGGTGTTCGCGCTGGCGGGCACGGTGTGGCTGATCACGCTCGGCCTGTTCATCCGGCTGTTTCAGCGAACGTTCGGCTTCGACGAGAAGACCTTGCCGCTGTTTCTGTTCACAGCCGCCTCGCCGTTCTTCTTCAAGAACTTCATGCATTCGCTCGGCCATTTCGACATCTATGGCTGCCTGGCTGCGATCATCCTCCTGCTGGCGCCGGCGCGATCGATTGGCTTCGTGCTTCTCGCGGCGCTGTTGTCAATCATCCTGATCCTGATCCACCACATCCATCTGTTGATGTATGTGCCGACCATCGGCGTCATCGTGGTGCTGCGGTATTATCTCTCCGCAGGCATCAATCGCACTAATGTCGCCGTCGGAGTCATCGCCACGCTCGCGATCGGCGCGCTCTTCATTGCCGCGCAATTCTGGGGAACGATGCCGATCCCGGCGCCCCAGTTCATCGATTATCTGAAAAGCCGGATGGCCGATCCCTCGCGGACTGATCTGTTGAGCTTTGCCTACATCTGGTATCAGCCGCTCTCCAAGGAGATTTCCGATACCTGGGCGCGCATGCCCTCGAACATTCTGGGCGTGCCGGTGTTTGCGCTCCTGATCTGGCTGCACACGCCGCTGTGGCGATACTACGCGGATACAATCCGCGCGCTGCGAGAGGACTTGCACCGGCGTCTTGTCGTCGCCGCGCTGACCGGTGTCACCCTCGGCTATCTCATCATGTTCGCGATCGTGTTCGACTATTCGCGCTGGGTCTCGAACTGGGCAGTCTGCATGTTCCTGATCCTGCATGCGGTGAAGATGCTGCCGGCCTCGCGCGCGGTCGCGCCGATCCCGGCAGACGACCGCAAGACCACGATCTTCGCCGCCATTGTCACGCTAATTCCCCGCGTCGGGATCGTCAGGCCTTTTTAGTTTAGGCATGATCCTTGCGAAAAACCGGTGCCCACCCCGCATCAAGGGCGGGGCAGGCTTTTCCGGGATCATGCTTTAGGTTCTCGCGCGCCTGATCCGCACATAAAGCGCGCCTTCGCCGCCATGGCCGATATGCGCTTCCTCGAAGCCGACCACCAGCGGGCGAAACTCCGGCAGGCTCAGCCATTGCGGCACCTGACGACGCAGCACGCCGCGCTCGGCCTCGTTGCCGCCGGCCTTGCCCTTGCCGGTGATAATGAGCACGAAGGTGAGGCCGTCGTGATGCGCCCGCTGCAAGAAGCCGTGGAGCGTGCGATGGGCGCGGGTCTGCGTCATGCCGTGCAGATCGAGCCGCGCATCGATCTCATGCCTGCCGCGCGAGAGTTTCGATCGCTCGCGGCGGCCGAGCGGCGCGAGCGGCGGCGCCGCGGGCTTGCCCGGCTTTGGCGCGAAAGCAGAGGGGCTCGGCCGCGGCGACGCCGGCTTGGAAGTCTGCATTTCAGCGACCGAAGCCGCTGGTTTCGCCACCCTCGGCTTCTTCCGCAGCGGCTTGACCTGGCGCGCGACGCTTTCCCAAAGCGTGCGTTCCTCCTCGGTCAGATGGCGCTTGCGTGGGCCGACCGACATTTCCGGCATCGAAAACGATGGCGGCCGTTTCATGGATGGCGGGCCTGTCGCGGTGGGCTGCGGTGCTGAACTTCCGGCGGTGGTGCGTCCTTCGGCCGTTCCAGCGGCAGCGGTATCGTGGTCGGGACGGTGGCCGTGGTCTGCCCCACGGTCGGTGATGACAGCGCAGGCGGCGTGGAGGAAGGACCCGTCTTCCGGTCCTTCGGCGGGTCCACGGCCGGCGCGGCCTGCGGGAAGAGCTTCGCGATCTCTGCGGACGGCCGCTCATCCGGCACGGGCAGTTTCTTGCCGCGCGCCACCGGATCGAGGCTTTTCGGCACCAGCATCACAAAGCGCATGTTGCTCTTGAGCCGGCCGGCGACCTTTCCGGCATCAGGACCGGAGCCGAAATAAAGGTCGGCGCGGGCGGGACCGACAATCGCCGAGCCGGTGTCCTGCGCGATCATCAGCCGGTGGAACGGCGTCTTCGATTTCTCCGACTCGATCGGCAGTTCGCCGGCGATGAAGAACGGCGTGCCATAGACATGCAGCGACTTGTCGACCGCGATCGAGCGGCCCGGCGTCAGTGGGATGCCCTGGGCGCCGATCGCCTCGTCCTTGTCGGAGAGCTGGACTTCGCGGAAGAACACATAGGAGCGGTTCTGGCGCCGCAATTCCTTGGCGCCGTCAGGGTTGGCCTCCATCCACTCCCTGATCTTCTGCATCGAAATCTCGTCTTTCGAGAAAATGCCGCGCTCGACCAGGATGCGCCCGACCGGTGTGAACGGATAGCCGTTATAGGAATCGTAGTTGATGCGGATGGTCGAGCCATCGGGCAAATGCACCCGCGCCGAGCCCTGGATTTGCGCGAACAGCAAATCGGTCTGATCCTTGAGCCAGCAGATTTCGATGCCGCGGCCGGCGAGGATGCCATCCTCGATCTGGCCGCGGTCGTAATAGGGCACGAGCTTGCGCCGGCCGATCTTGCGATACACCGGACCCTTGTTGGGAAGCTCGGCCGAGGCCTGCGAATAGCCGCGCATGAACAGGTTCGACGGGCGGCGATAGACCGGCACGTTGTAGACGTCGGTCTGGGTTCGCGATCCCTCGATGATGGGCTCGTAATAGCCGGTCACGAATCCCGCATCCTCGCCAAGTCGCATGATCTCCAGCGGTACGAAATTTTGCTCGAAAAAGGCGCGTGCCCTGGCGCCGTCTGAAATGGGAAGCGCGCGCGCCGCACGGCAGGGCGCTCGGAGCGAGACGCCCAGCGCCCTGGAATCCGCCGGCGCGTCGTGTCGGGCGGCGATCGACTTGCAGCTCGCGCGAAATGTCCGGTAGGCGGCGAGTTGATCGTCCTCATTCCAGCCGGGAATATCCGCCCAGCGAACCGGGAAATACTGGCTGCCGCTGATCTGAAACGGGAGCTCGAGCTGCGGATAGGGCAGGGTGCGCGCGGCGCGTTTTGGACTCGCGAGATGGCGGGAGTGCCAGCCGCGCGCCGCCAGCACGACAATGGGGATCAACGCCTGCGCAGCCGCGGCAACCCACAGAACCGCGATGGCTCGCTTGAGACGCCTGACCTTAGTGAGCGCTTCCCGTGCCAACCAGCTTCCAATTCGGATCGCGTGAGGTGGTGTCGCGGGCAAAGGTCCAGACATCGGTGATGTCCGCTACCTTGTCCGGATTGCCGTCGACGATCACGCCCGCCTTGTCGCGGGTGACCGATATCATCTGCGACACAAATCGGACGGTGAGCTGCGCCGTGCGGTCGCGCATCTCGGCGCCTACCAGCTCGGCCTTGTCGAGCGAGACGAAGCGAGTCTCGGTCTTCTGCTCGTGTCTCTCGCGATCCTTCATGACGGCCTCGAAGCTGTCATAGACCTCCGACGACAAAAGGTCGCGCAACGCGCGACGGTCGCCATTGGCGAAGGCAAGCACGATCATCTCGTAGGCGCTGCGCGCGCCGGAGAGGAAATGCCGGGGGTCGAACGCCGTATCCTGCGCGGCGATGGCGTCCAGGCCCTGCGCCAGCGACGTGCCGGCTTCTGCCACGCCCTTCCAGCGGTCGGTCGGAGCTGCAACCTCGGCGGTGGGTGCGAGCGGCGCCTGGTCGATCACCTTGCCTGGAATCGGAACGACGTTCGAGTCCGGCCCGCCCGGCACCGTATTGCGCGCGGCGCGATCGAACGGCGGCCGTTCAGAGCCGGTGCGCTGTCCGAGCACATTGCGCAGGCGCAGGAAAATGAAGACCGCCAACGCCAGGAAGATGATGGTGTAAATATCAAACACGTCTTATTCGCTTTCTGATCCCTGCTTTAAGTTCCTTGGCCGCTAACTGGTCCGGCGCACCAGCGTTCCCACTCCCGGAGTAATGCCTCAACACTACACCACCGATTGTAGTCCGCAGGATGTAGGCACGAAATTTTGCCGGGCCAATGGCATTTTGAAGCGGTGAACTGTAGCGCGTTTCGGGCCTCAGGGGAAATCCGATCCTGTCTGGAAATCGCGCATATTCAATCGTTTAGGCTCGCAATCGCCCGCCGCCGGCGCTCGCAATTGCTAAAAGCCGTTAAGCTTTCCCGCACCCGGTGGCTGAGCATGGTCAAGTCCCGGCGCGGCCGTCCTTGTCGAAGGTGGCGAGGCTATGATAGCCACTCGCCCCGTCGTCAGCCCTCTTAGGAGATCATTTCATGACCAACGGTAATGGCAGCCCTCCCGGGGCAGGCGCGCCGCCCCAGCTCAACGTGTTGGCGCAGTACACCAAGGACCTGTCGTTCGAGAATCCCAACGCACCCGCTTCGCTCGGCCCGCAAGCGCAGTCGCCCCAGATCAATATCCAGATCAATGTCGGTGCCAACAATCTCGCCCCGAACGAATATGAGGTGACGCTGTCGGTCGAGGGCAAGGCCGAAAATGGCGGCAAGATGATCTTCAGCTTCGAGCTCGCCTATGCCGGCGTGTTCCGCATCCTGAACGTGCCGCAGGAACATCTGCATCAGCTCATCATGATCGAGTGCCCGCGTCTTTTGTTCCCCTTCGCGCGCGAAATCATCGCGACCTCGGTTCGTGACGGCGGCTTCCCGCCCTTGATGCTCGATCCCGTCGATTTCGTCGGCCTGTATCGCCAGAACATGGAACGGCAGGCGGCGGCGCAGGCCTCTGGCGCCAAACCGAGCTGACGCTAGATTGCCGGCAGGTATTCCACCCAAATCGGCTTGTCGCCCAAGGCGGCGACGAAGGCCCGATGCGCCTCGCGGTCGGCGTCTGTGATGCGGGGCAGGAGCGGCAGCAGGCGCTGCCGGCGCGACATTTCGCCGGAACCGCCGATGCGGATCTCCGTCGTCTCCGACGCCAGGATGAGCTGCGATTGCCGGGCCCCGATCAGATCGACATAGACTTCGGCCAGAAGCTCGGCGTCGAGCAGCGCGCCGTGCTTGGTGCGGTGGGAATTGTCGATCGCATAGCGCGAGCAAAGGTCATCGAGCCGGTTCGAGACACCGGGATGCTTGCGCCGTGCCAGCAGCAGCGTGTCGACCAGCCGTTCGCGCGGAATCGGCGGCCGCTTCAGCCGATCGAGCTCGGCATTGATGAAGCTGACGTCAAACGAGGCGTTGTGGATGACGAGCGGCGCGTCGCCGATGAAGCCGAGGAAATCCTCGACCACCTCGTGGAAGAACGGCTTGTCGGCCAGGAACTGGGTCGAAAGGCCATGCACGGCGAAAGCGTCCGCCGACATCTCCCGCTCCGGATTGATGTAGCGGTGAAAGGTCTGCCCTGTCGGCATGCGATTGATCAGCTCGATGCAGCCGACTTCGACCAGGCGGTCGCCGCGCAGCGGATCAAGGCCGGTGGTTTCGGTATCGAGGACGATTTCGCGCATCGGTTAAGCAAATCAAAGAGCGGCGAATCAGGTACGCCGCCGCGGCATCTTAACAGCCTCCGCCAGTATGTCGCGGATGCGCGCGCGCACGGGATCAAGTCCGTGCGAGGTATCCACGATGAAATCGGCCCGTTTGCGTTTTTCGGCATCGGGCATCTGTCGCGCCAGAATGGCGTCGAGCTTGTCCCGATCTATGGTGCCGCGGGCCAGCACCCGTTCGCGCTGGAGCTCCGCCGAGGTCGTGACCACGACCACCGCGTCGACCCGATTCTCGCCGCCGGTCTCGAACAACAGCGGCACGTCCACGACCACGACCGGCTTGCCCGCAGCTTCTGCATTGTCAAAGAATTTCTGGCGGGAGGCGCCTAGCATTGGATGCACGATTTTTTCGAGCCGCCTCATCGCGGCCGGGTCGTGTACCACGCGTGCGGAAAGCCTGGCGCGATCGACCTTTCCATCAGCAGTGGTTCCGGGGAACTCGGCCTCGATCGCCGGTACCGCCTGACCCTCGTAGAGCTCATGGACAGCCGCGTCCGCGTCATAAACGGGTACGCCGGCCTCTTCGAACAGCTTTGCTGTGGTCGATTTGCCCATTCCAATCGAGCCGGTCAGTCCGAGAATCAGCATGGGCTCAAAATCCAATCAGTTTCTCACGACGCAGGAACGCCAGCAGCGGCAATAGCGGAAGACCCAATATGGTGAAATGATCGCCATCGATCCGATCGAACAGATGCACACCCAGGCCTTCAAGCTGATAAGCCCCTACGCTCGAGGTCACCGCGTCCCCTGCCTCATCGAGATAGGTGCGGATATCGCTTCCGCTGAGCGGTCGCATGCTCACGCGCGCAATGGCGACCGTTTCGAACACGATCCTGCCGTCCAGCGCAACGGCAATTGCCGAATGCAGCTCGTGGGTTTGACCTGCGAGCGCGCGAATCTGCTCGGCCGCCGCGGCGCGGCCATCCGGCTTGTTGAACAGACGTTCGCCGAGCGCCAGCGTCTGGTCGGCGCCGATGACATAATGTTCGCCCTTCCGCTCCGACACGAAGCGCGCTTTCTCGCGCGCAAGCAGACCTGCAATCTCACCCGGCGCCGACACTTTTGACGCCTGCTGGATAGCCCGCTCGTCGATATCGGCAGCGACGGTCTCGAACGGCAAGCCGGCATCGGCCAACAGCATTTTCCGCGCGCGGCTTTGCGAGGCGAGGATCAGCGGGCTTTTCCCGCGCCAGATCGTCATGGCCTACGCGTCATCCGAAAACCGGGCACGTTGCCGGTCGGTATAGAGTTTTAACACCGCAGCCGCGGTTTCTTCGATCGAACGCCGGGTGACGTCTAGCTGCGGCCAGTTGAATCTCGCACTCAGCCGCTTCGCAAAAGCCACTTCATCGGTGACGGCCTGACGATCGATGTATTCCTCGTTGCTCGGCGCTGCGCCGATGCTGAGCAGCCGGTTCTGCCGGACCTGGATCAGGCGTTCTGGCGTCGCATGCAGGCTCACCACCAAAGGCTTGGTCAGATGCTCAAGCTGATGCGGCAGCGGAATGCCCGGCACAAGTGGAACATTGGCAGTGCGGATACCGCGATTGGCGAGATAGATCGAGGTCGGCGTCTTCGAGGTGCGAGACACCCCGACCAGCACGACGTCCGCCTCGTCCAGGCCTTCGACATGCTGTCCGTCGTCATGAAGCATCGTGTAGTTCAGGGCATCGATCCGCTTGAAATATTCGGCATTGAGAACATGCTGCGCGCCGACCCGGCCCGCTGTGGCCGCCCCCAGATAGGCCTCGAAGAGCTGCATCACCGGGCCGATGATCGAGAGGCTCGGAACATTGATCTCCTTGCACTTGGCCTCGAGCTTCAAGACCAGGTCCTTCTCCAAGAGCGTGAACAGCACGATACCCGGTGCTTCCTCGATCTCGTCCAGCACCCGGTCGAGCTGCTTCTGGCTGCGTACCAGGGGGTAGACGTGCTCGACTGCCGTCACGTTGGCGTATTGCGCGGCGACTGCACGCGCCACGGTGATCAGCGTCTCGCCGGTCGAGTCTGAGACCAGGTGAAGGTGAAAATAATTAGCGGTCGTCGGCACGTCGATCCTGCGCGTCCTGTGAATCCTTGTGGAGCTCGGTGATGAGAATCGGCGGGCTTTTTCGGAGCCGGGGATAAGCCAACGCGTTCTTCACATCGCCGCGCAAAAGGAAAAGTCTCTGGCGTCAGTGCCATGATAGTGGGCTTATGTGGACTTGTCTCTGCATAAGCTGCCGATGGGCCGGCCTAAGCGGCTGAGTCAGGTACCTTTATTCGCGCCCACACCTGATCATCCAGGGATGTTGAGGGATGTGAACAAGCGCCTGGCTTAGAAAGGATGGCGTTGTGTGAGTCCAATCCACCGAGACCAAAGACTCAAACCTTAAGAATCTAAGTTTAGTTTAGGGAAGGCTTGCCTGCGGACAGGTCTTGGCGCAAATCGGCCATCGGACATTGCGGAACGCTCAAGCGACCGCGGCGCTGACGGTGGAACATCTCAACCATGTATGAATGGATCAAAGCGTTGCATGTGATCGCCGTCATCTCCTGGATGGCGGGCATGCTCTATTTGCCGCGGCTCTTCGTCTATCACTGCGAAGCCGACATCGGCTCAAAACAGTCCGAGACGTTCAAGGTGATGGAGCGGCGGCTTTTGAAGGCGATCATCAACCCGGCGATGATCGTGACCTGGCTTGCCGGAATCTATCTGGCTTGGGCTGGACATTGGTATTTGTCCGGTTGGTTTCACGCAAAGTTTCTACTGGTGCTGGTCATGTCCGGCATCCACGGTTTTTTTGCTCGCTGGGTGAAAGACTTTGCCGCCGACCGCAACAAACGCAGCCAGAAATTCTATCGGATTATCAACGAAGTGCCGACGGTGTTAATGGTTGGCATCGTGATCCTGGTGATCGTCAAGCCGTTTTGATGGGCACGGCTCGACCATGGGTTGGGCGTTTGCGCTGCTTGCGGAACGCCGGACGATTTTCTATATTGTGTCCATCCCACCCCACGCAGGCGGATGTCGTTGCGTCCCGGTTTAGACCGGCCGCCGCATCAGGTTTGAAGCCACATCCGGCGCTTTCCTTGCTTTGAGCTGCGGGCCGTCTTTTTTGCGCCCGCTATTCCAGAAGCCACCTCGCACCCCCTCCTTTCGAAAGTTACCTTACAGGACCACCCCAATGCGGGAAATCAAACTCCAAGACCTCAAATCCAAGACGCCGGCGGAACTCGTTTCGTTTGCGGAAGAGAGCGGGGTCGAAAATGCCAGCACCATGCGCAAGCAGGAGCTGATGTTCGCCATTCTGAAGCAGCTCGCGATCGCTGAGACCGATATTGTCGGCGAAGGCGTCGTCGAGGTTCTGTCCGACGGCTTCGGATTCCTCCGTTCACCGGACGCAAATTACCTGCCTGGCCCGGATGACATCTATGTCTCGCCCTCGCAGATCCGCCGCTTCGGTCTCCGCACCGGCGACACCATCGAAGGCCATATCCGCAGCCCGAAGGAAGGCGAACGCTATTTCGCGCTGCTCAAAGTCAACACGCTGAACTTCGAGGACCCCGAGAAGTCCAAGCACAAGGTCAATTTCGACAATCTGACGCCGCTGTTTCCGAATCAGCGGTTCCGCATGGAGATCGACGATCCCACCAGAAAAGACCTTTCTGCGCGCGTGATCGACATCGTCGCGCCCATCGGCAAAGGCCAGCGCGCGCTGATCGTGGCGCCGCCACGCACGGGCAAGACGGTGCTGATGCAAAACATCGCGCACTCCATCACCGCCAATCATCCCGACTGTTATCTGATCGTGCTCTTGATCGATGAGCGACCGGAAGAAGTCACGGACATGCAACGCTCGGTTAAAGGCGAGGTGGTTTCATCCACCTTCGACGAGCCCGCAGTGCGCCACGTCCAGGTCGCCGAGATGGTGATCGAGAAAGCAAAGCGTCTGGTCGAGCATGGCCGCGATGTCGTGATCCTGCTCGATTCGATCACGCGGCTCGGACGCGCCTACAACACGGTGGTGCCGTCATCGGGCAAGGTCTTGACCGGCGGTGTCGATGCCAATGCGCTGCAGCGGCCGAAGCGATTCTTCGGTGCCGCGCGCAACATCGAGGAGGGAGGCTCGCTCACCATCATCGCGACCGCCCTGGTCGATACCGGCAGCCGTATGGACGAAGTCATCTTCGAAGAGTTCAAGGGCACCGGCAACTCCGAGCTCATCCTCGATCGCAAGGTCTCCGACAAGCGTACCTTCCCGGCAATCGACATTTCCCGCTCGGGCACGCGCAAGGAAGAGCTGATCACCGATCCGCAAGTCTTGAAGAAGATGTACGTGCTGCGCCGGATCCTCAATCCGATGGGCACGATGGATGCGATCGACTTCCTGCTCGACAAGCTCCGCAGCACCAAGAACAACGCCGAGTTCTTCGAGTCGATGAACACCTGAGCCGGGCTCATTCGGAATTGGGAGAGGCGCTTTCGGGCGCCTTTTCTTTTGCGCGCGGCGACGCTGCAAGTGCGGCCATAATAGAGCATGCTGCATTGCAGCAAAAGTGATCGCATTGAAGGCATTGCCGTTTCAAGCACCGCCACACTAATAGCTCTATGCATCCGCGAGACCAGACCATCTTCGCTTTGTCTTCCGGACGAACGCCGAGCGCGATCGCGATCGTGCGTGTCTCTGGAGCGGAGGCTGGTGCGGCGCTGAAGAAACTCGCCGGAAAGATTCCAGCGGCGCGGATGGCGACGCGCGCAATGCTGCGCGATGCGGATGGCCAGGCGATCGACGATGCCGTGGTGCTCTGGTTTCCCGGACCTGCAAGCGCGACCGGCGAAGACGTTGCGGAGCTGCATGTCCATGGCGGGCGCGCGGTTTTGACGTCGCTGTTTGCGGCGCTCGCGGGAATCAAAAATCTGCGCGCCGCCGAGCCCGGCGAGTTCACCTGCCGCGCCTTCGAGAACGGCAAGCTCGATCTGACCGAAGCCGAAGGTCTTGACGATCTCATTCATGCCGACACCGATCGCCAGCGCCGTCAGGCGTTGCGTCAGTTGAAAGGTATGCTCGGCGACAAGGCGCGCGACTGGCGCGCGGCGATCATCGGGGCCTCGGCCTTGATCGAGGCGGGAATCGATTTCTCCGATGAAGGCGATGTGCCGGCCGAGCTGATCGCGCCGGCGCTTGCGCGGATCAAGGCGCTGCTCGGCGAGGTCAAGGGTGTGCTCGCCGCGCAAGGCAAAGCGGAACGTCTGCGCGATGGCCTTGTGGTTGCAATCGCGGGTCCGCCGAACGTCGGCAAGTCGACGCTGATGAATCAGCTCGCGCGACGGGAGGTCGCGATCGTTTCGCCACATGCCGGCACCACGCGCGATGTCATCGAAGTGCAGCTTGATCTCGACGGCTACCCGGTAACGGTGATCGATACCGCCGGCATCCGCGAGACCGATGATCCGGTCGAGCTGGAAGGTGTGCGGCGGGCGCGGGCACGGGCGGCTGACGCCGACCTCGTGCTGTGGCTCGCCGATACGGATAGCGCGAAGATCGCGCACCAGGGCAACACGCCAGTTTGGCTCGTACGCAACAAGATCGATCTGGGTAGCGGCGACCATGACGGACCGGCGAAGCCGGAGTTCAGGATCTCCGCGGCGCATGGCGAAGGGCTGGCGGGCCTGATTGAGGCGCTGGTCCGCTTCGCCCAGGACTTCTTTGGATCGGCCGAAGGTGGCCTGATCACCCGGGAACGGCAGCGGCGGCTGCTTGCGGACACCGCAGCGGCGTTGGAGCGAAGTCTTTCCGCGATCGGGCAGGGCGAAGAGCTGGCGGCCGAGGATTTGCGGTCCGCGGCCACTTCGCTAGGCCGGTTGCTCGGCCGGGTCGATGTCGAGGACATTCTCGACGTCATCTTCCGCGAGTTCTGTATCGGAAAGTAGCGCTAGTCCTTGATTCAACCGATTGATGATTAGTTAAGAGGAATAGTTAACGCCTGTTTCACGTGAAACACCTGAATGGGCCGGTTCCGATGTTTCACGTGAAACAGCCGCCCAGGTGTCTAAATTCGGCCGTTTCACGTGAAACAGCTTCCGGCCTTGGCCATCTCGCGATAGTAGTCCGCGCCATGAGTCCGGCTCTGGAATCATTCGATGTGATCGTGATCGGCGGCGGCCACGCTGGCTGCGAGGCCGCGTCCGCTTCCGCGCGCCTCGGCGCTCGGACGGCGCTCGTTACCCATCGCTTCGCGACTATCGGTGCAATGTCCTGCAATCCTGCCATCGGAGGCCTTGGCAAGGGCCATCTGGTCCGCGAGATCGATGCCATGGACGGCCTAATGGGTCGGGTGGCCGACGCCGGCGGCATCCAGTTCCGGATGCTCAACCGGCGTAAGGGCCCGGCCGTCCGTGGCCCTCGCGCTCAGGCCGATCGGAAGCTCTATGCCGCCGCGATGCAGGCCGCGATCCGCGAGGCCGAAGGTCTCAGCGTAATCGAAGGCGAGGCCGATGAGCTGATCCTCGCCGGTGATCGCGTCACCGGCATCCGCTTGGACGACGGCCGCGCGCTTTTGGCCGGTGCGGTGGTCGTGACCACCGGGACCTTTCTGCGCGGCTTGATTCATCTCGGCGAGAAGAATTGGCCGGCTGGCCGGGTCGGCGAGGCGCCAGCGACGGGGCTTTCAAAGTCCTTCGAGCGCGCCGGCTTTATCCTCGGGCGGCTCAAGACCGGCACGCCCCCGCGGCTCGACGGCACCACGATCGACTGGTCCGCGGTCGAGATGCAGCCCGGCGATGACCCGCCGGAGCCGTTTTCGGTGATGACCGACCGCATCACCACGCCCCAGATCCAGTGCGGGATCACCCGCACCACGCCGGCCACCCATGAGGTGATCCGGGCGAATGTACATCGCTCGCCGATGTACTCCGGCCAGATCAAGAGCTCCGGCCCACGCTACTGCCCCTCGATCGAAGACAAGATCGTCAAGTTCGGCGACCGCGACGGTCACCAGATCTTCCTGGAGCCGGAAGGTCTCGACGACACCACGGTCTATCCCAACGGCATCTCGACTTCGCTGCCTGAGGAAATTCAGCTCGCGATCCTGGCCTCCATTCCCGGGCTGGAGCGGGTTCGGATGATCCGCCCGGGCTACGCGATCGAATACGACCATGTGGATCCCCGCGAGCTCGATCCGACCTTGCAGACCCGCCGGCTGAAGGGGCTGTTCCTGGCCGGTCAGATCAATGGCACGACGGGCTACGAGGAAGCGGCTGCCCAGGGGCTGGTCGCGGGGCTCAATGCAGCGCTGGCCGCCAGCGCCACCGCGCCGATCGTGTTTGACCGCGCCGATGGCTATCTCGGTGTTATGATTGATGACCTCGTGACCCGAGGGATCACCGAGCCGTATCGCATGTTCACCTCGCGGGCCGAATACCGGCTCACGCTGCGGGCCGACAATGCCGACCAGCGCCTGACCGACAAGGGCGTTGCGCTCGGTTGCGTCGGCGAAGCCCGCCGGCGTCGCCATGCCGCCAAGATGGCAGCGCTGGAGGAGGCGAGGCGGCTCTCCAAGTCGCTGTCGATCACCCCGAATGAAGCAGCGAGATACGGCCTCGCCCTCAACCGGGACGGTCAGCGCCGCTCGGCCTTTGAGCTGCTCGCCTATCCCGATGTCGGCTGGATCGAGGTGAGGGCGATCTGGCCGGAGCTCTCGGCCATTGACCCAGCGATCGCGGTCCATCTTGAGATCGACGCCAAATACGACGTCTACCTCAAGCGCCAGACCGCTGACGTTGACGCCTTCCGCCGGGACGAGGGCGTGGTGCTCGGCGACATCGACTATGCCTTGGTGCCGGGGCTCTCGAACGAGGTCCGCGCCAAGCTCGAGGCCAAGCGACCCTGGACGGTCGGGCAGGCGGGTCGGATCGACGGCATGACTCCGGCCGCGCTTGGTATTCTGGCCGCCTATCTCCGGCGAGAAGCTCGGAAAACGAAGGCAACAGCCTGAGGGATGTTTCACGTGAAACAGCGACCGAAGGCGAGGAGCGCCCAGAGGCCTTCGGTGGTCTCATCCGACAAGGCCGAGGCCCTGAGGCTCACCCCCGTTTCACGTGAAACAGAGTCCCGCCTCGATCGCTATATCGATCTCCTCGGGCGGTGGCAGGCCAAAACCAATCTGGTCGCGCCCTCTACGCTGCCGCACCTCTGGACGCGCCATGCCTCCGACTCGCTCCAGCTCCTGGCGCTTGCTCCGCACGCCAAGACCTGGGTCGACCTCGGCAGCGGCGGCGGCTTCCCCGGCGTCGTGCTCGCTTGCGCGCTGGCGGAAAAGGCGGGCGCTACAGTCCATCTGATCGAACGCAACGCCAAAAAAGCTGCGTTCCTGCGCGAGGCATTGCGAATCACATCCGCGCCGGGAATCGTACATGCAACGGGAATCGAAGATATTGTGGACAGCATCGAAGGGCCCATCGATTGCGTGACCGCGCGGGCACTGGCTCCGCTACATCAACTCATCGGCTTCGCCGAACCGCTGGTGAAGAGAGGTGCAAAGGCGCTGTTTCTCAAGGGCCAAGATGTTGAGGCTGAATTGACCGAAGCTACTAAATATTGGAATATCAAGCCGCTTCTCCACTCCAGCCTGACGGGCGGACAGGGCTGGATCGTCGAACTCGACCAGATCGAGCGGCGCTGAGCCTTCCGCGGGACGATAATGGGTATGGCCGATGAACGTAATTGATCAAGTATATCAACAGGATAAGGCAGACACCATGCCTGGCCATCCGCGTATCCTGGCGCTTGCCAATCAGAAGGGCGGCGTCGGCAAGACCACCACAGCCATCAACCTTGGCACCGCGCTCGCCGCGATCGGTGAGCGAGTCCTGATCGTCGACCTCGATCCGCAAGGCAACGCCTCGACCGGTCTCGGCATCGACCGCCGCAGCCGCAACACCTCGACCTATGATGTCCTGGTTGGCGAGGCCCAGCTCCGCGAGTCCGTGGTGCCGACCGCGGTGCCGCGCCTGCACATCGCGACCTCGACCATGGATCTGTCCGGCCTCGAGCTCGAGCTCGGCACCACGCCCGGCCGTGCCTTCCGTCTGCGCGATGCGATCGCGACGCTGAACAACAATGTCTCGCCGGACTCCGATTACACCTATGTGCTGATCGACTGCCCGCCGTCGCTGAACCTGCTCACGGTCAACGCAATGGCGGCCTCCGATGCGATCCTCGTCCCCTTGCAATGCGAGTTCTTCGCGCTCGAAGGCCTGTCGCAACTGTTGCAAACCGTCGAGCAGGTACGCTCGACGCTGAACCCGAACCTGTCGATCCACGGCATCGTGCTGACCATGTTCGACTCCCGCAACAATCTGTCCAATCAGGTCGTCGCCGACGTCCGGCAGTTCATGGGAAGCAAGGTCTACAAGACCATGATCCCGCGCAATGTCCGCATCTCGGAAGCGCCGTCCTATGGCAAGCCGGTCCTGGTCTACGACCTCAAATGCGTCGGCAGCGAAGCCTACCTGAAGCTTGCGACGGAGGTGATCCAGCGCGAGCGCGAGATGCGTGCGACCTGAGTGACAATCCGTAGGGTGGGCAAAGCGAAGCGTGCCCACCAGCCTCGCGGATAGAAAGATGGTGCGCACGGCGCAAGCGCCTTTGCCCACCCTACGATCCAACCCAATTGAGTTGCTGACTGGAGTCTTGATGTGAATCCAAGGGAGCTGGCGACGATGGCCGACGAAGCGCGTTCGCGACTGGGCCGCGGTCTTGCAAGTCTGATCGGCGATGTCGGCGGGGAAGCCGCGCATGTCGAGCGGCCGCGGGCGCAGCGCAAGGTGCCGATCGAATTTCTGAAGCCCAACCCGCGCAACCCGCGCCGTGCCTTCTCCGAGACCGAGCTCGCCGAGCTCGCCTCCTCGATCCAACAGCACGGCGTGATCCAGCCGATCGTGGTGCGGCCGGTGAAGGGCGCGCACGATCGCTATGAGATCATCGCCGGCGAGCGCCGCTGGCGCGCCGCGCAGGGCGCGGGCCTGCACGAGGTGCCGATCGTCCCCCTCGACGTCAGCGACAGCGATGCGCTCGAGCTTGCCATCATCGAGAACGTCCAGCGCGAGGACCTCAACCCGCTCGAAGAGGCGCAGGGCTATCATGCGCTCGCCGACGAGTTCAAGCGCAGCCAGGACGACATCGCGAAAGTCGTCGGCAAGAGCCGCAGCCACGTCGCCAACATGATGCGGCTGACCAAGCTGCCTGCCGAGGTCCAGGCCTATATCGCCGCCGGCAAACTGTCGGCCGGTCACGCGCGCGCGCTGATCGGCGTGCCGGATCCGCTTGCCGCCGCCAAGCAGATCGTCGCGCAGGGCCTCAACGTCCGCCAGACCGAGGCGCTGGCGCATGAGGAGGGCGTGCCGGAGCGGAAGCCGCAAAAGGCGCGCAGCGGCGGCAAGACCAAGGACGCCGACACTGTCGCTTTGGAGAAGCGCGTGTCCGATGCGCTGGGCTTGAGCGTCAGCGTCAATCATCGTGATCCCGGCGGCACCGTGCAGATCAGCTACCGCAATCTCGAACAGCTCGACGAGGTGATGCGGCGGCTGGCGCGGAGCAGCTGATTTAGGACTCGTCATTCCGGGGCGCGCGTCAGCGCGAACCCGGAATCTCGCTGTAGTATTTCGCAGAAAGCGATCTCCAGATTCCGGGTTCATCGCTGCGCGATGCCCCGGAATGACAAATTCAGGTAACTAACCCTTTCTCCTCGCATTCACCGCGATCGATAGCAGCACGCGCTGGGCGATCACGGCCGCAAGCGCAGTCTGCTTGCGCATGTCGAGGGCGGCGGTCGCGAGCTGGTCAATGATCGCCGCAAGCCGCGCGGGAGAAAAATTGCGCAGCGCGATCTCGACCATCGGCTTGCGCGAAAAATGCAGGCGCGGGAACCCGCCGTCGAGAAGCTGCGCGGCCGGTGTTCCTTCCGCGATTGCAAGCGCCGATTTGTGCAGCCACGCCGCCTGCCGTTGCGCGGAGGCGATGATCAAACCGGGATAGGTGCCCGCGACCATCGCCTTGGCGAACTCACTTTCGACCAGGTCCGGCTTGCCCGCGAAGGCGCCGTCGACAATCGGGTCGAGCTTCAGCTCGGAAGCATCAGCCACCACCGCCATCACATGGTCGAGCGTGACCTCGCCTTCGCCAAGCGCGAACAGTGTGAGCTTGCGCAACTCATTGCGCGAGGCCTGGCGGTCGCCGCCGAGCAGCGTCATCAGCGCGGCGCGGGCGTCGGGTGCGATCCGCAAATTCGCGGCGCGCAACTCGTCGTCCATCAGCTTGGCGAGATCGCGCTCCCCGTCGGGATAGCAGCCGATCGCAACCGCGGTCCTGGCGCGCTCGCAAGCCTTGCGCAGCGGCGATTCGGGGCGGAGGTCGCCCGCCTCGATCACGATGCGGCAATCCTTGATCGGCGTCTCGGCCAGCGTATCGACCCCGCTCGCAAAGCTGCGCGAGCCGGCGCGGACGCGGATGGCGCGGCGGCCGCCGAACAGCGGCACGGTCATGGCCTCGTCGACCAGCCGCGAGGGCTCGGCGGACAGCTCGTCGCCGTCGAGCTTCACCAGCGAGAACGGATCCTCGGGGTCGTCGACCGCTGACTTCAAGAGCGCATCGGCGCGCTCGCGCACCAGGCCCGCATCGGGGCCGTACAACAGGATGATGGGTCGGCCCGGATCGGGGCGGGCGAGGAAGCTGTCGATCTCTTTTCCGCGCAGCGCGACCATTTCGTTTCAGGTTGTCATTCCGGGATGCCTCGCAAGAGGCAGACCCAGAATCTCGAGATTCTCAGGTGCGCAATTGCGCACCATAGTTCGATGCTGGCGCATCGCCCCGGAATCACGAGATAGGATCACGTCCCCGCAGTGAAATAGGCCGCGAGCCGCGTGCCGATGTTTTCCGCGATCTCGCTGGCGGCGCGGTCTTCGGCGTCGCGGAAGGCGCGGGAGCGCGCGAAGCGCTGGTAGGAGCCCGGCATATCGTAGGACACGCGCGAGAAGGTCGAGCCGTTCAGCAATGATTTGTTGGTCGCGAGCTCGACCAGATTGTACTGCGCGTCGATGCCGTAGGTTTCGGTCGTCGGCAACCCGGTCGCAGTGCTGACCAGCAGCGAGGATTTTGTCGTCGTGAAGCGCAGCACGAGCTTGTAGAGCGGCGGCGCACCGGTCGCATTGCCGTAAAGCTTGAACGCCAGCGCGTTGCGGATCGCAATCCCGACCCGCGCCTCGCGCGACGCGTTGGGCTTGTCGACCGGCGGAAGGTCGATTGTCGCGAGCTTGTCGCGCAGCGCCGGGCTCCCGTCGGCATGTTCAGCGTACATCGGCTGGAAGCAACCGGCGGTGAGCCCCGCCAGGGCGGCCACGGCGACGAGCCGAACGGCGATGCGCATCCTAGCCAACGACATTGACGATCCTCATGGGAACTATGATCACCTTGCGAACGGCCTTGCCGCCCAGCGCCGTTTTTACCGCATCGAGCGACAGAACGGCAGCCTCAATCTCCGGATTTTGGGCAACCCGTGGCACGGTGACATCACCCCGTTTCTTGCCATTCACCTGGACCACCAGGGTCACATTATCCTCAACCAGCAAATCGCGTTCGATTTGCGGCCAAGCGGTCTCCGAAATCAGCCCCTTCTGGCCCAGGACGGTCCAGCACTCTTCGGCCAGATGGGGCATCATGGGCGCGATGAGTTGAACAAGGATGAGTGCGGCCTCGTTGACCGCCCAAGCAAGGTCTGCCGCAGGCTGGCCCTCCTTCGCCAGCACCTCCGACAGCGCATTGGCGAATTCACGGATGTGGGCGAGGCAGACATTGAAATGCAGCCGCTCGATGCCGCCCGATACCTTGTCGAGCGCGCCATGGGCAGCCTTGCGCAGGGCCAGGGCCTCAGGACTGAATGAAGCCGGCCGCGCCGCCGGCGCGGCCTTCGCGATCTCGGCGGAATCGTTCACCAGCCGCCACAGCCGCTGCACGAAGCGGGCAGCGCCCTGCACGCGCTCATCACTCCAGATCACGTCACGATCGGGCGGCGAGTCCGACAGCATGAACCAGCGTGCGACGTCGGCGCCGTAGGTTGCGATGATATCGTCGGGGTCGACGGTGTTCTTCTTCGACTTCGACATCTTCTCGATCGCGCCGATCGCGACGTCCTCGCCGGTTGCGGTCAGCACCGCGCGGCGGCCGCTGGCCCCGGTCTCGACCGTCACCTCGGCCGGCGTGACATAGGCGCCGTCGGCCGTCCGGTAGGTCTCGTGCACGACCATGCCCTGGGTGTATTGGCCGGCGAACGGCTCATCGAAGGCGATGTGGCCGGTCGCCTTCATCGCCCGGGTAAAGAAACGCGCATACAATAGGTGCAGGATCGCGTGTTCGACGCCGCCGATGTACCAGTCGACCGGCATCAGGCGATCGACCACCGCGCGCGTGGTCGGCGCTTTTTCATTCCAGGGATCGGTGAAGCGCGCGAAATACCAGGACGAGTCGACAAAAGTGTCCATGGTGTCGGTCTCGCGCTGGGCCTTGCCGCCGCATTTGGGGCAGGTGACCTGCTTCCAGGTCGGATGATGGTCGAGCGCATTGCCCGGCCGGTCGAAGGTCGCGTCCTCCGGTAGGAGCACCGGCAGGTCCTTGTCGGGAACGGGCACCACGTCGCATCTCGGGCAATGGATCACGGGAATCGGGCAGCCCCAATAGCGCTGCCGCGAAATGCCCCAGTCGCGCAGGCGGAAATTCACCTGTCTTTCCCCGACGGGGGCGTTGCCGCGCAACTCCGATTCCAGACGCTTGGCGATCTCCTCCTTTGCATCCGCGATCGTCATGCCGTCGAGGAAACGCGAATTGATCATGCGGCCGTCGCCGTCATAGGCGGTGTCTGAGATCACGAAGGCCTTGGGGTCCTGGCCCTCGGGGCAGACCACCGGCGTGTTGCCGAGGCCGTATTTGTTGACGAAATCGAGGTCGCGCTGGTCGTGCGCGGGGCAGCCGAAGATCGCGCCGGTGCCGTATTCCATCAGCACGAAGTTCGCGACGTAAACCGGCAGCTTCCAGTTCGGGTCGAACGGGTGGATCGCGCGGATGCCGGTATCAAAACCCTGCTTCTCCGCGGTGTCGATGATCTCCTGCGCGGTGCCGATGCGTTTGATCTCGGCGACGAAGGCGGCGAGCTTCGGATCCTTCGTGGCGGCCGCGATCGCCAGCGGATGGTCGGCCGAGATCGCCATGAATTTTGCGCCGAACAGCGTGTCCGGCCGCGTGGTGAAAATCTTCAGCTCGTTCTCGCCGGCGGGCGTCGTTTTCGGATCCAGCGCGAAACGAATCAGCAGGCCCTCGGACCGACCGATCCAGTTGCGCTGCATCAGCTTGACCTTGTCGGGCCAGCGGTCGAGCGTGTCGAGCGCGTCCAGGAGCTCCTGCGAGTACTTCGTGATCTTGAAGACCCACTGGTTCATTTCCCGCTGCTCGACCACGGCGCCCGAGCGCCAGCCGCGGCCGTCGATCACCTGCTCGTTGGCGAGCACGGTCATGTCGACGGGATCCCAGTTCACCTTGCGCTGCTCGCGCTCGGCGAGGCCCGCTTTCAGAAAGTCGACAAACATCTTCTGCTGATGCTTGTAGTAGGAGGGATCGCAGGTCGCGAATTCGCGCGACCAGTCGAGCGACAGGCCGATCGAGCGGAGCTGCTTCTTCATCGCGGCGATGTTGTCGTAGGTCCAGGCCTTGGGGGCGACCTTGCGCTCGATCGCGGCGTTCTCGGCCGGTAGCCCGAATGCGTCCCAGCCCATCGGATGCAGCACGTTGAAACCCTTGGCGCGCTTGAAGCGCGCCAGCACGTCGCCCAGCGTGTAGTTTCGCACGTGCCCGATATGGATGCGCCCGGACGGGTAGGGGAACATCTCGAGCACATAGTATTTCGGCCGCGGATCGTCGTTTTTGGAGGAAAAGATCGCCTTTTCGTCCCACTGGCGTTGCCAGCGCGGCTCGGCTTCGCGGGCGTTGTAGCGTTCGGAGGTCATGAATCGCAGGGCTTTTAGTGGGTTTCGGGTCCATCAAAGGACGGCGGACTAGGCCATAGAATCGGCTGCGGGGTCAACGGTTTGGGCGGCTTCCCGGGGTGCCCGAGAAGCGGCAGGGGCGCGCCCCTGTCGATCCGGCTTGAGGCGGGTTTAACCAATTTATGGGACCCTGCCTGTGAGGAACGGCCCATAGTCAAGCCCCGGAAACAAGCTTTATCATGACTGCCGCGTTCGAAGAGCTCGATTTCGAATACGCGCGCTCGATCGCGGATAAGGCCTTGCGCTCGATGGCCGAGCAG
Organism: Bradyrhizobium sp.; assembly: GCF_035309285.1. GTDB lineage: Bacteria > Pseudomonadota > Alphaproteobacteria > Rhizobiales > Xanthobacteraceae > Bradyrhizobium. Next base: position 1,778 of record NZ_DATGFH010000102.1, on the reverse strand, counting down.
CGGGTGCCGCTGACGCCGAACAATTTCCACGTCTGGTTCAATTACTGGCTCGCAGAGCCGCCGGCGCTGAAGCGGGCGATCGACATCGTGATCGGCAACAAGCGCAAGTTCGATGCGGCCACAAACCACGGTCTCTACGCGAACTATATCGGCTCGAAGGCCGCCGACGAGACGGTGGCCTATGACGTCTCGCAGCAGCTTCATTCGCTGATGGGGTCGGCGAAGCAGTTTCTGTCCACGGCGATTGCCGATAACCGCAGCCAGATGGCCGCGATCAACGACGTGGCCCAGCAAGGCGACGCCGACGTCGATCCCAAGGTCCTGGTTCGGAGCCTGATGGATGAGCTCGCCAAGGCCACCGCGCGGGCAACCAGGCTCGAGGCCGACTTCATGGAGAAGCAGCGCGAGCTCGACACCATCCGCGATTCGCTTGCCAAATCCGAGGAACGCGCCAAGACCGACACGCTGACCGGCCTGCCGAACCGTCGCGCGCTGGACGAGTTCCTGCGCAAGACCCAAATCGCGGCCATGGAATGGGGCGAGCCGTTTTCGATCCTCCTGATCGATATCGACCACTTCAAGCGCTTCAACGACGAATTCGGTCACAGCACCGGCGACCAGGTGCTGCGCCTGATGGCAAAAGTGCTGCGTGAGCGGTTGCGAGACGTTGATCTGCCGGCGCGCTATGGCGGAGAGGAGCTGATGGTCGTGCTGCCCGGCGCGAATCTCGCGGCGGCAAGCGCGGTCGCCGAGCGCATCCGGCGCTCGGTTTGCGAAGGCCACATCATCCGCCGCTCGACCGGCGAGCCGCTGCCCGGCATCGCGGTGTCGATCGGTGTTGCGCAATTCCGCGACGGCGAGCCGATCGCCGAATTGATCGAGCGCTGCGACCGCGCGCTCTATGTCGCCAAGAAGGGCGGTCGCAACAGGGTCATCGCGGAGACCGAGCTCGAGGCGGCCGCCTCGTAACGGCTGCGAAACCGGAAGCGCCGGTGTGAGGTCGTGACCGTCATTGCGAGCCAACGGGTCCGCGCGGAGCGCGGCCCGATGACAGGCTCCGCGAAGCAATCCACACTGTCTCCACGGAAGCAGTCTGGATTGCTTCGTCGCTATCGCTCCTCGCAATGACGAGCTCACGAATCTACGTTCTCGCGGCAGGGAAGCCCGAGGCTTGCATCGATCGCCCCCGAAGGCAGAGGGCGCAGGGAATGCCGGGTGCAGGCCGCACCCGCGAGCCTTGCGTGCAAAGAAGATTGCACTTTTGCGCACGCAGGCAACAACAGGGCAGCCAGAACAACCGGCATTCCCTGCGCGATGGTTTACGGCTTATACGTGGTCTCCCCGGAGTGCCGGGCTTGTTAGCCTCCGTCGCCTTGCAAAACGTCACGCAAGGCTTGATCCCAGCGTCGGGGGATCGGGACCGCACGATTTCGCTCGTCCGCGAGGAGTGCTTTCGTCGGCGCACTAAAAGCGTGCTGAACACCCTCACGTCCATCGCATCCCGCGCCCAACGTTCGTGACGATCGCGAAGCGCCCCTCTGGGTGAGCACGGGACGGGCGGACGATAAAACTGATTCGCGCTTCCGATAAAGCGAAATATTTTTCACGAGAGGGCTTGACACAATTTCGGAAAATCAGCCCGTCGAGGCAGGGCAAGAACTTGTCGTCAGGCCAGTTGAGCCTGCTGTTGAGGGCAAACGGCCTGCGGGGGCATGCTGTAGGTCCATAAAGCGCTCAGAACGCTGTTGGTAGAGTTCCGGAGGGCTGCGAAGGCCCGC
>NZ_DATGFH010000101.1:0-62210 GCF_035309285.1 Bradyrhizobium sp. | reverse complement strand
GGCGCGCCACGGCCGATGAAGATGGGTACTACTCGTTCGCCGTGGCGCTATGATACGGCAGCCCGGCACCCGCTCGAACCGGCGAATTTGCGACGGCCTGCGATCTTGCCGATCTTGCACCACGCGTCATGGACTTCCTGATATCGCAGGGTCGTCTGCTTACCCTTCGATAGTGGCCATGCCGAACATTTCCGGGATTTTGAGTGACGTGCCAAAAGCCCGAGCAATCGAGTTGTCTACGCCTGCGGCGTCTTCAATTCCACTACGGCGGCGCAATCAGCGGCCGGAATCGATGCCTAAACATTTCTTCTCCGCGTGTCCGCAGAGCGGCATCGCGAGTCTCGGATGGCAAGCCGATGATTTGCGACACCGCAAGGCTTTCCTGCTGCACCCATCTGACCCGCGGCTTTCGCCTGGTGACGTATCGATCAAGCGCGGCTTCCACCGTGTCGGGTGAGCGCAAGCACTCGGCCAGCACGTAAGCGTCCTCCATCGCCATCCCGCCACCCTGGCCCATCATTGGTGAACTCGCATGAGCGGCGTCACCGATCAGTACGACGCGGCCGCGGTGCCATTCTTCTTGATCCACCCACTCGACCGTAGAGCAGTGGACTTGCTCGTCGCACTCCAAGGCGGCGAGAAACTCCTGAACTGAATCGGCAAACCCGTCAAAGCGACGCCGCAGACGCGCCAGCCGGCCGCGCACGTCATCGTGGAAATGCGGCTCCGCGACATGGCCAAATCCGTAAGTATGGCCGCCGCCTACCGGGCAGAGGCCGAAGAAGCACCGGTCTCCGAAGAAGAACCGCAAATCAGAGAACTTGGCCGGCCGCATTGGCACAACGGCACGCCAAGCAATATGACCAGCGCCGACTGGCGGATTCGCTCCGAAAGCCAGTTCGCGAACGCCGGAAGATATGCCGTCGGCACCGACGACAAGGTCGTATCGGCCGCGTGATCCGTCGCTGAAGCAGATCGAAACCCCATCATGATCTTGCAGCAACGCGATGACAGACATGCCCAACCGGCACGGCACTGCGGCCACGCCAATCAACAAGGCTTGCTGCAGCCTGGCGCGTTCTATTCCGATGAACGGCCCGACGCCATTCCAGAAATCCTGCAGATCGATCTCGCACAGCAGTTCACCCTGTCGATCGCAAAAACCCCAATGACGCAGCGTCATCCCGCGATCCGCAACGGCGCCATCCAGTTCGAGCGCACGCAAGGCGCGCATCGCGTTGGGCTGAACGGCGATCCCGGCGCCGAGCGTCTGCCAGGTCGGATTGCGCTCGATCAGGTCGACTGCGAAGCCCTGCGCATGCAAGGCCGTGGCCAAAGTCAGCCCGGCAATCCCGCCTCCAACGATCAAGATCTTGTCTACGTCCACCATGGATGTTCTGCCCGCTGCTGGTCCTGGCAGTCCCTAGTCTCGCTAGTCCCTCGCTGTTCAGATGTTTTGCTATTGTATTTCAGTCATCTGGGCGCGATAATCCGTCACACCGGAACGAGATTGATGAGTTTTCGGAACGAATGGATGCTCCCGGAGACATGCGGGCTTTTGTCCGGGTCGTCGAGCAGCAAAGCTTTTCGGCCGCCGCCGCGTCGCTTGGGCTGACGCCTTCAGCCGTTTCCCGGTTGGTGAGCAAGCTTGAAGATCGCCTCGGCCTGCGGCTTCTTCACCGCACAACGAGGCGGTTGACCCTGACCTCGGAAGGCGAGGTCTATTTCGCTCGCGCGCGATCGATCCTCGCCGATATCGATGACGTCGAGATGGAAGTAAGGAAATTACGCGGTGCTCCCCGCGGCCGCCTCAGCATCAACACCAGCAATGCATTTGGCATGCACCAACTCGTTCCGGCACTGCCCGACTTTCTGCAGCGCTATTCGGAAATCGAGGTCGAGCTGTCGTTTGCCGATCGCACCATGGACTTGATCGCCGAGCATGCCGACGTCGCGATCCGCGCTGGTCAGATCAACGAACTGTCGCTGCGCGCGCACAAATTTGCCGAGTTCGAGCGGATTATTTGCGCCGCGCCGACTTATCTTGAAAGACACGGCGTGCCTCGCAAGCCAGCAGATCTCACCGAACATGTCTGCATCGTTGCCATTCCATCGAGCCGCTGGCCGTTTCATGCGCGCGAGGCCACGGATCTTCTGAAGATCCTGCCGCGGGTGACGAGCGACAATGGCGAGGCCGCGCTGCAATTGGCGCTCGACGGCGTCGGGATCGTGCGGCTTGCCGATGTCATCGTGGGGGAGGCAATCCGCCGCGGGCGGCTGGTCCCGTTGTTGACGGACGTTCACAAGCGCGAGCCGGTCCCCTTGTCCGCGGTCTATGTGCCAGGACGCCACCGCCTGCCCAAGGTCAGAGTTTTTCTCGATTTTCTCGTGGAACGATTTGGCTCAGCGCCTTGGCGACAGTGATCGCGCCGCGGTGAAGCTGCGACGAGCTGCTTTTCGGGCTACGGGAAGGCGCACCAAGGGCAAACGCTAGCGCAGCAATGGTTAGGCCGAAGGCGCAGTAGCGTGCTCTGGCGAAAGTGGCGCGCCCGAGGAGATTCGAGCTTCTGCCATGTCCGACCGTCACTCGATCCAGCCCATGATGGCTTTGCCAGTGCCCTCCCCGCGGCCGGCTTGTGCGCATTACGTTTGAGCCCTGATAGTTAGTCTTCCAGCTCGCTGATCGCGCCGGCGAGATCAGTGGCGTCTCGCAGCGGAGACGGCGCAGCCTCAATGATCGCCAATCGCCTCATGCGCAATCTGTGTTGCTAAAACCTGGTTCGCCGATTTCATGACTGCGCCCGGAACGGCACGACCGTGTCATCGCTACTGGAAGGCCGGGCACAATATTCGGCCCAGTCCTTCATCATCCGCTTGCGGAGTTCAAAGAACGTTGTGCGCTTATAAGCCGCGATCACCTCGTCGCTGACCTTGTGCGCAAGCGCTGCTTCGGCGACGGGATCGTCATAGCCGTGCTCTGCAGCCCAATCGCGGAACGATGACCGGAATCCGTGCGGCACGATTTCGCGGTCGAGTTTCGGATCGATCCAGCGCCGCTCCAGCTCATTCATCCGGTCGATCACCGCAGCCATCGAGGCGTCACTCAGAGGTCTGCCCTTGGTGTTGGGGAAGATGTACTCGCTGTCATCCTTCGTGGCTTCCGTGCGATCGATAACGGCGAGCGCCGCCTTGCTCAATGGCACTCTGTGTTCGGCATCGCTCTTCATGAGTGCAGCCGGAATGGTCCAGACTGATGTCTGCCGATCGATCTGGTCCCATTTTGCCGCCACCGCGTTGCCGGGCCTGACGGCCGTCAGGATCTGGAACTCAAGCGCTGCTGCAGCGACACCCTCGCGCTCGCGCAGATCGCGCATGAATGCGGGCAACCGCCGATAGGGCAGCGCCGGATGATTGCGGACCTTGCGCACCTTCGACGTCGCCGGAAGCAAGTTGTCGAGATGCCCCTTCCAGCGTGCCGGGTTTTCGCCTTTGAACTCGCCCTTCGCCTTGGCAGCATCGATCACCTGCTCGATGCGACTGCGAATGCGGCTGGCCGTTTCAGTCTTGCTCACCCAGATCGGCTCGATGATCCGCAAGACCAGCGTCGTATCAATAGCGCCGATCGGAAGATCGCGGATCGTTTTGCAGTAGTCGTTCTTGGCCGGTTTGCCGTTGGGGTCGGTGCCCAGCAACGTCATCTGCCACTGGTCCGCGTGCTTGGAGTTCTTCCAGCCCGCCCGATTGGCCTTGATGAAGCGCTTGGCAGCCGCCCCGAACGTGATTGCCTTGGCCGCTTCGATGCGGGCGGCGGCCTCCGCCTCGCGCTTGACTTGGATCGGGTCTGCGCCATTGCGCCGGACCTTGCGCGCGTCGGTCGCCTTCTCACGCGCCTCTTCAAGGCTCACATCGCGCAGTGACCCGAGTCCATGCCAGCGCGCGCGACCGTGGAGCTTGTATCGAAAGAGCCAACTCTTTGAGCCGCCCTCGGCGACCTGCAGATAAAGCCCGCCGCCGTCAGCATGCATGCCACGTTTTGATAGATGCTCGACCTTCTTGGCCGTCAGTTTTCCGAACCCGCGCGCCATAATCGGCACCTCGGCTACATACACTTCTACATACACTTTGGCGCGAGATTTGGCGAGACGAGGTGAAATTGAATGGAACGCCAAAACCTGCACAAGTAGCTGGTATTGCAGGCGTTCGTGTCAGAAATGGGGACTGGATGAAATTGGCTGGAAAGAGCTTCTGGCGGAGAGAGTGGGATTCGAACCCACGGTACAGTTTCCCGCACACACGCTTTCCAAGCGTGCGCCTTAAGCCACTCGGCCATCTCTCCGGATCGCCTCTCTTGGAGCGGCATGACACTTTTTGCAAGCGAATGCCGCGCCGCTTTGCCGGTATTTGCATAACATATTGAATTTAAATCATATTTCCAAGACAACCGGGAGTTTCGGATCGCCCCGATTTCACCTCCCGGTGAACCCAAAACCGCTCCACTCCGACTGCTGATTTGAGCTTTCGCTTTTGCCAACAGGGGATTCGATGAACTTCACGCCAATAGCAGCGTTTACCGCCGTGATCGCGCTTCTCTGCGTAGGCCCCGCGGCTGCCCAGAATTGCACGCGTCAGGGCAATGACGTCACCTGCGACGACGGCCGGCGCGGGATATTCACGGGCGACGCGATCATCTGGCCCGACGGCACGCGCTCCAACCTCGCCTCGCAACACCCAAGCGTGATCATCGGCAACAAGCAGTCCATCATCGTCGGCAAGGGCGTCATGGTCGGCAACGGCCATGGCAACGCCGTTCCGATGGAGAACCCGAGCGCGCAAACACGCTGTCCCACGCTCGACGGCGTGCCCTATTGCAACTGATTTGACATCGCCTTGATCTGATTGGGCGGGTGACCGCCAAGGTTAGTCGGCCCGGCGCTCGCCCCGCCATTCGGCACTCTTTGCCGCCAGCCCGGCGCGGACGCGCTTGATCACGCCGGCATAATCGCAGCTCTCGGTTTGCCGGAACAGTTTCACGGTCGGATACCAGGGACTCTCGTCGCGATCGAGCAGCCAGCGATAATCCGGCGTGTACGGCAAGAGGATCCAGGTCGGGCAGCCGAGCGCCGCCGAAAGATGCGCGACGCTGGTGTCGACGGTGATCACAAGGTCGAGGCAGGCGATCAGCGCCGCCGTGTCCGCGAAATCGGCGAGATCGGCGGTGAGGTCGACAATCTCGGCACGCTCGCGCAAGGCCGCCGCGTCCTCCAGCCTCACGTCCTTCTGCAGGCTGACAAAGCGCGCGTCGAGATCGAGCAGGGGCGCAAGCGCGCGCAGCGGCACGGAGCGGTTGCGATCATTCTTGTGGTTGGGATTGCCCGACCAGACGAGGCCGACCCGCAGTCGGTCGTGCGCGCCAAGCCGTGCGTCAAAGGCCTGCACGCGCTCCGCCGCCGGTCGCGGCAGATAGGATGTCTTCGCCGGAATGGTGTCGAGCCGTGTGCCGAAAATGAGCGGCAGGCTCGATAGCGGCACATGGAAATCGCTCCGCGGCGGAGGACCTGCCGAGAGCGGCAGGCATTGCGCGACACCCTCGAGCCCCGACAGCAAGCCGCGTAGCGCATCCTGCACGACGAGGATGACTCGCGCGCCGGGCGTTGCAACCATCGGCACGTAGCGCGCGAGCTGAATGGTATCGCCGAGCCCCTCATGGGCGCAGACGAGCACCGTCCTGCCGGCGATGGGCTCGGCGCCGTGCCATCTCGGCTGCGGAAATTCGGGGTAGTGGCTGGTCGAGAGCGACGCGACTTTCCACCGCGCTTCCTGCCCGGCGAAGCCCGCCTCGAAATCGCCGAGCAGCAATTGCAGCAAGGCGAGATTCCATTCCGCGGCCGTGTCGCCCGCGGCAATGGCTTGACGATAAGCCGCCATCGCCTCGTCGAATCGGCGGAGCTCAGTGAGCACGACAGCCTTGTTGCCGAGCGTCTCCGCAACATCCGGCCGCAACGCGAGTGATTTGTCGTACCACGCAAGAGCCTCCTGGTGGCAATGCAAGAGCCTCAGCAGGTTGCCTGTGTTGTAGCAGGTATCGGCGCTGGTGGGATCGAGCGCATGAGCCCGCGCGTTGTCAGCGAGTGCCTCCTCGAACCGTTTCAGGTTCTCAAGCGTCAGCGCGCGCATATAGAGCGTCGGGAAATGATCGGGCCTGAGCTCCGCGCTCAGGTTGAAGTACGAAAGTGCCTCGTCATAGCGCTCCGCCTCATAGAGCAGCAGCGCCGTCCTGTGCGCGACCTCGAAATGGTCCGCTTTGAGTTTCAGCGCCTGCTGCAAGCTCAGGATCGCCTCCGCTCGCCGCCCCGTCTCGACCAGCGCGTCGCCGAGGTGGCGCCAGAGCTCGGCGTCATCGGGCTTGAGCTGCACGGCCTTGTCAAAAACCTGCACGGCCTCCGCGCGCCGCCCCTGACGAAGCAGCGTGGTGCCGAGGCTCGTGAGATAAAGCGGCTTGGGATCGCTGCGGATCGCGCGCGACATCCATTCCACCGCCAGATCGAACTGCTGTTCGTTGAGACAGAGCAGGCCCATCACGTGCAGCGTTTCGGCGTGATGGGGATCGAGCGCGAGCGCCTGCTCGCAGCAGCGCCTGGCTTCAGCCGATTGACCGGCGCGCATCTGCGCCAGCGCCGCGTCGAAGATGAGCGCGACCGCGGACAATGGCGTTGCGTCGCCCTCCAGCGCGGCGGCCGGCGACCACGTGGCGATGCGCGCGACGAGCTCGCTTCGCACGCGCGCGACGACGCTCGCGTAGTCGCCCGCCACGGTCTGCCGGAACAGCCGCACGGTCGGATACCAGGGGCTGTCGTCGCGATTAAGCAGCCACCGCCAGTCCGGCGTGTGCGGCAGCAGGATCCACGTTTCACGCGCCAGGCTGCCGGCAAGATGGGCGGTGCCGGTGTCGACCGTGATCACGAGATCAAGGCACGCGATCAACGCCGCCGTCTCGGCAAAGTCGGTGAGGTGGTCGGTCAAATCGACGATGTCGGACCGGTCGTGTAACGTTGCCTGATCCGCCGGCCTTGGATCCTTTTGCAGACTGACGAAGGTCACTTCGAGATCGAGCAGCGGCAGCAAGGCGCGCAAGGAGACCGAGCGGATGTGATCGTCCCTGTAGTTGGGATTGCCGGACCAAACGAGGCCGACGCGCAATTTGTCATGGGAGCCGAGGCGCTGCTTCCAGGCCCGCACGCACGATTCTTCCGGCGGGGGCAGATAAGGCACGGTCGCGGGAATGGTCTCAAGCCTTGTGCCGAACACATAGGGCAGGCTGCCAATCGCGCAATAGGTGTCGAACGGCACGGACGTGCTGGACGACCTTGGAATACATTGAGCGACGCCCGGGAGCTTTGACAGCAACGGCACGAGTGGGTCGTCGAGGTGAAGGATGACGCGCGCACCCATTGCCGCGACCATCGGCACGTAGCGCGCGAAATGAATGGCGTCGCCCAATCCTTCATCCTGATGAATCAGGATGGTCTTGCCGTCGAGCGGCTCCTTTCCGAGCCACATCGGCTGGGAGAAGTTGCCGCGATAGACCGGCAGGCCCGGCAGCTTCCAGCGCGCTTCGCGGCCGGCCCAGCCGACCTCAAGATGTCCAATCAGGAGCTGCAGCAGCGCTGCATTCCAGTCCGGTTCGGCGTCTTCGGGATGGGCGATCTTCAGCTCGGCATAGATCGCCAGCGCCTCCTTGAAGCGGTGCAGGCGGGAGAGCGAATAGGCCTTGTTGTTCTGCGCGAGCTTGAAGTCGGGCCTCCGCTGCAGCGCTTCGTCGAGCCAGCTCAACGCCTCTTCCTGCCGGCCGAGCCGCCGCAACAGCACCCCCGTGTCGTTGCAGATCTCGGCACTGTCGGGATCGAGCGCCTGCGCGCGGCCCATGTCGACCAGCGCCTCCTCCAGGCGGCCGAGATTTTGCAGCGCCAGCGCGCGCATCTGCAGCGTCGGTGCATGATTGGCCTGCAATCGCTTCGACGCACCGAGGACAGCGACGGCCTCTTCGAACCTTCCAGTTTGTAAAAACAGAAATCCTGCCTGATAGGCCGCGTCGGCATCGCATGGATCGCGTGCGAGCGCCTCGCGGAAGGCAAGCGCCGCCTCAGCGTAGCGCTTGAGATCGGCAAGACACTGGCCGAGGGCCTTCCACGCGTCGGGCGAGTCGGTGTCGAGTCGCACAGCCTGCTCGATGGTCTTGAAGGCTTCCTCCAGCCTGCCCTGGCGCTTCAGCCCTGCTCCCAGGCCTATCAGATAGCCCGGCTTTGGATCCTGTCGGATGGCGCGAGTGAACCATTCAATCGCATGATCGGCCTGCTCGGCGCGGAGCGACAACAGGCCCATCAGATACAAGGCTTCGGCGAAATGAGAGTCGGTTGTGAGCGCCTGCTGGCAGTAAAGCTGGGCGTCGAGATTCCGGCCGGCTTGCAGATGCTGCCTGGCCAACTCGCAAAGCGCCGCGGGCGTGGTCGCCTCAGTACTCGGGGCCGTCTTGAGGTTCTGGCCGTCGGCCCGGTTCATTGGAGCTGTCGAATGTGGAAAGCGCACAGGATAGGGTGATTCGACTGGCCGTGGAAAGCGCGCGGCCTATGGGCCGAGCCTCACATCCACCTCGGCATGGCCGCGTGCGGCCACGTCAAGGATATAGGTCTGGCCGTGCCCGGGATCGGCGGCGCGGGCGCGCTCGTCCATGCCTTCCCAGGCGGTGGTGACGAGCAGTCGTGAGAGATCGGACCCGACAAAGGCAGGGCAGCTCGACTGCCGCGCGGGTACGCGCAAGGAGCGTAAGCGCCGGCCGGAGGGATCATAGAGATCGACGCAGCCGCCGCCCCAGCGCGCGTTCCAGATCAGTCCATCCCTATCGACCACCGCGCCGTCGATGCCGCCGATGCCCTGGCGGCGGATGAACGGCACGGCATCGCCCACCGGCAAGCCGGTCGCGGGATCGAGCGGGACGCGATGCATTACGTTGGTCGCGGTATCAGCGAAGTAGCCGATTGCGCCGTCGGGAGAGAAGCAGATCGCGTTCGGGATGGTGATGTCAGGATAGAGCCGCGAGAGTTGCCCACGATGCAGCGCATAGATCGCGCCGGCGCGCGGGTCGGCCTTTCGGCCCATGGTGCTGAACCAGAGCGTGCCGGAGGGATGCACCCGCGCATCGTTGGAGCGCGTCGCGGCATTGTCGGCTTCGACGGGCAAGAACGGCGCCATGCGGCCATCGGCAAGGTAGCGGATGTAAAGCCCATCCTCGGTGACGATGAGCTGGCGCGCCGCATCGATCCGCGCCAACGCGCTTGCCATCCAGGGAAGCCCGTGAATTTTCACGCTTCCTGTTGCGATGTGCGCTTCAAATAACTTCCGTCCGAGAATGTCGAACCACCAGGCGGTGCCGATCGCCGCATCATAAGTCGGCCCTTCGCCGAGATGACAGCGCTCCGCCGACAGGACCGAAGTCGGGACGTCCTCGATTGCGTCATCCGGCGCCATCGCAAGTCACGCAATCGAGAAGCGGTACACGGTCTCGTGCCGGTACAGCCTGCCGGGATCGAGCCGCGCGGAGGGAAAATCCGGACGGTTGGGCGTGTCCGGCCAGGTCTGCGGTTCCAGGCAAAAGGCATCCGACTGGCGATAGAGCCGGCCGCCTTTGCCGGAGAGCGTGCCGTCGAGGAAATTGCCGGAGTAAAACTGCAAACCGGGCTGATTGGTGGATAGCTCCATGACCCGGCCGCTGTGCGGCGACTCGACGCGCGCGGCGAGCCGCACGCCCTCGCCCGGCACGAGGCAATAATTATGGTCGTAGCCGCGGCCGCGCCGCAACTGCTCGTGATCGGTCCGGATACGCGCGCCGATCGGATGCATCTGCCGAAAATCGAACGGCGTCTCGATAACGGGATGCGGCGGGCCCGGCAGCGGGATCGAGGCCGCATCGGTGGCCAGGACATGATCGGCGACGATCTGGATGCGATGATCGAGGATCTGGCGTTCCGACAGCGCGCCATTGAGATTGAAAAAGCTGTGGTTGGTGAGGTTCACCATCGTCGGCCGATCAGTGGTCGCCTCGAACGTCACCGCAAGCTGCATTGGACCGGTCACGCAGTAGATGACGCGCGCCTCGAGCTTTCCGGGAAAGCCGCCTTCGCCGTCCGCGCTGGTATAGTCGAGAACAACGGCCGGCTCCGGCGCCTCCGTGACTTCGACAACGCGCCAGAGCTTGCGGTCAAAACCCTCATGGCCGCCATGGAGCATGTTGGGGCCATTGTTGGCGTCGAGCTTTATCGTTGCGCCATCGAGCGTGAACTGCGCACCTGCGATGCGGTTGGCGTAGCGGCCGATGGTCGCGCCCAGAAATTTGCGCTGGGCGAGATACTCGTCGAACCCGTCATGGCCGAGCACGATGTCCTCGCTCTTACCCGCACGATCGGGCACATGCAGCGTGTGCAGCACCGCGCCATAGGGGATGACGCCGGCCTCGAATCCTTCCGCGCCGCGCAGCGTGATGCGCTCGACCAGCGTGCCGTCGGGCATCCGGCCGAAGGTCGCGCGTTCGACACCGGGTTTGCTCGCGGCCATGGTCAGAACTCGAAGGCTTCGACCGTGCGGCGGCGGCCGAGCAGGAACGCATCCGCCACGATCTGCAGCGGCGCCAGATCGACATCACATTCGCCCTTCGATGTCAGCGCGACAAAATCGCGATAGAGCGTCGGATATTCCTCCTTCATCGCGTCGACGACGCCGTTGCCGCCATCGCTCATCTTGGCGCCGCCGCCCGATAGCACCAGCCGGCCGCGATCGGTTTCGATGCGGATGTCCCAGGTCTGTGGACCGGTCTGGCGAAAATCGAACTCGGTGCGGATCGACAGCCCCGTGGCGTCGGCCATCTCCATCTCGACGACGATGGGAGCCTCCCGGTTGGCGGGAAAGCCGAGCTCGGCGCGGGTGACGAACACCGGCCGCGGCAAGATGCGAGTCAGGATCGATAGCGCATTGATGCCGGGATCGAACACGCCGAAACCGCCGGGCGCGAAAATCCAGTCCTGGCCGGGATGCCAGACCCGCACGTCTTCCTTCCAGATAATGGTCACCGATTTGATCGTGCGCTCGGCCAGGAGTTTTCGCGCGGGCTCGACCGCGGGCGCGCAGCGCGAGTGCCAGGTCGCAAACAGTGTCTTCTTCGCGGCCTGCGCCACCGCGACCAAGGGCGCGATCTCGCTCACGGTCGCGCCGGGTGGCTTTTCCAGCATCACATGCTTGCCCGCAGCGAGCGCGAGCCGTGCCTGCGCGCTCCGCACCTGCGGCGGCGTGCAAAGCGTGACCGCGTCGATGTCCGGCCCGTCAAGCAGCAGCGCGTCAAGGCTTGCGAAGTTCGGAACGTCCGGCGACTTGGCTTTGGGATCGACGACGGCCACAAGCTCGACGTCGGGGCTTGCTGCAATCGCCGGCACATGGCGCGTGGTCGCGATCTTGCCGAAGCCAACGATCGCGAGACGAAGCTTTGTCATTCCTTGTCCTTGGTCTCGGTGTCCATCGCCGGATCAACCAGCGTCGGATCGACCGGGCTTGCGCCGTGCCGTCGCATGCCGTTGAAGATCACCGCGGTCATGGCCTCCGCCGCGGCTTGCGAGTTGCCGGCGGCAATGGCATCCACGATACGCTGGTGCCAGTCAAGCACAGTGGTGCGATCTGTGGGATCGACCGGGGCGGAGAGCAGGAAGGACGCCCGCAGCGCCGCTGATATCACCGCATCGACCGAACGCATGAAAGGGTTGCCGGAGGCCTTGGCGACCGCGATGTGAAGCGCGAGATCGCCGTCGGAGAAGGCCTCCGAGTCGGAGGGTTCGCGTTGCATGATGTCGAAGGCGCGGCGCAATTCCGCGATATCGGCATCCGAGCGCCGCGTCGCGGCGAGCGCGGCGGCGCGCGGCTCGATGGCGAGGCGAATCTCGGCGAGGTCGGACAGGAACTGCCGGTCGATGCCGACATCCAGATGCCAGGCCAGCACGTCGGCGTCGAACATGTTCCAGGCGCCTCGCTCGCGCACCACCGTGCCGACGCGCGCCTTCGTTGTCAGCAAGCCCTTGGCCACCAGCGTCTTGACGCTCTCGCGCAGCACCGGCCGCGACACACCGAAATGCGTCGTCAGTTCGGCATCGCCCGGCAGCCGCGCGCCCTCGGCATAGCGGCCAGCGATGATGTCGATGCCAATCGAGCGGGCGACCTGCTCATGATTGGAATGCGCGCGTCGCGTCGGGATGACAACCAGGCGGGAAGTCATGACTTGACAACTCCTTCCCCTCTTGGGCGCGACCGGCTGGCGAGGCGGACAATGCCCTGCTGCAGGGCGATGAAGACGAACAGCAGGATACCGGTCGTGATCTTGGTCCACCAGCTCGACAGCGTCCCGTCGAAATTGATGTAGGTCTGGATCAGGCCCTGGATCAGCACGCCGATGAAGGTGCCGAGCACGGAGCCCTGCCCGCCCGTGAGAAGCGTGCCGCCGATCACCACGGCGGCGATGCTGTCGAGCTCGACGCCGACCGCCGAGAGCGAATAACCGGCCGCGGTGTAGAAGGAGAACACGATGCCGGCAAGCCCCGCGAGCACGCTGGAGAGCATGTAGATCCGCACGGTCATCGAGCCCACCGCGACACCCATCAGCTCGGTCGCGGTGCGGTTGCCGCCGAGCGCATAGACGTTGGCGCCGAAGCGGGTGAAGTGCAGCAGTACGGCGCCGGCGACGACCACCGCCAGCATCATCAGCCCGATCGTGGTCAGCCGCCCGCCTCCGGGAAGCATAATGGCGAAGTCGGATACCGCGGAATAAAGCGGCGCGGTGATCGGGGTGGATTCCGTCGACATCAGGAAGCTTATGCCGCGCGCAACGAACATGCCGGCGAGCGTCACGATAAAGGGCGGCATGTCGAAAAAATGAATGATCGCGCCCATGATCGCCCCGAAGGCGGCGCAGATCAACAGCAAGAGCACGAAGGCGAGCATCGGGGGCATCCCCAGCCGCTCGATCGAGAGCGCCACGAAGACGGTGGTGAAGCCGATCACCGAGCCAACGGAAAGGTCGATGCCGCCGGAAATGATGACGAAGGTCATCCCGGTCGCGACCACGCCGAGGAAGGCGTTATCGGTGAGGAGATTGGCGACGACGCGGGTGGACGCGAAATGCGGGAACTGTGCGGAGCAGATTGCAAAGCCCGCCAGAAATACCAGCGCCGTGATCGCAACCGGAGGCAGCCGCTTCATGCCTTCCGCCTCCGCAAGCCCGCTGCGAGCGCCGACAGTTTCGGCGATTGCAACAACAGCACCACCATCACCACTGCGGCCTTGACGACAAGGTTGAACTCGGGCGGATAGCCGGAGAGAAGAATACCGGTGTTCATGGCCTGGATGATCAGCGCGCCGCAGACCGCGAGCAAGAGGCTGAATCGGCCGCCGAACAGCGACGTGCCGCCGATCACGACCGCGAGGATGGCATCGAGCTCGAGCCAGAGGCCGGCATTGTTGGCGTCGGCTCCCATGATGTCGGCGGCGGCGACGATGCCGGCGAGTGCCGCGCAGAGGCCGCACCACATGTACACCGCAATGATCATCGGCCGGATGCCGACGCCGGAGAGCTCGCTCGCCCGGGCATTGCCGCCGGCGGCTTCGATCAGGAGGCCGAGCGAGGAGCCGCGCACCACGATGCCCGTGATCAGCAGCATCACAATCACCAGCACGACCGGCGCGGGAATGCTTAGCACCGAGCCGGTGCCGAACCAGGCGAGATCAGGCGAGGTGAAGGTGACGATCCGCCCTTCGGTGATGAGCTGGGCGATGCCGCGGCCGGCGACCATCAGGATCAGCGTGGCAACGATCGGCTGCATGCGCAGCACCGCGACCAGAAAGCCGTTCCAGGCGCCGCAGATCAGTCCGGCGCTCAAGCCGGCTGCGACCGCGACCGGCCAGGCATGGCTGTCGGCCAGGCTTGCGGCGATGGCGCCGGAGATCGCCATGACCGCGCCGACGGAAAGATCGATGCCGCCGGTCGCGATCACCAGCACCATGCCGAGCGAGAGCAGCGCCACCGGCGCGCCGCGGTTGAAGACATCGACAAGACTGCCGAACAGCCGCCCGTCCTGCAGGCGCAGGTCGAAGAACTGCGGCGAGACCATGCGGTCGATCGCGAGGACGGCGAGAAGCGCAAAGACCTGGGCGAGGCCGCGGCGCGGCAGGCGGAGCACATCGGGCATGTCAGGCTTCCTCCGCCGCGGCCGCGCGATCGGCGGCAATCGCCGCGACGATCGAGGGCACGCTGATGTCGGCGTCCTGCAAGGTGCCGACATGGACGCGGTCGCGCAGCACCACGACGCGATCGGAATAGGCCACGATCTCGTCGAGCTCGGAGGAGATCACGAGCAGCGCGAGCCCGCGGTCGCACAGCTCGCGCACCAGGCGGATGATCTCGGCATGGGCGCCGACGTCGATCCCCCGCGTCGGCTCGTCCAGCACCAGGAGCCGCGGCTCGGTCGCAAGCCAGCGCGCCAGCAGCACCTTCTGCTGATTGCCGCCCGAGAGCAGACCGATCGGCCGCTCCGGATCGGGTGGACGGATATCGAGCAGCTTGATGAAGCGCGCGGCGATTGCGTCCTGCTCGCGGCGCGACAGCGGCCGGGCGATGCCGAGCTTGGCCTGCAGCGCCAGCACGATATTCTCGCGCACGGTGAGGTCGGCGACGATGCCATCGGTCTTCCGCTCCTCGGGACAATAGCCGAAGCCGAGCCGCACCGCGTCGCGCGGCGAATGCAGGCGGATGGCATCGCCCTCGACGCGCGCGATGCCGCTATCGGCGCGCTCGGCGCCGAACACAAGGCGGGCAGTCTCGGTCCGGCCGGAGCCGAGCAGGCCAGCAAGTCCCACGACCTCGCCGTGGCGCAGCTCGAGATTGAACGGCGCGATCATGCCGGCCTTGCCGTAGCCGCTGAAGGTCGCGCAGGGTCTTCCGGCCGCCTTGTCGCGCGCGGCGCGCGTTTCGGTAGTCTCGCTCAGTTCGCGGCCGAGCATCATGTGGATCAGGTCCAGCCGCGGTAACGAAGCGGTTGCGCGCTCGCCGATCAGCTTGCCGTTGCGCAGCACGGTGATGCGATCGGCGATCTCATAGACCTGGTCGAGGAAATGGGTAACGAAGATAATGCCGATGCCACGCGCTGCGAGCGAACGCATGGTCCTGAACAGCATCTCGACCTCATGGCGATCGAGGCTCGCGGTCGGCTCGTCCAGGATCAAGACGCGCGCCGACAGATCAACGGCACGCGCGATCGCACAGACATGCTGGATCGCCACCGAATAGCTGCCGAGCGGCGCACCGACGTCGATATGCAGGCCATAACCAGCCAGCAGCGCCGCTGCGTTCTTCTTCATCTCGCCCTCGCGGACGATGCCGCAGAAGGTCGGCTGACGGCCGAGATAGAGGTTTTGCGCCACCGACAGGTTCGGCAGCAGGTTCACTTCCTGATAGACCGTGGCGATACCGGCCGCGAGCGCCTCCTTGGTGGTGCGCGGTGCGACCTCATGACCATCCAGGCGGACGACGCCGGCATCGCGCGACAGCACGCCGGTGATCACCTTGATCAGCGTCGACTTGCCCGCGCCGTTCTCGCCGAGCAGCGCGTGGATCTCGCCGGCGGCGAGCGTGAAGTCGACAGAATCGAGCGCGCGCAGCGCCGCAAAGCTTTTGCTGAGCCCGCGCACGTCGAGCAAAGGCGGCCGAGGCTCACTGGCTTCCATCATCGAACTTGCTTTCGCCGGCGCGCCGCCAAGAGCGGCGACGCGTGGCCATCATAGCCTTATCGGAGCAGATTCTGAGGGTCGCTTTCCACCTCTCCCTTTTGGGAGAGGTCGGATCGCATCGTAAGATGCGATCCGGGTGAGGGGATCAGGTCCCTCGTTAGAGCAGAAACCCCTCACCCGGCACGCTTCGCGCGCCGACCTCTCCCCGACGGGGAGAGGTGAACAGCGAGCGCCCCAACTACTCAGTAGCCCAACCCCTTCTTGGCGTCGTACTGCTTCTGAGGATCGTCTTTCTGCGTGTAGAGCTTGGACTCGGTCTGGATCCATTTCGGCGGCATGGTGCCCTTGTCCTTGTAGGCGATCAGCGCGTCGAGCGCGGGGCCCGCCATGTTCGGCGTCAGCTCGACGCTCGCATTGGCCTCACCCGCCATCATCGCCTTGAAGATGTCAGGCACGGAGTCGATCGACACGGTGAGGATGTCCTTGCCGGGCTTCAGCCCCGCTTCCTTCATCGCCTGGATGGCGCCGACCATCATGTCGTCGTTGTGCGCATAGACCGCGCAGATGGTCTTGCCGCCGCCTTCGGCCTTGATGAAGCTTTCCATGACTTCCTTGCCCTTGGCGCGGGTGAAATCGCCGGTCTGGCTGCGCACGATCTTGATGTTGGCGTGCTTGGCGATCGCGGTGTCAAAGCCCTTCTTGCGGTTGGTCGCGACGCTGGCGCCGACCGTGCCCTGCAATTCGACGACGTTGCAGGGCTTGTCGCCCACGGCCTTGGCCAGCCAATCACCGGCGACCTCGCCTTCATGCACGCTGTCGGAGGTGACCGCGGTCAGATAGAGGTCTTTGCCCGACGGATCGATGTCGCGGTCGAGCAGGATCACCGGGATCTTGGCCTGGCTCGCTTCCTTCAGCACGGCCTCCCAGCCCGAGGAGACCACCGGCGCGAGGAAGATCGCGTCCACGCCCTGGGCGATGAAGGAGCGGATCGCCTTGATCTGATTTTCCTGCTTCTGCTGCGCGTCGGCGATCTTGAGATTGACGCCGCGCTTGCTGGCCTCGGACTTGGAGACGGTGGTTTCCGCCGCGCGCCACCCCGATTCTGATCCGATCTGCGAGAAGCCCACCGTGAGCTGGGCGGCGGTGGCGGGGGCAATGGACGCCGCGCCGGCCAGGGCAAGGCTCACCATCAGTGTTTTCAGGGCCATCAGACGCTTCCTCTTCAATATGGTGATAAGGCGCCGGATTTTGGTATCCAAGCACCGTTTCCGGCTTGATTTTGCCGGTGAGGAGGGAGCGTCCCATACCTTAAGGAACATTACTAGTCATATTATTTTACTATCTTACTTTTGGCTCAGATTGATTAAGCGGCATGTTGGCGAGCCCGATCAGGCCGGGGTTTTCGTCAAGGATGAGCCAGGTCGGCATGCCCGCGAGCATTTTGGAAAACCGTCCCTTGGCCTCGAAGCGCTCGCGGAATTTTGAGGCCGCAAAGGCGTCCTTGAAGCGGGGCAGAATGCCGCCGGCGATATAAACACCGCCGAACGCGCCTACCGTCAGCGCGAGGTCGCCGGCGACGCTGCCGAGGAATCCGCAGAAGTGGGCGAAGGCCCGCACGCAGGTCTCGTCCGAGCGATCCATCGCGCGGCGGGTGACGTCGGCGGGCGACAGCATCAACGGCTCGATGCCGCCGATCGCGCATAGCGCTTCATAGAGATTGACGAGGCCCGCGCCGCTCAGGACGCGCTCGGCCGAAACATGGCTCCAGCGCTTGCGCAGCATCTGGATGATCGCGAACTCCTCTTCGGTCGAGGCGGCGAGGGTAGCGTGTCCGCCTTCGCCCGCTACCAGCGTCCAGCCATCACCACTCGGGATCAGCGAGCTCATGCCGAGGCCGGTGCCCGGGCCGACCACGCCGATATTGCCTTTCGCGTTCGGGATCATCGGGCCGATCGCGAATTTCTGCTGCGCGGCAAGATGGGGAATGGATTGCGCGGTCGCGGCGAAATCATTGACCACTGCAAGCGAGACGAGGCCGAGGCTTTGCTTCAACTCCGCAATCGAGAACGACCACGACTGGTTGGTGAGTGCAATGCGGTCGCCGAGCACCGGCCCTGCGATGGCCAGCGCGCCGGCAAGGCCGGATCGTTCGTCTTCCGGCAGCGCCGTCAAATAGTCCGAGATCGCGTCACGGAGCGAGGGGTATTTGTCGACCTCGATATGCTTTAACTGGCGGTACTTGCCGCCCTCCGCGATCGCAAACCGCGCATTGGTGCCACCGATATCGCCGATCAGTCGCCGTCCGCTCATGAAAAGCCCCATGCAAGACGATTGCCATCTCAGGCAAAAGCCATAGGAGCATAATTCGTCAAAAGGCGAGCGGTTTCACCGCCGGCTCTTCGATGCCCCCGACTATCCCGCCTTCGCGAGCACGGGAAATTCCACCATCGCCTCGCCGGTTGCGACCGGCTCGTCGCGCTGGTTTTGGACGATGACGTCGATCAACACCCAGCGCGATTTCGACGTGACCTGCTTCGTCTTGATGATTCCGCTCGGGCGGATGGTGTCGCCGGGCTTCACCGGCTTGACCCAGCGCGTCTCGAGGCGGCGATGGATCGCGCCGCTGGGCATTGCCCAATCGGTCAGCATGCGCGTGATCAGGCCAAAATTGTTCATGCCGTGCATGATGATGCCGCCGAAACTGGTCTTGCCGAAATTGCCCTTCATGTAGGCGTCGTCGAGATGCAGCGGGTTGTAGTCGAGCGAAGCATCGCAAAACAGGCGGATTGATTCGCGCGAGACGGCGAACGAAGGACCAATGATGGTATCGCCGGCTCGCAGATTGTCGAATGTCACTGTCATGGTCGTCTCCTCACATCGGACGGATCGTCTGGCCCCGGCCGGAGCAGATCACTTCGTCGTGCTGGTTGAAGAAGACATTGTCGTGCACGACGAACAGCCGCTCGCGGCGGATGAACTTGTCGAGCGCGCGGGCCTGCAGCGTGATGGTGTCGCCCGGCCGCGCCGGGATGTTGTAGCTCCAGGATTGTCCGGCATTGATGGTCCCCGGCGAGCGCATCCAGTCATCCGCAGGCGTGCAGGCGAACATCAGGAGGATGTGGATCGAGGGCGGTGCGATCAGCCCGCCATAGGGGCCGGCTTTCGCGGCGGATTCGTCGAGATAGAGCGGATTGGTCTCACCGACCGCCTTGCAGAAGAGCGCGATCGCTTCAAAGGTCAGGAGATAAGGCAGCGTATTGCGCGGCTCGCCAGGCACGATCTCGTCCCAGACCTTCCGCAGATTGGCGTCCTTCCAGAAATCGGTCTCGAAGGCCGGCGGGGCCGGTTCTTCTGCTTGCATCGTGTTTCCTCCCGATAGCTGCTCGTCATGCGAGCTTGGCTTTTATATACATTGAGGTAGCTGCCGCTGCGCAAGGGTGCATGGGCCGGAGACTACGGCCGCGAGTAGGCTTGGGAAGGTCCTCTCGCCGGATAAAACCGGAAACTGTGGGTTTCGCGGCGCAGCCTGCCGGAGCGCTGGTAGGCCGCCTAAATGCCTGCAAAGCCGGCGGAAGGCGGTCGGCACACGCGATATGGAAGCAATGACCAAAACACTCGAATTCGGCCTCGATACATTCGGCGACGTCACCCGCGGCGCGGACGGCGCGCTGCTCCCGCATGCGCAGGTCATCCGCAACGTCATCGAGGAAGCGGGGCTGGCCGATCAGCTCGGCATCGACTTCATCGGGCTCGGCGAGCACCATCGCGCGGACTTTGCCATCTCCGCGCCTGAAGTCGTGCTGGCGGCGATCGCTGCGCGCACCAAAAACATACGGCTCGGCTCCGCGGTCACCGTGTTGAGCTCGGACGATCCCATTCGCGTATTCCAGCGGTTTTCGGCGGTCGATGCGGCCTCGAACGGCCGCGCCGAGGTGATCCTCGGCCGCGGCTCGTTCACCGAATCCTTCCCGCTGTTCGGCTTCGACTTGCGCCAATATGAAGAGCTGTTCGAGGAGAAGCTCGATCTGTTCGTGCAACTCCTGAAACAGGAGCCGGTGACCTGGCAGGGTAGCCTCCGCCCGCCCCTGAAGGACCAGCTCGTCTATCCGCCGATCGAGCACGGCCGGCTCAAGACCTGGATCGGCGTCGGCGGCAGCCCGGAATCGGTGGTGCGCGCGGCGCACTACGATTTGCCGCTGATGCTTGCCATCATCGGCGGCGATCCGAAGCGGTTTCGGCCCTATGTCGATCTCTATCACCGCGCGCTGACGCAGTTCGGCCGCGCGGCGAAACCGATCGGCGTGCATTCGCCGGGCTATGTCGCCGCCACCGACGAGCAGGCGCGCGAGGAGCTATGGCCCGACTACAAGACCATGCGCGACCGCATCGGCAAGGAGCGCGGCTGGCCGCCGATGGGCCGCGACGAATTCGTGCACGAGGCCGAGCACGGCTCGCTCTACGTCGGCTCGCCGGAAACCGTGGCGCGCAAGATCGCGGCGACCGTGAAGGCGCTCGGAGTGGCGCGCTTCCAGCTCAAATATTCAGCAGGTCCCCTGCCGCATGAGAAGCTGATGACGAGCATCGAGCTTTACGGAACCAAAGTCGTGCCGCTGGTCGAAGAGATGCTTGAAGCGAAGGTCCTCGCGTAACGGCGCGCCCCTCAGATCACGAAGAAGCCGTGGCTGTCGTCGCGGCGGAGCTGCTCGACCAGGCCGAACTCCCAATCGAGATAGGCCTGCATCGCTTTCTCGGCCGACTCGGTGCCCTCATAGGGACGCCGATAGCGATGTGACGGATCGGGCTTGGGCAGTACCAGCGGCGGGCCTGCTTCGAGCAGGCCGGCGTAGCCGGTCTCCAGCACATAGACCTCCCAACCCATCTGCGCGAGCCACGACGCTGTCATGTCCGCGCGAACGCCCTTGTCATCAGTAAGCAGGATGCGCGCACCGCGCACGGGGGCGGCCATGTCGATTTCCTGGACGAGCTGGCCGCCGGGATAGTGGTGGAAGCCCGGAAGATGACCCGCAGTATATTCGGCTTCATCCCGCACATCGAAGCGATAGAGCGTACGATCGATGTCAGCCTCGAGCGCCGCGACGTCGCGCACACCAAGATGGCGGACGCCGGCGCGATAGGCGACGTCGCGGGCGTTGTCCTTTGCGCCCTCGAACAGACCGATGCCGCCGCGTCGCACTGAGCCGCGTTCCAGACCATGCTTCGCCAGTGTCCAGCCCATGGTGCCGTTGCGAAGCGCTCGCACCTTGTTGGGGACGCCCGCGTTGATCAACGACTGCGTGCCGATGATCGAGCGGGTGCGGCCGGCGCAGTTGACGACGATGGTGGTGTCGGGATCGGGCGCCGCGTTGCCTGCGCGCAGCACCAGCTCCGCGCCGGGCACGCTGAGCGAGCCGGGGATGTTCATGGTGGCATATTCGTCGAAGCGACGGACATCGAGGATGGCGATGTTGGCCTTTTTCTCGATGAGCGCAGCGACCTCGTCCGCGCTCAGCGACGGCGTATGGCGGCGCGCCTCGACCAGTTCGCCGAACGCCTTGGCATAGGAATTGACGTCCTGGAAGATTTCATAGCCGGCATCGCGCCAGGCCTTCAGGCCCCCGCCGAGCGCGCGGATATTGCTATAGCCGAGCGCCGCGAGGCAATCGGCCGCCTGCGCGACCAGCCCCTCGCCATCATCATACAGCACAACGGCCACGTCCTTGCGCGGCAACCTCACCGCGGCCTCGAGCGCGATCCGGTCGGCCGCCATATTGGCGGCAAACAAGGGATGTGCGGTGGCAAAGGCAGCCTCGTGCCGGATGTCGAGGAAGGCGATTTCCTGGCGCAACAGCAGCGCGGAGCGGATGTCGGGGGGTGTGACGAAGGGAGTAGTCATGAGATGACGAGCCTAAGCATAGCAAGGGAGGGACGGCAACCCGCCAACTGCCGCGTCATCGTTGCGTGGGCTCGTCATTGCGAGGAGCGTAAGCTCCGAAGCAATCCAGACTCTCTCCGCGCAAAGAGGCTGGATGCTTCGCTTCGCTCGCAATGACGGAGAGAATCACGGATCGTGCCCACGCCACAT
Source organism: Bradyrhizobium sp. (assembly GCF_035309285.1). GTDB lineage: Bacteria > Pseudomonadota > Alphaproteobacteria > Rhizobiales > Xanthobacteraceae > Bradyrhizobium. Next base: position 40,318 of record NZ_DATGFH010000101.1, on the reverse strand, counting down.
TTCCTTCACGCACTCGCCGCAGCCAAGCGCTTGCCGGTCGCGGCATCGAACAGATGCACGCGATCGAGATCGAAGCTTAGGTGGACAGGCGAGCCGCGCTGCGGGCGCGCGTCTGGCCGGACGCGCACCGCCATCTGATGTCCCGCCATGGTCGCGAACACCAGCGTATCGGCGCCAAGCGGTTCGACCACGTCGATGGTCGCAGGTAACACGACACGCCCCTCGCCGCCCGCGGCCGGCGCAATGTCGACGTCTTCTGGGCGCACCGCCAGCACGAGGTCGGCGGCCGCGGCAGAGGCGCGCGGAAAGCGGATCAGCTCGCTGCCGGCGAGCCGCAAACCGTCCGCCCCCTCGAGCTTGGCCGGAATCATGTTCATGGTCGGCGCGCCGATGAAGCCCGCCACGAACAGGCTCGCGGGCGCATGATAGACCTCTTCGGGCGCACCGATCTGTTCGATGCGTCCGCCATTCATGACGACAACCCGGTCGGCCAGCGTCATCGCCTCGATCTGGTCGTGGGTGACGTAGACCGTGGTCACGCCAAGCTGCTGGTGCAGCTTCTTCATCTCCACGCGCATGGTGCCGCGCAGCTTGGCGTCAAGATTGGAGAGCGGCTCGTCGAACAGAAACACCTGCGGCTTGCGCACGATGGCCCGCCCCATGGCGACGCGCTGGCGCTGCCCGCCCGAGAGCTCCTTGGGATAGCGATCGAGATAATCAGTGAGGCCGAGGATCTCGGCAGCCTCGCGGACGCGACGGTCGATCTCGCGCCGGGCGACGTTGCGATAGCGCAGCGAGAACGCCATGTTGCCGTGGACGGTCATGTGCGGATAGAGCGCATAGTCCTGGAACACCATGGCGATGTCGCGGTCGCGCGATTCCACTTCATTGACCACACGGCCATTGATCAGGATCTGACCCTCGGAGATGTCCTCGAGGCCCGCGAGCATGCGCAGCGTCGTCGATTTTCCGCAGCCGGAGGGACCAACGAGGACGATGAACTCGCCATCGGCAATGGCGATGTCGATAGCATTGACGACAGCGAGGGCGCCGTAACGTTTCGTCAGCCGCTTGAATTCCACGGTCGCCATTGCTGCTTCCAGATCACGCCGACGCGGTTTTGTTTGCGCATGATCTTTTCGGAAAACCGCTACACACTTTTCCGGATCATGCGCGCCGAATGTGATCGCCGTTCCGACTTTCTGTCAATTGAGAGCGGTCGCGCAACCGCTATTTTGCAGTGCGGGTTTGCTTGACAGCGCGAGAGGCAAATTATCAAATCGCCCTCGCGGCTCCGCGCGATTTGACAAGACGTCAGACCGGGCGACCGCCAACAAATCTTGGGGAGGAGACGGTGGACCGCAGACACGTTCTGAAGACCGGTGCTGCCGCGGCTGCGGCGACGCTTTTCGCGCCCGCTTACCTGCGCGCTCAATCCAACAAGAAGCTCAGCATCCTGACCTGGAACATCGCCGACCAGGAAGCGCTGTTCAAGGAAGAGTTCGCCGAGTTCAAGGCCGCCCATCCCGGCGTCGAGATCGAATGGCTCGACAAGAAGGGCCCTGATGTGCCGGCCTTCTACCAGACCCAGCTTGTGGCCGGCACTGCGCCCGACATCGTCGATTTGCAGGGCGAGATCTGGGTCGAATGGGCCGCCAACGGCGCTCTGCTCGACATTACTCCCTATTTCCAGGCTGACCCCGAGTTCCCGAAACTCTTCAATACCGACTACCTGTCGAGCTGGATCTATAACAAGAAGAACTACCTGGTTCCCTTCTACATCGCCAAGACGCTGCTGTTCTACAACAAGCTCATGTTCAAGGACGCCGGCCTTTCCGCGCCACCCACCAGCTTCGACGAGATCATCAAATTCTCCGAGTCGATGGCGAAAGCCGAAAAGACCGGCTTCATCACGCTGAATTTCGACTGGCTCTATTGGCCGCTCATGAAGATGAACGGCATCGAGCTGTTGACGCCGGACCTCAAGAAGCCCGCCTTCAACACGCCGGAGGCGGCCGCCGTGGTCGACCGCCTGGCGAAAGCGACGGCGTCGGGCGGCATCAACAAGATTTCCTGGACCGGGCGCTGGGTGGAACCGAACGGTGCGTTCTCCAGCGGCACCGTCGGCATGATGCACGCCCATTCGTCGGCCTATTTCTTCGTCAAGGGCCAGGGCCGCTGGATCAATCGCGACACGCTCGGGGTTGCACAGGCGCCCGGCAACTGGTCGACGCCGACCAATCACGGCTTCGCCATCTCCAAGAGCTCGAAGAATCCGGAGTTGGCCTTTGCGCTGATCAAGCTGATGACCGGCAACAAATGGGCGACCAAATTCGCCACAACCCGCCGCATCCTCACCGCCAATCTCGTCGCCGACAAGGCCTGCCTCGCCTCGCTGGAGAATGAAGATCCGGTGGCGCACGCGGTGCTGCAGACGCAGCTCGAGCACACCGACAAGCTGACCGGCAATTGGCCGCTCGCCAACGACGCGGAGATCAAGGACGCGTTCTGGCCTGAGCTGCAGAACGGTCTGCTCGGCCGCAAGGATGCCAAGACTGCGCTCGCGGCCGCCGAGCGCGCGGTAACCCGCGTGCTGCGCCGGTCGTGATCGAAGCGGCGGCGAAGGCCAAGACCGGCGGCCCGGTGCTGCGCCGGTCCACGCGCCGCGCCATCCTGATCTGGGCGTTCCTCGCGCCGTCGCTTCTGATCTTCCTGCTCTACCGCATCCTGCCGCTCGCCTGGAACGTCGTGCTGTCGTTCGAGGCCTGGTCGCCGCTGAAGCCTGCGGTGTTCATCGGGCTCGACAATTATCAGGAGATGCTGTTCGACGACGACGTGTTCTGGCAATCGCTCTGGAACACGATCGGCCTGATCTCCTCCGCGCCGATCGGCATTGCGCTCGCGCTTGGGCTTGCGCTGCTCGTCGACAGTGAGATACGCGGCCGCGAAATCTATCGCACCATCATCTTCCTGTCCTATCCCTTGATGACGGTTGCAGTTGCGATCATCTGGCGCTGGATGTTCGACGAGCGGGTCGGCCTCATCAACTATGTCGCGCGGTCGCTCCATCTGGTCGATACGCCGATCCCGTTCCTCAACTCCTTCACCTGGGCGCTGCCGTCGGTGATCGTCGCCAATATCTGGCAGATGCTCGGCTTCTACATGGTCATCATCCTGAGCGGCCTGCAGACCATCCCGCGCAACCTCTACGAGGCCGCCGGCATCGACGGCGCCAACGCCTTCCACCGCTTCATCCGCATCACCGTGCCGCTTCTGAAACCATCGCTGTTCCTCTGCTTCGTGATCGGCATGCTCAATTCAGTGACCAGCTTCGACCTCGTCTATGTCATGACGGGCGGCGGCCCCGGGCGCGCGACCGAAATCCTGATCACCTACATCTACAAGCTCGGCTTCAACCAGACCCGGTTCGACTACGCCGCCGCGGTCACCGTGACGTTCTTCATCCTGCTGTTGGGCATTACCTACCTTGCCAACCGCCTGTCCGGCGGCAACGCCGGCGCCGTGGAGCGGGACTGATGCGGCAAAAGCGCACCTGGCCGATCCATCTTGCGCTGATCGCGGTCGGCGCGGTGATGTTGCTGCCGTTCTACTGGGTGCTCAAGACCTCGATCTCCGGCGACAACATCTTCGCCTATCCGCCGAGCGTCATCCCGCGCGATCCCAACCCCTTCTATTACGTCGACGTCTGGTACGCGATTCCGTTCGCGCGCTACTTCGTCAACAGCGTGATCGTCTCGGTCATGACCATCGCGGCCAATGTCGTGCTCAACGCCATGGCGGGCTACGCGCTGACCCAGACGTTCCGCGGCAAGAGCTTTGTGCTGCTGCTGTTCCTGTCCTGCATGATGATCCCGTTCCAGGCGACCATCATCCCGGCCTATCTGATCACCGGCAAGCTCGGCCTGCTCGATTCCTATCTTGGCCTGTCGCTGCCGCTGTTCTCCACCATCATCTGCATCTTCGTCTACAAGGCGAGCTTCGATGCGGTGCCGCGCTCCTTGATCGACGCGGCGCGTGTCGACGGCCTGTCGCAATGGACCATCATCTGGCGGGTGATGATCCCGCTGGCGCGTTCGGCGACCGCGACCAACGTGATCCTGTCGTTCATCTGGTCCTGGAACAATTTCATGTGGCCCTTGATCGTCACGCGCTCGCCGGAGATGCAGACGCTGCCGCTCGGGCTCGCGCGCTTCCTGTCGTATCAGGAGGATACGACAGGGGCGCTCTATGCCTTCTGCATCATGGTGCTGGCGCCGGGCCTGCTCCTGTTCCTGATGGCGCAGAGGGAATTCGTGCAGGGGCTGTCGGCGGGAGCGACCAAGGGATGAGCGGCTCTCCACGATCGGCGACGGTCCTGCGCGTGCTTCGCAATCGCTTTGTCTGGGTGCCGCTGCTGCTCTGCGTGCTGATCGCCGGCTGGAATGGCTGGGTCTTTACCCACGACCACGGCATCATCTCGGGCCGCGTTGTCGATGCCGACGACAAGCCGGTGCAAGGCGCGACTGTGCGGCTCTGGATCTTCGATTTCGCCACCTTTGTGGAGCACGCCTCGACTACGACCGCGGCGGACGGCTCTTTCCGCTTCACCGGCAACCCCTCGCACAACATCCAGCTCAGCGCCGACAAGCCGGACGCCGGCCGTTCCGAGCGAATCCCGATCAGGCTCTATTTCGCCTCGCAAGACCGCACGCTGAAGGAGCCCTTGCGGCTCGCAAAGTCAGACTGAGAGGCTGATCTCACCAGGGCAGCGGCTGATCGTTGTAGGTCACGAAGCTGCCGGTGTGATGGCGGCCGGCGCGATGGATCACGCCGCGCATGCCGGCGACGCTTTCACTGACCGGCACGCGGCCGCCCGGCTCGGTCGCGGCCCAGCCCGGATGCAGCGCCAGCACGCAAATTGCGCGCGGCGCAAGATCGACGGCGAGCGACTTCACGATCATGTTGAGGCCGGCTTTGCTCGAGCGATAGGCGTAGGAGCCGCCCGAATTGTTCGAGGCGATCGAGCCCATCCGGCTCGAGATGAACGCCATCACCTTCAATTCGCTGCGCGCGACGTGCTCGACAAAGCACTCGGCCATCTTCATCGGGCCGATCAGGTTGGTCTCCAGGATGCGCCGCCAGAGCGGATAATCGGTGGCGCCGAATGGCGGATGCGGCCGCGCGATGCCGGCATTGTTGAGGAGGATATCGATCGGCTCGGCCTTAAGGCGCGCCGCCAGCTTTTCGATCGCGGCATGGTCGGTCACGTCCAATCCAATGACTTCGACCTGACCGCGGATGGCGGCCGTTTCACTGGCGCTTGCGGGATCGAGGCAGGTCGCGATCACGCGATGGCCCTCGACGGCGTATTGCCGCGCGAATTCCACGCCAAGCCCACTGTCACAGCCGGTCACCAAAATCGTCGCCATCGTTCCTCGCTTGTTTCGTCGGGCCCGAACGACCCGTTACGGCAAGGCTTGTGGTAACATGGAGCGGCACGAGCGCGGGAAACGAAAACCTGGTCAACCATGAGAGCCGTAAAGCCGGTCCAGCCTATTCGCGCCGTCCGCGCCATCGGACGGATCATGCTCCGTCCTGCCCCCTCGATAGGCCAACTGCGGCTGTGGCTCTGGTTCGCACGGCAGAAGGCGAAAGAGAGGGCCGCGCCGTCTGCGCCAAGGCCCGACAGTGTTGGCTCTCATGAAGCCCGCGACGATTGGCAGCGCGAGGACGCGACGAATGCGCCGGCTGGCAATGCACATATCGACAAGCGCGTCTAGAGCGCACCGATTTGAGGACGGCGCGAAGCGCTATCGCGACTTGGCGGGCGGCGTGGTCTTGTCGGCGCCGCCGACCACCTCGGTCGGGAATACGCTCTCGTAAATCGCGCGGGCCTCCCGGATCAGCCGAGCTCGCTCTAGATCGGACTTCGAAACAAACCTTACGACTTCGCCCATGCGCGCTCCTTGGCGAGAGAGTTAAGGGTACGCCACACGCATGCGAACATCATGCCAGTCGTTCGCAAACTTGAACTGTAATACGCGAACCTTTCCCCGGAGTTTCAGGCAAGCTCCGGAGAACTACGGAACGAGCGCGTCATTCGTTCGCCGCCAAAAAATTCCGGCTCGTGCCGATAGTCGGCCCGACGCAACTTTAAGCAGCGCTTGACGAGCCTTGCATTTCGTGTTGTTCTCTTTTTGTTCTTATCAAGCTGAAGTTGCGTTTGGAGGCTTTCATGCAGGATGTTTGCACCGGTTCAGTCCGGCTGGTCTTTCACAATGACGACAAGACGCCGGTGGAGTTTGTCATTTCCCTGCTCCGCGACGTGTTCGGCAGGACCGAGCGCGACGCCACCGCATTCGCTTCGCAGATCAATCGGCAAGGCAAGGGTGTGTGTGGTCCCTATCCCCCGCCGGTCGCCAGGGCATTGCTGGAGGAAGCAGAGCAGCGCATTCAAGATGCGGGGCATCCCTTGCAGATCACCAGCGCAGATGCCGCAGACACCTCCGACGAGGAAGACGTCGCGTTCACTCATGCCTATGAGGCCCTTGATTGGCATTTCGCCGGCACGCCGGCGAGCGCGCTGGTGACCGTGCTGCGGCAGTTCCCACTGCACATGCAGGCCGACGTCCAGGTCGCGCTGGACAAGCTGTTCTCCTCGCCGCTTGGCTTCTTCGGTCTTCATGAAGAGTATCGCGACGACCTTGAATTCGCGCAGCTTCTGAGGGACGGCCGGCGCGCGCAAGCGCTGGCGCCGCCGCAATACCTCGAAGTCGACATCGGCGAGAGCGCGCCGGTGAAATGCCTGCGCAACGGATTATGGCTCGCCCGGCATGGCGAGCTCCCCTATGCCGTCGTGCTCTCGCGCTTCCGGGAATACAGACCGGACCCCGCGCTCCGCATCGAGATCGCCGTGCCCGCAGGACCCGCGGGCGAACGCTTCGCCGAGCGCTGTTTTGCCGAACTGGAAGAAGCGGTGGGCGCGGCGCGGTCCTATCGCGGCAAGATCCTTTCCTTCGACAGTGATGACAACTATGGCGGACGGTTGACGGGCATCATGGTGCACCGGCTTGCACCGGTCGAGCGCGAGCAGGTCATCCTGCCCGAGCAGACCCTCAAATTGCTCGATCGTAATGTGTTGCGCTTCATCGAGTGGCGGGACGCGCTGCGCTCGTTCGGCCAGTCGACGCGCAAGGGTATCCTGCTCTACGGGCCACCCGGCACCGGCAAGACCCACACCATCCGCTATCTCGCGACCAATTTGCCCGGCCATACTACGCTGATCATTACCGCCGCACAGGTTGCGCTGCTCGGCCCCTATATGAGTCTGGCGCGTCTGCTGCAGCCGGCGATGGTGGTGATCGAGGACGTCGATCTGATCGCGCGGGATCGCAACGAGATGGGCGGACCTTGCGAGGAATCGCTGCTCAACAAGCTGCTCAATGAAATGGACGGGCTGAAAGAGGATGCGGACATCCTGTTCGTCCTCACCACCAATCGCCCGGAGGAGCTGGAGAGTGCGCTGGCCGGGCGGCCTGGCCGTGTCGATCAGGCGATCGAGGTGCCGCTGCCCGACGATACCGGCCGCCGCAAGCTGGTGCGACTCTATGGCAAGGGACTGCCGCTTGATGCCGCGGTCATCGAAGACGCCGTGCGCCGCACGAAAGGCGTCAGCGCCGCCTTCATCAAGGAGCTGATGCGGCGGATCGCGCAAGGCGCCATCGCGCGCGATGCCGGCAAGTCGGTGACGTCTGGTGACATCGACGAAGCGCTGAACGACATGCTGTTTGCCGGCGGGCGACTCAATGTGAAATTGCTCGGCGGCGCGCAGGAGATGGCCGCGGAATAACACCGGCCGTGGGCGCCAGGCGGCCAAACCGGGGGTGAAAATGGTTGCCAGCGACAGCTTTGCGGAGTTCCTTCGCGAGCAGCTCGCCCCGCTCGGCCATGTCACCATGCGACGCATGTTCGGAAAGACCGGCGTGTTTTGCGACGGCCTGATGCTCGCCATGGTGCGGGATGACGCGCTCTACTTTCGCGTCGACGACGACAACCGTGCGATCTTCAAGGAAGCCGAAGTCTTCCCGCCGCTCAACTACGCGAAAAAGGGCGGCACCATCGACCTCGCCTTCTGGCGCGCGCCGGAGCGCTTGTTCGACGAGCCGGATGAATTTGTCACGTGGGCACGGGCCGCATTGGCGGCGGCGCGGCGGGTTGCCGCGAAGCGCGAACGGGTAGCGCCGACGCGGAAATCCAAAGCGCGGCGAAAGTAAGCGGCGCCCTCGCTACTTCCAGCCTTCACGCTTGACATCGCCTTGGTATCGCTATTGAATTGAATTCAATTCAGTAGCCTGAGGCGAGAATGGCTGTTTCGAGCATGGGGACGCGGGAACGACTCATCCGCGCGGCCCAGGACGAGCTCATTCACTGCCACGGACACCTGGAAATGCAGGCCGTCGCAAAGCGTGCGCGGGTCTCGGTCGGGCTCGCCTATCATCACTTCGGGTCGAAGGCCGGTTTGATCGCCGCCGTTGTCGAGGAATTCTACAGCCGCCTCGATGCGGCGGTGTTCAGTGGCGCCAGGCTCACGTCGAAGATCTGGGCAAACAGGGAAAGGGAACGGATCGCTGCCTACATCGCGTTCCACTATGCTGATCCTTTCGCCCCCCTCGTCATCGGGCCATTGAGCCGCGCGCCTGAAGTGCTGGACGTCGAGATCGCTTTCACCAACCGGCAGCTTGCGGCGGGTGCCCTGATGCTCAAGACCGCGCAGCGTGACGGCATCGTTCCTGCCGACATCGATCCTGATCTCACCATCGCGCTGATGATCGGCGGAATCCGCCAGGCGCTGATCGGTGCCCTGATACGTGAACAACGACCCGATCCGGAGAAGCTCACCAACGACATCTGGGCCTTCATGGCGGCGGCGCTGCGCCTGAACACGCGTCCGGACAGCCCCTGCAGCAAGGTTGTCCGACGTTCACCCCGCTAATCCGCTTCACGAAAGGTCATGCTATCTTGTTGTCCCACCCGCACAAATTTCATGCCCCGCAATCGTCCTACACGCAGGACGATCTGCTCAACTCAGGCCAGGGCGGCTATTTCGGCCCGGGCAACGCGCAATTGCCGGCGCCGCCCATGCTGATGATGGACCGCATCACGGAGATCAGCGCGGACGGCGGCGTCTTCGGAAAGGGCCATATCATTGCAGAGCAGGACATCGCGCCGGGCCTTTGGTTCTTCGCCTATCACTTTCCCGGCGATCCGGTGATGCCGGGATGCCTTGGTTTGGACGCCATGTGGCAGATCATCGGCTTCTGGCTTGGCTGGTCGGGCTCGCCGGGCAAGGGCCGCGCCGTTGGCGTCGGCCACGTGAAGTTCAAGGGGCACATCACGCCGGACATCCGCCGCGTGCGCTACGAAGTCGACATGCGTCAGGTCAGGCGCGGCAAGCTCGCCATGGGAATTGCGGACGGCCGCGTGCTGGCCGATGAGGCCTGCGTCTATCTTGCGAAGGACATGAGGGTCGGTCTGATCACGTCGCCGACTTGACATGAAATCCTGGAAATAGGGCACCGCGCCTTGGGGGAACCGCAACCTTCTCGCTACTCGTGAGTTAATACGACGGCTGGGGCTCGCGAGGGACGTGAGAGCGAGCCATGCAATCGCTGTCGGTTGGCGACCTGTGTCTTGTTTGCGCGATCACAGGTACCGCATTCCTGTTCGAGGTCGGGATCTTCCTTGTCCTGGGAATGATCTGATGTCACGCGCGCCAGCATGACCGTCGCGCACAGCGGGCAGCGCACCACCATGATGCCGACGCTTACGCAACGCGTGCGCGCGCCTCGATCGAGATGCCATCGATGTCGCCTTCCTAGGCGGGATTGGCACTTTGGAGAGATCCTCTTTCGTCAAAACTGACGCGCGTCCCGCGCGGAAACGCCCGGCCGGCAAGGACGTGCTCGCGCGCCAGCACGGCAACCGCCAGGCGCCCGTTCCGGTGGAAGTTCAGGGCCCAATGCAAATCCCTGCCGCTGCCGCAGGGAATGCCATCGATATCGAGGTCCCTTGCCAAATGGAGAACGCTGACGCGCTGGTTGGGGTGAAACCACACCACCGTGCCGCCAAGGCAAGGCCGGCCGTCGATCTCCTGATCCGCGCCTAATTTCACGTCGTTGAGGCGCCCATCCTCGCGTCCGCGGTAGAAACGGAATTCGGAGTTCGCGGCGAATCGCCGTGTACCGAAAAGCCACTCGCGCGATAGCGTGCCGCTGATGAGGTCACCCTTGCGGTCGAACCAGGCCTCGCCGCGGCACGGGATGCCGGCAATGTCGACGTCCTCCTTGAACGTGACGCCCCAGGGCCGGCCATCCGCCCATCGCTTGCTGACCTCGTAAGCGTCCTCCGGCAGCGTTGCCAGCACGCCCTTTGGCGCGGCGGCGCGAACGTTCGATGCAGCTTCAGCAATCCCCGGCGGCTTGCGCGCGCGACGAATCTCGTTCGCGGCGGCGGCCCTCAGATTCACCGGGTCTAAACCGGACAATTCGCCCCACACCACGTTGATCGGCATGACAGGATCATACAGCGCGCCCACGAGATACGGGTGCGGGTGCAGATGGTCCGCAGCGATCTCCCAACGCCCGTGAATGCGGAGCTTCATGACTTCGCCGACATAGACGACGAGGTGATCATAGAGCTCTTGCTGCGCGCGCTCGACGCCGAGGCCTTCGACGTATTCGGAAACGAGATCGAGGCTCTTGTAGGAGAGATCGAGATCGTCCGGCGTCCGCGCCATCGCCGCACGAAGTTTGGCGAGCAGGACGTCGATGCTGGATATCAGCCGGTCATTGAGCTGCGAATAATAGGCCCAGTGGCTGACCGAGCTTTGGCGCCCATGTTGCGCGTCTTCGTCGACCTTCGCCGTCCAGCGCACAAATCGACGAAAATCCTCGCCCGCATAGATATCGCCCTTCCCGCCCAATCCCGAGACTTCGTCGAACACCAGCAGGAAGCGGTCGCCCGACAGTTCGTACACGCGCGGGCGAAACACCGCGTCATCGAGCGCCGCCGTCAGGTCGGAGCGAAGCTGAGCACCCGATGCGATCAGCTCCTGGACCTGGCGTTTGGTCAAACGCCGTTCGTTGAGGGTTTTCTTGCGCGCCATCCGCCAACACCTCGTATCCAGCGGCCGATACTGGATCGCCCGGTCCGATCGGGCGAGGTGGTCATAGCGCGGCTCGTTGGCGGCTCTGTGGCCAACCCGCACCCGGCGAGGCAACGACTCAAAAATACGGGCCGACTTCACCCGCTTTCGGGGTCGGCGTGGACATGGACCGGTACTTGAGGACCCTCGCGCGCCCGGCCGATAGCCTCGTACCAAACCGCTTGCATTTCTGAGACCGAAGTCATGGATGTTGCCTCGGATGGGCGATGAAGAGCCAGGGTATGACGACCTCGTTCGTTCAAATATGCCAAGCGACTGGATAATTCACGATCGGCGTGAATCCGACGCCAACTGTTTCCGCGTCCCGGCGAGCGTTCACGACCATTTCCTTAAGACTGTCCAACTGCTGGGCATGGGCATCGCTCTCCCATAGGCTTACATGCACCATCGAACCTGTCGGCGAAGCGCCCGCGAAATACGCGGCAAGACCGGAAAGACGATTGATCGCCGGGATCAGGTAGGTCCCGGTATCGCGATTCATGCGGTCCACTTCCGCAAAGCGCGCAGGATCGAAATCGGCGCGGGAAACGCGGATAACGGAGGTCGGCGGAAGAACGAGCGTCATGGTCGGATTCCTCGGTTGCTGGTCAACTCGGCGGGCTGCGCACGAAGCCGATGTTCCCAGAACTGACTTCGTTTGACCGCTCCCGCCCGCAAGTCCCCCAATATCAATGCGTCGAAGATAGAGCGCGGAATCCAGCCGTTGAAATTGCGGTTGTTTGGTGTTGCTATCCATTTCATGGATAGCAACAAGGTCGATCTCAACCTCTTGGTCGCGCTCGACGCGCTCTTGGCCGAGCGCAACGTCACGCGGGCGGCTAGCCGGCTCGGTCTGAGCCAGCCGGCGCTGAGCGCGCAGCTTGCGCGGCTGCGCGATCTCTTCGGCGACCCGCTGTTTTTGCCGGCGCAGCGCGGCGTGACACCGACTGCGCGAGCGATAGAACTTGAAGCGCCGGTGCGACGGGCACTCGACCAGGTGCGCGATGTGCTGGCACGGGGACGCGGCTTCGATCCCGCGATCGCCGACCTCACCGTCGCGATCGCCTGCTCTGACTATGTGCAGGTCGCCGTCATCGCCCCGCTGGCGCTCGACCTGCGCGTCAGCGCGCCGAAACTGCGGATCGCCATCCGCCAGCTCGATGGCAACCTGCTGGGCCAGCAGATGGAGGCGGGGGTTGTCGACCTGGCCGTGATGACGCCCTCGACGGCGCCGCAGGCGCTACGTACACGACTGTTGTTCCACGAGCGCTATGTCACGATCGCGCGGCGGCGGCATCCGGGGGTGAAGGCAAAGCTGACGCTCGATGATTTCGTCGCGCTCGAGCATGTGGTGGTATCGCCGCGCGGCGGCGGCTTCGGCGGGCCGGTCGATACGGCCCTTGGCAAACTCGGGCGCAAGCGCCGCATCGCAGTATCGGCGGCGAGCTTCCTGTTCGTGCCCGAGTTCGTCGCCCGCTCCGACCTGATCGCGACTGTGCCGGAGCGGCTGGTGCGCGAGCGCGCCGAGCGCCTGCAGGTGCTGGAGCCGCCGCTTCCGGTCGAAGGCTTTACAATCGGCCTCGTGTGGCACGAGCGCTCCCACCAGCATCCCGCGCATCGGTGGGTAAGGGAGCGGGCGCGCACACTGTGCGGAGGCTGAAGCGGCGCTTCAACTCCACGCCGCCGCCCGGCGCAAGGAGCACCAGAGCGACGCGAAGCTACTGACGACTTTCGCTGGCTATCCTTTCCGAGAGAGGTGGCGCACCGCGCCCGATGAAGGTGGGCATTACGCGTTCGCCGTGGCGCCCTGATGTAGCGCTCCAGAATCCGCTGCGGCCAGCAAATACGCTCATTCGCGGCCCTGAGCGCTATAACTGCGTAGTGTCCTTTTGCTCAGGCAGCGAAGATGAAGCGTGTGCCCGTGTAGGAGCGCAGGAGCTTGTTCGGCATCTCGGCCTTGGCCATCTCGTAGAACGGCTCACCAGTGCAGTGCAGTGGAATGACGTAGTCGACGTCGATACCCTTTAGCGCTGTGATCGTGTCGCGCACATAGTCCTCCTTGTAGGGCGCGAGGTGGAAGCCGCCGATCACCGCATGAACCTTGTTGATGCCCGAAGCCGCTTGGGCTTGCTTGATTGCGTTGATCACCCCGCGATGGCTGCAAGAGGTCAACACGATCAACCCGCGGCCTTTTAGATTGAACGCGGTGGCAATCTCGTGCTGGAACTGGTCCGGGATAACCGCCTTCGTCCGCTCGTCCTCCGGAAGCTTGTCGGCATAGCATCCAATGCCGTGGTCCACGCCGATCTTCATGGCGCTGGGGGACAGCAGCTTCTCGAAGCTCGTCTGACCGATGTGGCCTGTAGTGAAGCCGTGATCGGCGACCAGTGCCGGTCCTTCTGCATAGGTTACCGCCACATTCGCGTTTTCGAGCGCTTTGCGATCAAGGGCTCCGAAATCGCCGCGGATCGGCGGGGCCGTCCATTCGCGCGAGCAGAATGCCTCCTCGCCGCCGACGTAGATCGGCAGCTTGGCTTTCAGCTTGCCGTTGTTTTGCTTTAGGAAGCCGGCGAGGCCGCCAAAATGATCGTAGTGACCGTGGCTCAAGACAAGGGCGTCAAGCGCGCCCGGATCGATGCCTACGAGATTGGCGTTGTTGACGAGCGCGTCCGGTGTGAAGCCGAAATCCATCAGGACATTTCGTGTTTCGGTGCCGCGCCGCGACTCGACGTGCATCGACAGTCCGAACTCACTGATCAGCGTTTTGCCGGGTGGCTTGCCAGGGCCGATGCCCCAGCCGAAGTGTTGGATCTCGACATCAGAAACCTTCCGGCTCGGCGCGACAGCGAATTGATAGCTGTCGACGACCACGCGCACTGCCACGCGATCGACCTCGGGAACTTTGCCGGCGATCATCTCCGCGCGTACCGGCCTCGCGCTGCCGAGCAGCGTCGTCACAATAGCGCTGAACAGGGCGGCACCGCCGCCGCACACCACATCCCGCCGATGAATTGCGTTGCACTGGCAAATTAACATGGTCCAATCCTCCCCTTGCGTGGCCTTTGCTGCCGCAAGGCGACACGTGGAAATACACTCCAGGGCGGAGGCGTTGGGTGCCGAACACGCCAGCGTCTGGCAGCCCGCACACCGAGGATCCGAGCCATGCTATCCCGCGCTGGACGCCCGGGCGAGTCGCATTCGGGACGAGCGAGACCAACGCAGCTTTGACGGCAAGATGATAGCGATAAGGTTGCTGCGGGCCGTCGAGGGTTCTAAGTGTTTGTCTACACAAGCGCCTAAGACCCTTCGCTAGCCAGGCCCGCAGGCGCATGCGGACCGAATCGGGCGGCGACCACCTGCGCGCTGGCCCAGCGCATTGAGGCGGACGTGAAAGAAGTTCGTATCATTGGGTCACAAAGCGTGCTGCTCTGCACGCTCGTCGCTGCTGAAAGCGCAAAAAACGGCAGGTTTTGGCGTGCCCGGTTCTGTACCGAAGTGGCGCGCCCGGAACGATTCGAACGTCCGACCCTCAGATTCGTAGTCTGATGCTCTATCCAGCTGAGCTACGGGCGCGTGTTTCGCCTGTGATCCGCGGGCTTTCCGCCCGCTTGCCATCCCGCGGAAACGTCGGGGAAGGCCGCGAAAGAGGGCTCTAGCTACCCGCTCCAAGGCCAATTGGCAAGGTCTGGAACGGGTCGCCCAGCATTCATTTGGGAGGCATTCCGGGGCACCGCTCGGCAGCGAGCCAAAATCCCGTGAACCACCTGGGATTCCTTGGCGGACGTCCCGGAATGACGAGCCCCGGCTACGCCCGCGCCCGTTCGTTGCGCACCGTCGTGAGTTCCACCGGACGGTCAGGGATGGCGATGCGGAAGGTCGCGCCGATCGTGCCCTCGACGAGGTGGATCTCGCCGCCATGAGCGCGCACAAGCTCGGCCGCGATCGCAAGTCCCAGCCCGCTGCCGCCGGGGCGGCCCGAACTCTGGAACGCCTCGAACAGATGCTCGCGCGACTTCTGCGGCAGGCCCGGGCCGGTATCGGAGACTTCGAGGATCGCGACCGCGCCTTCGCGCCGGCCGGTGACGCGGATCTGCATGCTGGCCGGATCGTTCTTCGGGTGGGTCTCCAGCGCCTGCGCGGCGTTGCGCACGAGGTTGAGCAGCACGCGGAAGAGGTGGTCCGGATCGGCATCGACGGAGAGCCCACGCTCGATCGCGGTGATCCAGGTGATCGAGGCGTCCGAAGCGAGCCCCGCGGTCTCCCGCACCTCGGCCACCACCGGCTCGATCGGGATCATGCGGCGGTCGGGCGCGGCTTCCTGGGCGCGGCCATAGGACAGGGTCGACTGGCAGAAGGCGATCGCCCGCTCCAGCGAGCGCATCAGTTTCGGCGCAAAGCGCTGCACTCTCGGGTCCGGCACTGTCGCAAGCTGATCCGACAAGAGCTGCGAGGACGCCAAAAGGTTGCGCAAATCGTGATTGATCTTGGACACGGCAAGGCCCAGCGCGGCCAGCCGGCTTTTCTGATTGAGCATCGACACCAGGTCGCGCTGCATGGCCGAAAGCTCGCGCTCGGCCACGCCGATCTCGTCGCCGCGCTGGCTCGGCACGATGATCCTGGCGGCGCTCTCCGGATCTTCATGGAACCCGACCATGCTGGCTGTCAGCCGCCGCATCGGCCGCACGAACAGGAAATGCAGGGCGATGTAGACGAG
Source organism: Bradyrhizobium sp. (assembly GCF_035309285.1). Taxonomy (GTDB): domain Bacteria; phylum Pseudomonadota; class Alphaproteobacteria; order Rhizobiales; family Xanthobacteraceae; genus Bradyrhizobium. Next base: position 24,401 of record NZ_DATGFH010000101.1, on the reverse strand, counting down.
GCTCGCGGTCAGGACGCCGATACCGAGGCCAACCAGCAAGAGATTGCGCGAGAAGCGGTACATCGATTGCCGCAGCGGCCGCTCGTCGACCACGGTCTCGAGGAATTGCGCGCCGGCCGGCGCAGGTCCGATGATGCGAATCGTCTGGTTCCCGCTCTCGAGCAGCATCTGCAGCGAACCTGTGATTGCGTCCCATGCCGTCATTGCGCGGGTATCGATGTCATGGTCGATCGCGGCCGGCAGGTTGGCGCTCGCAAGCAACCGGCGCTGCTGGCCCATCTTGATCGCGACCGCGCGCGCGCCGATGCTGGTCAATATCTGCTGCGACAGCGAATCCGGCACCATGCCGAGCGGCGCCGCATCAAGCACCAGCGCTGCGGTGTTGGCCGCCGCCAAGCGGTCATTGAGCCGGTTGGTCCAGAAGTTGGCGATGGCGGGCACGTAAATCAGCAGGCAGGCGATCGCCACCAGCGGGATGGTCAGGAGAAAGAGCTTGCCGGATAGGCCTAGGCGGCGCGGCAGCGTGCCGCGCGGCGTCTCGGTCGTCGGCTGGTCGTCCGTTACTGACACGCTGTCTGCCTTCGCTGGCCCTGCCCCACAAGGATGCGATCCGCCGCCTCGCACGGTCAAATTACGGATCGCTAATGTCAGTCGTTACCGGCATTTAGGGACCGGGTGCCCGAACCGCCATGCTCGCCCACAAAAACACCGCAAAAACCGAACTATTCTGTCGAAATACGACGTTTCAAAGAAACGCGTCCAAAGGCCTTCCCAACGTTGACGAAAACCGGTCGCTCCCTTATAAGCCGCGCCAATTGTCAGGGATGACCCGGCTAGCCCCGGAGGCGGCTCTTTGGGGCCGGGAAACGGCCCGTTTCGGGCCGGTTGTCATTCGGACTTCCTCTCAGTCTTAACAGGCAGATTGCCCGGTCAGCGGAGAACGACCCCGTGAAGCGGACTTATCAACCCAGCAAACTGGTGCGCAAGCGCCGTCACGGCTTCCGCGCCCGCCTCGCCACTGCCGGCGGCCGCAAGGTCCTCGCCGCCCGCCGCGCGCGTGGCCGCAAACGCCTGAGTGCCTGAGGTCGGCACCTCCCCGGAGACCTTCATCATGGATCGGCTGAGGCAGCGGGCGGACTTCCTCGCCGTTGCCAATGGCGCGCGGGTCAACGCAGGAGCGTTTGCCCTGCAAGGCCGCCGCCGCGATGATTTGGGCCCGATCCGGGTCGGCTTTACCGTCACCAGGAAGAGCGGCACCGCGACCGAGCGCAACCGCATCCGCCGCCGCCTTCGCGAAGCCGTGAGGCGGATCGACGCCGTGGCGATGCAGCCTCACCATGACTATGTGCTGATCGGGCGCCGTGCCGCGCTCGCCTGCGACTTCAATACCATGCTCGACGACCTCCGCTCGGCGCTGAAACGCCTCGACCGGCAGGCCTCGAAACGCAAGCACCAACCGGACTGAACGACGAGATTTTGCAAGATGCTCGAAAACCGCAACACCATCCTCGCCGTCATCCTGTCCGGCCTCGTGCTGATCGCCTGGCAATATTTCTACAACATCCCGCAGATGGAGAAGCAGCGCGCCGCGCAGCAGGCCCAGTCCGAGCTGCAGAAGAATGCCGCTCCGGCGAAACCGAACCAGCCGAGTAGCACCGCGACTCCGACCAGCACGCCGCCGCAAGCAGGGGCCGCGCCGGCACCGGCGAACACGCCGGTCGTCTCCAACGCGCCGGTGGTCGACCGCGACACCGCGCTTGCGGCCACGCCGCGCGTCAAGATCGAAACGCCGAGCGTGGTCGGGAGCATCTCGCTGAAGGGCGCACGCATCGACGACCTGTCGCTGGTGAAGTTCCGCGAAACCGTCGACGCCAATTCGCCGCCGATCGTGTTGTACTCGCCGTCCGGCAGCGCTGAACCGTACTACGCCGAATTCGGCTGGGTGGGCGCTACCGGCTCGACCGTCCGCCTGCCCGACCAGAACACCGTGTGGCAGCAGGAGAACTCCGGCGCGCTCACGCCGTCCTCGCCGGTGGTGCTGAAATATGACAATGGCGAGGGCCTCGTCTTTCGCCGCACCATTTCGGTCGACGACCGCTACCTCTTCACCGTCAAGGACGAGGTCACCAATACCGGCAACGCACCGGTGACGCTCTACCCTTACGCGCTGATCTCGCGGCACGGCACGCCGCAGGTCTCGGGCTATTACATCCTGCATGAAGGCCTGATCGGCTATCTCGGCGACAAGGGCCTGCAGCAATACACCTACAAGAAAATCGACGAGGCGAAGAACGTCAACTTCAATGTCACCAACGGCTGGCTCGGCATCACCGACAAATACTGGGCCTCGGCGCTGTTGCCCGACACCAACGCGCGTTTGAAGGCGCGCTATTCGTCGAACCTTGTCGGCAACATCCGAACCTACCAGACCGACTATCTGGAAGATCCGCAGACGATCGCGATCGGCGGCACCGGCAGCGTCAACGCGCGGCTGTTTGCCGGCGCCAAGGAAGCGAAGCTCGTCGGCCTCAATTTCCCGATCTGGGGATTTGGCGGCTACAACCGCGAGCTCGCGCTGAATCATTTCGACCTGATGATCGACTGGGGCTGGTTCTACTTCATCACCAAGCCGATGTTCCTGGCGCTCGACTTCTTCTATCGCCTGGTCGGCAATTTCGGCATCGCGATCCTGCTCGTCACCGTGATCGTGAAGCTCCTGTTCTTCCCGCTCGCCAACAAGTCCTACGCTTCGATGGCGAAGATGAAGTCGGTGCAGCCGCAGCTTCAGGCGCTGAAGGAGCGCTATCCCGACGACAAGGTGAAGCAGCAGCAGGAGATGATGGAGATCTACAAGAAGGAGAAGATCAATCCGATCGCCGGCTGTCTTCCCGTCGCGATCCAGATCCCGGTGTTCTTCTCGCTCTACAAGGTCTTGTTCGTCACCATCGAAATGCGGCATGCGCCGTTCTACGGCTGGATCAAGGACCTCTCGTCGCCCGACCCGACCAATGTGTTCACCCTGTTCGGGCTGTTGCACTACGACCCGACGCAGCTCCCGGTGTTCGGCCACTACCTCGCGCTCGGCATCTGGCCGCTCATCATGGGCGTCACGATGTGGGTCCAGATGAAGCTCAATCCGACACCGCCGGATCCGACGCAGCAGATCATCTTCAGCTGGATGCCCGTCATCTTCACCTTCATGCTCGCGCGCTTCCCGGCCGGCCTCGTCATCTACTGGGCCTGGAACAACACGTTGTCGGTGGTGCAGCAGAGCTTCATCATGCGCCGTAACGGCGTGAAGGTGGAGCTGTTGGACAATCTCAAATCCACCTTCATGTGGAAGAAGGCCGAGTCGAAGACCTGACCGATCACTGAATGCTCTCTCATTCGTCATGGCCGGGCTCGTCCCGGCCATCCACGTCTTCGCTCTCGGCGAAATCGTAAGACGTGGATGCCCGGCATAAGGCCGGGCATGACGAAGACTGGAAATCTTCGCATGACCACCGACCCAGATGCGAAGCTGATCGAGGCGGGGCGGAAGCTGTTCGCGGGCGACTGGCAGTTCGTCTTCGCCTCGCCCTCGATCGAGACGCTGCCCCCGATGGCGGGGCTCGAGGTCGCCTTTGCCGGCCGCTCCAATGTCGGCAAATCCTCCCTCATCAATGCGCTGACCGGCCGCAACAATCTGGCACGGACCTCGCACACGCCGGGCCGCACCCAGGAACTGATCTTCTTCGCCGGCCCCGAAAGAGCGGGACTGCGCCTCGTCGACATGCCGGGCTATGGCTATGCCGCTGCCCCGAAGGCGCAGGTCGCGTCGTGGACAGCGCTGATCCACAAGTTCCTGCTGGGCCGCGCCTCGCTTGGGCGGGTCTATGTGCTGATCGACGCGCGGCACGGGCTGAAGGACGTCGATCTCGATATCCTGAGGACGCTCGACAAGTCCGCGGTCAGTTACCAGGTTGTGCTGACCAAGGCCGATCAGGTGAAGGCCGCTGAACTGGAAGCCTGCCGCGGCAAAACGGAGGCGGCGCTTGCAAAGCATCCCGCCGCCTTCCCCGAGGTGCTCGCGACCTCCTCGCGCACGGGCGCCGGCATGGCCGAATTGCGCGCTGCGGTCGCGAAGCTGCTCGAGGAACGGCGCTGATGGCGAAGGTCTATCGCACCCTCGTCGCACTCGCCGGCCTGATGGGCGCGGCCGGCGTCGCCCTGGCGGCAGGCGCCGCCCATCTGCCCGACGCCACGCGGCTCGCTGCGGCGTCGTCAATGCTGCTGTTTCATGCCTGTGCGGTGCTGGGAGCGGTCGCGATGGCCGAGCGCGGCATCCTCCATGGACGGATCGGTCCAGTCGCCTGCTTCGGCTTCGTCATTGCGGCAAGCCTGTTCGCCACCGACCTGGCAATGCGGCAATTTGCCGGACGAAGCCTTTTCCCTTTCGCCGCGCCGACCGGCGGCACGCTTCTGATCGTAAGCTGGCTCGTGCTCGCGCTTGCGGCGGCTTGGCCAAGGAAGGCATAGGAAAGGCGTGACGCCGGGTGCGACAATCCGGCGACGAAACAGGCGCTTTGCGCCGCACGCCGCAATCGGATAGAAACCGGCCAATCCGCCGAACAAGAGATCAGCCCAATGACCGAAATCTCTCCGCTCGATCAGGCCCGCATCCTGTCCGAGGCGCTGCCGCACATGCAGCAGTATGACGAGGAAACCATCGTCATCAAATATGGCGGCCATGCCATGGGGGCGGAGGACACCGCAAGGGCGTTTGCGCGCGACATCGTGCTGTTGGAGCAGACCGCGATCAACCCGGTGGTCGTGCATGGCGGCGGACCACAGATCGCCTCCATGCTGAAGCGCCTCGGGATCCATTCGGAATTCGCAGGGGGGCTTCGCATCACCGACGCCGCCACCATCGAAATCGTCGAGATGGTGCTGGCCGGTTCGGTCAACAAGCAGATCGTCGGCTACATCAACGAGGCCGGTGGCAAGGCGGTCGGCCTCTCCGGCAAGGACGGCAACATGGTGAAGGCGTCGAAGACGACGCGGACTATGGTCGATCCCGGTTCGAACATCGAGAAAGCCATCGATCTCGGCTTCGTCGGCGACCCCGAAAAGGTCGACCTTACGCTACTCAATCAGCTCATCGGCTACGAGCTGATCCCGGTGCTGGCGCCGCTTGCCACTTCGCAAGGCGGCCAGACATTGAACATCAACGCCGACACTTTTGCCGGCGCGATTGCCGGCGCGCTGAAGGCCAGGCGCCTGCTGCTGCTCACCGACGTGCCGGGCGTGCTCGACAAGTCGAAGAAGCTGATCCCGGAATTGTCGATCAAGGATGCGCGCAAGCTGATCGCCGACGGCACCATTTCCGGCGGCATGATCCCGAAGGTCGAGACCTGCATCTACGCGCTGGAGCAGGGCGTGCAGGGCGTCGTCATCATCGACGGCAAAATGCAGCATGCGGTCTTGCTGGAATTGTTCACGAATCAGGGCACCGGCACGCTGATCCACAAGTGACGCGAGAAATGGCGACGCAGGAAAGGGCCATCGTGGCCGGATACATTCCGGCCATCAAGGCCACTTCTGATCGCCACAGGCGCCGAAGCGACACGCACGCCGCCAGACCGGCGCAATGGTCCAACCTGACACGCGTCCTGCTGGCGCTGCCGGCCGCAGCGATCTCCTTCCTGCTCTCCTCGGAGCCGGCGGTCGCCGACCTGAAGATCTGCAACCGCATGAGCTATGTGGTCGAGGCCGCGATCGGCATCGACGACAAGGCTGCGACCGCCACGCGCGGCTGGTTCCGCATCGATCCCGCAACCTGCCGCGTGGTGGTGCAGGGCACGCTGAATGCCGACCGCATACTGCTCAATGCGCGTGCGCTGCCGGTCTATGGCGCTTCGCCGATCCCGCAGAACGGCAGCGATACGCTCTGCGTCGCGCAAGGCAATTTCGTCATCGCCGCGGCGCGCCAGTGCCGCGCCGGGCAGACGCAGGCCCCCTTCACCCAGATCACGCCGACCCAGGCCGATGACGGCAATCTCGTCGCCTATCTGGCCGAGGCCAGCGAATATGACGACGAGCAGGCGCGGCTCGCCGGCATCCAGCGGCTGCTTGTCATCGGCGGCTACGATGCGGCGCCGATCGATGGCGTCGACGGACCAAAGACCCAAACGGCGCTTGACGCGTTCCTCAAGAGCCATGGGCTGACGCGCGACGTGCTGCAGTCGCCGACCTTCTTTGCGACCATGATCGACGCGGTGCAGTCACCGTCCGCGACGGGGCTGACCTGGTGCAACGACACGCCGCACAAGATCATGGCAGCGGTCGCGACCGCCGACGGCAAGTCGGTCGTGAGCCGCGGCTGGTACGGGATCGAGCCCGGCAAATGCTTGCATCCTGACGTGACCGGCCAGCCGAAACAGGTGTTCAGCTTCGCGGAAGCCGTCGATGCCGAGAACCGCACCATCAAGATCAAGGATAAGGCCTTGAGTTGGGGCGGCAGCACCTCGCTTTGCACCCGCGAGAGCAAGTTCGAGACCAATGAGCAGGGCGACTGCGCGAACCGTGGCTTCGCCGCGACCGGCTTTGCCGCGGTTGATCTGTCGACCGGCGGCAAGACGCTGCGCTTTGCGATGCCGTGATGACGCAAACTCAACCGTCACCACCCACGAAGGCAGTGCCGCAGTGTACCGAATCGCCCGGTCTTTTGTTTGAAAGACGCGCTTCGCGCTTTTGCCGGGCGATGACAGCGAGAAGACAACGATGAAATCACCACGCACCTTTGCCCATGTCGAGACCTGGGTGTTCGATCTCGACAACACGCTGTATCCGCATCACGTCAATCTGTGGCAGCAGGTCGACGCGCGGATCAGCGAGTTCGTCTCGGCCTGGCTGAAAATCTCGCCCGAGGAAGCGCGGATCATTCAGAAAGACTATTACCGCCGCTACGGCACCACCATGCGCGGCATGATGACCGAGCACGGCGTCTCCGCCGACGACTACCTCGCTTACGTCCACAAGATCGACCACGCGCCGCTTGAGCCCAATCCACAGATGGGCGCGGCGATCAAAAAGCTGCCGGGCCGCAAGCTGATCCTGACCAACGGCTCGGTCGACCACGTCGACGCCGTGCTCTCCCGCCTCGGCCTGGGCGGACATTTCGACGGCATCTTCGACATCATCGCCGCCGATCTCGAGCCGAAGCCGTCGCCGCAGACCTATCAGAAGTTCCTGGCGCTGCACGCGGTCGATCCGACGCGCGCGGCGATGTTCGAGGACCTCGCGCGCAACCTCGTGGTGCCGCATCGGCTCGGGATGACCACGGTGCTGGTGGTGCCTGACGGCACGAAGGAAGTGGTGCGCGAAGACTGGGAGCTGGAAGGTCGCGACGCCGCCCATGTCGACTATGTCACGGATGATCTGACCGGGTTTTTGCAGGGGCTGCGAGTCTGAAGAATCGTAGGGTGGGCAAAGCGAAGCGTGCCCACCGTTTTGCCTCATCGATAAGCGGTGGGCACGGCGCAAGAGCGCCTTTGCCCACCCTACGAATCCGGCACCACCTTCTTTGCGACCACAACGTCCTGTGGTTATGGGTCCCCGCCTTCGCGGGGACGACAGCGGAGTGTAACGAGGGTTGACTCCTGCCGCTCAAATCCCGAAAAGCCTCCCCTACCGCTAAATCAGCGTTTTCCAAGGAATCCCGATGTCCGCGAACCAGCTCGAAACCACCATCAACAACGCCTTCGAGGCGCGCGACGGCATCTCGACCTCGACCCGGGGCGAGGTCCGCGACGCCGTCGACCATGCGCTAGAGCTGATGGATAAGGGCCAAGCCCGCGTCGCCGAGCGCGAGGCGAGCGGCAAATGGAACGTGCATCAGTGGCTGAAGAAGGCGGTGCTGTTGTCGTTCCGCCTCAACGACATGACCACGATTGCGGGCGGCCCGGGCAACGCCACCTGGTGGGACAAGGTGCCGTCGAAATTCGAGGGCTGGGGCGAGAACCGTTTTCGCGATGCCGGTTTTCGCGCGGTGCCGGGCGCGATCGTGCGCCGCTCGGCCTTCATTGCGAAGAACGTCGTGCTAATGCCATCTTTCGTCAACGTCGGCGCCTATGTCGATGAGGGCACCATGGTCGACACCTGGTCGACCGTCGGCTCCTGCGCCCAGGTTGGCAAGCGCGTACACATTTCTGGTGGCGTCGGCATCGGCGGCGTGCTGGAGCCCTTGCAGGCCGAGCCCGTCATCGTCGAGGACGATTGCTTCATCGGCGCGCGCAGCGAGGTCGCCGAGGGCGTGATCGTGCGCAAGGGCGCGGTGCTGGCGATGGGAACGTTCCTGAGCGCCTCGACCAAGATCATCGACCGCGAGACCGGCGAAGTCTTTGTCGGTGAGGTACCGGAATATGCGGTCGTGGTGCCGGGGACGCGGCCGGCAAAGCCGCTGAAGAACGGCGAGCCGGGTCCTGCGACCGCCTGTGCTGTCATCGTCAAGCGCGTCGACGAGCGCACCCGTTCGAAAACCAGCATCAACGAGCTGCTGCGGGATTGACCGAAGCTAACCCCGGTTCAAAGCGACCAAATCTCGGGGCCGTGGACCGACCGCGGTCCGGAGGTCGCGATGGATTGGGCCTGGTTTCTGTTCGGCTTTCGGGGGCGCATCAACCGCGCCAAATACTGGCTGTCGGGGCTGGTCCTGGTCGGCTGGATGATCTTCGTCATTTGGATGATCTATCTCTGCCTGCAGCTCATGGCCAACGGCTACCTGCCCATACCCAGGAAAATCCATTTCGGCACGAATGCGATCTTCGCCCTGTTCGACCCCGCCTCGTTTCATGCGCTGTCACGAGCCGATGTCATCCCGATCCTCATCAACGTGGTCGGAATGCCCGTCTTCCTGTGGATCTACCTCGCCACCTCCATCAAGCGGCTGCATGACCGCGACAGGAGCGGCTGGTGGATGATCCCGTTCTTCGCCGTGCCTGGCCTCTACCAGCAGTTCGAGGCCCGGTTGCCCGACTCCTATTTTCTGCTGCCGGTCGCGCTCGCTGTGTTCGCGCTGATGATTTGGGGCTTTATCGAGCTCTATTGTCTGAAAGGAAGTGCATCGATCAACCAGTTCGGCTCGAACCCGCTGGGCAAGCAGCAGATGAGACGGCGCAGCACGCAAACAAGGCTGCGCGCGACCACCGCTTGGGACCAGACGAGCGAAATCGAACTCACACCCCACAGAGCTAGCCCGCCGCCCTCCATGCATGTTAAGCGGGAGGCATGAATGATGCACTCGCTATTGCCCAAGCCCTCATCCGCTGCCCGTCTGTAACACCCGTCGATGCCGGCGCGCTCGGCGTGCTCGAAGACCTGCTCAAAGCCCACGGCTTTACGACGCATCGCGTCACCTTCAGCGAAGCCGGCACCCATGACATCGACAATCTCTATGCGCGCCTTGGCGCCGCGGCGCCGCATATCACCTTTGCCGGCCACACCGACGTGGTGCCGCCGGGCGACGAAGCGGCGTGGAGCCATGGCGCGTTCTCCGGCGAGGTGAAGGACGGTTACCTCTATGGCCGCGGCGCGGTCGACATGAAGGGCGGCATCGCCTGCAGCGTCGCCGCCGTGCTGCAATATCTCGCCGACAACGGCGGCAAGCCGCGAGCAGACGGCAAAGGCTCGATTTCGTTCCTGATCACAGGTGACGAGGAAGCCGCCTCCATCAACGGCACGGTGAAGCTCTTGAAATGGGTCGCCGACCGCGGCGAGACATTCGATCATTGCGTGCTGGGCGAGCCCTCCAACCAGCAGGTGATGGGCGATTGCATCAAGATCGGCCGCCGCGGCTCGCAATCCGGCACGCTGATCGTCGACGGCCTTCAAGGCCATGTCGCCTATCCGCAGCGCGCATCAAACCCCGTGCCGGATATTGCGCGCCTGATTGTGGCGATCAGCGACGAGCCGCTCGATCACGGCAGCGCGCAGTTCCAGCCGTCCAACCTCGAATTCGTCTCGGTCGATGTCGGCAACAGCGCCCTCAACGTCATTCCAGGACAAGCGCGCGCGACCTTCAACATCCGCTACAACGATCTGCACACACAGGCGAGCTTGCGCGAGCTGGTCGAGACGCGCCTTGCGAATGCCTGTGGCAATCGCATCAAGGCGCGCATCGTGTGGGAGCCGTCGAACTCGAACGTGTTCCTGACCAAGCCCGGCGCCTTTACCGATCTCGCAGTGTCAGCGATCGAGGACGTCACCGGACGCAGGCCCGAGCTTTCGACCACCGGCGGCACCTCCGACGCGCGCTTCATCGCGAGCTATTGCCCGGTGATCGAGTTCGGCCTGCTCGGCCAGACCATGCACCAGATCGACGAGCGCGCATCGGTGAAGGACATCGAGACGCTGACGAAGGTCTATCGCGGGATATTGGACCGGTATTTTGGGTGACATGCCCGGCGCCCAAACGCCAAAAATTATCACCGCGCCGTGTAGGATCGCCACCGCCTCGTTCGTCGATGGATTGAGGCTGCATCACAAACTCCTGAGGACCATCCATGTCAACGAACCTGCCGGCTGAGCCGGCCAAACTCGTGATCCGCTGCTTTTCCGTGTCGGCCGACGGTTACGGCGCAGGCTCCAACCAGGACATCAACAATCCGATCGGTGTCGGCGGGATGGCATTGCACGAATGGGTTTTCCCGACGCGTACGTTTCAGAAGACGCACCTCGGCAAGGACGACGGCACGACCGGGCCGGACGATGATTTTGCCGCCCACGGATATGAGAACATCGGCGCCTGGATTTTGGGCCGCAACATGTTCGGGCCGGTGCGCGGGTCGTGGCCGGACGATAGCTGGAAAGGCTGGTGGGGCGATGAGCCGCCCTATCACTGCCCGGTGTTCGTGTTGACGCACCACCCCCGGCCGCCGATCGAGATGAAAGGCGGCACGGTTTTCCACTTTGTGACCGATGGTATCGAGGCGGCGTTGCAGCGCGCCCGACAGGCCGCTGGCGGCACGGATGTCCGGTTGGGCGGCGGCGTCGCGACAGTGAGGCAATATCTGCGCGCACGCCTGGTCGACGAGCTCCACATCGCGATTGCGCCGACCCTGCTGGGATCGGGCGAGAACCTTTTCACCGATCTCGATCTCGTAAGCCTCGGCTACAAGCACACCGAGCATGTGGCAACCGCAAACGCCACGCACCTCGTGCTGCGCAAGTCGTCCTAGTAATCCACCTTCACCAGATACAGCCCTTCCGGCGGCGCGACGGGGCCGCAAGCGGCGCGGTTGCGCGCGGCGAGCGCGGCGGCGAGATCGTCCTCGCTCCAGCGGCCCTCGCCGACCCAGACCAGCGATCCCACCATCGAGCGCACCTGGCTGTGCAGGAACGAGCGCGCCGAGGTGACGATGCGGATGGCGTCGCCGTCGCGGATCACATCGAGCTGGTCGAGCGTCTTTTCCGGCGATTTCGCCTGGCACTCGGTGTCGCGAAAGGTCGTGAAATCGTGCTTACCGATCAGGCGCTGTGCGGCCGCATGCATCGCGTCCGCATCGAGCCGCCGTGGCACACGCCACACCCGACCGACGTCGAGCGCAAGGTTCGCGCGGGTGTTGGCGATGCGATAGAGGTAATGCCGCTTCACGGCCGAGAACCGCGCCTCGAATGTTTCCGGCACGATCTCCGCCGATTTGACCGTGACCGGTGCCGGGCGCAGATGCGCATTCATGGCGTCGCGCAAGCGCCCCGGCGTGAAATGCTTGCCAATGTCGCAATGGGCGACCTGCCCCAGCGCATGCACACCGGCATCGGTGCGGCCCGCGCCATGCACGCGCACCTCCTCGCCGCAGGTCGCCTTGACAGCGGCTTCCAGTGCGCCCTGCACGGTCGGATGGTCCGCCTGGAGCTGCCAGCCAGCAAACGGCGCGCCGTCATATTCGATGGTGAGCTTGTAGCGGGGCATTTTTACTCGGTGTCATCGTCCGCGAAAGCGGACGATCCAGCACTCCGTGATGTCTCGTTTCACTCTCATGGGCCGCGGCGTACTGGATACCCCGCTTTCGCGGGGTATGACAGTGTCAGGAGAACTTGGCCCCCGCCTTCAGGGGCGCGCCGCGCAGGAATTCTGTCGCCTTCATCGGCGCCTTGCCGGCGCGCTGCAACTCAATGATGCGGATCGCACCCTCGCCACACGCGATGGTGAGCTGATCGTCGAGCACACGGCCCGACTCGCCCGATCCTTTTGCCAGCTCGCAACGCAGGATCTTCACGCGTGCGGCCTCGCCGCCATCGACGATCTCGCTCCAGGCTCCGGGAAACGGCGAAAGCCCGTGGATATGACGCAGCACGTCACGCCCAGGCTTGCTCCAATCGATCCGCGCCTCGGCTTTCTCGATCTTGGCGGCATAGGTGACGCCCTGCTCGCTCTGCTTGACGAGCTGCAGCGCGCCGCGTTCCAGCGCGGCCATCGCCCGCACCATCAGGTCGGCGCCAAGGCGCGCGAGCCTGTCGTGCAGGTCGGAAGCGGTCATCGCATCCGTGATTGGGAGCCGCTCGGCCATCGCGATATCGCCGGTGTCGAGACCGACATCCATCTTCATCACCATGACGCCGCTCTCGGCATCGCCCGCGATGATCGCGCGGTTGATGGGAGCTGCGCCGCGCCAGCGCGGCAGCAGCGAGGCATGCAGATTGAAGCAGCCGAGCTTTGGCGCATCGAGAATGGCCTGCGGCAGGATCATGCCATAGGCGACCACGACCGCGGCGTCCGCGTCATGCGCGCGGAACTCTTCCAGCGCCTCCGGCGTCTTCAGCGTCTTTGGCGTCAGCACGGGGATGCCGAGCCGCCTCGCCTCGATCTCCACGGGAGTGGCCTGCAGCTTCATGCCGCGCCCGCCGGGCTTCGGCGCGCGGGTATAGACCGCCACGATCTCGTGGCCGTGGGCAACGAGCTCGAGCAGCGTCGGCACGGAAAATTCAGGCGTGCCCATGAAGATCAGGCGAAGGGGCATTTGCGTGCGTGCCTCTAGGCGTATTGTTGCTGCTCGTCATGCCCGGCCTTGTGCCGGGCATCAACGTCTTTCTTGATGGCCGCCAAGACATGGATGGCCGGGACAAGCCCGGCCATGACGACGGAGGGAAAGCTGCGCTATTCCTCCGCGCGCTTGGCCGCCTTGGAAAACTTCTTGTTCACGCGGTCGCGCTTCAGCTTCGACAAATAGTCGATGAACAGCACACCGTTCAGATGATCGATCTCGTGCTGGATGCAGGTGGCGTAGAGGCCCTCGGCATCCTCTTCGTGCAGCTTGCCGTCGAGATCGAGGAAGCGCACCCGCACCTTCGCCGGCCGCTCGACTTCCTCATAATACTCGGGGATCGAGAGACAGCCCTCCTCATAGACCGACTTTTCCTCGGAAGCCGAAATGATCTCGGGATTGATGAACACCCGCGGCTGCGGCGTGGTCTCGCCATTCTCGCTCTTCTTGGCGAGGTCCATGGTGATCAGCCGCACCGGCTGCGCGACCTGGATCGCGGCCAGCCCAATGCCCGGCGCGTCGTACATGGTCTCGAACATGTCGTCGGCCAGCTTGCGGATCTCCGGCGTCACCTTCTCGATTCTGTTCGAGACGAGCCGCAACTGCTTGTCCGGCAGGATGATGATTTCTCGTAAGGCCATATGTTCCAGTGTCCCGGGGGCGATTTAAGGCGCTGACAAAGCTCGGTCAATGCGAGGGGATGCGCATTAACCGCGCGCTAACCATAAAAATTAGCACTCCATTAACCATAAAAATTCACCCCCGATTAACCATAAATGTTCCCTCTTCGTTCGCGCAAGCCAGCGAATCGGATACAGAGGACGGCATGAACGCGATTCTTTTCATGATCGGCGACTGGCCGGTCCACATCACCGACGTCGCGATCGGCTTTGCCGCCGCGACGCTGCTCCTGCTGTTGACCATCACCATCGTGGTGGCGCGGTCGGGCAAGCGCGAGGCCGAGCATGAGATGACGCAGGCGGCGCGCGCCGACGAGCTGGAGCAGCGCCTCAACGAGATGATGCGGGCGCAGGCGGAAGCTTCCGGCCGGGTCGATGCCATGGCCCAGGCGCTCGCCGGACGGCAGGCCGACATGGCACGCGCGGTCAACGAGCGGCTCGATTCGGTCAGCCATCGCGTCGGCCAGTCGATGGAAGCGACCACGCGCCACACCATGGACAGCCTCCGCATGCTGCATGAGCGGCTCGGCATCATCGACAGCGCGCACAAGAACCTCACCGACCTCACCACCCAGGTCACGACCTTGCGCGACGTGCTCGCCAACAAGCAGGCACGTGGCGCATTCGGCCAGGCGCGGATGGAGGCGATCGTGCAGGACGGCCTGCCGTCCGGCGCCTACGAGTTCCAGTATACGTTGTCGACCGGCAAGCGGCCGGACTGCGTGGTGTTCCTTCCCGATCAGCGCCCGCTCTGCATCGACGCGAAATTTCCGCTGGAGGCGATGACCGCGCTGCATGATGCGCGCACCGATGAGGAGAAGAAATTCGCCTGCCAGCGGCTGCGCAGCGACGTGATGAAGCATGTCAGCGACATCGCCGAGAAATATCTGATCCCCGGCGAGACCCAGGACACCGCGCTGATGTTCGTGCCGTCGGAATCGGTCTACGCCGAGATCCATGACAGTTTCGACGACGTGGTGCAGAAGGCCTATCGCGCCCGCGTGGTGCTGGTGTCACCGTCGTTGTTGATGCTGGCGATCCAGGTGATGCAGCAGATCTTGAAGGATGCGCGCATCCGCGATGCCGCCGACCAGATTCGCAATGAGGTGATGCATCTGGGGGACGACCTCACCCGCTTGCGCGACCGCGTGCTGAAGCTGCAAAAGCACTTTGGCGACGTCAACGAGGACGTCCGCCAGATCCTGATCTCCGCCGACAAGATCGAGAAGCGCGCCGGCCGCATCGAGGAGCTGGATTTCTCCAAGGACCCGCCCCCCGAGCCGCCCCGCCTCGTCAAGAGCGCTACGGCCGAGCTGTTCCCCGTCCGCAAGTTGCAGGCGGGGGAGTGAGGTTCCTCTCACCTCGCCCCCGCCTGCGGGGAGAGGGAGGAGAGGCAGCGGCGCCAGAATCTGCTAACACCGCGGCATGAGCGCACCCGAAGCCATCGCCGAATCATCACCCGAGCCTACCGCAACGCGCGCCTCCTGGCGCGACGGCCTGATGGTCTATCTGCAACGGCGCGTGCTCGTGGTGCTGATGCTGGGATTTTCGGGAGGTCTTCCATTCTCGCTGACGGGCCAGACCTTGCAGGCCTGGATCACCGAAAGCGGCGTCGACATCAAGACCATCGGCCTGTTCGCCTTCGTCGGCACCCCCTACTGGACCAAGGTGTTCTGGTCGCCGGCTGTCGACGCGCTCGACATTCCGCTCCTGACAAGGTGGCTTGGTCGCCGCCGCGCCTGGCTCGTGCTGACGCAGTTACTGCTGATGGTGGCGATCGCGATATTGGCGTCCTGCAACCCGCAATCGTCGCCGATCGCGGTGGCGATCGCAGCACTCCTGGTCACCACCGCCTCCGCCACCCAGGACATCATCATCGACGCCTTCCGTGTCGAGAGCCTGCCGGAAAGCGAGCAGGCCGCCGGCATGGCCTCCTACGTCGCGGCCTACCGCGTCGCGGCGCTGGTCTCGGGCGCCGGCGCGTTGCTGCTCGTCTCCGGCTTCGTCAATTTCGGCTTCGACCAGCAGCGCGCCTATAGCTTGACCTATGTCGTGATGGGGCTTGGAATCGTGGTCGGCCTCCTGGCATCGCTGCTCGCCGTCGAGCCCGCATCATCCGGCCGCGCCAGCGCCGAGCATACGGGTGCCCGCGGACGGCGCATGGCCGAGGTGGCGCTCGCCAGCCTGAATGACTTCCTGTCCCGCGATGCCGCGATCGCCATCCTGCTGTTCGTCGTCCTGTTCAAGCTCGCTGATGCGCTCGCGACCGCCATGAACACGACGTTCGCGCTGAAGATCGGCTTCTCGCGCGTCGAGCTTGCAGCCATCCTCAAAGGCGTCGGCTTTGCCGCGGCGCTGCTCGGCGGATTTGCCGGCGGCTTCGTCGCCCGCACGTTCAGTTTAAGCAAGAGCCTGTGGATCGGCGGCATCCTGCAGACCATCGCGATCCTCGCCTTCTCCTGGCAGGCGCTGGTCGGCCGCGACCTGGCGTGGCTGACCTTCACGATCACCGCAGAGCAGTTCACCGCCGGCCTCGGCACGGTGACGCTGGTCGCCTATCTTTCGGCGCTGTGCGGCAATCCCCTGCACACCGCGACGCAGTATGCGCTGTTGACCGCACTGACCGCACTCGGACGCACCGTGTTCGCGGCGGGCAGCGGTTATCTCGCCGACGCGACCGGATGGGCCGGCTATTTCGCGGTATGTGCGGCTTCCGCTGTTCCGAGCTTTATCCTGCTCGCCTATCTGCAGCGCAGCGGACATTTTGAGCAGCTTGAGGTGCGGAAGCCCTAGCTAGCTCCGCTGTCATCACCCGCGAAAGCGGGTGATCCAGTTCGCAGGGAAGGAGCAATTGGCTCAACGCTTCGTCACCATGCTCCATCTGGTGACGACGGCTTCGGTCATCTGGCCAGCATCCTGCGCGCAGGAAATCTCGCCGACCTTGACCGAGACCTCCTTGCCGACCATTGCTTTGAGCTGCGCGACCTGCGCGTCGCTGGTGGTGACGAGCTGGAACGTCTCCGGCCCCGTCTCCAGGTTGCACAGACCGTTTGGCGCGGGAAGGCGACGCGGTTCGCTGGTGATTTGGTAGGTCGCGACCCGCTTGCCCTTGTTCCCGCTCTTGACGCGCATCGCCGTCAGTTCTCCCGACAGCACGTCGCCGGCATGGATCGGCTTGCCCGGCTTGCTCGCAGGCTCCTCTCCTTGCGCGAACGCGGGCGGGCTTGCGAGCGCCGTCACGATCAACGCACAAGCCCAGCGCCTGGCGAATCGGGATTTCGTCATGTCGGTGGTCCCGTAGTTTTACTGGCTAGAAAAGCGTTCGCTGCCGCATCGCTGCAGATAGCGTACCTTCATCGAGATAATCAAGCTCGCCACCGACCGGGACGCCATGAGCGAGCCGAGTCACCTTGACATTGGCGTCCTGCAACAAATCGGTGATGTAGTGCGCTGTGGTTTGCCCATCCACGGTTGCATTCAGCGCCAGGATGATCTCGGAAACTTGCGGATCATGCGCGCGCTTGACCAGCGCGTCGATAGTCAGATCCTGCGGGCCGACGCCGTCGAGCGGCGACAATGTGGCGCCGAGCACATGATACCGGCCATTGGTGGCGTTGGCCCGCTCCAACGCCCAGAGGTCGGCGACATCGGCGACGATAACGATGATCGAACCATCGCGGCGCGGATCGGTGCAGACCGTACAGGGATTTTGCGTATCGATATTGCCGCAGGTCTTGCAGACCTGGATTTTGTCGATCGCAACCTGCAGCGCCGCCGAGAGCGGCGTCATCAGCGCTTCGCGCTTCTTGATGAGATGCAGCGCGGCGCGGCGCGCCGAGCGTGGGCCGAGCCCCGGCAGGCGTGCCAAAAGCTGGATCAGGCGTTCGATTTCAGGACCGGCGACCGCGGGCATCTCAAGAACCAGGCAGCAGTCCCGGCGGCAGGCCGAGCCCGCCGGCAAGCGACTGCATCTTCTCCTGCATCGCAGTTTCCGCCTTGCGGCGCGCATCGGCAAGCGCGCTGACGAGAAGGTCCTCGACGATCTCGCGCTCCTCCGGCTTCATCAGGGAGGCATCGATCTTCACCGCCTTCACTTCCATCTTCGCGGTCATGCGCACGGAGACGAGGCCGCCACCGGAAAGGCCCTCGACCTCGACCTGGCCGAGCTCCTCCTGCATCGCCTGCATCTTCGATTGCAGTTGCGCCGCCTGCTTCATCATGCCGAGAAAATCGGGCATCGCTGCTTCCCCTGGAAACACCTAGAAATCGTCGCCGGAATCGTCGAACGGCTCGTCGCCGCCGTCATCGATCAGACCCGCAGCGTCAGCATCGGATTCCGGCGGCTCGGCGGCGAGCTTGCGCACCTCCACCAGCCTGGCGCCGGGAAAGCGCGCGAGCACTTCCATCACGCGCGGATCGGCCTCGGCGGCGCGCTCGCGCTCGTTTTTCGCCACGAGATGCTGCTCGCGCAAGGTCGCTTGCCCCGCCTCGTTGGAGACGATCACGGTCCAGCGACGATTGGTCCATTGCTCGAGCTTGCGCGAGAGATCGTTGACAAGCGAGCGTTGGGCGTTGCGTTCCAGCGCCAGCTCCAGGCGCCCATCCTCGAAACGCACCAGCCGCACATCGGTTTCAAGCGCGGACTTGGTGAGGAGGTCACGCTTCTCGCCGGCGAGCGCGACGAGTTCCGGGAAGCTCGAAATGCGGCGCACGGGCGCGGATTGCGCCTCCGGCGCCGGCGCCGTCACCATTTGCGGCCGCGCGGAAATCTCGGGCGCAGTGCGCGGCGCAGCCGCAGCGCGGGCGGGCGCGGCGGCAACAGCCGATGTGCTCGGCGCCGGCATGCCGCGCGAAGGCGCGCTTGCCGTGGCGACCGGCGAAGCACCGCCATTCTGCTCGATCATGCGGATTGTCTCGTCGGGTGTCGGCATGTCGGCGACATAGGCGATCCGCACCAGCACCATCTCCGCGGCCGCAGCCGGGCGCGTCGCGGCCTGCACCTCGGCGATGCCCTTGAGCAGCATCTGCCACATCCGCGACAGCACCCGCATCGAGAGCTTTGCAGCGAAGTCCCGGGCACGCAGACGCTCGGTCTCGCTGAAGGCGACGTTATCGGCCGTTGCCGGCACGATCTTGACGCGGGTGACGAAATTCACGAACTCGGCGAGATCGGACAGCACCACGATGGGATCGGCGCCGACATCATATTGCTCGCGAAACTCGCGGAAAGCGCTCGCGATATCGCCGCGCACGAGCTGTTCGAACAAATCGATCACACGCGTGCGGTCGGCAAGCCCCAGCATCTGCCGGACTTCCTCGGCGCGCACGCTGCCCGCCGCGTGCGCGATCGCCTGATCGAGCAGCGAGAGCGAGTCGCGCACCGAGCCTTCGGCGGCGCGTGCGATGATGCCGAGCGCCTCCGGCTCGATCTCCACGCTTTCCTTCGCCGCGATATTCGACAGATGCCGCATCAGCACATCGGCCTCGACGCGGCGCAGGTCGAAGCGCTGGCAGCGCGACAGCACGGTGACGGGCACTTTGCGGATCTCTGTGGTCGCGAACACGAACTTGGCGTGCTCCGGCGGCTCTTCCAGCGTCTTCAGGAACGCGTTGAAAGCCGCCGTCGACAGCATGTGAACTTCGTCGATGATGTAGACCTTGTAGCGCGCGGAGGCCGGCGCATAGCGCACGCTGTCATTGATCTGGCGGACGTCGTCGACGCCGGTGTGCGAGGCGGCGTCCATCTCCAGCACATCCATGTGCCGGCTTTCCATGATCGCCTGGCAATGCACACCAAGGGTCGGCATGTGGATGGTCGGGCCCTTCACCGAGCCATCCGGCAGTTCGTAGTTCAGCGCGCGCGCCAGGATGCGCGCGGTCGTGGTCTTGCCCACCCCGCGCACGCCGGTCAGGATCCAGGCCTGTGGAATCCGTCCGGTCTCGAAGGCGTTCGACACCGTGCGCACCACGGCGTCCTGGCCAATCAAATCGCCAAAATTGGCAGGGCGGTATTTGCGCGCCAGCACGCGATAAGGCTTTGCATCGCCTGCCGCGGGCTTGGCCCCGCCGAGGTCGAAGCCGCCCTGGTCGGCGCCAACTTGCTTGTGATCAGGAGCGCCAGCGTCGGTCATCGGTCGATCCGCAATGTCAATTCTCTCGGCCGGCTTTTGCGGAAAGGAGCGAAGGGCAGGCGCGACAAGCGAGGCCAGCGCGATTCGCTCGAAAAAACAGGTAGGAGACTGACGAGCGACCCGATCCGGACCTCGTTAGGGCTGCTTCCTTCCGGACCTGACCCGGTTGGCGAGAGGCTCGTCCACCGCCAATCTCCCGGCCCCTATTTGGGGCCAAAAGCACCGGAAAGCAAGCGGGGTAATCGACTGTCATACCCCGCGAAAGCGGGGTATCCAGTAAACTCCAATCCCTCGATACTGAGCGGTCTCGGGGTACTGGATCATCCGCTTTCGCGGATGATGACGGCTTGATATGAAACCGCTCCAGTGCCCCGCAGAAGGCACAGCATGAGCCCGACACACATCGGGTTTTTGGGAACCCGATATGCCCGATTCCGCCTGGTCGCTGCACCCTCAGCTCAAGAAGGATACGATCGACATCGGCGACCTGCCGCTGGCGCGCGTGCTGGTGATCCGCGACGCCAACTACCCCTGGCTCCTTCTGGTGCCGCGCCGCCCGGAGGCGGTCGAGATCATCGATCTCGAGGAGGTCGAGCAGGCGCAGCTCATGACCGAGATTGCCCGCGTGGCACGCGCGCTCAAAGACATCACCAAATGCGACAAGCTGAATATCGCAGCGCTCGGCAACATGGTGTCGCAGCTTCATGTCCACATCATCGCGCGCCGCACAAACGACGCCGCCTGGCCGCGCCCGGTCTGGGGCGTGGCGCCGGCGGTTCCACATGACGCCGCGGAAGTACAACATTTCATCAGCGCGCTCCGCCGCAAAATCTGGTTGGGTTGAGACAAGACATGTCAGCATTCGAATCCTTTCCGCTCGGGCAGCCGGGCTTCGTCAACAATATCCTCGATCGCGCTGCGCATCTGCGCACCAAGGACGAAAAGCTGTTCGCGCTGGAAAGCGATCCCCGGACGCGCGCCTACGTCGTGCATCGCGATTCGCTCGTCGTGAGGAAGGAAGGAGACGCATCGCGCGCGCTGCTCACCATCGATGAAGCGCTGAAGTTTGGCGCCAATCCGGGCACGATCTTCTTGGGCTTGCGCGACGGCGTGGCGGTGTTCGGCATGGGAATCTCGCAACCCGCCGTCGAGAAGCTCATGAATCGCGACGACGTTGCCGTTTCCGAATTGCGCGGCATGGCGATGCAGGGCCTCGTGCCTCCGAATGAGCTCTCCGCGATCGCGATGGCCAAGTCGATGGTGAACTGGCATCAACGCCACAGCTATTGCGCCAATTGCGGCCAGCGCACCGCGATGAAGGAAGGCGGCTGGAAGCGGGAATGTCCCGGCTGCAAAGCCGAGCATTTTCCGCGCACCGATCCGGTCGTGATCATGCTGGTGACGCACGGCGACAAGTGCCTGCTCGGCCGCGCGCAGCGCTTCCTGCCCGGCATGTATTCCTGCCTTGCCGGCTTTGTCGAAGCCGCCGAAACCATCGAGGACGCGGTCCGCCGTGAGGTGTTCGAGGAAGCCGGCATCCGCTGCACGGACGTCAGCTACTACATGACGCAACCCTGGCCGTATCCGTCGTCGCTGATGATCGGCTGCGCCGCGCGCGCGCTGAACGAGGACATCGTGGTCGATCGCACGGAACTGGAGGACGCGCGCTGGTTCGATCGCGACGAGGCGCGGCTGATGATCACGAGAAAGCATCCCGATGGCCTCGCGGGTCCCCACCCCTTCGCGATTGCCCATCATCTGCTCGGCCGCTGGGTGCATGGCGGGGGGAATGGAGGCAAGTAAGCGCTTCTTCTCGCTCCCGCCCCCGCAGCGCTGAAATGCACCCGCTTTGGCGGCGCCCTTGCAGCCCCGCAACGTCTTGAAATGGAAGAGGTTTTGCGGCGAGGCGGCATCGCCTCTCTGATCCGGACATCTATTTGACGGGCTTGCCATAGAAGAATTTTCTATATATTAGGTACATCAACCTCAAATATGGAACATTCTTCTCATGACCGACGTCGCCGTTCAGCTTCACGAACCCAGCCGCCGCCTCGACGCCATCGACCGCAAGATCCTGATGGTCCTCCAGGAGGACGCCTCCCTTTCGGTAGCCGAGATCGGCGACCGGGTCGGGCTGTCCTCGACGCCGTGCTGGAAGCGCATCCAGCGCCTCGAGGCCGACGGCGTGATCCTGCGCCGGGTGGCGCTGGTGGACCAGAACAAGATCGGGCTCGGCATCTCCGTGTTTGTTTCGGTGGAGAGTTCCGATCATTCCGAAGCCTGGCTCAAGAGGTTCGCCGACGCCGTCAGCGCCATGCCCGAGGTGATGGAATTTTACCGGATGGCCGGCGACGTCGATTACATGCTCCGCGTCGTGGTCGCCGACATGCAGAGCTATGACGTCTTCTACAAGAAGCTGATCGCAACCGTGCCGCTGAAGAATGTCACCTCGCGCTTCGCCATGGAGAAGATCAAATCGGTGACCGCGCTGCCGGTGCCGGCCGTGGCGTAGGAGCGCTCGCCGTCGCCACAAACATAACTCGTCATACGCGGGCTTGACCCGCGTATCCATCCGAAAGACGAATCTCTCAAGTTGATGGATTGCCGAGTCAAGCCCGGCAATGACCACTGGCCCTCAAATCTTCTGATTGTACTCGCCGACCTCGGGATGGCCGCGCAGCACGCCGTCGACCATCTCGAACATGTCGCGCATGCGCTTCTCCGACACGGGGCTCTCGACCACGACGACGAGCTCCGGCTTGTTGGAGGACGCGCGCACCAGGCCCCAGCTTCCATCCTCAACGGTGACGCGGACGCCGTTGACGGTGACGAGATCGCGGATCGCCTGTCCCCCGATCATCTCACCCTTCTTCTGCGCCGCCTCGAAATGCTTCACCACCGCGTCGACGACATTATACTTCATCTCGTCTGCACAATGCGGCGACATGGTCGGCGACGACCAGGTCTTTGGCAGCGCGTCTTTGAGGTCGGCCATCGACTTGTTGCCGGCGCGATCGAGCATGTCGCAGACCGCGAGCGCCGACACCAGGCCGTCGTCATAGCCGCGGCCAAACGGCTTGTTGAAGAAGAAGTGACCTGACTTCTCGAAGCCCGCGAGCGCGCCGAGCTCATTGGTGCGTCGCTTCATGTAGGAATGGCCGGTCTTCCAGTAGCTCGTCTTCGCGCCCTGCTTCGACAGCACCGGATCGGTCAGGAACAGCCCGGTCGATTTCACGTCGACCACGAACTGCGCGCCCTTGTGGATCGCCGACATATCGCGCGCCAGCATCACGCCGACCTTGTCGGCAAAGATCTCCTCGCCGGTATTGTCGACGACGCCGCAGCGGTCGCCGTCGCCGTCGAAGCCGAGCCCCACGTCGGCCTTGTTGGCGAGCACTGCGTCGCGGATCGCGTGCAGCATTTCCATATCTTCGGGGTTCGGATTGTATTTCGGGAAGGTGTGGTCAAGCTCGGTATCGAGCGGGATCACCTCACATCCGATCTTTTCCAAGACCTGCGGCGCAAATGCGCCTGCGGTACCGTTGCCGCACGCTGCGACAACTTTCAGCCTGCGCCTCAGCTTCGGGCGGTTGGTGAGATCGGCGATGTAGCGCGCGGGGAAATTCTCATGAAATACGTAGGCGCCGCCGGCCTTGTTGTTGAATTCGGCGTTGAGCACGATCTCTTTCAGCCGGCTCATCTCGTCGGGACCGAAGGTGAGCGGCCGGTTGGCGCCCATCTTGACGCCGGTCCAGCCATTGTCGTTGTGCGAGGCCGTCACCATGGCGACGCAGGGCACGTCGAGATCGAACTGCGCGAAATAGGCCATCGGCGTCACCGCGAGCCCGATGTCATGCACCTTGCAGCCCGCCGCCATCAGGCCCGAAATCAGCGCATATTTGATCGAGGCCGAATAGCCGCGGAAATCATGCCCGGTGACGATCTCCTGCTTGACGCCGAGCTCGGCAATCAGAGCACCCAGCCCCATGCCGAGCGCCTGCACGCCCATCAGGTTGATTTCCTTGTTGAACAGCCAGCGCGCGTCGTATTCGCGAAAGCCCGTCGCCTTCACCATCGGCTCTGACTCGAAGGCATAGGTGTTGGGCAGGAGCGAAGGTTTCGGCTTCGGGAACATCAGGGCCTCGTCGGGAACGCGGAAAAGCTTGTCAGGCAGCCATTAGCGAATGCGCGTGGAAAGGGGAAGGCGGGAGAGAAATTGAGCGACAATCATTGTGGCAGCAAGGAGCCCATCATAGGTCCGAGTGCCACAGTTCTTTCTCATGGAAGCCAAATGGCCAACGGGGAGGGTTTCGTGAACCCTTACTGCTCCAGCACCATCTGGCCGTTGGCATATTCGAAGCGTTTCAGCTTCGACAGGAACGACAGGCCGAGCAGGTTTTCCGACAGCGCTTCATCGGGCAGCACCATGGCGTCGACGTCGCGCACCACGAGGCCACCGACATCGACCATCGCGATCCGAGTCCGCGCCGCCTTGATGGTGCCATTGGCGGTGGTGACGGTGGCGTTGTAGTCGCCGCGCGACGGGCGCAGCCCGAACCGCGCCGCCG
>NZ_DATGFH010000100.1:0-35117 GCF_035309285.1 Bradyrhizobium sp. | reverse complement strand
ATCGAGCAAATCCCGCCGCAATATTCGGCGATCAAGGTCCAGGGCGAGCGCGCCTATGATTTGGCGCGCGACGGCGAGAGTGTCGAGCTGAAGCCGCGCCCGGTCGAGATTCACCGATTAACCCTGTTAGAACAGATAGATAGTAGCCATTCGACGTTCGAGGCGGAGTGCGGCAAAGGCACCTATGTGCGGGCACTGGCCCGCGATTTGGGGCGAATTCTCGGCTGTTTTGGCCATATCTGCGCGCTGCGCCGGACACTGGTCGGACCGTTCGGCGAGAACGACATGATTCCGCTGGAACAGTTGGAGGCTTTGTGCGATAGAGCCGCGTCTGGCGAGGGTAGCCTCGCCGACGCGCTTATGCCCGTTGAGACCGCGCTGGACGACATCCCGGCACTGGCCGTCACACGGGCTGATGCGGCAAGGCTCCATCGGGGCCAGGCCGTTTTGTTGCGCGGACGGGATGCGCCCAATAGTAGCGGCACAGTCTATGTCACGGTGGCAGGCCGGCTTCTCGCGCTTGCCGAAATTGGCAATGGCGAACTCATCCCCAAGCGCGTGTTCAACCTGACCGGGCTGACTGCCAGCTCCGGCCGCAACGAGAGAGTTTGACGATGTCGATTACCGCGCAACGTAAAGCGGAAGTCATCAAGGCGAATGCTACCAAGACCGGCGACACCGGTTCTCCCGAGGTCCAGGTTGCGATCCTGTCGGAACGCATCAACAACCTCACGGATCATTTCAAGACCCACGTGAAGGACAATCATTCGCGCCGCGGCCTCTTGAAGCTCGTGTCGACGCGCCGTTCGCTTCTCAACTATCTGAAGAAGACGGACGAAACGCGCTACAAGGCGCTCATTGAAAAGCACAACATTCGTCGTTGAGCTTGTTTTGAAGTGCACGCGCGGCCGTATGCCGCGCGCTTTTGCATGATCGATCGAGAACCGCCGATGCGGTCCTTCGGAACCGATGATGCACACGAGCATGATGCTAGACAGAGTCATGCTCGACACCGACGTCCAGCAGCAATCCGGCCGCTGGGCATGACGGGCAAGGTGCCCGTGACCGAAGCGAAAGGATGGACGCCATCCTAAAACCAGAAACCATGGCAGGATCGCCGGATGCTGACGACGCGTTGCGCGCAGCGTCCCGCCATCTTGCGCATGGTTTTTGTTTTTGTGGCGTCCCGCTTTTCGCCAAGCCATGAAAGAAGACCGAAATGTTCAATATTCATTCAGTCGAGATCGACTGGGGTGGACGTCCCCTCAAGCTTGAAACCGGCAAGATCGCCCGCCAGGCCGACGGCGCCGTGATGGCGACCTATGGTGAGACCGTTGTGCTCGCCACCGTGGTCGCCGCGAAGACGCCGCGCGAGGGCGTCGACTTCCTGCCGCTCACCGTCGACTATCAGGAGAAGGCCTATGCCGCGGGCCGCATTCCCGGCGGCTATTTCAAGCGCGAAGGTCGTCCGACCGAAAAGGAAACGCTGGTTTCCCGCCTGATCGACCGTCCGGTCCGTCCGTTGTTCGTCGACGGCTGGCGCAACGAGACCCAGGTGATCGTCACCACGCTCTCCCACGACATGGAAAACGATCCCGACATCCTCGCGATGGTCGCGGCGTCTGCTGCGCTGACGCTGTCGGGCGCGCCGTTCAAGGGTCCGATCGGCGCGGCCCGCGTCGGCTTCGCCAACGACGAATATGTGCTCAATCCGACGCTGGACGAGATGAACGAGACGCAGCTCGACCTCGTCGTCGCCGGCACCTCGGATGCCGTGTTGATGGTGGAATCGGAAGCGAAAGAGCTCAACGAAGACGTCATGCTTGGCGCGGTCATGTTCGGCCATCGCCACTTCCAGCCGGTCATCAACGCGATCATCGAGCTCGCGGAGAAGGCGGCGAAGGAGCCGCGCGAGATCACCGCGATCGACAATTCGGCGATCGAGAAGGACATGCTCGCCCTGATCGAGCAGGACCTGCGCAAGGCCTATGCGATTCCGGTGAAGCAGGATCGCTATGCCGCCGTCGGCGCCGCCAAGGAAAAGGTGATGGCGCACTTCTTCCCGGAAGGGCAGGAGCCGACATACGACAAGCTCCGCGTCGCCGACGTGTTCAAGGAGCTGGAAGCCAAGATCGTCCGCTGGAACATCCTCGATACCGGTCGCCGCATCGACGGCCGCGACGTCAAGACGGTCCGCAATATCGTCTGCGAAGTCGGCGTGCTGCCGCGCGCCCACGGCTCGGCGCTATTCACCCGCGGCGAGACCCAGGGCCTGGTGGTGACCACGCTCGGCACCGGCGAGGATGAGCAGTACATCGACGCGCTGTCGGGAACGTACAAGGAGACGTTCCTGCTGCACTACAACTTCCCGCCCTTCTCGGTCGGTGAGACCGGTCGCCTCGGCGGCACCAAGCGCCGCGAGATCGGCCACGGCAAGCTCGCCTGGCGTGCGATCCACCCCGTGTTGCCGCCGCATCACGAGTTCCCCTACACCGTGCGCGTGGTCTCCGAGATCACGGAGTCGAACGGCTCGTCCTCGATGGCGACCGTCTGCGGCTCTTCGCTTGCGCTGATGGACGCCGGCGTGCCGCTGAAGCGGCCGACCGCGGGCATCGCCATGGGCTTGATCCTCGAGGGGCAGCGCTATGCGGTGCTGTCGGACATCCTCGGCGATGAAGACCATCTCGGTGACATGGACTTCAAGGTCGCCGGCACCGAAGTGGGCATCACCTCGCTGCAGATGGACATCAAGATCGAGGGCATCACCGAGGAGATCATGCGCGTTGCGCTTGGCCAGGCCAAGGAGGGGCGCATCCATATCCTCGGCGAGATGGGCAAGGCCTTGACCGCGGCGCGCGCCGAGCTCGGCGAATATGCGCCGCGCATCGAGACCTTCAAGATCCCGACCGACAAGATCCGCGAAGTGATCGGCACCGGCGGCAAGGTGATCCGCGAGATCGTGGAGAAGACCGGCGCCAAGATCAATATCGAGGACGACGGCACGGTGAAGGTCGCCTCCAACGACGGCGAGGCGATGAAGGCCGCGATCAAGTGGATCAAGTCGATCACCTCCGAGCCCGAAGTCGGCCAGATCTACGAAGGCACGGTCGTCAAGGTGATGGAGTTCGGCGCCTTCGTGAACTTCTTCGGCGCCAAGGACGGCCTCGTCCACATCAGCCAGCTCGCGGCCAATCGCGTGCAGAAGACCTCCGACGTCGTCAAGGAAGGCGACAAGGTCAAGGTCAAGCTGCTCGGCTTCGACGACCGCGGCAAGACCCGGCTGTCGATGAAGGCCGTCGACCAGCAGACCGGTGAGGACCTCGAGGCCAAGCAGAAGGCCGACAAGGGGGACGCGCCGGTGCGCGAGGCCGCCGGCGAGTGAGCTTCCTCACCATCCAATGCAAAGGGCGGCCTTTCGGCCGCCCTTTTTGTTTGTATCGGGGGCAACAGGATCAGTGGCGCACGATGTCGAACCGATCGAGGTTCATCACCTTGGTCCAGGCCGCCACAAAATCCTTGGCGAATTTCTCCTTCGAGTCGCCGCAGGCATAGACCTCCGCGAAGGCGCGAAGCTGCGAGTGCGAGCCGAAGATCAGGTCGACGCGGGTACCGGTCCACTTGACAGTGTTGGTCTTGCGGTCGCGCCCTTCATACACGCCATCGGAGCCAGCCGGCTGCCACTCGGTGTTCATGTCGAGCAGGTTGACGAAGAAGTCGTTGCTCAGCGTGCCCGGCTTCTTGGTGAAGACACCATGGGTGGACTTGCCGGTATTGGTGCCGAGCACGCGCAGGCCGCCGACGAGAACCGTCATCTCGGGTCCCGTCAGGGTCAGCAATTGCGCACGGTCCACCAGGGCCTCCTCCGGCAGCATGTACTGCATCTTCTTGCCGATATAGTTGCGGAAGCCATCGGCCCGCGGCTCGAGCGGTGCGAAAGAGGGGCCATCGGTCTGCTCTTGCGAAGCATCCATGCGCCCCGGCGTGAAGGGTACCTTCACCTCAACGCCCGCATCCCTTGCGGCTTTCTCGACCGCCGCGCTGCCACCGAGAACGACCAGGTCGGCGAGCGAGACTTTCTTGTCGCCCTTCTGCGCCGCGTTGTACTCCTTCTGGATCGCTTCAAGCTTGCCGAGCACCTTCGCCAACTCCGCAGGCTGGTTGACCTCCCAGTCCTTCTGCGGGGCTAGCCGAATGCGCGCTCCGTTTGCACCACCGCGCTTGTCCGAACCACGGAACGTCGACGCCGACGCCCAGGCGGTCGAAACCAGCTCGGAGACGGACAGGCCGGACCCGAGGATCTTTGTCTTCAGACCAGCGATGTCCTGCTCGCTCACGAGCTCATGATTGACGGCCGGGATCGGGTCCTGCCAGATCAGCGTCTCCTTCGGCACGAGCGGGCCGAGGTAACGCGCGATCGGGCCCATGTCGCGGTGGGTGAGCTTGAACCAGGCGCGGGCAAACGCATCCGCGAACTGGTCCGGGTGCTCATAGAAGCGCCGCGAGATCTTCTCGTAGGCCGGATCAAGGCGCAGTGAGAGATCCGTCGTCAGCATCGTCGGCGCGTGCTTCTTCGACTTGTCGTAGGCGTCGGGGATCGTTGCAGCACCGCCTTTCGCTTTCCACTGTTTCGCGCCGGCCGGGCTCTTCGTCAGCTCCCATTCGTTTTCGAACAGGTTCTTGAAGAAGTGATTGCTCCACTTCGTCGGTGACTGCGTCCAGGTGACCTCGGGTCCGCCGGTGATGGCGTCGGCGCCGACACCGGTGCCATAGCTGCTCTTCCAGCCGAGGCCCTGATTCTCGAGGGCGGCGCCTTCCGGCTCCGCACCAACCAGCGACGGATCGCCGGCGCCGTGAGTCTTGCCGAAGGTATGTCCGCCGGCAATCAGCGCGACGGTCTCCTCATCGTTCATGGCCATGCGGAAGAACGTCTCGCGGATGTCCTTGGCCGCGGCGACCGGATCCGGGTTGCCGTTTGGACCTTCCGGATTGACGTAGATCAGGCCCATCTGCACGGCGCCGAGCGGCTCCGCAAGCTGACGCTCGCCGCTGTAGCGTTCGTCGCCAAGCCACGTCCCTTCAGGACCCCAATAGAGCTCCTCCGGCTCCCAGACATCGGGACGCCCGCCGGCGAAGCCGAACGTCTTGAAGCCCATGGACTCCAGCGCAACGTTGCCGGCCAGGATCATCAAATCGGCCCAGGAAATCTTGCGGCCATACTTCTGCTTGATCGGCCAAAGCAGACGGCGCGCCTTGTCGAGGTTGGCGTTATCGGGCCAGCTATTGAGCGGCGCGAAGCGCTGCTGACCGGCTCCGGCGCCGCCGCGGCCGTCGGTGATGCGGTAGGTGCCGGCGCTGTGCCAGGCCATGCGGATCATCAGGCCACCGTAATGGCCGAAGTCGGCTGGCCACCACTCCTGCGAGTTCGTCATCAAGGCTTCGAGATCCTTGATCACGGCATTGAGGTCGAGGCTCTTGAACTCCCTGGCGTAGTCGAACGCCTCGCCCATCGGGTCGGACAAGTCGGAATTCCGATGCAGGACCTGGACGTCCAGTTGCTTCGGCCACCAGTGACGGTTCGTAGGCGTGGGTTTTCCGCCCGAAAACGGGCATTTCGTTTTGTCATCCATGATTGTCTCCTCTGGTTGGCTTGGGAGTTACGCCCTGAACCAGGCGAGCGCAATCTACGCATCGCAATTCATCAGGTAAAATTGACTTTAGTGATTGCTGCGATAGGATTATCTGATGATCAACGTCACGCTGCGTCAGCTCCGCTATTTCGACGCGCTGGCGCGTCACGGCCATTTCGGACGCGCCGCCGAGGCCTGTTCCATCTCGCAGCCGGCGCTGTCGATGCAGATCAAGGAAATGGAAGAAGCGCTCGGCGGCCTGCTCCTGGAGCGCAGCGCCCGGCAGGTCGCGCTCACGCGGTTCGGCGAGGAACTCGCCGGACGCGTCCGCGACATCCTGCGCTCGGTCGATGAGCTCGGCGACTTCGCGCGCGCCTCGCGCGACCGTCTCGCAGGCCGGCTCCGCATCGGCATGATCCCGACCATTGCGCCCTATCTGTTGCCCAAGATCATCGGGAACCTGACGCGGCTGCATCCCGAGCTCGATATCCAGGTGCGTGAGACGCTGACGCCGAAGTTGATCCGGGAGCTCGCCGAGGGCCGGCTCGACACGGCCATTCTCGCACTGCCGGTGTCAGAACCGTCGCTGACAGAGGTTGCCTTGTTCACGGAGACCTTCCTGCTGGTCCGCCCGGCCACCGATGAAGGAACGCCGGTGCCGAGCAGCGAGATGTTGCGCGAGATGCGGCTGCTGCTGCTTGAAGAGGGGCACTGCTTTCGCGAGCAGGCCTTGTCGTTCTGCAAGATGCAATCACCGCCCAGGGAAATTCTGGACGCCAACTCCCTGTCGACCCTCGTGCAAATGGTCAGCGCCGGTATTGGAGTCACGCTCATTCCGGAAATGGCGGTGCCGGTGGAGACGAAGTCGGCCTCGGTATCGCTCGCGCGTTTCAAGAACCCGCAGCCATCGCGAACCATCGGCATGGTCTGGCGCAAGACCAGTCCGCTGGCAAGGCAGCTCCTGCAAATCTCCGAGGTGGTGTGCCTCTCGGCCGGCAAGGTGCGCGGGCGGAACGCGAACGGCTCACCGCCGCGCAGCGCCCGCGCGTGAGACGCAGAGGTCGCCGATGCAAGACCTGATCATCCGCCCCGCCCGCGCGGACGAATATGACGAGATAGCACGCGTCTGGATGGAAAGCTGGGTTTCGACCGGATTGGAGGAAGCCAGCAACTTCCTGCTCGCCAACCTGGGCGCCCGCGTCCGGCGCGAGATCGAACACGGCTGGAGCCTGTTCGTCGCGGACGATCACGGCAAGATCGCCGCCATGCTGGCGCTGCATTTGCCAAAGCGCTATCTCGACCAGCTTTTCGTCGCACCCGACTATCAGGGTCGCTCGCTTGGTCGAAAGCTGCTCGCCTTCACACGCGCGCAATTGCCCGACGAAATCCATCTGCGCTGCGTGCCCGGCAACGAGAAAGCCTGGCGCTGGTACGAACGTGAAGGCTTTGTGTGCGAGAAGGAACAGTTCGACCCAACGAATGGCTTGATGATGAAATACTACTGCTGGAGGAAGGATAAGCTACAATGATGCAACTTTACTGGTCGCCGCGATCGCGCTCGTTCACCGCACTCTGGCTGATGGAAGAGACGGGAGCACCTTACGAGCGCGTGTTGACGGATATCTCGACCGGCGCGCAGAAGAAGGCCGAATATCTCGCCATCAATCCGATGGGCAAGGTGCCCGCGCTGAAAGACGGCGAGGCAACGCTGGCGGAAGCGGCGGCGATCTGCGCCTATGTCGCCGAGCGCTGTCCCGACGCGAAACTGGCACCGCCCCTCGGCGATCCCCTGCGCGCGAAATATCTCTACTGGCTGTTCTTTGCGCCGGGCTGCGTCGAACCGGCGATGGTGCAGATCGCGACCAAGATCGAGATGAATCCGGTTGCCGCCGGTTGGGGCGAGGCGCAGCGCGTGTTCGACGTGCTCGACGTCGCGCTCGCGAAGGGCCCCTGGATCCTCGGCGAAAACTTCTCCGCTGCCGACGTCGCAATCGGCTCGGCGCTGAACTTCTCGGTGCGGCTGTTCAAGATGGTTCCGTCGAGGCCATCGTTCGACGCCTATATCGGGCGCTGCATGGCGCGGCCGGCGTTTCAGCGCGCCGAGAAGATCGCGGCGGGTTAACGGCTGCCGTCGCTCACTCGGTTTCGAGCTGGTCCGGGCGCGGCTGCAGCACAATGTTGAAGCCGGAATCGACGTAGTGGACCTCACCCGTCACGCCGCCGGACAGATCGGACAAGAGGTACAGCGCCGAGCCGCCGAGCTCATCCAGCGTGACGCCGCGTCCGAGCGGCGAATGCTTTTGTTGAAAGGCGAACATCGCGCGTGCATCGCCAATCACCGAGCCCGCAAGCGTGCGAACCGGCCCCGCGGAGATCGCGTTGATGCGAATGCCCTGACCACCGAAATCGGAGGCCAGATAGCGCACCGACGCTTCCAGCGCGGCCTTGGCGACGCCCATCACGTTGTAATTCGGCATCGCCCGCTGCGAGGCGCCATAGGTCAGCGTGATCATCGAACCGCCGCCCGTCATCAATTCGGCCGCACGCTTGGCCACTTCGGTGAACGAAAAGCAGGAGATCAGCATCGTGCGGGCGAAATTCTCCCGCGTGGTGTCGGCATAGCGGCCACGCAGCTCGTTCTTGTCGGTAAAGCCGATGGCGTGGACCAGGAAATCGAGGCGGCCCCACCTGCTCCGTAGCTCCTCGAAGACAGCATCGACGCTTGAGGCATCCTCGACGTCGCAGGGCAGCACGATGTCGGAGCCGAGCTGCTGCGCAAGCGGCTTGAGCCGCTTGGCCTGCGCCTCGCCTTGATAAGTGAAGCCCATTTCGGCGCCGTGGGCGCCGAGCGTCTTGGCAATGCCCCAAGCAATCGAATGATCGTTGGCGATGCCCATGATCAGGCCGCGCTTGCCCTTCATCAGATCCTGCATCGCCCCCACTCCACTTGCGCGATGAACCGGACCTTACGCATCGAACCGCGAGAACACCAGCGTGGCGTTGGTGCCGCCGAAACCGAACGAGTTGGAGAGCACGGTGTCGATCCTGGCATTGTCGATGCGCTTGCGCACGATCGGCATGTCGGCGAACACCGGATCGAGCTCGGTGATGTGCGCGCTCTCGCAGATGAAGCCGTTGTTCATCATCAGAAGCGAATAGATCGCCTCCTGCACGCCGGTGGCGCCGAGCGAATGGCCCGTCAGCGCCTTGGTCGCGGAGATCGGCGGGCACTTCTCGCCGGTCCCGAACACCTTGCGGAGCGCCTCGATCTCCGGCGGATCGCCGGCCGGGGTCGAGGTAGCGTGCGGGTTGATGTAGTCGATCGG
Organism: Bradyrhizobium sp.; assembly: GCF_035309285.1. GTDB lineage: Bacteria > Pseudomonadota > Alphaproteobacteria > Rhizobiales > Xanthobacteraceae > Bradyrhizobium. The sequence continues at coordinate 26,164 of NZ_DATGFH010000100.1, read as the reverse complement.
CGTCTTGACGGTGGAAAGCGCCATGCGCATGCAGCGTTCGGCACCTTCGCCCGAAGGCGCCACCATGTCGTAGCCGTCGGATGTGGCGCCATAGCCGACCACCTCGGCATAGATGCGCGCGCCGCGCGCCTTCGCATGCTCAAGCTCTTCCATCACCACGACGCCGGCGCCACCGGCGATGACAAAGCCGTCGCGGCTGATGTCGTAGGGGCGCGACGCGGTCGCGGGTGTATCATTGTATTTCGACGACATCGCACCCATGGCATCGAACAGCACCGACAGCGTCCAATCCAGTTCCTCGCAGCCGCCGGCGAAGATGACGTCCTGCTTGCCGACCTGAATGGTCTCGTAGGCGTTGCCGATGCAATGGTTCGAGGTCGCGCAGGCCGACGAGATCGAGTAGTTCACGCCCTTGATCTTGAACCAGGTTGCAAGCGTCGCCGACGCCGTCGACGACATGCCCTTCGGCACGGCGAAGGGGCCGACCCGCTTCGGACCCTTGGTCCGCGCGATATCGGCGGCTTCCACCAGCGTCCGCGTCGATGGACCGCCCGATCCCATGATGATCCCGGTGCGAGCATTCGAGACATCGTCGGGTTCAAGGCCGGAATCGCGGATCGCCTGCTCCATCGCGACATGATTCCACGCTGCGCCTTCGGCAAGGAAGCGCATCGCGCGGCGGTCGATCACCTCGGCGGGATTGAGCGTGGGCGCGCCCTGGACCTGCGAGCGGAAACCAAGCTCGGCATATTTCTCGGCGCGCGTGATCCCGGACTTGGCCTCGTGAAGGCTCGCAAGCACTTCCTGGGTGTTGTTTCCGATGGATGAGACGATGCCCATCCCGGTAATGACAACCCGCTTCATGTTCGCCTCACCATGCCTTATGTCTTTGCCTTATGTCTGTTCGCTCGCCGCTTTCGTTCAGGTCGGCGCCGTGCCTTGCTTGAACAGGCCGACCTTCAAATCCTTGGCGCGATAGATAATCTGATCATCGACCGAAAGCCACCCGTCGGCGATGCCCAGGACCAGCTTTGAGCGCATCACCCGCTTGATGTCGACGTTGTACACAACCTTGCGGGCCTCCGGCAGCACCTGGCCGCCGAACTTCAATTCGCTCAAGCCGAGCGCCCGTCCGCGGCCTTCGCCACCGATCCAGCCGAGATAGAAGCCGACCATCTGCCACATCGCGTCGAGCCCGAGGCAGCCCGGCATGACCGGATCGTTCTTGAAGTGGCAGCCGAAAAACCAGAGGTCCGGCTTGACGTCGAGCTCGGCGCGCACCAAGCCCTTGCCGAATTCGCCGCCGGTCTCGCTGATTTCGCTGATGCGGTCGAACATCAGCATCGGCGGCAGCGGCAATTGTGCATTGCCGGGACCGAACATCTCCCCGCGGCCGCAGGCCAGCAAATCCTCATATTCATAACCGCTGCGCCGAGTGAGCATGTTCAGACAACCTCTCCTGCAATCCCCGATTGAGCGCTTTCAGCAAAAGGACCCCATTGGGTGGGAAGCGCGCCCAATTTCCTCGTATCCGGCGCGAATTCCGTAAAGCCGGGGGCCGCCCAACGGATGGAGCGCTTCGCTGTACCGACGTCGGCTCATCGGGTCCGGGGCTCCTCTATCATAGGCCTTTCCCGTCAGCAAAGCGCGGATCCAGGGTTATATCGCCGCATCGGCCCCGTAGGTTCCCCGGGGACCGCCTAGGATTGTTCTAGTTGCGAAATACTTGCATCTAAAGGATTTCCTCCATATATTTCGCCGAGATAGTCAGGATCAATGAGTGCGGTGCCAGAGGTGGAGACGAGCGACAAGCGTTCAGCATTGAACGAGGAAATGGCGCATGCCGCGACCCCTGCGGGGCGGCAACCGGCGCTGAATGGCTGCCCATGGCACGACGTCAACCAGATGCTGCAGTCCGCAGGCCTTCGGCCGACACGGCAGCGCATGGCGTTGGGCTGGCTTTTGTTCGGCAAGGGCGCCCGCCATCTGACCGCTGAAATGCTCTACGAGGAAGCGACGCTCGCCAAGGTTCCGGTCTCGCTTGCCACCGTCTACAATACGCTGAACCAGCTTACCGACGCCGGCCTCCTGCGCCAGGTTTCGGTCGACGGTACCAAGACCTATTTCGACACCAATGTTACCGCGCATCATCATTTCTATCTCGAGAACAATCACGAGCTGGTCGATATTCCCGACCCGCATCTGATGCTCTCGAAGATGCCCGAGGTGCCCGAGGGCTACGAGATCGCGCGCGTCGACATGGTCGTGCGGCTGCGCAAGAAGCGCTGACTGGTCATACGCGGGCTTGACCCGCGTATCCATCATCTTCGCAAGATGATCCTTGAAGGTGGATGGATTGCCGGATCGAGCCCGGCAATGAGAGACCTCTATGCTTGTCGGCCGGAATGACGGCTACGCCGTCAGTTCACCACCTCGTCGGTGTAGACGCCCCACAGCTGCTGCTGCTCGATCCAGCCGTCAAAACCCTTGCCTGCGATGTGGCACCAATGCTCGTCGCATTTCTTGACTTGGGCGATAACGCCCACTTGCAGGCGTGCGGCGATCGCGCTCGACGCGTCGGCGCTGTCGTAGAGCGGCGCGAGATCGTCCTTGTGCTTCATGGTGACGACCGCGGTGCGGCGTCCGGACAAGAGCGAATGGTAGACCCAGCCCTCGGCGCCTTCGGAATCGCGCACGCGGCGCCAGTTCTCGTATTCCGCGGTGATTTCGACCGGCAACCCTGCGCGGGTGTAGACCCAGGCCACGTCATTGTCCTTGGTCGGACCGGCCCTGACGTTGACGCGATCGGACTTCAGGCTGACATAGCGCGGAACGGGAAGCCCGCTGGTGGTGAGCGCGGTGTCCTTGGCGGTGTATCCGGTAGAGACTGACGCCCCCAGCAGAAGTCCCGAAAGCACCGCAACCGAACCAACGAAACGCCCCAACGCCAACGCCATGACCCGTCTCCTGCCGAGCGTGTCCAACCCAATCTATCGAGCTGAGACTCGCCCCCGCCTGATCCCCAAAATCCCCTGCCCCGTTCGCCCCTGACCTACCAAGCCACAGGGGTTTTGCCGGAGTTCTTGTCTTGGCCCGGCCTTCTGCTAGAGAGGACGGAACGCGTTTAACCAAGACGCGCCCGAAACCTCCAGACCACTTCCCAAGGGAGGCAAAAGGGAACCCAAGGAAACGCCGGGATCGAGCACCACGGCAGTGTCGAATACCCGGGTTAATGAGGTCTAAACGGCCTCATATGAGCAGGATATGTCGGTTAAGAAGAAGCCCCTCGTCGTCGTCACCCGCAAGCTGCCGGACTCGATCGAGACGCGCATGCGCGAGCTGTTCGACGCAAAGCTCAACCTCGACGATGCGCCGATGAGCGAGGAGCAGATCGCCGAAGCGGTCCGCACCGCCGATATTCTCGTGCCGACCGTCACCGACGAGATTACCGAAGAGCTGCTCAAGCACCCCGATTGCAAGCTCAGGATGATCGCCAATTTCGGCAACGGCGTCGACAATATCGACGTGGTGGCGGCGCATGCGCGCGGCATCACCGTCACCAACACGCCGAAGGTCTTGACCGAAGACACCGCCGACATGACCATGGCGCTGATCCTCGCCGTGCCGCGCCGGCTGGTCGAAGGCACCTCGATCTTCATCGAAGGCAAGAACTGGCCGGGCTGGTCGCCGACCTGGATGCTCGGCCACAGAATCGGCGGCAAGCGCCTCGGCATCGTCGGCATGGGCCGCATCGGTCAGGCCGTGGCGCGCCGCGCGCGGGCCTTCGGCTTGCAGATCCACTATCACAACCGCCGCCCCGTCGCGCCGGTGATCGCCGAGGAGCTGGGGGCGACCTATTGGGAGAGCCTCGACCAGATGCTGGCGCGGATGGACATCATCTCGGTGAATTGTCCGCACACGCCGGCGACCTTCCATCTGCTCTCGGCGCGGCGCTTGAAGCTGATCCGCAAGGACGCCTACATCGTCAACACCGCGCGCGGCGAGGTGATCGACGAAGACACCATGATCAAGCTGATCGAAGCCGGCGACATCGGCGGCGCCGGCCTCGACGTGTTCGAGAACGAGCCGGCGGTCAACCCGAAGCTGGTGCGGCTCGCCAAGCAGGGCAAGGTGACGCTGCTGCCGCATATGGGCTCGGCCACCATCGAAGGCCGCGTCGAGATGGGCGAGAAGGTGATCATCAACATCCGCACCTTCCTCGACAACCACAAGCCGCCGGACCGCGTCCTGCCGAGCATGCTGTGATCGCTGCGTAGGGCGGGATGGGTAGGGTGGGCAAAGGCGCGCTTGCGCCGTGCCCACCGTTTTCGCAGTAGCTTTGAATGGTGGGCACGCTGCGCTTTGCCCACCCTACGATTCCGATTCAATTTTCAAACAGCCACTCCGTCCTTGCGAGGGGCCAACGGGTCCGCGCGAACGCGCGGCCCGATGACAGGCTCCGCGACGAAGCAATCCATACTGTCATCGCGTAAGGTTTCTGGATTGCTTCGCTTCGCTCGCAATGACGGAGGAGACGAGCCTAAGCATTCCCGCGGCGCGAATCGCACCCGAGTTTTGCATTATCAGCGTCCCTCGGAAAATACGGAGGGCGCAGGGAATGCCGGGTGCCGTTGCACCCGCGAGCCTCGTGTGCAGCAAATGCGCAAAAAAAGCACACGAGCATCAACAGGTACAACCGAACACACTCCGGCATTCCCTGCGCGATGTTGGACGACTTATTCCGTGCTCTCCTCGGCGTACCGGGCTTCGTAGTCACCGTCGCACGCAATCATCTTGCGGGCTTGACACCAGCATCGGGGTGTCGGGACCACACGGCTTCGTCGAACGCTTCCCGCGCGCTTCGCCTTGCGCGCAGCTCGCGTCCATCGCAACCCGCCTCACGTTCGTGACGATTGGCCGTAACGTCCCTCGTGTCGAGGCGGGATGCCCCAAATATGACAGCGAGTTCTGGTTTTCCGCAATAGCAAAGGCTGCGGCAAAGTAACACGACGAGCAATTTGCGCATGGCGGATATGTGCGAATTGCCCGTCGTGTTGAATTTGCATCAGTCCCCACGGACGCGGGGACCAATAACTACTGGTCTTGGTGTGATGAGAGGCCTCACTCCGAGTTTCCGCCTCACCGAAGCGCTCGGCGCGGTCGATGTGAAGCTGACGCCAAAACACCTTGCGGCGCTGGCCGAAGCCTTCCCGCCCGGAATCGCCTCCGGCGAGCGCTACCCGGAATCGTAGCTTGTGCACATGGACAGCGAGCGGCGGCTGACGGCGTGAGGTGAGCGATTACGTGCGATAGCCAAGAAATGTAGGGTGGGCAAAGGCGCGCAAGCGCCGTGCCCACCATCATCTGTCAACATCTTCGTCTGGAATGGTGGGCACGCTTCGCTTTGCCCACCCTACGAGGTAGTGGCCCAGCCTCACTGATGCCCGCTCAGATCCGTGATCGTCAGCGCATCACCATTGAGCGGGTTGAGCGGGTCGCGCGCGTAGCGCAGCGTCTCGAAGCGCATGTTGCGGGCGTCGATCATCAGGAGCTTGCCAACGAGGCCCTCGCCGAAGCCGACGATCTCGCGGATCGCTTCCAGCGCCATCATCGAGCCGAGCACGCCGGCGAGCGCTCCGAGCACGCCGGCTTCCGCGCAGGTCGGTATCGTGCCCGGCGGCGGCGGTTCGGGAAACAGGCAGCGATAGGTTGGGTTGAACTCGCCCTTCTCGTTTTTCTCATGCGCGCGGATCGTCGTGAGCGAGCCGTCGAAGGTGCCGAGCGACGCCGTGATCAAGGGCCGCGCAGACAAGAAACACGCGTCGGAAACCAGATAGCGCGTCTCGAAATTGTCGGAGCCGTCGAGCACGATGTCGTAGCCGCCGATCAGCGCCATGGCGTTGTCGGCCTTCAGCCGCGTCGCATGCGCGGCAAACCGGACATGCGGATTGAGCGCGTACACGCGATCGGCGGCGGTGTCGGCCTTGCGGCGGCCGATGTCGGGCGTGGTATGGATGATCTGGCGCTGCAGATTGGACAGCGACACATCGTCATCATCGACCACGCCGAGCTCGCCCACACCGGCCGCCGCCAGATACATCAACGCGGGCGCGCCGAGCCCGCCGGCACCGATCACCAGCACGGAGGCCTCCTTCAGCGCCTGCTGGCCGGGGCCGCCGACCTCGTGCAGCACGATGTGGCGCGCATAACGCTCGAGTTCGTCGCCGCTTAGCATCTTTGCCTTTTCTCTCCCTCTCCAGGCTCCCGTCATTGCGAGCGAAGCGAAGCAATCCAGAACTCTCAACCGAGGGGGCGGTTTGGATTGCTTCGTCGCGGAGCCTGTCATCGGGCCGCGCGTTCGCGCGGACCCGTTGGCTCCTCGCAATGACGAACTACCTCTACCGCCGCTCTCCAAACCCTTTTTGCTGAACCCGCGCCAGCCTGTTACCGACCAAGCAGATGTGCTCTACTACCATCCATTCAATCTCCCTTTTTCGGATTTGTCATGAGATCGTGGCTCACAGCAACCTTGATGTTGATGGCCGCCTCCTCTTCGGCTGAGGCGCAGAAGGTCGCGCCGACCACGGGCGGCGCCAGGCCGAAATCGGTCGCGACCGTCCGGGTCCACCCTCCGGGCGTGCAGACACCCACCGAGACCGCGAATGCGCTGGCGCAGGGCGAACGGCTCGCGCTGCAGTCGGACCTCGCCTGGGTCGGACAATATAACGGCGCCATCACCGGCGATGTCAGCGAGCGCATGGTCGCCGCGATCAAGGAATACCAGAAGAGCAAGGGCGGCAAGCCAACCGGCGTGCTCAATCCGCAGGAGCGCGCCGTGCTGGCCGAGACCGCGCGCCGACGGCAGGAGAATGTCGGCTGGAAGATCGTCACCGACGCCGGTACTGGCGTGCGGCTCGGCATCCCCACAAAGCTCGTGCCGCAGCAGACCAGCGACGCCAACAGCTCCAAATGGAGCTCGCCGACGGGCACCATCCAGGTGCTGCTCTCGCGGCACAAGGAAGCTGGTCCCATAATGGCGAAACTCGCCGACCACGAGAAGAAGCAGCCCGGCCGCACGGCCGACTACACCGTGGTGAAGCCGGATTTCTTCGTGCTGTCGGGCCTGCAGAACCTGAAGAAGTTTTATATCCGCGGCACCTTCAAGGGCGACGAGGTCCGCATCATGACCATCCTCTACGACCAGGCCACGGAAAATACCGTCGAGCCGGTCGTGATCGCGATGTCGAGCGCCTTCACGCCATTCCCGGCCGGCGCCGTGGGGCCGCCGCCACGCAAGACCGTCGAATACTCGACCGGCCTGGTCATAACCGGGGACGGCGCCATCCTGGCCGATCGCGAGGCAAACGACGGTTGCCAGGCGATCACGATCCAGGGCTTTGGCCGCGCCGACCTCATCGCCGACGACAAGGACCGCGGGCTCGCGCTCTTGCACATCTATGGCGTGCGCAGCCTGAAGCCGCTCAGCCTTTCCGAGGGCGCTGCGAAAGGAAGCGTCGATATCGTCGGCATCGCCGATCCGCAAAACCAGGGCGGCGCAGCGGCGGTTTCCAGCGCCAAGGCGCAGGTGACATTGGTCGGCACCGGCGGCGACCTCGCGCTGTCGCCGCCGCCCGCGGTTGGATTCTCGGGCGCGCCGGCGCTCGACGAGGCCGGCAAGTTTACCGGCGTCGCGCTGCTCAAGCCCGTGGTGGTCGCGACAGCCACGACCACGAATGCCGCGCCCGCGAGCCAGTCGGTGCTGGTGACGGGCGACACCGTGCGCGATTTCCTGAAAGCGCATGAGATCGCGGCGGCCGGCACCTCGACGGATGCCAGGGCAGCCGTGGTGCGGGTGATTTGCGTGCGGAAGTAGTACGCTCCCTCGCGTCCCGGATGCGGTGCAGCACGCCGGCACTGCACTCCTTCTCGTCGTGGCCGGGCTTGACCCGCCTGCGGGGCCGAAGCCGTGCAAGCGACGGAGAGGACAAACTGCCCTTCGGCGCGGTGAAGGCCCGGCCATCCATCAGTTTTCAAAAGGTTTCTGGAAAGATGGATCGCCGGGTCGAGCCCGGCGATGACAAGTCTAGTGAGTTCACGCGGCCTTGATGTCCCTGAGAAACGTCTCGACTTGCCCGCGCATCGTCTCCGATTGCTTCGAGAGCTCACTGGAAGCCTCGAGCACATCGTGCGCCGCGGCGCCGGTGTCCCCGGCGGCCTGCCTTACGCCCGTCACGTTCGACGCAATCTCGCCGGTGCCGAGCGCGGCCTGCTGCACGTTGCGGGCAATCTCCTGCGTGGCAGAGCCCTGCTCTTCCACGGCACTCGCGATCGCGGCTGCAATTTCGTTGATCTGATTGATCGTTGCTGAAATCTCCTTGATGGCACCAACCGCACTGCTGGTGGAGGCCTGGATCGAAGTGACCTGTGCGCTGATCTGACCTGTGGCCTTCGCGGTTTGCTCGGCAAGGCTCTTGACCTCTGCCGCCACCACCGCAAATCCCCTGCCGGCCTCGCCCGCGCGCGCCGCTTCGATGGTGGCGTTGAGCGCAAGCAGATTGGTCTGCGCTGCGATCTCGCTGATGAGCTTGACCACGTCGCCGATCGCGTCGGCATCCTTCAGAAGACCCTGGATCGTGGCATTGGTGCGGTCGGCCTCGGAGACGGCCTTCTGCGCGATTGCCGCGGAGTGCGCGACCTGCCGGCTGATCTCGTTGACCGAACCGGCCAGTTCCTCTGAGGCCGCAGCGACCGTTTGCACATTGGTAGACGCTTCTTCGGTTGCGGCCGCAACCGCTGCTGCCTGGTTGCTGGCCTCCTCGGCCGTTGCCGTCATCGACGAAGCGGTCGCCTGCAATTCGGTTGAAGCGGAGGCCACTGATCGCAGCACGGTCGACATGTTTGCGTCGAAGAGCTGCGTGAGCTCGTTGACCCGCACGGCGCGCGCCATCCGTGCGTTGACGGCTTCCGCCTCCTTGGCCGCGAGCTCTTTCGCCTTGATCATATTCTCCTTGAAGATGACCACGGCACGAGCCATCAGGCCGATCTCGTCCTTGTTGCCGGTGGCAGGAACTTCGACGGCATGATCGCCGTCGGCGAGCCGTCCCATGGCCGATACCATATTCAGAATCGGCGGCACGATCGAACGGTTGGTCATGTACACCACGCCTGCCGCGGCGCCGAGGCCGACACCCATCAAGACCCAAAGGAACGTGACCAGGAAATTGGTCTCAGCCAGCACCCCGATGCTGTCGGCTCGCAGGCTTTCCTGCTGCCGCGACACCATCCCGCCATCGCGCATGCCGTCGCCTGTCCTTGCGCCGGCGAAGATATCGAGCAGCTTGTTGGCGCGAGGCGCCGCTTCGTTGGTCAGGAACCATTGCGCCATGTTCCAGCGGTCGGAGGCTCTTATGGCGAACATCTTCTCCGGCAATGGCGTAAACTTCGCCCGCGCCTCAACGAGAGCATCGAATGCGGCCTGCTGATCGGGTGTCATCTCCGATCGCCGCAGCGAAAGCGCCTCGAACTTCTTCTGATTGAGAGCCCAGAGCTCCTCATATTCCTTCTTGAAAGCGGGGTCCGCGGTCAACAGGTAGGCCCGGATGTCGCCAATCGCCATCGCCATGCTGCCTCGCAAATCGGCGAAGCCGATCAACAGGCTCTTGCGCGAGTCGGTCGAGGGGATATTGCTCTCGTCATTGATGATGGCGGTTGCCTTTTTCAGCATCAGCTTGGCGAGCGGCGCCGCTTGGGTCGCGAGGATCTTGGTCGCCGGCTGCTCGTCGATGGTGTGCGCGATCGCCTCGGCCTTGTCCTGCGCGTTGCGCAACTCCGCCAGTAGCGGCTTGGCCTCGTTCCAGTCCAGCCTGTTCTGCCCGACCGTCCATTTGTCGGACAGGCGATCCATCTCGGAGCCACGCTTCTGGATTTGCTTCCACAGCGTGATCCGCTCCAGCTTGAAGGCATCGTTCCCGGTGATCAGCCAACCGCGCAGCGCTGCGAGCGTGGCGTATACTTCCGATACCAGATCGCTTGCCGTCAACGCCGTCGGCACACGAAGATTGACCGTGCGTTCAGTGGCCTTGTTGACGGCGCGCACCTTCACAATGGTGGTGCCGACCACGATGGCCAGCAGCGCACAAAGCAGCGCGAAGCCGAAAATCAACCGTCCGCGGATGTTGAGCTCAAGCAATGGCATTCCCAGTTCCCCTTTGCGTCGAAGAAACCGACATGCGATTGCACCAAGCTTGGACGGTTAACCCTAAAAAATTACACAACGCTGCGTCCGTAGTAATACTTTATCGTCGCAGCGCCTTAAATTCCCGCTCAGCGCGACGTTAGTCGGCCGCTACAGCCAATGCGGGCGAAGCTTGGCTGCACAGCATTTGCTTTCACAGCCGATCTCTCATGGCCGCGCAATTACGCGGGAAACTCGGCCTCGCCGTAGGGATAAAATCTTTTCAGATCGACATTCTGGTACGGCAGCAAGTCGAGATGGACCGTGCCGAGGAACGGCTGGTCCGGCTCGACCAGCAAAATTGTCTTCGCAAAGCCGTTGTCGTCAAAACCTCTTCGGAAATGCACGCGCGACTTGATGGCGAACACCTTGAAGGCGTGGATGTCGAGCCCAAGCGCGCCGAGGGAGAATGGCTCCATGATCTGCACCAGATAGGTTGACAGGATCAGCACATTGTCGCGGCCGAACTTCACTGCGACCCAGAATTGCCCATGGCCCTCGACCGCGGTCAGGATCGTGCCCTTGATACGCACCGGTTCGCCCGCCGACTCATCGACGCGTCCTCCTACGTCCATGTCGAAGGCATCGCCGGTTTTCGCACCACTTGCCTTCAGCTTCGCAGTCGTGCCGGCATCTGCGATCGTCGCAATGATCACCTGCGACAAATCCTGCGCGATGATCTCCTTGAGCAGGAACGTCGCCGAACCGGAGCGGTCGCTGTGATCGGCGAGCACGACCGGTGTCTCGCCCTTCGCGATCGCCTGCTTTCCCAGTGCGACGCCTTCGGCGATGGAATGGATCTTCGTCGAAGACAGCAGCGCCTCGCGCTTGCGCCACGCGAGATCGGCGATGTCCTTCGCGACATCGGCTGCGAGCTTTTCGTTGCCGTTGGTCATCACCTGGATGGTGATGCCGACATCGGGCACATCGGCAAAGGGAAAGCCGAAGAACACGTTAATGTAGACGTCAACCTCGCGCGCTTCCCAGACCAGCGCGCGCTGGATCAGATCCGACCAGGGGGAAGCGCCGGTCCACATCCGCACGGTTGCGGTGAGGATCGGCACCTTGCGCGTCGCGTGCGCCACCTTGTAGTCGCCGCGGATCATACGCACAAGCATGCGCGCGGCGCGCTCGCCTTGCAGATATTCGTCGTAATGCGGGAAATATTTCACCGCAAAGCCCATGTCGGCGTGCTTGAGAAATTCGTCGTCCTCATTGCCGTGCAGATCGAAGGTCGCGGCGATGAAAGCCTTTCGCCCGACCGCCTCGCGCACGCGCCGCGCGAGCTCCGCTTCGGGCCGCGGCACACCGCGCACCGCCATCGCGCCGTGAAGCGCAAGATAGACGCCGTCGAACGGGCCTTGCGCTTTCAGTCCCTCGATCATTTTGCCGACGAGGGTTTCGAACGCGTCTTCGGTGACCCAGCCCGAGCCCATATAGGTCTTCGGCCACAGCGGCGATTCGATGCCAGTGAGCTCGACGTCCTCGAACTCGCGCGCCATTTTCGCAAAGCCGCCCATGTAGGATTTTGGGTATGCCTTCAAGAGCGCTTCGCCCCTGGCCGGCGAGCCAGGATAGATGAAATCCGACAGCGTCGTGTCGTTCTTGAGGAACGTCACCGTCTCGTGCGCGAAGTGCAAGACGGCGATGCGGATTTTGCCGCCCATCACGTCACCTCAATCCGAAGCGCACGCCGGCACGCGCGAGCCCGCCCGAGATCGCGACCGGCGTGCCGTCGGCGCGCCAGCACGCGGCGCCCGAGAGTGTGCCGTCGTCATGGAACTGGATCGCGTTCATGCCGCCGGCGACGGTGGCCATCTCCACGACCTGATGGCCCATCGCCCCCAATTTTGCACGCGCGGCATCCGGGATCGCCTGCTCGACCTCGAGCGCATGGCCCTCGGTCCAGACCCGCGGCGCCTCGACTGCCTCCTGCAGGCTCATGCCGTGATCGATCAGGTTGATCAGCGCCTGCATCGCGCTCGGGAAGATGCGCTTGCCGCCGGGCAGCCCGAGCGCATAGACGAGCTTGCCGTCCCGCAGCGCCATCATCGGCGACATCGAGGTGGTGACGCGCTTGCCCGGCGCCAGCGACAGCGCGTGACCGGGGCGCGGATCGAACAGGTTCATGTAGTTGTTCGGGATCGCGCCGAGGCCTGGGATCAGGAATTTGGCGCCGAACAGATTGTTGATGGTCTGCGTTGTCGCGACCACGTTGCCGAGGCAATCAGCGGCGGTCATGTGCGTGGTGTACGCACTCTCGAGCTGGGTGACGCCCGCGCCCCATTCTTTCGCGCGGTTGACATCGAGCGCGGCTCGGCGCTCGCGCGCATAGTCCTTCGAGGTCAATTGCTCGACCGGCACGTTGATGTAATCGGGATCGCCGCTTGCGGCGGCGCGGTCGGCGAAGGCGATCTTCAGGACTTCGGCGATCAGATGAACGGTCTCCGCCGTGCCGAAGCCGAGTGCGCGGATGTCGAAGCCCTCGAGAATGTTCAGCATTTGCGTGATATGCACGCCGGAGGCTGCTGGTGGCGGCGGACCCAGGATCTCCCAGCCGCGATAGTCGCAACGGATTGGCAGCCGCTCGACCGTCTCGTAGTTGGTCAGGTCCTCCTTGCGGATGAAGCCGCCGTGCTTCTCCATGTAATCAATGAGGATATCGCCGAGCGGGCCGTGATAGAGCGCGTCCTCGCCGTGTTGCGCGATAGTGCTCAGCGTCTCCGCATATTCGGCCTGCACCACCCGCTCGCCAGGCTTGAGCGGCTCACCCTTGGGCAGGTAGATCGCCGCGATCGGCTTGTCCTTCAGCATCTCCCTGGCGCTGTCGGAGATGCATTCGTGCAAGTAGGGCGTTGCGATATAGCCGCGCGCGGCGTGCTTGATCGCGGGCTGCATCACCTCCGCAAGCGGCATGGTGCCGAACCGGCGCAGCGTCTCGCACCAGGCTTTCAGCGAACCAGGTACGGCAACGGCCTTTGGTCCCGTGAGGTTCTCGTCGCCGACGGTGTCGAACACGTCATGAGCCGAGCCGGGTTTCGAGCGATAGGTGTCGGGCTTGACCATCGCCGGCACCGTGCTCTGGCCGTCGATGAAGCGATGATTGCCGTCGGCGGTGCGGATATGCGCCATGCCGCCGCCGATGATGCCGACCATCATCGGCTCGACCACCGTTAGCGTGAACAGGGTCGCGATCGCGGCATCGATGGCATTGCCGCCGGCCGCCAGCATCTCGGCGCCTGCGGCTGACGCCAGCGGATGGTTGCTCACCACCATGCCGCGGCTGCCAGCGGCCGGCTTCTTCCCGCACGCAAAGGTCGTCGCCGTCCGGTCGCGCCAGTTCCCGCCCATGATGCCGTCCTGCTTTTTCCAGGCGATGTGAGCGGCAATTTCCGGACCGGTCAAGCGTGCGAAAGACAAGGCCCCGATGCATGCAACGGGACCTTGCGAGCGACCGCTATTCCGGCAGCATCTCGCCGGAGCCGCCCATCTCGGCCGGGAAATCCTTCATCTTGGGTAGGCCATCCTTGATCCGCAAAACCGTCTCGCCGTAATTGACGTGAATGGCAGGCTCGAATTTGAGCGTCGGAATCGTTGCCGCGTAAACGTCGATCAATCCGGCCGGCTTGTGGCCCGTCATCACGTGACCGCCGCACAGCTTGCAGTATTTCCGCTGACTGAAATTCGTCTTCTCGAAGGTTGCGAGATGCTCGGCGCCTTTGGTGACCTTCACGGCATCCTCCTTCCAGAGCGTGAAGGCGTTGACCGGACCGGCCGACCAGGAGCGGCAGGACGTGCAATGGCAATAGCCCATCGCTTCCGGCGCGCCCGACGTTTCGATCTCGACAGCGCCGCAGAAGCAGCGTCCGACATGACTCATCGATTTCCTCCGTTGTCCTTGACGACCAGGCCGTTAGCCGGCCTTCGCTGATTTCAATCACGCTTACAAACCATACCAAGCCGGTTCATTGCGGCAGCGTTGCGGCCTTGGCGCGTGCATCTTCCGCATCATCTCGCGGCTGCGAGTACGCTCCGGGAGCTGCAGCGGAGGCTGCCGCGATTGCGCTGACCGGCCCTAACCGAAGAGGTTAATGCTTGATAACACTTCGGTATTCGTCCGGATTTCGGGGCCGCCACGAACATGTCATATTGAATCACCGTTGCCGGCACCTGATTCGCGTGACTTCGGATTGGCCCGGAACGTCCTGAGCGAGAACAGCTCCGCCACCGCAAGCGGCGATGGCACTCAGTTCGGCGTATCCGCGGAAAGCCACTCAATCATCCGAAGGACCGTCACGACATGCACACCATCGTATTGGCCACCCAAAAGGGCGGCAGCGGCAAGAGCACGCTGGCCATTGGGCTCGCGTTGGCGGCGAAAGAGGCCGGGCACCATGTCCGCCTGATCGAGGCCGACCAGCAGGGGACTCTTTCAAGGTGGCAGATCCGCCGCGGCATCGCGGATTTGCTCGTCGAGACGATCTACGGCGCCGACGAGATCGAACCCCGCCTGCGGTCGCTTGCGCGGCATGGCGCGACGCTCGCCATCATCGACACGGCCGGCGGCGTCAGCGCGGCGACGACGGCGGCGATCCGGCATGCCGATTTCTGCCTGATCCCGGCGCGCCCTTGCGTAGCCGACATCGAAGCCAGCGCCGGGACGCTCACCATCGCGCGCGCGTGGAAGAAGGCATTCGCCTTCGTGCTCAACCAGACGCCGATCCGCGGCCAGCGTATCGCCAATGCGGCCGAAGCGCTCGGCAATAAGGCGGCGCGCGAGCTGGACCAGGTGCTGGCGCGTCCCTTCATCGTGATGCGCAACGACCACCAGGACGCGCTCGCGGCGGGCCTTGCGGTCAGCGAGTTCTCGCCGTTCGGCAAGTCGGCCGATGAGATCCGTGACCTCTGGAAATGGGTCGAGCTCAGGCTCAACGGCGGCGTTGCCGCCAGCCGAGAAGTCGGCGCCGCGGCTTCGGATGTCGAGTTTCCGATCGTCCTCTCGCCTGAGCATCTGCCGGAGACGGCGCCAGAAGAAGCGGCGCCGCAGCGCCTGCAAGCGCTTGGCGAAGGCCTGACCTGGGACGCGGGACTGTAAGAGCCGTCACTTCACTTCTGGCACTTCGGGCACCAGAAGGTCGAACGTCCGTTCTGGGTGAAGCGGCGGATCACGCCGCTGCAGCCGGGCGTCACGCACCTCTCGCCTTCGCGGTCATAGACCTGGAAGGAATGCTGGAAATAGCCGAGGTCGCCGTTGGTCTGGCGATGGTCGCGCAGCGACGAGCCGCCGGCCTTGATGGCGAGATTGAGCACGTCGTGAATGGCATCGACCAGCCGCCGCGCATAGTCGGTCAGCTCGCCCTTCCGGTTGGCGAGCGTGGAAGCCTGCCGGCGCGGCGACAGGTGCGCGCGATAGAGCGCCTCGCAGACATAGATATTGCCAAGTCCCGCCACCACGCGTTGATCCAGGAGCGCGGCCTTCAGGGTCGTGGACTTGCCGGCGCAGGCGTGCGCCAGCATCGCCGCGTCGAACGCATTGCCGAGCGGCTCGGGACCGAGGCCTTTCAACAGCGGCTCGCTCTCGATCGCGTCGCGCGCGATCACTTTCATGTAGCCAAAGCGGCGCGGATCGTTGAACACGATGTCCGCGCCCGAGGACATGCGAAACAGCACATGGTCATGCGCGATATCCTTGCTGCGCGGGTGGTGGAACTCGCCGGGCGTTGCGGTCGCGTCCTTCTGCACGCGAAATGAGCCGGACATGCCAAGATGCATGAGCAGCACGTCGCCTGAGGCGAGATCAGCCATGAGGTATTTGGCGCGGCGGCCGAGCCCGGTCACGATCTGGCCGGTCAGCCGCGCCACAAAGTCCTTCTGAAAGGGAAAACGCAGGTCTTTGCGCCGGGCTTCCGCGTGCAGAATTTTTGCACCCTCCATGAACGGCTGCAGACCGCGGCGGACAGTCTCGACTTCGGGCAATTCGGGCATGGAGGTCATTCACCTTATAAAGGTGACGTGATAGCCCCATTGCGCCGGGCGCGCTATGGTCCGGGAGACGGAGTTGTCGAGTTATGAACCGGCCGGACGAAGGCACCCATTTCGGTTTCCGCGACGTGACCTTGGGCGAGAAGCAGGGCCTCGTGAACGACGTGTTTCACAGCGTGGCGTCGCGCTACGACCTGATGAACGACCTGATGTCCGGCGGCCTGCACCGGGCCTGGAAGACCATCATGGTCAACACGCTCAACCCGCCGAGGAACGAGCGGCCTTATGCCCTGCTGGATGTCGCCGGCGGCACCGGCGACATCGCCTTCCGTGCGGCGCGAGCCTCCGGCAAGGGTTTCCGCGCGAGCGTCTGCGACATCAATGGCGACATGCTCGCCGTCGGCCGCGAGCGTGCGGTGAAGCGCCATCTCGATGACCGCGTGAGCTTTGTCGAAGGCAACGCCGAGGCGCTCGCCTTCCCCGACCGCAGCTTCGACGGCTACACCATCGCCTTCGGGATCCGCAACGTGCCGCGCATCGATCTGGCGCTGAAGGAGGCCTATCGTGTGCTCAAGCCCGGCGGGCGATGTTTGTGCCTGGAATTTTCCTCCGTCGACGTGCCGGGGCTCGATCGGCTCTATGACCTGTTCTCGTTCCGGGTGATCCCCGAGCTTGGTCGCGTCGTGACGGGCGACGCCGAATCCTACCGCTATCTCGTCGAGTCGATCCGCAGATTTCCAAAGCCGGCCGCGTTCGCGGACATGATCCGCGCGGCCGGCTTCTCCCGCGTCAACTGGCAGACGCTCTCCGGCGGCATCGTGGCGTTGCATTCGGGCTGGCGTTTGTGATCTCTGCCCTCACCCACATCGCGCGGCTCGCCCGCGCCGGCCTTGTGTTCGCGCGTGAAGGCGTCTTCGGCGTGATCGATCCCGCGCTGGTGCCGCCGCCCGGACAACTCGGGCTGAAAATGGCCCGGGTGATCGAGCGCCGCGGCGCGAAGTCCGGACCAAGACTGTCGCGCGCGCTGGAGCGGATGGGCCCGGCTTACCTCAAGCTCGGGCAATTTCTTGCAACGCGCCCTGACGTCGTCGGCGTGGTGCTGGCGCGCGACCTCGAAGCCTTGCAGGATCGGCTGCCGCCGTTCTCGCAAAGCGAGGCGGAAGCCGTGATCGCAGCCTCGCTGGAGCGCCCGATCACGCAGGCTTTTGCGAGCCTCGGCCCCGCGGTCGCAGCCGCTTCGATCGCGCAGGTGCATCGCGGCGAGGTGATCCGGGACGGCGTGCGCCGGCCGGTCGCAGTCAAAGTGCTGCGGCCGAACGTGGCGTCACGCTTCCGCCGCGACCTCTCCGATTTCTTCTTTGTCGCACACAAGGCCGAAGCCTATTCGGCGGAGGCGCGGCGGCTCAGGCTGGTCGAAGTCATCCACACCATGCAGCGCTCGGTCGCGATGGAGATGGATCTGCGGCTGGAGGCGGCTGCGCTCTCCGAGATGGCGGAGAACACCCGCGACGATCCCGATTTCCGCGTGCCCGCCGTCGATTGGGACCGCACCACCCATAACGTGCTGACGATGGAATGGATCGACGGCATCGCGCTGTCCGATCATGCGCGGCTGGCACAGGCGCATATCGACCTGCCCGATCTCGGCCGCAAGGTGATCCAGAGCTTCCTGCGCCACGCGCTGCGTGACGGCTTCTTCCATGCCGACATGCATCCGGGCAACCTCTTCCTCGACAAGGTAGGCCGGCTGGTCGCGGTCGATTTCGGCATCATGGGACGGTTGGGGTTGAAGGAGCGGCGCTTCCTCGCCGAAATCCTGCTCGGCTTCATCACCCGCAACTATCGCCGCGTCGCCGAAGTGCATTTCGAGGCGGGCTATGTCCCCTCGCACCATTCGGTGGAGAATTTCGCGCAAGCGATCCGCGCCATCGGCGAGCCGATCCATAATCGCACTGCCGAAGAAATTTCGATGGCGAAGCTGCTCACGCTCCTGCTCGAAGTCACCGGCCTGTTCGACATGCGCACGCGCCCCGAGTTGATCCTCCTGCAGAAGACCATGGTCGTGGTCGAGGGCGTGGCGCGCAGCTTCGATCCGCGGCTCGATATCTGGAAGACGGCTGATCCCGTGGTGCGCGAATGGATCGAGCGCAATCTCGGCCCCCTTGGCCGCATCCAGGGTGCGGTGTTGGGCGCGGGCGAGCTCACCCACCTGCTTTCGAAGCTCCCGGACATCGCCAATCGCGCTGTTACCGTGTTGGAGCAACTGGAAACCATGACCCGGGAGGGTCTCGTCCTGTCACCCGACACGATTGCCGCCATGGGTCGCAGCGAAGGCCGGAAGAACCGCTGGCGCACCATCGCGATCTGGATCATCGCCGCGACCTTCATCGGAATCCTGTTCGCCATCCGGCAATTGTGATTGCAACGCAATCAATGGCTTGCTAGCATTGATAGCAGTCCATTCCTGGAGGCCGCGATGGCGAGCCTGACCATCCGAAAACTCGATGAGAGCATCAAGTCGTACTTGCGGCTGCGTGCGGCCAGCAATGGCCGCTCGGTCGAGGAAGAGGTGCGGGTGATCCTGGGTGATTATACCCAGGGACGCCTTGCGCCGGCCAGTCCGGCCCCAGCGCCCGTCGCAGAGGCACCAGTGCGACCGCCGCAGCTCGCCGGCGGCGTCGGCGAGGTCCGCGTCACCCTGATCATCGGCGGCGGCATTGCCGCCTTCAAGTCGCTGGAGCTGATCCGGCGGCTGAAGGAGCGGAACATCCGTGTCCGCTGCGTGCTGACCCGGGCCGCGACGCAGTTCGTCACCCCGCTCTCGGCGAGCGCGCTGTCGGGCGAGCGTGTCTATACCGACCTGTTCGATCCGGACAGCGAGTTCGACGCCGGCCATATCAGGCTGGCGCGCGACTGCGACTTGATCGTGGTGGCGCCGGCGACCGCCGACCTGATGTCGAAGATGGCGCAGGGCGCGGCCGACGATCTGGCGAGCGCGATCCTGCTTGCGGCGACCCGGCCGATTCTGCTCGCGCCCGCGATGAATCCGGCGATGTGGAGCAACGCCGCGACCCGCCGCAACGCCGCACAGCTTGCACGCGACGGCGTTGCGATGGTCGGCCCCAATGCCGGCGAGATGGCGGAATCGGGCGAAGCCGGCGTCGGCCGCATGGCCGAGGCGATCGAGATTGCCGATGCCGCCGAGCGCTTCCTGCGCCCTCCGCATCCGCGTCCGCTCGCAGGCAAGCGCGTGCTGATCACCGCAGGTCCCACCCATGAGCCCATCGATCCGGTGCGCTACATCGCCAACCGTTCGTCCGGCAAGCAGGGCTATGCGATCGCCGCGGCCGCGCAGGCGGCCGGCGCATCCGTGACGCTGGTCTCCGGCCCCGTCGAACTCGACGAGCCCAAGGGAGTCACGGTCATCCACGTCGAATCCGCGCGCGACATGTTGAAGCACGTCGAAGCAGCGCTGCCGGCGGATGTCGCGATCTTCGCAGCCGCGGTTGCCGACTGGCGCGTTGCCAACGAAGGCGGGCAGAAGCTGAAGAAGACGGGGGCCGCAATGCCGCCGCTGGCGCTGGTCGAAAACCCCGACATCCTCGCCACCATATCGAAGCTGGAGGACAATCGTCCGCCGCTCGTGATCGGCTTTGCTGCCGAGACCGAGCACCTGATCGATAACGCCAAGGCAAAGCTCGCGCGCAAGGGCTGCGACTGGATCGTCGCCAACGATGTCTCGCCCGCCACCGGCGTGATGGGCGGCGACCGTAACACCGTGCATCTACTCACGCGCCACGGCAGCGAGATCGAGGTCGACTCCTGGCCGGTCATGACCAAGGAGCAGGTCGCGGTCGAGCTGATCGCGCAGGTCGCGAAGAGTGTCGGCAAGCCACCGGAGAAAATTTCTTGAGCGCGACGATCCAAGTCAATATCCGGCAATTGCCGCATGGCGATGGCTTGCCGCTGCCCACTTATCAGAGCGCGCATGCAGCGGGGCTCGATTTGCTCGCCGCGGTTCCCGAAGGCGCGCCGCTGGTGCTGGCACCGGGCCGGCATGCGCTGGTGCCGACGGCGCTTGCGATTGCGCTGCCGGAAGGGTTTGAAGCGCAGGTGCGGCCACGCTCGGGGCTTGCGGCCAAACACGGCGTCACCGTGCTCAATTCGCCGGGCACAATCGACGCCGACTACCGCGGCGAGATCCAGGTGATCCTGATCAATCACGGCGACGAGCCGTTCACGATTCGCCGCGGCGAGCGCATCGCGCAGATGGTGATCGCGCCGGTCGTGCAGGCCGAACTTGTGCCGGTGGTCACGCTTTCCGAGACCAGCCGCGGCAGCGGCGGTTTCGGCTCGACCGGACGGTAGAATACGGATTCAGTTTTCAAAAAATCCGACCGATGCGTCTTAATAGCGCTTTTTTCCCCAGCGAGATTCCCGTTCACGATCTGGACTCTTACCCCTGGAGTCTCCTTGGCGATATTGTCCTTTGATTCGTGCGCGGTGGGGAAATGCCGCGCGCCAAATTACGTTGTCTTGGGGCGCGAAGGAATGTCGGGCGTAATCGGGTCGATGCGTCGGACGCTGCTGTCGTGCTCGTCATTGGCACGCAACGGCTTGATTGGGCTCGCCGCGACCGCCGTGCCGTTGGCGGCGCCCGCTCGGGCGGCGAACGCTTCCCTGTTCGACACGTTCTCGCCTTTGCTCGACTTCAACCGTCAGGAAATCGCGGTGCTGACCACCGCGCTGGCGCTGCTCGGCTTCTCCGTGCTGTCGGCGATCCTTTTGATGCACAACCGCATCCGCGCCGCCAAGAGCGAATCGCGGCTGCATGCCGTCATCGAGGGCCTGCAGCTCCAGGCCGACCGCTACCGGGCGCTCTTGTTCGCCGAGCCGCAGATCCTGATCTCGTGGGCCGCCGGCGACAACCGGCCCCGCATTTCGGGTGACACCTCGCTTTTGATGCGAGAGGACACCCCGCAACGCATCCTCGCCTTCGGAACCTGGCTGCCGCCGGAACCGGCGCTGCAGATGGATCACGCAGTCGACGCGCTCCGCGAGACCGGCGAGGGGTTCCTGCTCAACCTCACCACCGCCAGCGGTCACCCCGTCGAGGCGATGGGACGCGCCATTGGCGGCCAGGCCATCGTGCGGATTCGCGAACTTTCGGGGCTCCGCCGGGAATTGGCGGAGACCAATTTCCGCCTGAAGACGCTGATCGAAGAGACCGAGATGCTGCGCGGCTTCGCCGATGCCTCGCCCTTCCCGATCTGGGCCAAGAGCGCCAAGGGCGATCTGAGCTATGCCAACGCCGCCTATATCCAGGCGACGGAAGCCAGCAGCGTCGTGGACGCGGTCGAGCGCCATCTCGAGCTGCTCGATTCCGACGACCGCAGCGAGATGGAGCGCGCGCTTGACGCTACCAATGCCTTCAACGCGCGGCTGCCGATCGTGGCGCGCGGCGAACGGCGGATTTACGACGTGCGCGCTGTCACTGTCGGCGGCGGCAGCGTCGGTGTTGCAATCGACGCCAGCGAGGCCGACGCGCTGAGCTCGGCGCTGGTGCGGATGGCGGAAGCGCACCGCCGCACGCTCGACCAGCTCTCCTCAGGGGTCGCCGTGTTCGATGGCCAGCGACGGCTCGCCTTCCACAACGATTCCTATCGAAGGCTATGGGACCTCGACGCCGGCTTTCTCGACAGCCATCCCGACGATTCCAGCGTGCTCGATAAGCTCCGCGCCGCGCGAAAGCTGCCCGAGCAGGCGGATTTCCGCGCCTGGAAGGCCAAGCTGCACGAGGCCTATCGCACCATCGAGACCGCCAAGGACACCTGGTTCCTGCCCGACGGCCGCGCACTCTCCGTCGTCACCACCTCCAACCCGGAAGGCGGCGTCACCTATCTGTTCGACGACGTCACCGAAAGCTTTGACCTGGCGCGGCGCTTCGACGGCCTGATCCGGGTGCAGCGCGAAACACTCGACAGCCTCGCCGAAGGCGTCGCCGTGTTCGGCAGCAATGGCCGGGCGCAATTGTTCAACCCGGCTTTCGCCAAAATGTGGAAGTTGTCGCCGGAAGCGCTGCGCGAAGAGCCGCACATCGAGACGGTGGAAGCCTGGTGCAAGCCGCTGTTTGACGATTTGCGCGCCTGGCGCACCATCCGTGAGGCGATCACCGCGATCGAGAACCGCACCGATATCCAGCTCAAGCTCGAGCGCAAGGATGGCAGCGTGCTCGAATGCATGAGCCGGCCGCTGCCCGACGGCGCCACCATGCTGACCTTCCAGGACATCACCGACACCGAGAATGTCGAGCGGGCGCTGCGCGAGAGCAACGAGGCGCTCGAGGCCGCGGGCCAGATGAAGCTCAACTTCGTCCACCACGTCTCCTACGAGCTGCGCGCGCCGCTCACCACCATCATCGGCTTCGCGCATTTCCTCGCCGATCCCGCGACCGGGCCGCTGACGCCGAAGCAGGCGGAATATCTCGACTACGTCACCAAGTCGACCAACGCGCTGATGGCGCTGACCGACAGCATCCTCGATCTCGCCACCATCGATGCCGGCGCCATGAAGCTGGAGCTCGGCCCGGTCGACATCCCGAAGGCGATCGAAGCCGCCGCCGAGGGGCTGCAGGATCGCCTTGCGACCGAGCGCATCCGGTTGAAGATCGACATCGCCCCCAATGTCGGAACCTTTGTCGGCGACCAGCGCCGCGTGGTGCAGGTGCTCTATAATCTGCTTGCCAATGCAGTCGGCTTCTCGCCGCCGGATTCGATCGTCGTCATCAGCGCCGCGCGAACCGAACGCAACGTCGTCTTCACGGTCAGCGATTCCGGCCCCGGCATCGCGCCCGACTTCAGGCAGAAGATGTTCGACCGCTTTGAAAGCTACTCGCACGGCCTGCGCCGGCGCGGTCCCGGGCTCGGCCTGTCGCTGGTGGAATCCTTCGTGCAACTTCACGGCGGCAAGGTGCGGGTCGATTCGACGGTCGGCAAGGGCACGACCGTCTCTTGCGAATTTCCGATCGACCAGGCCGTGCAGCGCGACGCCGCGGAATGAACGCGCCCGAAACACCCTCGACCACATTATCGGTGGCGCTGGCAAATGAGACGGCGACGGCGCATCTGATGGCCGACCTGGCGCTGCTGGTCGGCCCCGGCGACGTCATCACGCTCTCGGGCGATCTCGGCGCCGGCAAGACCGCTGCTGCGCGGGCGATGATCCGTTATCTCGCCGATGACGATACGCTGGAAGTGCCGAGCCCGACGTTTACGCTGACGCAAAGCTACGAGCTAGCCGCCTTCCCGCTGCTGCACGCCGATCTCTACCGCATCAGCGATGCTTCCGAGTTGGAGGAGATCGGCCTTTCGCCGCTGCCTGAGGGCGTGGTGGCGTTGATCGAGTGGCCGGAGCGTGCCGGCGGGACCTTGCCGCCCGATCGCATCGACATCGCCTTCAGCCATCGCCCGGCGCTCGGCTCGAACGCACGCGCGGCCGAGATCACGGGCTTTGGCAAGGCTGCGGCACTGGTCGAGCGACTGAAGCACTTGCGGGATTTTCTGCATGCCGCCGGTTTCATCGATGCCAAACGCAAGCGCATGGCGGGCGATGCCTCGATCCGTTCCTATGCGCGGCTGATATTGGACGATCAAGCCGTCATCCTGATGAACTCGCCGAAACGGCCCGATGGCCCCGCGATCTATGACGGCAAGTCCTACAGCGCGGCTGTGCATCTGGCCGAAGACGTGAAACCGTTTGTCGCGATCGATCAAGCCCTGCGCGAGAGAGGTTTCTCGGCGCCCGAAATCCACCATCGCGACCTCGAAGGCGGATTTCTCATCACCGAGGATTTCGGCAGCGCTCCCGTCGTCGAAGGGGATCCGCCGGCGCCGATCGACGAGCGCTACGAGGCCGCGACCGATGTGCTGGCAGCCCTGCACCGCGACGCGTTGCCGGAAATATTGCCGCTGGCGCCGCCCGCCACCTATTCGATTCCCGTCTTCGATATCGACGCCTGGCTGGTCGAGATCGGCTTGATGCTGGAATGGTACCTGCCCGACCGTGGCGCACCGCCGAGCGGGACGCTGCGCAGCGAGTTCGTGGCCGTGTGGCGCGACATTCTGCAAAAGCCCGCGACGGCGGAGAGGACCTGGGTGATCCGTGATTTCCACTCGCCAAACTTGATCTGGCTCGCTGAGCGCGACGGCATCAAGCGTATCGGCATCATCGACTTCCAGGACATGGTGCTGGGACCTGCGGCCTATGACCTGGTATCGCTCCTGCAGGACGCGCGGATCGACGTGCCGGAGCTCGTCGAGCTTGCGCTGTTCTCGCGCTACATCAAGGCGCGGCGCGCGGCCGACGCCAATTTCGATGCAGCCGAATTCGCAACCCTTTATGCGATCATGTCGGCACAGCGGAATACGCGACTGCTCGGCACCTTTGCCCGGCTCAACCGGCGCGATGGCAAGCCGCAATATCTGAAGCACCAGCCGCGGATCTGGACCTATCTCAACCGCTCGCTGGCGCATCCGGCGCTGGAGCCGCTGCGGGCCTGGTATGCGGCAAATGTGCCGCCGCCGGCTCAGTGACCACCCCCGTAGATTTACGGCTTGTTAGGCAGACCGCCATAGGCTGCGGCCGGCCGTGCTGCGAGGGCGGCGTCGGACGAATAATCACTGGAGCAACGACATGTCTCCGACGGAGCGACGCAAGGGCGATCGCGTCACCTTCGAGCGCGGCATCCCCGCGCATATGATGGGGATCGACGGCACCTGGCGGCGTAACTGCGTCATGGAGGACGTCTCCGAGACCGGCGCCAAGCTCACCGTCGAGGGTTCCGTCGAGGGCCTGAACCTGAAGGAATTCTTCCTGCTGCTCTCCTCTACCGGGCTTGCCTATCGCCGCTGCGAGCTTTCGTGGGTCAATGGCGACCAGATCGGCGTCAATTTCCTCAAGCAGGGCGACAGGAAGAAAAAGCTCTCCCGCCGCGCCTCCGCCGAGGTCTGACCGTCGTACGGCCGTCATCGGCCGCGACTAAGGCGTCGGCACCCGCGAATCACGTGCTATGATTCGTCCCGCCCTGACACAGAGATCCCCGCCACATGTCCGTCAAACCCACCAAAGCGATGGTCCTTGCCGCCGGCCTCGGCGTGCGCATGCGGCCGCTGACGGACCATATGCCGAAACCGCTGGTGCCGGTCGCCGGCCGCCCGCTGCTCGACCATGTGCTGGACAAGCTCGCGGCCGCAGCCGTCACCGAGGCGGTCGTCAACGTGCATTACCTGGGCGGCCAGATCATCGATCACGTCGCTTCGCGCCAATCGCCGCGTGTCATCATTTCCGACGAGCGTGAGCACGTGCTCGGCACCGGCGGCGGCGTCGTCAAGGCGCTGCCGTTGCTTGGCGACAAACCGTTCTTCCACCTGAACTCCGACACGATGTGGATCGACGGCGTGCAGTCGAACCTCGCCCGGCTTGCCGAAACGTTCGATCCCGCGCGGATGGATATCCTGCTCCTGATGGCGCCGACAGCGAACAGCATCGGCTATGGCGGCCGTGGCGACTACGCCATGCTGCCGGACGGCGCGCTACGCAGGCGCAGGGAGCACCAGGTCGTGCCGTTCGTCTATGCGGGCGCCGCGATCTTCTCGCCGTCGATCTTCAAGAACGCGCCAAAAGGCGAGTTCTCGCTGATGAGGATATTCGACGCCGCCAACGAGCAGGAGCGGCTGTTTGGCCTGCGGCTCGATGGCGTCTGGATGCATGTCGGCACGCCCGATGCCGTGGCTGCCGCGGAAGAGGCGCTTCTGGAGAGTGTGGCGTAGGCCCTTCCGTTCGTCATTGCCGGGCTTGACCCGGCAATCCATCATCGTGAATAGATTCTTTTTAGATGGATGCGCGGGCCTTCGCCGCGCCGAAGGGGCTTCGGCCCCGCAGGCGGGTCAG
>NZ_DATGFH010000099.1:0-3127 GCF_035309285.1 Bradyrhizobium sp. | reverse complement strand
TGATCTCGTTGCGCAGTTCGTCCAGCGTGTAGCCGACGGCGAGCTTGGCCGCGACTTTCGCGATCGGGAAACCGGTCGCCTTCGACGCCAGCGCGGACGAGCGCGACACGCGCGGGTTCATCTCGATCACGACCATGCGGCCGTCGACCGGATTGACGCCGAACTGCACGTTGGAGCCGCCGGTCTCCACCCCGATCTCGCGCAGCACCGCGATCGAGGCGTCGCGCATGATCTGGTATTCCTTGTCCGTCAGCGTCAGCGCCGGCGCGATCGTGATGGAATCGCCGGTGTGCACGCCCATCGGATCGAGGTTCTCGATCGAGCAGATGATGATGCAGTTATCCTTCTTGTCGCGCACTACCTCCATCTCGAACTCTTTCCAACCGAGAACGGATTCTTCGATCAGGACTTCGTTGGTGGGCGAGGCATCGAGCCCGCGCTCGATGATGTCGATGAATTCCTCCTTGTTGTAGGCGACGCCGCCGCCGGTGCCGCCCATGGTGAAGGAAGGACGGATGATGGCGGGCAGCCCGATCTCGGAGAGCGCCATCAGCGCTTCGGCCAGCGCCTGCTGCTGGTAGCCCTTGCGCCGCTCGTTCTCGCCGGCGGCCCATTGCTTCTCGAATTCCTCGAGCGCGCTGCCGGAGAGTTTCGCGCGGTCGGCGAGGTATTTGTCGCGGTCGGTTTTTTTCAAGCCGGAGGCGTTCGCAAGCCGCGACTTCGGTGTCTGCAGCCCGATCTTCTCCATGGCGTTGCGAAAGAGCTGGCGGTCTTCCGCCTTGTCGATCGCATCCGCCGTGGCGCCGATCATCTCCACGTCGAACTTCGCCAGCGTGCCGAGCCGGCGCAGCGACAGCGCGCAGTTGAGCGCGGTCTGCCCGCCCATTGTGGGTAGCAGCGCGAAGCCGCCGGGGACGACGTGGCGTTCCTTCTCGATGATCTTCGCGACGATCTCCGGTGTGATCGGCTCGATATAGGTGGCATCGGCCAATTCCGGATCGGTCATGATGGTGGCCGGATTGGAATTGACCAGGACGACCCGATATCCCTCCTCCTTCAGCGCCTTCACCGCCTGCGTACCGGAATAGTCGAATTCGCAGGCCTGGCCGATCACGATCGGGCCGGCGCCGATGATCAGGATGGTGGATATGTCGGTTCGTTTCGGCATCAGGTCTCGCTGGCTTTTGGGCACAAAAAAAGGGCGCGCCGGCCGCGCGTCCCCTGAGCAACGAGCGTGAGGGAGGCCCTCGCGCGCTGGGGGTCTTTAGACCAGATTTTTGAGGGGTAAAAGGCCTTTAGCGGTCCAATCAACCGTGTTTTTGATGCAATTTGAGGGGGCGGGTCCGAGAAGCCCGCTTTCGCTCGGTGAGCTGCGGCGGAGCCCCAGTCCGGCTACGCTTTCGCTCAAGCTACGCCGGACACGCTTTGCCCCGCCGGTCTGGCGTGGCTGCGCCACGCGTAGCCCGTCAGGGCGAAGCGTGGAGGCCCGGCCTGGATTTGAACCAGGATAAAGAGCGTTGCACCGCTCTCGCGTCGACGCCATTCCGCCACCGGGCCGCGGCGATCATTGCCCGTTTGCGTCCGGCAGGGCCATCCCCTTCCACCGGTTAACCCTAATGCTACCGCGCGATCGGGTGACGTGCGATAAAGGTCATCCGCCAGGGATTATGGCCGATGTTCTGCTGTGCGCGTGAAGCGGAAAAACCCGCGGCCTCGAGCTTGGCCAACATGTCCGCTTCGCTGTAGCGCGTCAGCCCGACCTTGGTGCGCAAGTGCCGGTAGTCGGACAAGGCGGTCGAGACCAGCCCGATCAGCGCGTCCTTCAAAAAGCCGTGCCTTAAGGCAAAGCGGAGCAGCGCGACGACGTCTCCTCCCATGCCGACCTCGGGACGCAGGATATCGCCGAGCACGAGCTTACCGGACGGTTTCAGCAGCCGCTTGATGACGCTCAGCGCCGCGTCCAGTTCCGCCGGCGTCATATATTGCGCGACCGAGTTCATCACCACGAGGTCGATGGATCGCTCGTGCATGTTCCGCACGTCCTCCAGCGAGCGCACGCGAATTTTGGTGTTCGGCGCAAAACGCGCGATCAGCCGGCCGCGCACGCCGGGCGCGGGCTCGGCGAGGATCAGCAAGCCGCAGGCAGCCGCGACCTTCGCCGCCGCCAGCGCCTCTCCGCAGGAATAGTCCAGCACGACCGAGTCGGGCGAGGAGATGTAGCCGATGATATCGCGCGCAATCAGCTCGAAATGCACGTCGCGATGCTTCTTGCTCGCATAGATCGTATGCGTGGAGTCGTAATAGTCGATCCAGTCGTCCATGGCCTCAAAGCGATCCGGGAAGGTGGGGTTTCCCGACGAGGAACCCGCATCAGAATGCTGCGTTAACGGGTTCGCAAACCCTTGTCCATGGCCCGGTTCCTAACAGGTAGGTGCAACGTGAGCAAAGCCAAGAACGACAACAAGCGCGACAAAATCTCACCCGATCTCGACACCCCGACCGACATGTCGCCGGAGGCCGTGAACAGGATATCGGCGTCGCTGAACACGCTGCTTGCCGATGCCTTCGCGCTTTACCTCAAGACCAAGAATTTCCATTGGCATGTCAGTGGCCGGCATTTCCACGATTATCATGTGATGCTGGACGAGCAGTCGGACGCGATCTTCGCCACCACCGACCAGCTCGCCGAGCGCGTGCGCAAGCTTGGCGGCACCACGCTGAGGTCGATCGGGCAAATCTCGAAGCTGCAGACCATTCACGACAATGACGAGGATTACGTCCCGCCGCGCGAGATGCTGCGCGAATTGATGGAGGACAACAAGCACATCGCGGCTGCGATGCGCGAGGCCCACAAGCTCTGCGACGACCATGAGGATTCCGGCACCGCGGGCCTGTTGGAAACCTTCATCGACGAGACCGAGCGGCGCACCTGGTTCCTGTTCGAGGCGAGCCGCCAGGAAGGAAGCAACGCGGCGTAGGAGATGTTGTAGGGTGGGTTAGTCCTACTGAGTCATTCGGTCGCGTCCACGGGTGCCAAGGAATCAAGTAATTGAAGAGATTCATAATTTGGCAGGCGGAGGGCCGGATGGATCTCAGGGAAGGTGGGGATAGCGAAAGGCGGTTTGAG
>NZ_DATGFH010000098.1:0-80584 GCF_035309285.1 Bradyrhizobium sp. | reverse complement strand
GCGGGGATTTCTTCCGAGAACAGTTCGAGCAGGAGATCGGGCATCAGATGGCCCTTCCCGCGTCGGTATGCACCCAGGCCTCGCCGCAGGCCTTGGCGAGTTCACGCACCCGCAGGATGTAGCTCTGGCGCTCGGTGACCGAGATCACGCCGCGCGCATCGAGCAGATTGAACGCATGGCTTGCCTTGATGCACTGGTCATAGGCCGGCAGCGCCATCAGATGCTCCTTCTGATTGCCACCTTGGCGCCAGCCGGCTGCGAGATACTTTTTGCAGGCCTCCTCGGCCATCTTGAACTGCTCGAACAGCATCGCGGTGTCGGCATATTCGAAATTGTGCCGCGAATATTCCTGCTCGGCCTGCAGGAACACGTCGCCATAGGTGACCTTCTCGGCGCCGTCGCGGCCGTTGAAGTTGAGATCGTAGACGCGGTCGACGCCCTGCACGTACATCGCAAGCCGCTCGAGTCCGTAGGTGAGTTCGCCCGCAACCGGCGCGCATTCGACGCCGGCAACCTGCTGGAAGTAGGTGAACTGGGAGACTTCCATGCCGTCGCACCAGCACTCCCAGCCCAGGCCCCATGCGCCGAGCGTCGGGCTCTCCCAATCGTCCTCGACAAAGCGGATGTCATGGACTGCGGAGTCGATGCCGATGGCGGCCAGCGACTTCAGGTAAAGCTCCTGAAGGTTTCCCGGCGACGGCTTCATGATCACCTGGAACTGGTAGTAGTACTGCATGCGGTTCGGATTTTCGCCGTAACGGCCATCCTTGGGCCGGCGCGAGGGCTGCACATAGGCCGCGTTCCACGGCTTTGGCCCGAGCGCGCGCAGCGTCGTCGCGGGATGGAAGGTGCCGGCGCCCATTTCGATGTCATAGGGCTGCAGGATGACGCAGCCCTGCTCCGCCCAGAACCGCTGGAGCGCGAGGATGAAGCCCTGGAACGAGCGATCCGGGCGCATATGGGGAGGCAGCGTATCCATCGTCGCAACAGGTCTCGCGAAAAAGCGGGTAAAGAGCGCGGGACCGTATCGGCGGCTGGAAAAGGAATCAAGGTAATGGCGGCGCCAAACGTCGCCGAAGCGAAGCCGAAATCCGCTTGATTAGCCCGGCCGGTAGGCGCCGGTAACGGGGTCGCAGCGAAGCGTCTTGATTTCGCTCGCTTGCGCGGCTTCCGCGACGCGGCCCATGCGCAGCTCCTCAAGCTCCTGGTTGATCCGCTGCGCCGTCTTGTAGGCCCAGCGCATCACCGCGAGCCCGCCCAGGACGCCCGCAAATGCGATGAATGGCGGCATCGGTCGATCCTCTATCCGTCTGGCCCCCTGTCCATATTCTCGCCCATGGCCGGGTACGGCGCAATCCAACATATTCGTGACCAAATAGCGCGGGCAGGTCCCCCTTCAAAAGCCGAATCGAGCCCAAATCGCCCGTGTTTCCAGCGCCGAAATCAGTTCCTCCGGCAGGCCGGCAGACATATCCAGCGCAGCCAACGCGCCCGCTCCTGGGGACCTTCGGCCCAGCAGCCCCGCCAGCAAGCCACTGGCGGGAGCAATTACAGGGGTCAGCACCTTCTCGCCATAGCGGGCCCTGAGCGTCGAGCGCAGGTCGCCGATGCCATCCGCCAGGCCAAGCGAGACCGACGTCTCGCCGGCCCAGTATTCGCCGGTGAACAGCACGTCCTCGGCGCCCTTCAGGCGCGCGCCACGGCTCTGCTTCACGAGCGCAATGAAGATCGCGTGGATCTCACGCTGGATCGCCTTCAGCCGCGCCACATCATCGGGATCCTCGGGGAGGAACGGATCGAGCATCGCCTTGTGCGAGCCCGCGGTATAAAGCCGGCGCTCGACGCCGACCTTCTTGATCAGTTCGGTCATGCCAAATGACCCGCCGACCACCCCGATCGATCCCATGATCGAGGATGGATCGCAGAAAATCTCGTCGCCCGCGCAGGCGATCATGTAGCCGCCGGACGCCGCGACGTCCTCGACGAACACCAACACGGGCAGCTTCTTTTCCGCTGCGAGCTGACGGATGCGCAGGTAAATCTGACGCGATTGCACCGGCGAGCCGCCGGGCGAGTTGATCAGGAGCGCCACCGCCTTGGCGTTCTTCATGGAGAAGGCGCGCTCCAGCATCTTGGCGACGCCGGCGAGTGTCATCCCTGGCCGGAGCGGCGTGACGGCACCGATCACTCCGGTCAGCCGCACCACGGGAACCACAGCGACTCCGCGCCTCAGGCGCGCTGGAAGCATCGCCATGCCGCGGTCGACCAGGCCCGCCCAGCCACCGCGAACTTCCGCTCGATCACTTATTCGTTCCGTCATGCCGTTACCTCGATTTGACCACTTTTTATCACGCCACTGTCAACCCTTCGACCGGAACACCGATTGCATTCAATTGTTTGGCTGGCTGCGACGATGCAGCGGAGAAAGACATGAAAATCTATTTGCTGATCATGCTGATCGGTACCCTTCTCGCTGCAGTTCGCTTCACGCCCGCACGGGAACAGCGGTCGAAATCGCTGCAGCAGTAGACGCCGCGCTCGCTTCAGGGCTTCGCCAGCGGCAGAACCTCGCCTCCCGCTAACATGTCCGCGACCTCTTTGTTGGGCACGCCCGTCTCCTCGTTGAGCATCAGCCCGGCGAGGATGCGCGTCGGCGCCCTGCCGCCCTTGACCGCGCGAACCAGCACGCGCATCGCAGGCTTGGTGGGATCGGCATGCACCGGCAGGATCGCAAGGCTCCCGAAGCCCCGCGCCAGCGCCGCCAATACATCCGAGAGCCCATCGGCGCGCCAGATCAGCGTAAGCCGGCCGCCGGATTTGAGCAGCCTTCGGCTTGCGCCAATCCAGCCATCGAGGGTCTCGGTATCGGCAACATGCGCCGAAGCACGCCCTGTGTCCGGTGAGGCACGATGCCGCATGGCATCGTTGAAGGGCGGGTTCATCAGCACGACATCGACGCTGTCCGGCTTCAGGGCGCATCGTTCGAAAGCTTCCGCGGAGGCGGTCACGTCGAGCACGAGGACATCGGCGGCGACGTTGTTGGCAGCGGCATTGTCGCGCGCCAGCGCTGCTAGCTGCGGATCGATCTCGACCAACCTCAGCACGATCCCACCGACGCGTCTGGCAAGCGCCAGTCCGGCGGCGCCGACGCCGGCACCGAACTCCACCACTTGATCTCCCGCCTCAACCGCGGTCGCGGCCGCCAGCAGCATGGCGTCGTGGCCGGCGCGGTGGCCCTTCCTTGGTTGGCGCAGGCGCAATCGTCCGCCGAGAAAGAGATCCTCGGTGATGCCGGTCAAATGCTCACTCATCGGGCCTTAGTTCGTGCGACAGCCCGGCGTCGACGAGGACCTGCCGGGCCGCGTCGACGTCGTCGTCATGCACCAGTATCCGCCGCGGCAGGATGCCGAGCGAGCCTTCAATGATGCTCATGTTCTGGTCGGCCACCAGGTGATCGATATTGGCGCCGTCGAGCAGCGCACCGATCGCCGACACCAGCACGATATCGTTGGTCCGAACCAGTTCCCGCAACTTGCCGCACTCCTTCTTCAGCGCCGCCGCGTCGTCGGCCCCGAGGCCGCGCTGTCAACCGCAACCACGTACTTGCCGCACGCCCCTGCACTTTCTATTGTCGGAACCAGAATAGCAAATGTGGAGACCGGCGTGGCGGTTATTGTACCTTTCGAGAACCCTCAGGACGCCTCGATCGACCCGCTGGTCAAGCTCGTCGCCGCCGACATGGAGCGCGTCAACGCCACGATCCTGTCGCGGACGGGCTCGGACGTGACCATGATCCCGGAGGTTGCAAACCACCTGATCTCCTCCGGCGGCAAAAGGCTCCGCCCGATGCTGACGCTCGCCATGGCCCAGCTCGCCGGCTATTCCGGCGACGGCCATATCAAGCTCGCCGCGGCGGTCGAATTCATGCATACGGCGACACTGCTGCATGACGACGTCGTCGACGAGAGCGAGCTTCGGCGCGGCAAATTGTCGGCGCGGATGCTGTGGGGCAATGAGGCGAGCGTGCTGGTCGGCGACTTCCTGCTCGGCCAGGCGTTCCGCATGATGGTCGAGGTCGGCTCGATGCGCGCGCTCGACATCCTCTCGACCGCGGCGGCCGTGATCGCCGAAGGCGAGGTGATGCAGCTTGCCGCGGCCAAGAACACCGCGACCACCGAGGACGAATATCTCGCCGTGATCCGCGGCAAGACCGCTGAATTGTTCGCGGCCGCCTGCGAGGTGGGACCCGCGATCGCCAACCGGCCGAAGCCGGAGCAGACCGCCTGCCGTTCGGTGGGCATGAATCTCGGCATCGCCTTCCAGCTCGTCGACGATGTGCTCGACTATGGCGGCAAGTCGACCAAGCTCGGCAAGAATGTCGGCGACGATTTCCGCGAGGGCAAGATCACCCTGCCCGTGGTGCTGGCGTTCCGGCGCGGCAACGACACCGAGCGCGCCTTCTGGGTGCGGGCGCTGGAGCGCGGCGAGATCAAGGACGGCGATCTGGATCACGCCATCGGCTTGATGACCAAGCATCGCGCGCTCGAGGACACCGCAAGCCGCGCCCAGCATTATGGCGCGATCGCCGTCGATGCGCTGGCGCTGTTTCCAGCCTCGCCGATGCGCTCCGCGCTGGAGCAGGTCGTGGCGTTCTGCCTGGCGCGGTCGCATTAGCCCGAAGCGTAATCTAGTAGGGTGGGCAAAGCGAAGCGTGCCCACCATCCCGAACGACAAAGCGGATAGATCATGGTGGGCACGGCGCTTCGCACCTTTGCCCACCCTACAGACCGTGAGATCGCACCTAGCTCAGCACGCCCGCGTGCACCCACCAGTGGCGGTGATCGCGCGCAATCGCTTCAGATGCGGCTCGCGCCAGGGCGTCGTCGCCGAAAATCGCAAAGCAGGTCGCGCCCGATCCCGACATTCGCGACAACAACACGCCCTCGGAATCGCGGAGTGCAGACAGTACATCACCGATCACGGGCTGAATGCGGATCGCCGGCGCTTCGAGGTCGTTGGGGACGATCGATAGTGCGTCGACCCAGGCGCCGATCGACGCGCCGCCGCCCGGCCAGGCCGGCGATTCGATGACGTCGGCAGCACTGACCAGAAGCTCGCCGTTGCGCAAGCCGAGCGCGGTAAACACGTCCCTGGTCGCGACGGGGACGCGGGGATTGACCATCACGCAGGGTAGTTTCGGCAGGTTCAGCGGCAACAGGCTTTCACCAACGCCGGTCATGTCGCAGGCGCGCGAGGCAAGGCACACCGGCACGTCGGCACCGGTCGCGAGCGCCACCTCGTGCAGGCGCGCATCATCCTGCGCGAGCCCGTTCAATCGTCCCAATAGCCGCAACGCAGCCGCCGCATCCGCCGAGCCACCGCCGATACCGGCGGCCACCGGCAACACCTTTTCGAGCGTGAAGGCGCCCACCTTCAGGTCCGGCACGCGCTCGGAGAGCAGCCGCGCGGCCTTCAGCACCAGATTGTCCGCGGTCTCGCCACAGGCCTGCGCCAGCGGCCCCGTGGTCTTCAGCGACAGCGCCGATGCGGGATCAAGCGTCAGACGATCGGCGCAGTCGGCGAACGCGACCACGCTTTCGAGATCGTGATAGCCGTCGACGCGGCGCCCGACGACTCGCAGCGTCAGGTTGACCTTGGCCCGCCCCTCATCACTCAGCATCGGCGAGAAGCCCCCACCTCACTCGCTGATCAGCCGCCCTTGCCGTCCTCTTTGGCGTCGTCCTTCTTCTTGTCGGCGGCGGCCGCCGCCGCCGGCGGCGGTTCGTCAGTCAATCCTTTTTCGATCTTGGCCAGGATTTTCGGCAGGTCTTCCGGCTCCGGCTTGAGGTCGCGGGCATGGGCCCACTGGAACTTCGCCTCCAGCTTGCGGCCAACATGCCAATAGGCGTCGCCGAGATGGTCGTTGATGGTCGGATCCTCAGGCTTGAGGTCGACCGCGCGTTCGAGGTTCTTGACGGCGTCGTCGTAGTTGCCGAGACGGTAGTAAGCCCAGCCGAGGGAGTCGACGATATAGCCGTCGTCGGGACGCTGCTCGACGGCGCGCTTGATCATCTTCATGCCCTCGTCGAGATTGACGCCCTGATCGATCCAGGAATAGCCGAGATAGTTCAGCACATGCGGCTGATCGGGCTGCAGCTCGAGCGACTTCTTCATGTCGGCTTCGGCCTTCGGCCACTGATGCGAGCGCTCCTCGCAGATGCCGCGGTAATAGTAGTAGACGCTGTTGGCCTTGGCATTGTCGCTACCCTCGGGCAGCACGTCGATGCCCTTGGAATAGGTGTCGGCACAATCGGCGAACTTCTTGCGGCCGCGCTCGATATTGCCGAGCGCCATGATCCCTTCGAGGTCCTTCGGATCGGCGGCGACGACGTCCTTCAGGATCTTGATCGCCTCGTCGCTGCGGTCGGCCGCATCGAGATCGGTCGCGAGCTGGATCTGCGCGTTGCGCTTCAACGGCGAGTTCGCCGGCACGCGCTGATAGACCTTGATCGCCATCTGCGGGCGCTTCACCGTTTCATAGAGGTCGGCAAGCGACAACAGCGCGAGCGGATGGCTCGGCTGCAGATAGAGCGCAAGCTGCAGATAGACCAGCGCGAGGTCCTCGCCGCCGCGCCGCGTCAGCGTCGCGCCGATGCCGTACAGCGCTTCCGCCGCGCCGGCCTGCGGCGAATCGACCAGTGGCGGCAGCTTCTTGCCCGCCTTGGTCTCGCGCAGGCCTTCCAGCACCAGCGGATGGCGCGCGAGCTTCTTGTCGAAGGCCTCGTAGATCTCGGTCGCCTTTTCCTCGTCTTTGTTGCGCGTCAGCCAGTGCGCATAGGCTTCGGTGATGCGCAGCATGGAATCGTCAAGCTTGTAGGCCCGCTCGAAGCGCGCGCCGGCGTCCTTTTCCTTGCCTGACAGCTCCAGGATCATACCGGCATGGAGATCCTTGAAAATCGGATACCAATCGGGACCGGTCAGCTTGTCGATATTGGCCACGGCGGTCTTGGTGTCACCGGCGCCATAGGCGGCCCAGGCCGACAGCAGGGTTGCGACCAGGTCCGTGATGGGGCCGCGGATCGACTGGTTGATGTTGAGCTGGGCTGCGGCATATCTCTTCTGCTTCAGCGCTTGCACGCCGACCACGAGCCGCGCGACGCGGTTCGTCTTGTCGGTCGCCAGAATCCGGTCGGCGAGTTTCACGGCCTCGTCGATGTCGCCGTCGGCTACGGAGGAGATGAAGGCGCGATCCAGCAGCTCGTTGTTCTTCGGGTCGGAGCGCAGCGCGGAGCGATAGAACTCGGCGGCGGAAGCCGCGTCGCGCTCGACGCTTGCGTGGCGCGCGGCAAGATAGCTGCCCGAGGTCGTGAGCATCTTCAGCTCGTTGCGAGTCGGAAACTGCGTCGTGGTATCCGGATGCTCAGGCGTCTGCGCAGAAATCGAGCCGGGCATCACCAGCGCGGTCAGCGCAACGGCAGCAACAGTCCAGCGATTGCAACGAATGGAAAACATCACGGCTCGCTCTAGCTTTTGAGGAATTTTAAGGTCGTTTCGAATGCGAACCCCCGCGGCCGCATCAAACGCCGTTGGCGCGTGACAATGCCGTGTTTGCTGCCTAACCGCAAGGATTCGGGCGACATTTGATCGGACGCTCGAACCGTTCGCCGTTATCCCACAACCGCCGCAGTGTGGCCTTATCGTGGCCGACCGCTGCACCTCCGTATGTGCCTTGGCTCACGCAATCGTGCTCACATGGCCTCGTAGTTGGGCCCACCGCCCCCCTCGGGGGGAACCCAGGTGATATTGCCGTTGGGGTCCTTCACGTCGCAGGTTTTGCAATGGACGCAGTTCTGGGCGTTGATCTGGAAGCGCGGACCCGAGGCCTCCTCGACCCATTCATAGACACCGGCCGGGCAATAGCGGTTAGAGGGTCCCGCGAAGACGTCGTGCTCGGAGGTCTTCTGCAGGTTCATGTCCGCAACCTTGAGATGAACCGGCTGGTCCTCTTCGTGATTGGTGTTGGAGAGGAACACCGAGGACAGCTTGTCGAAGGAGACCTTGCCGTCCGGCTTCGGGTAGGCGATCGGCGTGTGCGCTTTCGCCGGATCGAGCGTCTTGCGATCGGGCTTGGCATGCGACTGGGTGCCGAACAGCGAGAAACCGAGCGTGTTGCACCACATGTCGAATCCGCCGAGCGCGACGCCGAGGATCGTGCCGAGCTTCGACCACAGCGGCTTGACGTTGCGGACGGGATAGAGGTCCTTGCCGACGGCGGAAGCACGCCAGGCATTCTCATATTCGACGAGCTCGTCATTGGCGCGTCCCGCGCCGAGCGCCGCGGCGACATGTTCGGCGGCGAGCATGCCGCTGCCGATTGCGTTATGCACGCCCTTGATACGCGGCACGTTGACGAAGCCAGCGGCGCAGCCGATCAGCGCGCCGCCGGGGAAGGTCAAGCGCGGCACCGACTGGTAGCCGCCCTCGGTGATGGCGCGCGCGCCATAAGACAGTCGCTTGCCACCTTCGAACACGGGACGGATCGCGGGATGCGTCTTGAAGCGCTGGAACTCGTCGAACGGCGACAGGTAGGGATCGTCGTAATTGAGATGCACGACAAAGCCGACCGCGACCAGGTTGTCGTCGTAGTGATAGAGGAACGAGCCGCCGCCGGTCCTGGTGCCGAGCGGCCAGCCGAAGGAGTGCCGGATCAGCCCCTTCCTGTGCTTTGACGGATCGATCTGCCAGACTTCCTTAAGCCCGATGCCGAACTTCGGCGGCTCGCTGTTGGCATCGAGCGAATATTTTGCGATGAGCTCCTTGGTGAGGCTGCCGCGCGCGCCCTCGGCAAACAGCGTGTACTTGCCGACAAGCTCCATGCCGCGCGTGAACGAATCCTTGTGCGTGCCGTCCTTCGCAATGCCCATGTCGCCGGTCGCAATGCCGCGCACGCCGCCCTTGTCATCGTAGAGCACTTCTGCGGCCGCAAAGCCCGGATAGATCTCGACACCGAGCGCTTCGGCTTTCCGCGCAAGCCAACGACAGACCTGGCCGAGCGAGCCGATATAGCAGTGATGACTGTGCATCAGCGGCGGCATGATGAAATTCGGCAGGCGGATCGCGCCCGAGGCCGTCATCCAATAAAAATGATCGTCCTTGACCTGGGTCTTGAGCGGACAATCGGAATCCTCGCGCCAATCGGCAATGAGCTTGTCCAGCGCGACCGGGTCCATCACCATGCCCGACAGGATATGCGCGCCGACTTCCGATCCCTTCTCCACCACGACGATGTTGAGGTCACTATTGAGCTGCTTCAGCTTGATCGCAGCGGACAGCCCGGACGGGCCGGCGCCGACGATCACGACGTCGAATTCCATGGATTCGCGCGGGGGTAACTCTTCGCTGCTCATGATCTCTGCTCAGCCCGGTTGGAAAACGTCTAACCTCCCCGTTGTTTCCGATTTTTGCCGAGAGGACAACCACCGAAATGCGTTTCATGAGCGCGCAAGGCGGCGTAAATTGCCGCGATGTCCCTGTCTCCGCCCGAGCCCGCCCCGACGCTCTCGCAATTGCTGGCCTTCTATCTGGAGGCCGGCGTCGATTGCGCGCTCGCCGAGGAGCCGATCAACCGCCTCGCCGATCCCGATCTTGTGCCCGCCCCCACGGCGCGCGAAGCACCGCAGACGCCGGTGGCGCGGCCGATGCCCGCCGCCCCCTTGCTCTCCGGTCTCGCCGAGCCGCCGCCCGCGCCCGACGCCGCAATCGCATCGGCCCGGGAACTTGCGCGCACCGCACCGACATTGGAGGAGCTGCGCGCGCTCATGGAAAAATTCGACGGCTGCGCGCTGCGATCGACTGCGACACGGCTGGTGTTCGCTGACGGCAATCCCAAGTCGCGGGTGATGTTCGTGGGCGAAGCACCCGGCCGCGACGAGGACATTGAGGGGCTGCCGTTTGTCGGCCGCTCGGGCAAGCTGCTCGATCGCATGATCGCCGCGATCGGGCTCGACCGCAGCAAGGTGTACATCGCCAACGTCATTCCCTGGCGGCCGCCCGGCAACCGCACGCCAACGCCGCAGGAGACGCTGGTGTGCCTGCCCTTCATCCAGCGCCAGATCGAGCTGGTCGATCCCGACTTGCTGGTGACGCTCGGCAATCCCTCGACCCAGACCCTGCTCGGCACCCGCGAGGGCATCATGCGCACCCGCGGGCGATGGTTCGATTACGACACCGGCACGCGGGTCATCCGCGCGTTGCCGACGTTTCACCCGGCCTATCTGCTGCGCTCGCCCTCCTACAAGCGGATGTCGTGGCAGGATCTGCGCACGATCGCGAAGGTGCTGGCGAAATAGCGACGTCATACCGGGGCCGATGCTACTTCCCTTTCGGCCGCACGATGGCCCAGCCGATCCTGAGCAGCGGCTGGCGGCCGTTCACCAGCCATTCGAAGGCGCGCGGCACTTCCGGCACCAGACCCGGAAAGCGCTGGGCGATCTCGGGCGGCGGCGTGCCGGCGGTGTCGGACGCGCGCCAGACCACGATGCCGCCGGTTTCGTTGAACTTTACGGGCGTCAGCCAGGGCGTGCGCTGGGGCGTGGCGTCGAGAAACAAATGCGGACGCGCGTGGTCGAGCGCGATCAGGCTCGCAAGCTGCGCGTCGCCCGCGACCGCGCGGAGCTGCTGATTGGTGCGGCGCTCAAAACTGTCGCCGAAGAACTGTGCGATCGATCGCGCCGGCAGCGAGGTTGCAACCTCGTTGCTGCCGGTCCACGGCAGGAACAGCGTCGCGCCGATGACGGACAGAGCGGGAATGACAATCGCCGCCGCCCACACCGTGCGCAACAGGCGCTGATGGCGCAAATGCAGGAGATCGCCCGTGGCGACGATGACGGCGAGCCCCGACATCAAAAGCGTGATGCCGGCGCCGCCGATGACGCCGTCGAGGTTGAACAGACCCGAGATCAGGCTGCCGGCAAGTGGCGGTGCGATCGCGAGGAAATAGACGAAATTGCGCGCCAGCGGATCCACCGGCGGCCGATAGATGATCGGCGCTTCCTCGCTCGAGCGGTTGAGCAGCGGCGTGTTGAGCGCGACCAGGATCGCAATCCCCACCATCGCGAGCAGCAAGCCGCCGAGAAGCCATGCCCAACTCAAGGCCCTTGCACTCAACGCGGCCAGAGCGGGCAAGGCCGGCATGACCAGGACGTTGGCGCGGATCACCCAGATCAGATATGGCAACGCGAGCACTGCGATCACGAGCAGCGCGAATAACGGATCGAACGACATCAGCATCCGCCGGCCGCGCTCGGTCGCGACCGCGAAGCCGGCAAGGAGCAGCAACAGGCCGATCGCGGCCGACGTCGTGAGCAGCAACAGACCGGCCTCGATCGACCAGGCGAACCACACATTGCGGCGGTTCTGGCCGATCAGTTGCCAGGAATGGAACAACAATAGCGCCCAGAGCGGCCGCGCCAGCACGAGCGGCCCGAACGCGAGGCTCGATGAGGCGAACGCCGTGACCGTCATGGTCAGGAGCACGGCGAGCACCGCGTGCTGGCTGCCGACGATGGCGCGCGCCAAGAGAAAGAGGAACCAGAAGGTCGCAACCGAGCAGAGCTGCGCCAGGACGTAGACGCCAAACAGATGATTGCCCGCCACTCGAAAGGCGATGTCGGCAAGCCAAAGCGCCAGCGGCGGGCCGAGATCGGTGCCGACCTGGTACTCCCGGCCAAAGGCAAGCACGGTGGCGACATTGCCGGGCGGGCTTGCGTAGAACAGAAGCGGCACGATCAGCCAGAGCGCCGCCTGTAACAGCACGACGATCCAGACCACCAGCCGCGGCCGGGCCCGGATCAATTCGATAACAAGCGAGGTGAAACGCATGAAACGCCTAAAAACCCCGAACCCGCCCGTGTAAGCCGGCGTCATCCATCCCGCATGTTTGATAAAGCGCCGAAGCCGCGGAAGCAACTAAACTTAGGCTAGACCTGATTGGCGGCGGAAATCTCGGCTTCGATGGAGGTGTCGACCGCAGCGAACAGGTCGGCCTCGCGCTCGACTGTCCAGGGCTGGTGCTTTGCGCGCGCGGCGACCACTGGCGCGAAGAAGCTGCGATGATGCGCGGACGGACCGAGCCGATCGAGCGCTTCGAGATGGTCGGGAACGGCATAGCCCTTGTGCTGCTCAAATCCGTAACCCGGGCAATCCTGCGCCAGCGCGCTCATCAGCCGGTCGCGCGTCACCTTGGCGATGATCGAGGCGGCCGCGATCGAGACCACCATGCCGTCACCGCCGATCACAGCATCGCATTCGCAAGGCAGCGCCAGCTTGTCGCGGCCATCGACGAAGACATGCCTGGGCATCTCGGGCAGCGCGTGCACGGCGCGCGCCAGCGCCCAGAGCGACGCACGCAGGATATTGTCGCGATCGATTCGCGCCGGCGAGGCGAAGGCGACCGCAAAGGCGGAGGTTGCACAGATCTTTTCGAACAGCTCCTCGCGCTTCTCGGCGGTGAGCCGCTTGGAATCGTCAATTCCCTTCGGGATTCGGTTGGGATCAAGCACGACGGCGGCCGCCACCACGGGACCCGCGAGCGGACCGCGGCCGGCTTCGTCGCAACCCGCCACCGGCCAGATGCCGCGCTTGAACAGCGCGCGCTCGCGCAGAAAGGTCGGCGGCGCAACCGCGATCACGCCCTTCGGCAGCTTGGCGTCTTTCTTTTCCGGCTTGTCTCGACTCATGCCGGGATGGTGCTGAAACGAATGCCGCCGCGCAACCGGGAACTTTGGCGCGCAACGCGGCTTTCACCGCTCTCAACAGCGCCAGGGCGAGCGTCAATCGCGGAACCCACGGCTGCGGGCTCTTACTCATGGATATGTCCCTCGACTGCAAACTTCAGAACAAACTGAGCTGCTGCCCGCCGCCTTTCGGCTTCACGAAATGATCCGTCGTCAATTTCGAACGGCGCTTGTTCAAGCCGAGCTTCTCGCAGGCGATCTCGAAGCGCCGGCCGATCATCCAGGCCATCGGCCCGGTCCCTTTCATGCGCGTGCCCCATTGCGAGTCGTAGTCACGCCCGCCGCGCATGTCGCGGATCAGCGTGAAGACGTGGCGATAGCGGTCGGGATAATTCGCCATCAACCATTCGCGAAAGAGGTCGCGCACCTCGAGCGGCAGCCTGAGCAGAACGTAGCTTGCCTCCCTGGCTCCGGCATGGGCTGCGGCATCGAGGATGCGCTCGATCTCGCTGTCATTGAGTGCGGGGATCACCGGTGCCACCATCACCGTGGTCGGAATGCCGGCTTGCGCGAGCAGCTTCAGCGCCTCCAGCCGCCGCGGCGGCGTCGGCGCCCGCGGCTCCATGGTGCGCGCAAGCTGCGGGTCCAGCGTCGTCACTGATATCGCGACCTTGGCGAGATTGCGCTTGGCCATCCGCGAGAGAATATCGATGTCGCGGGCGACCAGTGCGGATTTGGTGACGATGCCGACGGGATGGCCGGCGCGCTCAAGCACCTCCAAAATGCCGCGCATGATTTTGCGCTCGCGCTCGAGCGGCTGATAGGGATCGGTGTTGGTGCCGATCGCGATCATGCGCGGCTCGTAATCCGGCGCGGCCAGCTCCTTCGCCAGCATCGCCGGCGCGTCGGGCTTGGCATAAAGGCGCGATTCGAAATCGAGCCCCGGCGACAGACCGAGATAGGCGTGCGTCGGCCGCGCGAAGCAGTAGACACAGCCATGCTCGCAACCGCGATAGGGATTGATGGAGCGATCGAAACCGATATCGGGAGAGTCGTTGCGCGTGATCACTTTTCGCGCAGTGTCGATCTCGACCGTGGTCTTGAACGCCGGCAACTCGTCAAGGCTCTGCCAGCCATCGTCGAACGCAACCCGCGCCTCGGCCTCGTAGCGGCCGCTGGCATTGGATTGCGCGCCGCGCCCGCGCCGCCGCTCGCGATCGATGGCGACCGCAAGTTCAGGAAAGGGCGAAGGCGCACCCGCCGGTTCGGAGGGCGCCGTGACCGGCGGGTGCTTGAGGGCATGAGAGGATGCTCGACTCATGGCTCCTAAATAACACGCCATTAGAACAAATCAAGAACATTCGACTCCGGGGATGGAATGTGATCGAGCGCCGTGGTTAACCGGCTTGCCCGGAAAAGCCGCACACATAAAGGGTGTTTCGACTGTGACAAGGTGATAACAGTGCGGCGTTTTTCGACAGGTGAGACAACCAAGCCGCATTCATGCTGAGTGTGATCATTCCGACCGAAGGCGTCGAGCAGCCTGCCGTCGCCACGCTTGCCGCGCTGGTGCCGGGAGCGGCGGCCGGCGTCATTCGCGAAGTGCTGCTGGTGGATCGCTCCGACAATGCGGTGATGGAGCGTGTTGCCGACGTCTCGGGCTGCCGCTTCCTGCGACTGCAGGGAACGCGCGCCGCGGCGCTCGCCGCCGGCGCCAGAGAAGCGCGCTCGCCCTGGCTGATGTTCCTGCATCCAGGCGCGGTCCTCGACACCGGCTGGATCGAGGAGACCACCCAATTCATCCAGGGAGTGGCGGCAAGCGGCCGCCCCCGCGCCGGCGTGTTCCGCTATGCGCGCTCGCCCTATGGCGACAGCGGCTGGCGCGACAGCTTCAAACACCTCGCGCGAACCTTCGTCGGCCCGCTTTCCGACCAGGGCCTCCTGATCGCGCGCGACCATTACCAGCGGCTCGGCGGCTACGCGCCCGATGCGCGACGCTCCGAGGCGCGGCTCCTGCGCCAGCTCGGCCGCTCCTCGCGCACGCTGCTGCGCAGCCGCATCGTCATGGTGTGAGGCGCCCAGCATACTTGCCAAAGTCAGATAATTATTTGACATTGGCAAGTATCGAGGTGTGCGTCCATGAAACCGTCCAGGAATCCATCCAAGAATCCGTCGAAGAATCCGCCCAAGAATCCGCCCAAGTCACTCACCGAATCCGAAAGCCGGATCGCGGCCGTCCGTGCGTTCACCCGCTTCTATACCCGCAAGCTCGGCGTGCTCGACCAACATCTGCTCAAGAGCGCGTTCTCGCTCTCCGAGGCGCGCGTGCTTTACGAGCTCGCACATCGCGATGATCTTGCCGCAAAAGAGATCGGGATCGAGCTCGGTCTCGACGCCGGTTATCTCAGCCGCATCATCCAGAATTTCGACGAAAAAGGCCTGATCACGCGAAAGCCGTTGGCGAGCGACCGCCGGCAATACCGGCTCGGCCTTACCGCCAAGGGACGGCAGACCTTCGCCAGGCTCAATCAGGCATCGCATGACGAGGTCGCGGCGATGCTGGCCCCTTTGTCCGACCACGACGGCCACCGCCTGACCGACGCGATGGCCACGATCGAGCATCTGCTCGAGCCGCGGCAGCACGAGCGCGCGCCGTTCCTCCTGCGCAGCCATCGCGTCGGCGACATGGGCTGGGTGATCTCGCGGCAGGCGATCGCCTATGCCGAGGACTATGGCTGGGACATCTCTTACGAGGCGCTGGTCGCCGAGATCTGCGCAGAGTTCATCAAGGCCTACGAT
This sequence comes from Bradyrhizobium sp., assembly GCF_035309285.1. Taxonomy (GTDB): domain Bacteria; phylum Pseudomonadota; class Alphaproteobacteria; order Rhizobiales; family Xanthobacteraceae; genus Bradyrhizobium. The sequence goes on along the minus strand of NZ_DATGFH010000098.1, from coordinate 65,051 downwards.
GCCTCGCGCGAGCATTGCTGGATCGCGGAGTCGGACGGCAAGCCGCTCGGCTCGGTCTTCCTGGTCAATGCCTCCGACGAACTCGCCAAGCTGCGCCTGCTGCTGGTCGAAAAAGAAGCGCGCGGGCTCGGCATCGGCCGCGCTTTGGTCGAGCAATGCGTCCGCGCCGCGCGCGAGAAAGGCTACAAGAGGATGACGCTGTGGACCCAGAGCATCCTGGTCGCCGCGCGCGGCATCTACAAAAGTGTCGGCTTCCGCCGCGTCGCCGAGGAGAAGCATCACAGCTTTGGCGTCGATCTCACAGGCGAGACCTGGGAGATGGAGTTGTAATTCGCGCCCTTGGGCGGTGGAGTCCTCAGATTCAAATTTCAAACAGCCCATCGTCGCCATTGCGAGCCAGCGGGTCCGCGCGAACGCGCGGCCCCGTTGGCTCCTCGCAATGACGACGAGAGACGAGCCTCCGCATTCCCGCGGCGGAAATCCGTCCGGGTTCTGCATCGTCCGCGTCCCTCGGAAAACTGAGGGCGCAGGGAATGCCGGGTGCAGGCCGCACCCGAGAGCCTTGCGTGCAAAAGAAGGTGCACTTGCGCACGCAAGCAACAACAGGGCAGCCAAATCAACCGGCATTCCCTGCGCGATGGTTTACGGCTTATACGTGGTCTCCCCGGAGTACCGGGCTTGTTAGCCTCCGTCCCCCCGGGCTCTCGGCGTGTCGGCCGAAGGCCGACATCGCTTGACCCGGGGGTTGACGCCAGCGTCGGGGCGTCGGGACCGCACGATTTCGCTCGTCCGCAAGGAATGCCTTCGTCCGCGCGCCAAAGCGCGCTGAGCACCCTCACGTCCATCGCATCCTGATCCCCACGTCCGTGACGATCGCGATACGCCCCTCAGGTGGAATCAGGACGGGGTGAAACTACTTTGGTTTGGTCTTCCGAAAAAGCGAAATCTTTTTCATCGAGCGGCTTGACATTTCGGCAAATCAGCAGTTCGCAGATGCGGGTTCGCGCCCTCGCCTGCCCGGAACGAGGAATTGGGCCGTGCGCCCAGGCGACGCATTTGCTGCGCGCCGTCGAAACGACGCAATTCGCGAATAGGAAACCTCGCATCAACGCCCTCATTGCCGCGCGGTATGGTTTTCTCTTTGCGGCTCCAAAATCCGCGCCGTTAATGCGAAGCAAGTTTGATGCAGCGGATCTTGTGGCCGCTCCTCTCGGGAGGCAGCGATGCTGGGGATACCCATGCGCTATCTGCTGAAGCATCCGGTCACAGGCGTTGCCGACCTGCTGGCCGATCCGATTGAGACATGGACCACGATTAGCGACGCCCATACGGCTGAACGCGAGCGGCGCAGACCTCAGTGTCCCTACGAGCCGAATTTGGGCTGGGAACAACAGCTCCATGACGCGCTCGGAGTGTCGTGGCCCTGCGACGAAACTCGGGAGTCTTCGGCGCTATGGCACCAGGTCATAAGCGAGCTGGAGGCAAAGGGGATACGAGCCGGCCCGGAGAGCTTTCAGTGGTGGAATGATGGAGATGCCGGATTGGTGCGAGCCATTTGGTGTCTCACGCGTCATCTGAGACCACGGAACGTTGTCGAGACCGGGGTGGCTCACGGTGTCACGTCGCGTTTCATTCTCGAGGCGCTCAAGAGGAATGGAGACGGCTATCTCTGGAGTATTGATCTTCCACCCCTGGAAAGGTTCTGGCATCAGCAGATTGGAGCTGCCGTCGGCGACGGCTACTCCGATCGATGGACATATATCAAGGGTTCCAGTCGGCGCCGTCTTCCTGGATTGCTTCATGACCTCGGTCAAATCGACCTTTTCATTCACGACAGCCTCCATAGCGAGCGTAACGTTCGGTTCGAACTGGATCGAACGTGGCCTGCATTGGGACCAAAGGGCGCACTGGTTGTTGACGACATTGATGCCAATTGGGGCTTTCGGTCATTCACTCAGACCGTTCCCGGTCGGGTTTCCCTGATTTGCACTGCTGAGCCGCTTCGTCCCGATCTGAGACGTTTCAACAAAAAGGGTCTATTCGGAATTATTCTTAAAGCCTCCACTGCGCAATTTTAGCCTCGTCCATCCAGATTCCAGCGAATGTTCGGAAGTATCGGCAACGGAAGGCGATTGATCCAGCACGTCTGGCTCGGATCCCTTTCGACCGCGTGAGTGAAGGCAAGGTCCAAGAGCGCGTTGCACTCCACGTTGATGGCATGGGATCAGGCACGATACTCTTTGGCTCACGCCACAGCAGCGAGCGAAACCCTTGCGCCTCCGTCTTGACCCCTACGGCCTGCAACTCTTCGTCAGTGCCGCCGAAGAAAGCTCGATCGCCCGCGCGGCCGCCAAGGAGAACATCGCTCCGTCCGCGCTCAGCCGCCGTATCGCGGACCTCGAGCATGCACTCGGCGTGGCGCTGTTCGTTCGCTCTGCGCACGGCATTCAACTGACCGAGGCGGGCAACATCGCTTATGAGCGCGCGCGTCAGTTCGAGGCCGGGCTCGATACGCTATTGCGCGATGTCCGTTCGCTGAGTGGCGTCGTTTCCGGCCGCGTCCGGCTGTTCGCGAACTCGTCCTCGGTGATCGGCTTCCTGCCGGAGCGGCTGAAGCAATTCAACGCGGCCTATCCGATGGTGTCGATCGCGCTCCAGGAGCGGCGGAGCATCGAGGTCATCCGCGCCTGTCTGGACGACGTTGCCGACATTGGCGTGTGCGTCATCGAACCGGTGCCGAGCGGTCTTGATGCCTGGCCCTTCGCCGAGGACTCGCTGATCGTGTTGCTGCCTCGCGATCATCCGCTGTGTGCACGGAAGAGACTGCGGTTTGGCGAAATCGTGCAGCACCCGCTGGTCGCCGTTCAGTCGGGTGGCTCTCTCGACCGGGTGTTGCGAGACCGAGCCGCCGCGGCCGGTGTCGAGCTGCAGGTGTCGGTCAGCGTGAACAGCTTTGACGGCGTTTGCCGGATGGTCGAAGCCGGCCTCGGCATCGCGATCGTGCCGAGCAGCGCGGCCTCCGCCTATGCCGGGTCGGCACAGCTCGAGCGCCGCCCTCTCGATGAACCGTGGGCCGATCGAAAGCTGCGCGTCATCGCGCTGCGCAAGAGCCCCCGCTCTGCAGCGGTCACAGCGTTGATCGACGTCCTCAAGCGCTGATCGAGGCGGGCGATGGCCTTCCTATCTTCGTTTGCCCATCTTCGTTTGCGATGCCCCCAGTGCCGAGCCGGCAATGGCCCCGATCGGTGCCGGGGCCCAAAACAGGTCCCGAAACATTTCATGGTGCTCCATGGCTACACTCGAACTTCCGGGCCGCATTCTCTATCTCTCCGACGACCCTGCCCTGGTGGCCGCGCAGCTATCGGGCCGCGCGCTTTCGCGAAGCGAAGCGGGGCGACTGCGAGACGACGTCTCCACCGACGAGATCACGCCTGTCCCGATCCTCACGCACTATGATGATGCGCTGGCGCGTTACCCTTACACCGGATTCAAGACGAGCGGCTCACGTCCGATTCTTGCCGATGCCATCCGGCAGGGCGGCTTCTCGGTCACGGTCGCGGGCAAGCGCTACGGCAAGGGGTCATCGCGCGAACACAGCCCGACAGCGGAAAAACTCGCCGGCATCCGCCTCGTCATCGCCGAAAGCTTCGAGCGCATCTACCGCCAGAACGCCGACAACATCGGCCTTTTCACCTCGACGGACTTCGGCTTGATCGACCGCGTCGCGGCCGGTGAGCCGATCGGCATCGAGGAGCTGGTCGCTGGGCGGGATGCGCTCGCTGCCGAAATCCTCAAGGTCGGCGGGCTCTTGCGCTTCGGCCGGCGCTTCATGCACGACATTCGCCTCGCCAGAGCGATGGGCGAGGATCGCCCGCGGACATTGTTCGAGAAGATCCTCGCGCGCCATGCGCTTGCGACCGAGCTCACGAGCGCGAGCATTCGGCCGGGTGACGGCGCGTTCGTGCGCGCCGACTGGCGGTTCATCCACGAATACTACACCGGGATGTGCGCGCATATGCTCCACTCGGCATTCGGCAAGCCGCTCATGCTGCATGACTCCACCTCGATCGTCGTGTTCGAGGATCACACGTCTTACGTGACCGAGAGTCCGGCCCATGTTCGTGAGGATCTGGTGCCGAACGTGGCGGCCATGTGCCGCGCGCAGCGCGAATTCGTGGCTGACTACGGCCTCCGGGAGCACCGTACCCTGACCGAGGACGAAGCGGCCCGCAACGACCGCGGCAGCGTTGCCGGCATCTCGCATGCCATGATGGCCGAGCGCTACGCGATGCCCGGGCAGCTCATTGTCGGCACCGATTCCCATACACCCCACAGCGGGGCACTGGGTTGCGTCGCCTTCGGCGTTGGCACCACCGATATGGCGAACGCGTTCATGACGGGTGCGGTGAGGCTCACCGTTCCGGAGTCCATCCGTGTCGAACTTGTGGGTCGGCTCCCGGCGGGCGTGACGGCGAAAGACGTCGCCCTGCACCTGCTCTCGCAGCCTTCGATCCGCGCCGGCAGCGGCGTCGGCAAGGTGTTCGAGTTCTGTGGCCCGGTCGTCACTGCGTTGAAGACAGACGAGCGGGCGACGCTCACAAACATGACGGCCGAGCTCGGCGGCTTTACCGGCATCGTCGAACCAGACGCCGAGACCGTGCGCTTCCTGAGAGAACGCCGCGGAATCGAGGTCTCGCTCGAGCCCTGGATGCAGAGCGACCACGGCGCTCATTATGCCGAGGTGATATCCGTCGATTGCAGCCGCCTCACCCCGCTGGTCGCGCGCCCCGGGGACCCCGGCAACGCTGTCGCGCTTGGCGAGCTGCCGGATCGCGTGCACGTCGACATCGCCTACGCAGGCTCATGCACCGGCGGCAAACGCGAAGACTTCGACCACTATCACGAAGTCCTCGCATGGGCGTCGCGCCGCGGCCTTCGCGTGCCTGACGGGACGGCGCTATACCTCCAGTTCGGCACGACCGCGGTTCGCGACTACTGCGTCGCGCGCGGCTATCTCCAGGCCTTTGAGAGGGTCGGCGCGCGGATTTTGCAGCCATCGTGCGGCGCCTGCGCCAATTGCGGCCCGGGCTCGTCGATCGACAGCGAGCAGGTGACCGTGAGCGCCATCAACCGCAATTTCCCCGGACGGTCCGGTCCGGGGCAGGTGTGGCTCGCAAGCCCGCCAACCGTCGCTGCCAGCGCCATCGCCGGCCGGCTCGTTTCATTCGCCGAGCTTCGGGCAAGAACAGACGAAACAGTGATGGATTGCGGCAGCAACGGAGGCCAGCCGTCCTTGCCGAGCTAGACCAGGTTTCAGCCGTATTCCGCAACCCGCTCAGCGGACTTGAAACACCAGCTTGCCGCGAAAGTGGCGGGATTCGCTGAGCCTGTGCGCGGCCGCGGCTTCGCTCAGCTTGTAGCGCGTCACGTCCGGCGGACGGACGGCGCCGTTTGCGATCAGTTCGACAATGCGCTCGAGATGGGGCCGATCACGTCCGACCTTGGGTCGTAGCGCAACGACATCACCGCGCGCCGGCTTTGGCGCTTGCGGGCCGGAGGCAATGAAGGCGGCGCGGCCGCCTGGTTTCAGCACGGCAAACGAGCGTTGCGCGACATCGCCGCCGACGGTGTCGAAAACGGCGTCACAATCCTTCACGACTTTCGTGAAGTCCACCGCATTGTAATCGATGATCTCATCGGCGCCGATCTGGCGCAGATAGTCATGGTTCGACGCGCTTGCGGTCGTGATCACGCGCGCGCCCAGATGTTTCGAGAGCTGGATCGCGAAGCTCGCGACGCCGCCGGCGCCGCCCTGGATCAGGATCGTCTCGCCCGCCTTCAGTTTCAATGTGTCTTCGACGGTGCAAATCGCCGTGAGTCCCGCAAGCGCCAGCGCCGCGGCGTCGACATGCGACACGGCGCCGGGCTTCCTTGCGACAATGGCGGCCTTGATCGCGATCTTCTCGGCATAGGCGCCCTCCTGTCCGACGTCGCAGACGGCAAAGACCTCATCGCCGACGCGAAGATCGCTCACGCCGGCGCCGACGGCTGAAACGACGCCGGAGAAATCCCGTCCAAGGATGTAGGGGAAACGCGCGAGCTGACCGGATTTGCCATCACGCACCTTCCAGTCCGCGCCGTTGACGCTCGCAGCGACAATGTCGACCACGACCTCGCCGGGTGCGGCCACGGGATCGGGCATGTCGCCGAATTTGAGAACCTCCGGCCCGCCGTGGCGTTCGATGTAGGCAGCTTTCATGGGCGTTCTTGCCTCACGGGATTAAGCCGACGCGCCTTGCGCCTTCGGGCGGCGCAGATGCTCGTCCAGCCGCGGCATGATCTCGACGAAATTGCAGGGGCGCGTGCGGTAATCGAGCTGCGCGGCCAGGATGCCGTCCCAGCCGTCGCGGCAGGCGCCGGGCGAGCCCGGCAGGCAGAAGATGAAGGTCGCGCCCGCGACCCCCGCAGTCGCGCGGCTCTGCACCGTCGACGCGCCGATCTTGGCGTGGCTCAACATGTGGAAGGCGATGGAGAAGCCGTCCATCCGCTTTTCGAACAGCGGCTCGATCGCCTCCGGCGTCACGTCGCGACCGGTGAAGCCGGTGCCGCCGGTGGTGATGATGACGTCCACGCCTTTGTCGGCGATCCATCGCCGGATGATCACACGGATGGCGTCGACGTCGTCGACAATGATTTCACGCGCCGCCAGATGATGGCCCGCCGCCGTGAGCCGGTCCGCGAGCGTTGCGCCGGATTTGTCGTCGGCCAGCGAGCGCGTGTCCGAGATCGTCAGCACCGCGATGTTGAGCGGGATGAATGGCTTCTCTGAATCGATCGACGACATCGGCTTTATCGCATAACGAAGTTGGGTTGCGAACGCCTCTCCCTCTCCCCGCTCTTCGCGGGGAGAGGGTTGGGGTGAGGGGCCGCTTCAACGAATGCGGTGATAGATGGACTCGCGGAGAGCCCCCTCACCCGGAATTCAAGCTGCGCTTGAATTCCGACCTCTCCCCGCAAGCGGGGCGAGGTGTAACTGCAATCGCATTGCTCGATTCGAAGTAACATCATCCCCGCCTACCGCACCGCGCCGGGGGCAAAGGTGTTGCAGGCCGCGATGTTACCCTGCTGATAGCCGTTCATGAACCATTGCTTGCGCTGCGCGGCCGAGCCGTGGGTGAAGGAGTCCGGCACCACGCGGCCCGTCGCCTGACGCTGCAGCGTGTCGTCGCCGATTGCGGACGCCGTGGTCAACGCCGCATCGATGTCGCCGGATTCGAGGAAGTTCGGCCGCTTCTTCTGCTCCATGTTGGTCCACATGCCGGACAGGCAATCCGCCTGCAGCTCGACCTTCACCTGCAGCCTGTTGGCTTCCGCCTTGCTGCTCGCCGCCTGCTGCAACTGGGTCACCTTGGGAATGATGCCGAGCAGGTTCTGCACGTGATGGCCGGCCTCATGCGCGATGATGTAGGCGGCGGTGTATTTGCAGGCGTTGCCCGAGCAACCGTGGAAGCGGTTCTCGACCTCGCGGAAGAAGCCCGTGTCGAGAAAGATCTTGCGGTCCGGCGGACAATAGAACGGCCCCATGGCCGACTGCGCCATGCCGCAGCGCCCGCCATTGGTGGCGTTGCGGAACAGCACGATTCTGGGACCCGTATAGGACTTGCCGGACGCCGAAAACTGCTCGCTCCAACGGTCGTCGATCTCGCCGAGGATGCCGGCGATCATGCTGCCCATCTCGTCGGTCGGCGCGCCAGTCTTGCGCGTGCCCGAAGGACGATCGGTCTGATAGGTCGTGGTCTGGCCGCCGCCCGAGAGAATTTCGGCGCCGCCGATCAGGATGCGCGGGTCGATCCCGAACGCATACGAGATCAGGCCGAGCACGATGATGGTGCCGATGCCAAGACCGCCGCCGCCCATCGGCAAGCCGATGCCGCCGCCACCGCCCATCATTCCGCCACTGTCGTCGCGACGGTCCTCGATATCGTCGCTGCGGCGGAAATCATCGTAACGCATGGCGATTTTCCTCTTTTGTCTGCGCTTCCGCGCATGATGTTCGCGCCGCTAACGCGGCTTTATCACGCGTTTGGCGCAACACGGGACGGCGCGACCAAAAAGCTAAAATTCGCATTCCATTAATCAATAGCGCGCCCGGCAAAAATTGCCTAGCGGGCAAAAGTGACCCACGACCGCTCGCGATAACTCCATGTTTACCCAGTCGCGTCAATGTAGCGCCCAGTCGGTTTGTTGGTCCCGCGTCGCCGACAGCGTCGCCTGAGTCAGAGTTCTTGAGTCATGGTTGTGTCGCGTCGCGGGGCGTCTGCAAAGGCGCCCCGCACAAATTTTGAATCCCCTGGAGATCACCACATCATTGTCGGCGATTGCGTCGCCGAGATGTCGAAGCTTCCAGCCGGTTCCGTCGACCTGGTCTTCGCCGACCCGCCCTACAATCTGCAGCTCAAGGGCGAATTGAAACGCCCCGACGAATCCCATGTCGATGCCGTCAACGACGACTGGGACAAGTTTACTTCCTTTGCCGCCTATGACGATTTCACGCGCGCCTGGCTCTTGGCCTGCCGCCGCCTGATGAAACCGTCGGCGACGCTGTGGGTGATCGGCTCCTACCACAACATCTTCCGTGTCGGCGCGATCATGCAGGATCTGGGCTTCTGGCTCCTCAACGATATCGTCTGGCGCAAGTCCAATCCGATGCCGAATTTCCGCGGCCGCCGCTTCACCAACGCGCACGAGACCATGATCTGGGCCGCGCGCGACGAGAAGGCCAAGGGCTACACCTTCAACTATGAAGCGCTGAAGGCCGCCAATGAGGACGTGCAGGCGCGCTCCGACTGGCTGATCCCGCTCTGTACCGGCGAGGAGCGCTTGAAAGGCAAGGACGGCAGGAAGGTGCATCCGACGCAGAAGCCGGAGGGCCTGCTCGCGCGCGTGCTGCTGTCGTCCTCCAAGGCGGGCGATCTCGTGATCGATCCCTTCAACGGCACCGGCACGACCGGGGCCGTGGCAAAGCGTCTCGGCCGCCGCTACATCGGCTTCGAGCGCGACCAGGACTATGCGGACGCCGCGAAAGCGCGCATCGCTGCCGTCGAGCCGCTGCCCGAAGCCGCGCTCGCGCCATTCATGACTGCGCGCGAGGCGCCGCGGGTCGCCTTCTCCGAACTGATCGAGCGCGGCATGATCATGCCGGGCACGAAACTGGTCGACGCCAGGAAGCGCCACGGCGCGCTGGTGCGGGCCGACGGCGCCATCATGTTGGGGGACAAGGTCGGCTCGATCCACCGCATCGGCGCGGTGGCGCAGGGATCCGAAGCCTGCAACGGCTGGACCTTCTGGCATGTCGAGACCAAGGGTGGCCTCAAGCTGATCGACGAGCTCCGCGCCGAAATCCGCGCCGGCATGGCGGCGGGTTAATCTTCTCAATCACCTGTTGCTGTCATTCCGGGGCTCGCGAAGCGAGAGCCCGGAATCTCGAGATTCCGGGTTCGCGCTTGCGCGCGCCCCGGAATGACGTCGAGATGATGAGCCCCCTTCACGAACTCGTCGCTTGCAATTTCTAGAAAACATGCACATGCATGGAACACCCACCGCGGCATCCCGGTTTTCCCGGGTCAACAAGAACGGAGGAATTGATGCTCAAATTCTACTTCAATGGCGCACCGAACCCGAACAAGGTCGCACTCTTCCTCGAAGAGACGGGCCTTCCTTGCGAGCTCGTGCCGGTCGACACCCGCAAGGGCGAGCAGTTCAAGCCGGAGTTCCTGAAAGTCAATCCGAACGGCAAGGTGCCGGCGATCGATGATGACGGCGTGTTCGTGTTCGATAGCAACGCGATCCTGCTTTACCTCGGCGAGAAGACCGGAAAATTCATGCCGGCGAACACGCCGCAGAACCGCGCGCAGATGCTGTCGTGGCTGCTGTTCATCGCCTCCGGCCTCGGCCCCTATTCCGGACAGGCCGTGCATTTCAAGACCGCGGCACCGAAGAACCTCGACTATGCGCTCAACCGCTACGCTTACGAGGCCCAGCGCCACTACAAAATCCTCGACGAGCACCTCGCCAGGAGCAAGTACATGGTTGGCGACACCTACACCATCGTCGACATGGCGTTCTGGGGCTGGGCGCGGCTTGGCAGCTTCGTGCTCGGCGAAGAGGGCTTTGCGAGGTACAAGAACGTGAAGCGGCTGGTCGATGAGATCAGCGCAAGGCCAGCGGCAGCGCGCGCGATCGCGCTGAAGGACAAGTTCACCTTCAAGGCCGAGATGGACGACGAGGCTCGCAACTTCATGTTCGGCCACCTCAAGACCAAGGCGGCCTGATGCTTCTCCCGTCGTTCCGGGGCGCGCGTGAGCGCGAACCCGGAACCTCGCACAACAAACTCCGGATTCCGGGTTCGCTCGCTGTTCGCGAGCGCCCCGGAATGACTCCGAGAATGGTTAGCCGATCGCGGCGACCGCCTCGACCTCGAGCAGCCAGCCGGGCCGCGCCAGCCGCGTCACCACGACAAGCGTCGAGGCCGGCGGCTTCTCGACGTTGACGTAGCGGTCGCGAACGCTGCGGAATTTCGGCACCTCGCTCGCATCGACCTCGGCGACAAGATAGACATTCATCTTGATGAGATCCGCCATGGTGCCGCCGGCAGCTTCCACCGCGGCCTTCAGATTCTTGAACACCTGCTCGGCCTGCGCCTCGAAATTGCCCTCGCCGACCAACTGGCCGGAGACGTCGGCCGAGACCTGGCCGGCGATATAGACCAGCGATCCGCCGGTGACCTTTGCAATATGCGAGTAGCCCACCGGCTTCATCAGGCTCGATGGGTTGAAGATGTCTGCGCTCATGGTGTGCTCCTGCTTGGCAACGCGGCACGTGAGCCCAGCGATGTGACGCTGCGCGCTACGCTCTTATTGATGTGGATCGACTGTAGAAGAAGAAATCGTAGGGTGGGCAAAGGCGCGCCTGCGCCGTGCCCACCGCAGCGAGCGAAACAGGAATGGTGGGCACGCGGAGCCCGCCATCGGGCCGCGCGCTCGCGCGGACCCGTTGGCTTTGCCCACCCTACAAAATCGCCCAGAGCTACGCCGCCTTGGCCTGCTGCTCGCCCATCACCTTCTGCACCGCGGGGCGCCCCGACATGCGCTTCATGTGATCGGCGACCCTGGGCAGGGTCTTGACGTCGATGCTGTCACCCTCGAGCCAGAGCGAAACCGTGTAGAGGTAGGGATCGCAGATGGTGTACTGCTCGCCCATGACCCACGGCCCCTTCAGCATGCCGTTTTCGATCAGCGCGAAGCAGGCGCCCACGCTTTTCGGCACCATGCGCCTCATGTCGGCGAACGAGGACTCCTCCGTCGCCCAGCGTGCGCCGCGGCCCTTGTGCGCATGCGCGACATGCACGGTGGCGCAGAGATAGCTGTTGAACGACTGCACCTGTGCGAAAGCAAAGGGATCGTCGAGCGGCGCGAGCTTCGCTTTCGGAAAAGTCTGGGCAATATAGGCGAGGATCGCCGGATTTTCGGTGAGTATCCCCCTGTCGGTCACGAGCGCCGGCACGCGTCCCTTGGGATTGATCTTGAGATAGTCCGGGCTCTGCTGCTGGTTGGCCTTGAAGTCGAGCCGCTCGGCGCGGTAGTCGGCGCCGGCTTCTTCCAGCGCGATGTGCGAGGCGAGCGCGCAGGTGCCGGGGGCATAATAGAGTTTATACATTTTTGGTTCCTCCCGAAGACGGCGGCAACTTAGCGCCAGAGCCCCCACCCGTCCATCCCATTGCGACGCGGCTACTTTTCGAGGGTTGCCCCCGCCCGCGATGCCGTGTCATGACCATGACAGGAAGCGAGGGCGGGTCATGACGGTATTGATCGCGGGTGGCGGAATTGGCGGGCTGACGCTGGCGCTCAGCCTGCACCAGGTCGGCGTTCCCGTCCGCGTGTTCGAGAGCGTGCAAGAGCTAAAGCCCCTCGGCGTCGGCATCAACGTGCTGCCGCATGCGGTGCGCGAGCTGATCGAGCTCGGCCTGCTCGAGCAACTCAGCGCCGCGGCCGTACGCACCAAGGAGCTTGCCTATTTCTCCAAGCACGGCCAGCCGATCTGGAGCGAGCCGCGCGGGCTGGAGGCCGGCTACAAGTGGCCGCAATTCTCGATCCATCGCGGCACGCTGCTCAAGATCCTGCTCGATGCCGCGCAGCTGCGGCTCGGACCAGAGAACATCCTCACCAGCCATCATCTCTCCGACTGGACCGAGACTGCAAACGGCGTCCGCGCCGAGTTCATCGACAAGGCGACCGGCAAGCTGGCGGGCGCTTACGAAGGCCCGCTCCTGATCGCCTGCGACGGCATTCATTCCGCCGTGCGCGAGAAGCTCTTTCCGCAGGAAGGCCCGCCGATCTGGAACGGCCGCATCCTCTGGCGCGGCATCACCGCAGGCGACGCATTCTTGTCCGGCCGCACCATGATCATGGCCGGCCACGAGACCCTGAAATTCGTCTGTTACCCGATCTCGAAGGAGCCGGATGCGGCGGGCAAACATCAGATCAACTGGGTCGCCGAGCGCCACATGCCGCCGACCTATCAATGGCGCCGCGAGGACTATAACCGCACCGCAAGGCTCGAAGAGTTCCTGCCGTGGTTCGAAAACTGGACATTCGATTGGCTCGACGTCCCCAGCCTGATCCGCAACTGCCCGCACGCTTATGAATATCCGCTGGTCGATCGCGATCCGCTTGGACGCTGGACGTTTGGCCGGGTGACGCTGCTCGGCGATGCCGCCCATCCGATGTATCCGATCGGCTCGAACGGCGCCTCGCAGGCGATCCTCGATGCGCGCGTGCTGACGCGCGAAATTCTGGCACACGGCCCGACCAACGCCGCGCTGGTTGCTTACGAGGCCGAGCGCCGTCCTGCCACCAGCGATCTCGTGATGCTCAACCGCCGCAACGGCCCGGAGCAGGTGATGCAGCTCGTCGAGGAGCGCGCGCCCGATGGCTACAAGGTCGTCACCGACGTGCTGTCGCAACAGGAGCTGGAAGACATCGCCGCCAATTACAAGCGTGTCGCGGGCTTCCAGGTCGAAGCGCTGAACGCCAAGCCGCCGATCGTGCAGGCGCCGAAGGCAAGAGCGAGCTAGCCGATCGCTTTAGCGGCATCCAGCAATCGCTCGACGGCTGTTGCGTTCGCCAGCAATGTGCCGTCCTCGGCTGTCAGTTTCCCCTCGACGAACGCAATCGTCTTGCCGAGCTGGGTGACTTTCGCTTCCCCGATGATCGGTCCAGGCCTGGCGGGCGCCAGGAAGTTCACAGTCAGGCTCACCGTCGTCGTGTAGCTCTTGCCCCCGGTCATCACGAACACCGCAGGGCCCATGGTGTCGTCGAGCATCGACGACAAAATGCCGCCCTGGATGAAGCCGGCCGGGTTGCAGAAATCAGCCTTGCCCTCGAAGCCGAGCTTGAGCCAGCCTTCCGCAGGCCGCGCGTCCAGAACGCGCCATCCCAGGAGTTTTGCGATGGGTGGCAGGTTCAGGTCGTCGAGCGCGGTCTTGATCATCGAAGCCTCCGTTTCGCCCCTCCTAACGCAGGCCTGCTGACAGCTTGCTGTCAGCAGCTATAGATCGAGTCCGTGCGTCACGACCTTGCGCATGACATTCGGCAGCGCCTCGTCGGCGAGTGTCGCGATCGGCACCCAGCGCATGCCCTTCGGTGCGCGTGTGCCGGCCAAAACGTCTGCGGTATAGACCACAAGCTCCAGCGGAAAATGCGTGAAGACATGGGTGACCACGCCGGCCTTGCGATGCCAGCGCGTGACGCCTTTCAGTGCGGGCGCCTGCTGCAGCGCCGCCTTGTCGTCCAAGCCGGCACGCCACTCCGAGCCCGGCACTTCGGTCATGCTGCCGAGCAAGCCTTTTTCAGGACGCGTGCGGACCAGCAGCTCGTCGCCGCGCGTGACGACGAAGGCCGCGCCGCGGCGCAGCTCGCCGGTCTTCTTCGCGAGCTTGCGCGGGAAGGTTTCCTGCGTGCCTTGTGCACGCGCCGCGCAATCCTCGTTCAGCGGACACAACGCACAGGCCGGCTTCTTCGGCGTGCAGATGGAGGCGCCGAGGTCCATCAGCGCCTGCGCGCTGTCGCCGGCGCGAGACTTCTCGTCGCCGGCGCTGGCGGGGCCGAGCATGGTCGCCGCCAGTTCCTGGATCTTTGGCTTCGCCTGCGGCAGCGGCTCCTCCACCGCGAACAGCCGCGACACCACCCGCTCGATGTTGCCGTCGACCGGCATGGTGCGGCGGTCGAAGGCGATCGCGGCAATCGCCGCCGCGGTATAGCGCCCGATCCCCGGCAGGCCGCGCAGTCCTTCTTCGGTATCGGGAAAAGCGCCACCATGCCCGCGCACCACCGCGACGGCGCAGGCGTGCAGATTGCGCGCGCGCGAATAATAGCCGAGCCCGGCCCATAGCCGCAGGACATCGTCGAGCGAGGCACTAGCGAGCGCAGCCACATCGGGCCAGCGCGAGAGGAACTTCAGGAAATAAGGACCGACAGCCTTGACCGTCGTCTGCTGCAGCATGATCTCCGACAGCCAGACCCGGTACGGATCAGCGCGCTCGCCGGCCGCCGCCCGCCACGGCAATTTCCGGCGATGCCGGTCGTACCAGGCGAGCAACAGCGTGGGGCGGTCGCAGCTCTCCGGAGCTGCGACCTGCCTTTTACGCGAAGCTGTTCTCGGCTGGGACACAGCACACCATAAGATGAGAATCGTTACCTGACCAGCATTGCGGACTATAACGCGGCGCGTTATAGTTGATCATGATTCAGAGCTTTGCCGATTCCGAGACGGAATTAATCTGGTCGGGACGGCAGAGCCGGAAGTTGCCGCCGGACATTCAAAACGTCGCACTACGAAAGCTTCGCCTCCTCAATCAGGCCCGGGTGCTCAACGCGTTCCGCCGGGCAACCGGCTCGAAGTCCTGAAAGCCGATCGGCAGGGACAGCATTCGATTCGGATCAACAATCAATGGCGCATATGTTTCGTTTGGCATGAGGGAGGACCGATGCATGTCGAAATCGTCGACTACCACCGCTAAAAGCGGACTGTTGCGCAACCCGCATCCCGGCGAAATCCTTCTTGAAGAGTTCCTCAAGCCAATGGATCTGAGCCAGAACGCTCTTGCGCGTGCGGTACATGTCGCGCCTCGCCGGATTAACGAGATCGTGCTGGGCAAACGCGACATCAGCGCCGATACCGACCTTCGGTTCGCGCGCTATTTCGGCGTCTCGGAAGGCTTCTTCCTCGGGCTCCAGATGGACTACGACTTGATGCAGCGAAGGCGACAGATCGACCGCGACCTCAAGGCCATCCGCCCGCGCGCGGCGTGATCGAGACTGCAGGGCGCAGCGATGATATATAAACCGCCCATGTCCAAGCCTCGTCCGGTGAGCGCGAAACCGCTCTCCGTCCTGCTCAGCGACGTGTTCTCCGACGCCTATGCCAAGCAGGGTTTTGCGGCGCGGGAATTGGTGACGCGGTGGGCGGAGATCGCCGGCGCGGAGATCGCCGCCCATTCCGAGCCGTTGAAGCTGCAATGGCCGCGGCCGGTCGAGGGCCAGCCACAGGAGCCGGCCACGCTGGTGCTCAAGGTCGAAGGCCCGATGGCGCTCGAAATCCAGCACTCCTCGGACGTCATCCAGCAGCGGGTCAACCGCTTCTTCGGCTGGAGCGCTGTCGGCAGAATAGCGCTGCGGCAGGCGCCGCTGTCGCGGCGGGACCGCCCTTCCCGCCCCCGCGCTCCGGACCCGGAGGCGGTTGCGGACATCGCAAAGACCCTGTCCTCGGTGGAGGACGAGCAACTGCGCGCCGCCCTGGCGCGCCTGGGTGCTGCAATCAAGCGAAATTGACGCTTTGGCCAATGCGGCCGGATGTGGCCAGCCATTGCCACAATCGCCGTTTCAAGCTAGCGAACGGCTGCTCTATTGGGACAAATCGGGCGCTTTGGGCGCCAATCCGGGAGTTGAACTTGATCATTACCCGCCGCGCCTTCACTGCCGCCCTGTCCTTGATCGGACTTGCCGCGATCGCAAGCCTTTCGCCGCCGTTCATCCTCGAAGCCCAGGCGCAGACCGCCGCCGATGTCGCCAAGCCCGTGTCGCTGCCGGACATGGCGCTGGGTCCGGCGGATGCCAAGGTCACCATCACCGAATTCGCCTCGATGACCTGCCCGCATTGCGCCGCGTTCAACGCTGAAACCTTTCCGAAGATCAAGTCGGAATATATCGATACCGGCAAGGTCCGTTACATCTTCCGCGAGTTCCCGCTCGACATCAAGGCCGCCGCCGGCTCGATGCTGTCGCGTTGCATCGCCAAGGGTGACGCGCAAAAGTATTTCGCGGTCACCGATCTCCTGTTTCGCTCGCAGGGCGACTGGGTGATGAAGGACACCACGGAGACGCTGGAGCGGATCGGCAAGCAAGCGGGGTTAAGCAAGCAGGAGGTCGACGACTGCCTGAAGGACCAGTCGCTGCTCGACAAGATCTCCGCCGACCAGAAATACGCCAGCGACGTATTGAAGGTGGACTCGACGCCGACCTTCTTCATCAACGGCGAGAAGATCAAGGGCGAGACGTCGATTGAGGAATTCGAGAAGAAGATCAACCCGCTTCTGAAGGGAAGCTGATCTGCCAGCGCATGATTCGAAGGCTTCTCCCGCATTGGGATTGCGGGCGAAGCCCCGTTCGAGGAATGGGCAAAATCGAGTTGCCGCATTGGAACTGAGTCTCGCGAGCATCATCCGGAAAAGTGGACCCCGGTTTTCCGAAAAGATCATGCTCAGTCAGGAATCTTGAGCGCGACAGCACTCAAGGCTGCGGTCAAGATTCAATTTCGCCGATAACCCCAGCAAAAGGCTTGGGAAAAGAGGGCGGGCCCGGTTGCCCTCGGGTCACGTCAAAGTCATTGTCGCAGGCCAATAGAGGCGCCAAAGCGACTCGACCCCACATCGACATTGCCTTCTATGGTATTGTCCGGGCAGGGAGATTCGCGCCCTGCCAAGAGAGATTCTTGTTTATGAAGCTGACGCGCCTTCGCCTCCATGGTTTCAAGTCGTTCGTTGAACCCACTGACTTCGTGATCGAACCGGGACTGACCGGTGTGGTCGGTCCGAACGGGTGTGGCAAGTCGAACCTGGTCGAGGCATTGCGATGGGCGATGGGCGAGACCTCGCACAAATCGCTGCGCGCGGCCGACATGGATGCGGTGATCTTCGCCGGTTCCGGCAACCGCCCCGCGCGCAACCACGCCGAGGTGGTGATGACGATCGACAATTCCGATCGCTCGGCGCCTGCGGCGATCAACGACAGCCAGCTCCTCGAAATCTCCCGCCGCATCGAGCGTGAGGCGGGCTCGGTCTATCGCATCAACGGCCGCGACGTGCGCGCACGCGATGTGCAGATCCTGTTTGCCGATGCCGCGACCGGCGCACGCTCGCCGGCGCTCGTACACCAGGGCAAGATCGGCGAGATCATCCAGGCCAAGCCCGAGCAGCGCCGCCGCGTGCTGGAAGATGCGGCCGGCGTCGCCGGCCTGCATGCCCGGCGCCATGAAGCGGAACTCCGCCTGAAGGCGGCCGAGACCAACCTCACCCGCGTCGAGGACGTGATCGGCCAGCTCGCCGGCCAGATGGAAGGCCTGAAGAAGCAGGCGCGCCAGGCGATCCGCTATCGCGAGGTCGCGGCCAAGGTGCGCAAGGCCGAAGCAATGCTGTTCCATCTGCGCTGGCTCGAGGCCAACGCAGATGTCACGGAATCCGCGCACAATCACGATCTCACCGTGCGCGAGATGGCCGAACGGACTCGCGAGCAGGCCGAAGCCGCCCGCATCCAGGCGCTCCGCGCCGCCGAGCTGCCGGCGCTCCGTGACGCCGAAGCCCGCGCGGCCGCCGGCCTGCAGCGGCTCACCAATGCCCGCGACATGCTCGACCGCGAGGAGGAGCGCGCCAAAGAGCGCGTCGCCGAGCTTGATCGCCGGCTGACGCAATTTGCCGCCGACATCGCCCGCGAGCAGCAGCAGAGCGCGGACGCCGACATCGCGTTGCACCGGCTCGACGCCGAGGACGCGGAGCTGAAGGAAGAGATCAAGACGCGCGTCGAGAAACGCTCTGGCGTCGATGAGCGCGTCGCGGCCGCGGAAGCGACGCTAGCCGACACCGAGCGGCTGTTCACCGAGCTCACCACCGCGCTTGCCGACCTCACCGCCAGGCGCAATCAGCTTGAGGCGAGCGTGCGCAGCCATCGCGACCGTCTTGCCCGGCTCGACCACGACATCGCCAACGTCCAGGCGGACGAGCAGAGGCTCGCGCAGGAGACCGGTGGTCTCGGCGACCTCGCGGCGCTTGCGGCCGCCATGGAGACCGCGCAACAGAATCGCGCCGAGTCCGAGACCGCGGCGCAGGACGCCGAGACAGCGCATGTTGCGGCCCGCGCCAGGCTCGAAGCCTCGCGTGCTCCACTCGCCGAGGCCGACAAGCGCGTGCAGCGGCTCGAGACCGAGGCGCGCACCATTGCCAAGCTCGTCACTGGCGCGACAAAGAATCTGTGGCCGCCGATCATCGATGGCGTCACCGTCGCCAAGGGTTTTGAGAAGGCGCTTGGCGCGGCGCTCGGCGACGATCTCGACGCGCCGGTCGATCCCTCGGCGCCGATGCGCTGGACGGTCGCAGGTAGCGATCGCGACGATCCTTCACTGCCCGCCGGCGTCGAGCCGCTCGCCGCGCATGTCCAGGCCCCGCCGGAGCTGACGCGACGGCTGAGGCAGATCGGCGTCGTGCCGAAGGAGCGCGGCGCGGAGCTTGTCTCGCAGCTCAAGACTGGCCAGCGGCTGGTGTCGCCCGAAGGCGATGTCTGGCGCTGGGACGGCTTTGTAGCTGCCGCTCACGCTCCGACCGGCGCAGCCCGGCGCCTGGCCGAGCGCGCGCGGCTGGTCGATATCGAGCATGAGCTCGAGCAGGCTCGCCTCGATGTGTCAGCCAAGCGCCAGGCACTGGAGACGGCCGAGACCGAGGCGAAGGTCGCAGCCCAAGCCGAGAGCGCAGCGCACGAAGCTTCGCGTGCCGCCCAGCGCGAGGCCGATGCCGCGCGCGAGCGTCATGCCGCGACCGAGCGCGAGATCAACCGCCATGCCGCACGCAAGTCGGCGCTGTTCGAGGCCTATAGCCGCCTCACCATCGACCGCACCGAGGTCGAGGGCGCGCATCAGGATGTATCCGCCGCGCTCGCCGCGCTGCCGCCGAGCCTCGAGACCGAAACGAAGCTCGCCGCCGTTCGCGCCGAGATCGAGAACCATCGCCGTCTGGCCGCACAAGTGCGCGCCGAAGCGCAGGCGCTCGCCCGCGAGGCCGAGCTTGCCGACCGCCGCGTGCAGGCGATCCTCACCGAGCGCAACGACTGGAGCAACCGCAAGGCCAGCGCCGCCTCGCAGGTCGCAACCATCGAGGCCCGCATTGCCGAGGTTCGCGCCGAGCGCACCGAGCTCGAGAACGCGCCGGCGATCTTTGCGGAGAAGCGCAGCGCGCTGATCTCTGAAATCGAGCACGCCGAGAGCGATCGCCGCGTCGCTGCCGACGCGCTCGCAGCCGCCGAGACCGCGATGGCCGAGACCGATCGCGCCGCCAAGGTTTCGCTGGAGGCGCTCTCCAGCGCCCGCGAAGCCACTGCCCGAGCCGAGGAGCGCATGGAAAGCGCCAAGCGGCGCCTTGCCGATGTCGAGCGCGAAATCCACGACATGCTCGAGGTCGAGCCGCAGGCGGTCGCCGGGCTTGCCGAGATCGAGCCGGGCACCGAGCTGCCGCCGCTTGCCGAGATCGAGGAGAATCTGGAAAAGCTCCGCCGCGACCGCGAGCGTCTCGGCGCGGTGAACCTGCGCGCCGAGGAAGAGCTGCGCGAGGTCGAGGCCCAGCACACGACGCTCGCGACCGAGCGCGACGACCTCGTCGAGGCCATCAAGCGCCTGCGCCAGGGCATCCAGAGCCTCAACCGCGAGGCGCGCGAGCGCCTGCTCACCTCGTTCGAGACGGTCAACAACCATTTCAAGCGGCTGTTCACCGAGCTGTTCGGCGGCGGCGAGGCCGCGCTGCACCTGATCGAGAGCGACGATCCGCTCGAAGCGGGGCTTGAGATCATCGCCAAGCCGCCTGGCAAGAAGCCGCAGACGCTCTCGCTGTTGTCGGGCGGCGAGCAGGCGCTCACCGCGCTGGCCCTGATCTTCGCGGTGTTTCTCACCAATCCCTCGCCGATCTGCGTGCTGGACGAGGTCGACGCGCCGCTCGACGATCACAATGTGGAGCGTTTCTGCAACCTCCTGCACGAGATGACCGGCTCGACGGATACCCGCTTCATCATCATCACGCACAACCCGATCACCATGGCGCGGATGAACCGGCTGTTCGGCGTCACCATGGCCGAGCGCGGCGTGTCGCAACTCGTCTCGGTCGCGCTCGATGAGGCGGTAAAAATCCTCGACCAGAACGTGGCGTAGCAAACGCCGTCGTTCCGGGGCGCACGAAGTGCGAACCCGGAACCTCGAGATTCCGGGTTCGGTCCTGCGGACCGCCCCGGAATGACGAAGGGAGGTGACGGTGAGCATAATCCCGCCCGATCTCCCCGCCGAACTCAAGGCCGCGCTGGACGCGAAATTGGAGGGCCTGCCGCGGAGCGACGTGGCGGCCCGCGCGGCGGCCATCTCCAGGACCTATCGCGACGGCGGCGGCTCGGGCGCGATCCGATCCGAAACCGATGCGCTGGCCTATGCGCTGGCGCGGATGCCGGCGACTTATGCCGCGGTCACTGCGTGCCTGAATGCGCTCTGCGAAGCGCGGCCGGAGTTCGCACCGCGGACGCTGCTCGACGTCGGCGCCGGCCCGGGGACTGCGAGCTGGGCGGTAGGGGAAGCTTTTGCCTCGCTGAAATCCTTCACCCTCGTTGACGCCAACCACGCCTTGCGCACACTGGCGCTCGATCTAGTCAGCGGCAGCCCGCGCTTCGGCAATCTGAGCTACCGGCCCGGCGAAGCCCGCGCCGCGCTCGCCAAGGCTGACTCGGCCGACCTCGTCATCGCAAGCTACCTGATCGGCGAGCTCGGCGAGGCCGAACGCCAATCGTTGGCGGAGGCGATGTGGGCGAAAACCAGCGATACGCTCCTCGTGGTCGAGCCGGGCACGCCCGCCGGCTATGGCCGGATTCTCGCGCTACGCTCCCAACTGATTGCCGCCGGCGCGCATGTGGCCGCGCCCTGCCCGCACGACCGAGACTGCCCGCTCTCGCCGCCGGACTGGTGCCACTTCTCCCAGCGGCTGGCCCGCTCACGCGCACACAAGCAGATCAAGGGCGCTGAGGTGCCGTTCGAGGACGAGCGGTTCTCCTATGTCGTGCTGACACGCGAGCCCGCCGCGCGACACTTTTCCCGCGTGCTGGCACAACCTGTCGTCGGCAAGGCCGGTATTTCCGCCAAGCTCTGCACTGTCGATGGTGTTGCCATCGCCAAGGCTCCGCGCCGCGACAAGCAGGCCTATGCGGCAGCGCGGCGTTGGCGCTGGGGCGATGCCACAATGGAGAAAAGTTAACGGTTTCCAAGACTTGCCGTTGAACCCGGAGCTTCTTGCATCAGACCAAGAGGAACCCCACCTCGTGGCGGATAACGCTCTCGTTCATTCTCATCTGGATTATCCGCTTATCCGTCCCATCAGGAGTTTCTCCATGTCGTCCGGCTGGATCGTTCTCGGCGTCATCGTCGTTCTCGTCCTGTTTGCCTTCGGGGCCTATAACCGCCTCGTCGCGCTCGGCCAGCGCGTCAACCAGGCCTTTGCCGACATCGACGTGCAGCTCAAGCAGCGCCACGACCTCGTTCCGAACCTGGTCGAGACGGTGAAGGGTTATGCGGCACACGAGCGCGGCACGCTGGACGACGTCATCAAGGCGCGGGGAGCTGCGATGTCGGCGCAGGGACCGGCGCAGGTGTCGGCGGCGGAAAACCAGCTCTCCGGCGCGCTCGGCCGGCTGATCGCGCTGTCGGAATCCTATCCGGACCTCAAGGCCAATGCGAACTTCCAGCAGCTCGCGGCCGAGCTCTCCGATCTCGAGAACAAGATCGCCGCGAGCCGCCGCTTCTTCAACAACACCGTGCAGGAATACAACACCGGCATCCAGCAGATGCCGGCCGCCCTGTTCGCCGGCATGTTCGGCTTCACCAGGAAGGATTTCTTCGACCTCGGCACGAGCCGCCCCGAAGTCGAGGCCGCGCCGAGCGTGAAGTTCTGAGGTATCACCGCCGATGACTCTCCTTCGTCATTCCGGGGCACCGCGAAGCGGTGAGCCCGGAATCCATAACCACCATCGTGAGTATGGATTCCGGGCTCGCGCCTCAGGCGCGCCCCGGAATGACGACAGTTGGGGATAGCGCACCATTGGCCGCGTACGGTCTCTATACCCACATCGCCGCGAACAAGACGCGGTCGATGATCCTGCTCGCGAGCCTGTTCCTGCTGGTCTACGTGATCGTCTATGCCGGCGGGCTGATCATCGAGGTCCTGCACAACGGCGGTGCGACCGCGCCCTATTACCTGAAAGCCGCGCTCGCCGATGTCGTCCGCACGCTGCCTTATTCGACGGGCGCGGTGATCCTCTGGATCGTCATCGCCTATTTCTTCCACCAGTCGATCATCGACGCCGTGACCGGCGGCGAGGATGTCACCCGCCAACAGCAGCCGCGGCTCTACAATCTCCTGGAAAATCTCTGCATCTCGCGCGGCATTACGATGCCGAAGCTGAAGGTGATGGAGAGCGACGCTCTGAACGCCTTCGCCACGGGCCTCAACCCGCGGCAATATGCGGTCACCGTCACCACGGGCCTCCTGAACAACCTGAACGACCAGGAGATCGAGGCCGTGCTCGGCCACGAGCTCACGCATATCAGGAACGGCGACGTGCAGATGATGGTGATCGCGGTCATCATCGCCGGTGTGGTCGGCTTCTTCGCCGAGCTGTTGTTCCGCGGCTTCTCCAATTTCGGCTATGTCCCCTGGAGCGGCGGCGGATCGTCATGGTCGTCATCCTCCTCTTCATCGTCTTCCTCGTCTGACGGCGGCGGGAGTGACAGCGGCGACCGCAAGGGCGGTGGCGGCGGGGCGGCGATCCTGATCATCGTCGTCGCGGTGGTGTTGATCATCCTCGCCTGGGCGCTGTCGCAGTTCGTCAAGCTCGCATTGTCGCGATCGCGCGAGTACCTCGCGGATGCAGGCTCGGTGGAACTGACGAAGGACCCCGACGCCATGATCTCGGCGCTGCGCAGGATCGAGGGCCGCGGCGAATTGCCCGGCGCCACCTCGGCGGTGATGGAACTCTGTGTCGACAATCCGCGCGAGGGCTTTGCCGACCTGTTTGCCACCCACCCGTCGGTCGAATCCCGCGTCCAGGCGCTGGTGAAATATGCCGGCGGCCGCTACGAGGGCCCGCTGGCGCTACCGATGCATCCCGAAGACGACCAGGATCAGCAGGGCAGCGATCGGACGCCGCCGCCCTTGCCCCGACCTCCGGGTCCCTGGGATGATCCCGCCGGCGCCTCGAAAGGTGCTCCCGAAGCGGCGCCGCGGCCCTTGCCCGGCCCTTCATCAGGACCTTGGGGCAATCAAACCGGTCCGTGGGGCCGGCACCAGGGTTGATCCACCCAACGGGGCTGGATTAATCGCTTACAGACTGCACCCCGAATTGCATTCTCCCTTGTTTCTGCCATGTTCGCGCCCAAACAAGATGGGGATCAGCCGGCCAAAGAGGTCGGGGGCGTTGTAAGGGACGGACATGGCGAAGCCGGCAGTGATTGTAGTGGGCGCAGATAAGGGCGGGGTCGGCAAGACCACGGTGTCACGCACCCTGCTCGACTATTTCAACGCAAACAACGTGCAGACCCGGGCGTTCGACACCGAATCCCCGCGCGGCACGCTCAAGCGCTTTCATCCTGACATCACCGAGATCGTCGACATGACGGCGACGGCCGATCAGATGAAGATCTTCGACACGCTGAACACGGTGGCGCCGTCGGTGACCGTGATCGACGTCCGCGCCGGCCTGCTCTCGCCGGCGCTCGCCTCGCTGCGCGATATCGGCTTCCTCGACGCCGCCAGGGGCGGCCAGATCACCTTTGCCGTCTTCCACATCCTGGGTCCCTCGATCGCCTCGCTGGACGAGATCGCCGAGACCGCCAACTTCATGTCGGGGGCAAAATATTTCCTGGTGAAGAACTTCATCAACGACACCCAGTTCTTCCAGTGGGACCAGGCGACCTACAACTCCTACTTCCACCGCATCAAGGATGCGACCGACCTCACCATCCCGAAGCTCAACGAAATGGCCTTCGAGCAGGTCGAGGTTGCGTCCGTCCCGTTCCTGAAATTCGTCGCCAACAAGGGCCCGCATGACGACGCGGCGAACTATTCGTTCGTGCTGCGCGGCTATGTCAGGCACTGGCTCGCCAATGTCTGGAGCGAGTTCGACCGCATCAAGCTGACCGACATCGTCGGCCAGGGCAAACCGGTGCCGCGGAGCGGCGAAAAATAATTCTCGCGACGGCGCGCAATTCGGCTGGATTAGCGGAAAAAATCTCCTGATATAGGCGGAATGCCCGCCACCCCCGTCTACATCATCTGCTCGCCCCGCCCGCAGGTCGGCAAGACGCTGATCGCGCGGCTGCTCAGCGAGTTTCTGCTCTTGAAGAACGGCGGCGTGCTCTCCTTCGACATCAACCTCAAGGAGCCGTCGCTGCTCGACTATCTGCCCACCAGCACCGAGACTGCCGACGTCATCGATACCTACGGCAAGATGCAGCTCATGGACCGCATCATCGTTGACGACGGCTTGTCCAAGGTGATCGATCTCGGCTTCCACGCCTTCGACGAGTTCTTCAAGATGAGCGATGAGATCGGATTCCTGAAGGAAGCGGAGCGGCGCAACGTCGCGCCGATCATCCTGTTCGTGGGCGACACCGACCGCGTCTCGTGGCGTTCGCACGAAATGCTGCGGGAGCAGATCCCGCCGCGCCATCTGATTGTGATCGACAACGAGCATGTGGTGCGCGGTGAGCTGCCGGCGTCGATGGCGCGCGGACGCGTCCTGCCCCTCACCGCGCTGCCGACGTTCCTCAGGACCTATATCGACCGCCTCACCTTCTCCTTCACCAATTATTTGCGCCAGGAGAAGGACTCGTCCACGGAGCTGCACCAGTGGATCCGCCGGAACTATTACATGTTCCGCGAGCTTGAGCTGAATTTGACTATGCAACGGTCGTGACTTTCAGCCGTCCCGGCCGAGCGAGCTGACCGCCGCGCAAAAAAGAACCTGTGCTAGTCCTTTCGTGGCTCCTGCGTGCCTTGGTCCGCGCCCTGGCTCGGTCCGCTTGTTGTCTGCCCGATCTGGACCGCTTGCCATGCGGCCTTTGCCGCCGGCGGCAAATTGTCCATGCGCTTCAAGAACAGCGTGAGCGTCCAGATTTGCTGATCATTGAGAACTTGCTCCCATGCGGGCATGCCGGTCCAGCGGATGCCGTGCTTGATCTTCCAGAATGTCCAGCCTTCCGGATCATCTTCAACGCCTTCAGAGGCAAGCTGCGGCGGCTTTGGATTTTCGCCTTTGGCGATGGGCGTGGCCGAGCTGTCGCCCGCGGCGGTGCCGTGGCAACCAGTGCAATGCCTTGCATAGAGCTGAACGCCGGCTTTCAGGTTGTCATCGGTCGCAGCGACCGGATTCGCGCCCTTCGGAGCATCCCGCTCCAGCGTGGCCTGCAGCGAGGTTCCTGCCGCCCATCGCTCAAGCGGGCTCGGCTTGGCATCTGCATTGGGCGGAATCGCGCCGTTTGTCAGACCGAAGTAAATGACGCCGCAGCCTACGACCACGGCGACAATGATTCCCAGGATAAAGCCGCGAAAGAACATCTCCACTCTCCGGACCGGACGGAACTCCGCCGAAGCAAAACTGAGCCGCGAGCTCTTGGTTCCCGTGCCGTTTTGCGACGAGCTCGCGATACGAAGGCTTGATTGGGGCCGTATCAGCTCCTCCGCTCGCGCCGATCTGCAGGCGCGACGTCAGCGCGCCTCATCGACGATCGGATTTCGCAGCACAGCGAGCCTTTCGACCTCGACTTCGACAATGTCGCCGGGCTTCATCCAGAGTGGCGGCGTGCGGCGGGAGCCGACACCTCCCGGCGTTCCGCTAACGATGACGTCGCCTACCTCGAGCCGTGTGAATGTCGAGCAGTATTCGATCTGCCTCGGGATATTGAAGATCATCTGCTTGATCTTCGCATCCTGCACAACCTGCCCGTTCAGGCGGGTCTGCAGCCTGAGCTCGCCAAGCTCGCCCAGTTCGTCGGGCGTCATCATCCACGGTCCGAACGCGCCGGTGTCCGGAAAATTCTTGCCCGGCGTGAACTGATGCGTGTGACGCTGGAAATCGCGGATGCTGCCGTCGTTGTAGCAGGCGTAGCCGGCGACATGGCCCATGGCCTCCGCGCGGGAAATGTAGCGTCCCGCCTTGCCGATGATGACCGCGAGCTCGCCTTCGAAGTCGAGGTCGGTCGAGACGCGCGGCCGCACGATCGGCTGCATGTGTCCGGTCTGGCTGTTGGCGTAGCGCGAGAAGATGGTGGGGTGGCCGACCTCGGCCCGGCCGGTCTCCTGCCGGTGCGTCTCGTAGTTCAGGCCGACGCACAGGATCTTGTCCGGGTTCGGAATGACCGGCAACCACGCGACCCTGGCAAGCGGGATGGCGGCAGCTTTCGACCTGGCATCGGCAACGCCGGCGAGAGCCGCAGCCAAGGCCGCCTTGAGGTCGGCATAGCGCGAGGCGAGCGCAACGCCAACGTCCAGGAAGGTGTCACCTTCGACGACCCCCCAGGTCTTCCGTCCGTCGATCGCAACGGTGGCCAACTTCATACGTCATCTCCATTCTAAAGGCGGATCGTGGATCGCCGCTTCCGTCACACGGCGGCGGCAACAGTGCCTTCTGCTTCAGCCGACACCGCGCGAAGGCGCGAGCCAATCTCATTCAAGAGGTTGCTAAGCTCCGAGGCATTGCGCGCGGTGCCGAAAACGTAGTGATCGGGCCGGACAATCGCGGCGACGACGCCGTGGCGGTCGAACCAGCCCGCGAGAACCCCGTCGGTCTCTTCGATTGCGCCCGGAACGCCGGTACCGGCGGGCGCGATCGTCGCTGTTCGCAGGTCTGGACAGACGGCGCAAAGCGACATGAGGGATCGTGCGTCGCTGCGGCGACCGTCGACGAAAACTCGCCAGCCAGGTCCGGTCACCTTGTCCAGCAGGCGCACCATACCCGCGCTCGCGACCTGCGGCTGCGGAAACAGGGTTCCGCGGGCAGCTCCGTCGTCATGGGAGAGGAAACCCGCGCGCAGCGGCGGAATGATTTCCTGCCGCGTGATGAAGAGTGGCTTGCCGCCGCCCTCCGCCAGGATCTGTGCATCGCGCCGTCGCGCTGCGGCCGGATCCCGCTCGCAGATCGATTGGCCGATCGCCTTGATTTTCTCGGTCAGTTCGATGACGTGCTGCTTGCGCTCCGCGGTGTAAGTGTCGAGCAGGGTTTCGGAAGACGTCCCCTTGAGAACCCGGTCCAGCTTCCAGACGATGTTCGCGGCGTCGCGCAGGCCCTGGCACATGCCCTGGCCGATGAAAGGCGGCTGCTGATGAGCGGCGTCGCCGGCAATCATGATCCGGCCCTTGCGCCAGTTGCTGGCGACGAGCGCGTGGAAGCGATAGGCGGCCGCCCGCCACAACTCCCCATCCGGCGGCGCGAGCCAGGGAGCCAGCAGCGTCCAGACATTGTCCGGGCGCTCCAGCTCACTGGGCTCTTCGCCCGGCAGCAGCATGATCTCCCAGCGGCGGTGATTCCTGGGGCCGATGATGAAGCTTACCGGCCGCGCCGGATTGCAGAACTGCGCGGAGTTTTGCGGCAGCCTGGCGAGCGCGTCGTCATTGACCCGTACATCGACCACAAGCCAGGGTTCGTCGAAGATCAGATCCTCCAGCGTTATTCCGGCAAGCTGCCGCACGATGCTCGAGGCCCCATCACAGCCGAGCACGTAGCGCGCCGTCACGGACCGCAGCCGTCCAGCCGAATCCTTGAGCCGCGCCTCGACGCGATCGGACGTCTCGACCAGATCGACCAGTTCGACCCCAAGCTCGGACCGCACGGAAGGGAAGCTCGTGGCGTGACGGCGCAGCTCAGCTTCGACCGGAGGCTGGCTGAACACCATGCTCGGCGTATAGCCGAGAGGGTAAGGCTTCGCGACCATGTCGACGTGCCGGATCAACTGGCCATCGACACCGAAATGCTCGGACGCGGTGAAGGGCTCGACGTGCGGCGAGATCGCCTCTGCCAAGCCCATATTGTCGAAATGACGGAAGATCTCGTGATCGAGCGCGATGGCGCGCGGCTTGTCATAGATGCCGGTCAGCCGGTCGATCACGAGCGTGCGATGACCGAACCGGCCGAGCATGCCAGCGGCAGCGGCGCCGGTCGGCCCGAAGCCGATGACAAGCACGTCATAGTCGCTGGCAGCAGGGGACGTCGTCATGCGCGCCCAGCCGTGACGATCTGCGGGGCAAAGGGAACGGAAAGTTGGGCTTTCTTGCAGGCTTCGGTCTTGGGCGGGGCGACGCCCCATTGGTCGGTTCGTCCCGGCGGCCAGACCCATTCGCCGGGGCCCTTCGCCCGGTAGCTCTCGTCAATCTGCAGCACTTCGGCGGTGTATTCGACGACGACGCCGGTCGGATCGACGAAATAGGCAAACACGTTGTCGCCCGGCCCGTGCCGGCCGACGCCCCAGCCGATCGGATAGCCATGATCGACCATACGGCCGGAACCGCGCATCACCGACTCGAGGTCAGGCATGAGGTAGGCGACATGGTTCAGTCCGTGAACCGGCGCATCCGCGAGCACGACGGCATGGTGATCGCTGTTGCAGCACAGGAACGCCATCGGCTTCGAGCGGTCCGACAGTCGAAAGCCGAGCGCTTCCTGGTAGAATGTCGACAGCTTTTCGATATCGGCGCTGTTGATGTTCACATGCGCCAGCCGTTCCGGCCGGTTTGCGACGACCCGCGCCGTCCTGGTGCGGTCGCCGTAGACGAACTCCAGGCCGCATCCCTGCGGCTCACGGACCAGAAAACTCTCGCCGCCTGACGGCGCCAGCGATCGCTCGGGCGGGCTGACGACCTCGCAGCCGGCTTCCCGCACGCGCGCAAAGAGTTGGTGCAGATCCTCCCGCGAGCGGACGCGGAAGCTGACCTTGCGTAGCGACGTCCGGTCGGAAGGCGTCAGTTCCAGAACATGAAAGTCGCTGCCGGTCGCGGCGAGGTAGATGGTGCCACCCACTTCGGCGGCGAAGTCGAGCCCCCAGACCTTCGTGTAGAAATCGGCCGAGCCACCCGGTTGGGGCGTCGCGATCTCGACGCTGCGCAGCGCCGCCACCGGAAAATCTGACATCGGGCTTCCTCGTGTTGGCGAGGGCGAGGCGCGCCGGACGAGCTTGTCACGTATCGCCATAGAACCTGTTGCTGTTGGCGAAGGCATAATCTATATAAAAATTCTCGTAAAGACACAAATTTATAAATTACGATGCCGGCGTCGCCTGATGTACAAAAAAGTCGATGATTCCGTGGGACGCCGATGAGCTCTGACCTGTCGAGCCCGAAGACGGACTCGCCGGCAACGCTGGCGTCGACCATCTACGCGCGGCTGAAGGCCGACATCCTGACGACGCGTTTGGAGCCCGGGCGCAAGCTGCAGTCGCGCTTCCTGATGGAGCAATACAATGTCGGGCAAACCCCGCTCCGCGAGGCGCTCAATCGACTGACATCAGAGGAATTCGTTGTCGGCATGGAGCAGCGCGGCTTTTACGTGAAGCAGGTCAGCAAGGAGGAACTCCAGGAGCTGACCAAGACGCGATGCTGGGTCGAGGGTCTCGCGCTCAGGGAGTCGATCAAGAATGCAACCCAGGCCTGGGAAGAAACCTTGCTGGTGACGCATCACCGACTCGATCGCACGCCGCGTTCGCTCAACGCCGAAAAATTTGAAGACAACCCGGATTGGGAGCGAGCGCATCGCGCCTTTCATGCGACGCTGATCGGCCTGTGCGGCTCAAGGCCGCTGCTCTCTTTCTGCGAGCAGCTTGCCGACAGGCTCTATCGCTATCGCATGATGTCGATTGCGAAGGCCTATCCGGTCCGCAAGGTCGGCGCCGAGCATACCGAGATTCTGAAGTCGGTTCTCGAACGAAGCACCGAGGAAGCCGTGCGTCTGCTGCAGCAGCACTACCAGCGCACGGCCGACGTCATCTATTCCGATCTCGAGACTGTGCTGTCCTGACGTTTCTTGATGCGTCGCATTCGACAGGTCGATCTCGCTGCAGCGCCGCAGCAGTTCCCTTACCGGAACAGATGCAGATACACCACACGTTGCAAATATTGGTGCACGTCCGACTCGTCGCGCTCCGAAAGAAGAATTCCAGATTACGATCATGCATCGATTCCGAGCCGGCGAACCGCCTGGTCAGCGGCCGCAACGCCGGCCCAACTCGAGAGGGGACGATGCCAACCAATCTATCTTGCCTTCGCGGCGTGCAACTTGCCGCCTGTGTCGTGGCGTGCCTGGCGCTGTGGCCTTCCGCCAGCCGGGCCTTTACCGAGGAAGATCAGCAACGGCTTTGCACACCGGACGTCTTCCGGCTCTGCTCCTCGGAAATTCCCAACCGCGAGCGAATCATCGCCTGCATGACGAGGCAGCGGGCCAGTCTGAGCCCGGGATGCCGGAGCGTTTTCGGAAAGCCCGCGCA
Source organism: Bradyrhizobium sp. (assembly GCF_035309285.1). Classification (GTDB taxonomy): domain Bacteria; phylum Pseudomonadota; class Alphaproteobacteria; order Rhizobiales; family Xanthobacteraceae; genus Bradyrhizobium. Next base: position 34,181 of record NZ_DATGFH010000098.1, on the reverse strand, counting down.
ATCCGCATCGACAAACAGCGATCGCTACAACAATCACTATAACGAGCACTACAACGATCACTACGACGATCACTATCGTTACAGCGATCGCTGGTAGCGTTGATAGCCGCCTCGTCAATGCCCCTCGAAGCTGATCAGCGTGCGCACCGGCACGTCCATCGCGCGCAGCTTTGCTGCGCCGCCGAGATCCGGGAGGTCGATGATGAAGCAGGCGGCGATGACATTGGCTCCTATCTGGCGCAGGAGCTTGACCGCGCCTTCGGCGGTGCCGCCGGTCGCGATGAGATCGTCGACCAAGACCACGCGCTCGCCGGGATGCACGGCATCGGCATGCATCTCCATCTCGTCGAGGCCATATTCCAATGAGTAGGCGATGCGCACGGTGGTGTGCGGCAGCTTGCCTTTCTTGCGGATCGGCACGAACCCCGCGGATACCTGGTGCGCCACCGCGCCGCCGAGGATGAAGCCGCGCGCCTCGATGCCCGCGACCTTGTCGATCTTCGAGCCCGCCCAGGGATGCACCAACTCGTCGACCGCGCGGCGGAACGCGCGCGCGTCGGCGAGCAGCGTCGTGATGTCGCGAAACAGGATGCCCTTCTTCGGGTAATCCGGGATGGTGCGAATGCTGGATTTCAAATCGAGGTCGAAGGTCATGTGGTTACAGCCCTGTTGTCTGCCTCTCGTCATTGCGAGGAGCGAAGCGACGAAGCAATCCATGTTTCCCGATGCGGCGAAATGGATTGCTTCGCTTCGCTCGCAATGACGAGGTCATTCAATTGGCATCCAGCCGGAATGCATTCTCGACAATACGCAAGCCCACCTCGCCGCCAAGCGACATCAGGGATTCCGGATGAAACTGCACGCCGCCGACCGGCAGGGTCTTGTGCTCGAGCGCCATCGCAACCCCGTCCTCGGTCGACGCGGTGACGTCGAGCACCTCGGGCATCGAGTCGCGCTCGACATAGAGCGAATGATAGCGGCCGATCACGATCTCGTTCGGCAGGCTTCGCATCAAGCGCCCGCCCCTCACCTGCACCCGCGACGGCCTTCCATGCGCGGGCTGGCCGAGCTGGCCGAGCCTGCCGCCGAAATATTCGCCGATCGCCTGCACGCCGAGACAGACGCCGAAGATCGGCAGCTTCTTTGCGATCGCGGTGTCGATGGTGGAGGCGATCTTGAAATCCTCCGGCCGGCCGGGTCCCGGCGACAGCACGAGCAAATCCCACTTCTTCTGGGTCAGCATAGCTTGCGCGTGCACGTGACGCACCACCGTGACGCTGGCGCCGACCTGGCGGAAATAATCCGCAAGCATATGCACAAAGCTATCGTCATGGTCGATCAACAGCACCTGCTTGCCCGAGCCGGTCGCGTCCGGTGCAACGTCCGACAATGGCTTCGGTGGATCGCCGCGCAGCGCCTGGAATAGCGCCGCCGCCTTGACGTGGCACTCGCGGTCTTCGGCCGCAGGATCGGAATCAAACAGACAGGTTGCGCCGACGCGCACTTCCGCAAGCCCGTCCTTCATGCGGATGGTGCGGATGGTGAGCCCGGTATTGATGCTGCCGTCGAAATTGACGCAGCCGATCGCCCCGGCATACCAGCGCCGCGGCGTACGCTCATGGTCCTCGACGAACTGCATCGCCCACAGCTTTGGCGCGCCGGTCACCGTCACCGCCCAGGCATGGGTGAGGAATGCATCGAGCGCGTCGAAGCCCGGCCGCAGCATGCCCTCGACATGGTCGACGGTGTGAAACAGCTTCGAGTAGGTCTCGATCTGCCGCCGCGCCAGCACCTTGATGGTGCCGGGCACACAGACGCGCGCCTTGTCGTTGCGGTCGACGTCTGTGCACATGTTCAATTCGTATTCGTCCTTCTCCGAATTCAGGAGCTGACGAATCTGCTCGGCATCGCCGATCGCATCGGTGCCTCGCGCGATCGTGCCGGAGATCGGGCAGGTTTCGACGCGGCGTCCGTCGGAGCGCACGAACATCTCCGGCGACGCGGACACCAGGAATTCGCCGTCGCCGAGATTCATCAACGCGCCATAGGGCGATGGGTTGATGCGGCACAGCCTTTGAAACACTTCCGCCGGTGAGCGCTCGCAGGGCTCGCCGAAGAGCTGACCCGGCACGGCTTCGAAGAGATCGCCGCGGGCAAAGGCCGCGCGCGCGGTCTCGACGGTGGCCTGATATTCCCCGGGGGCGTGATCGGCAAAACCCTGGCGCGGCGTCCTGGCGTAGACGCTTTCGGCCGTGTCGTGCGGAAGGCCCGCGGTGGACTTGCCCTTCCAGGCGAAATCGTAGCTCAACAGCGCGCCGCGCGAAGTGGCGCGATCATAAGCCAGAAGCCGATCCGGCACATAAAGCACGATGTCGCGCTGGTCGGCCTCGCGCTTGCGCTTCTGCACGAGGTCCTCGATCTGGAACACGAGGTCGTAGGCGAAGGCGCCGAACAGGCCGAGCAGCGCATCGTCGGGAGCGGAGAATGCCGCGATCATGTCGCGCACCAGGCTCATCACGCTGGCGCGGCGGGTGCGCTGGTCCTCTTCTACAGGTGCCGCTCCGCACAGGATGTGCCCGGCAAGACGGCTCGTGCTCTTCTCGGTCACGACGACGCAGGGCTCGCGGAGGGTATCGGCGAGAAAAGCGATCAGGACTTCACCGCGCGGGTTCAGCGCATGAAGCGAGAAATTGACGCCCGTCGTTTCCAGCGCCAGCGGCGGATCGGAGAAGCCGAGGTCAAAGCTCTCGTAGCGGCCGGGCACGGTGGTCCCGGATGACAGCACCACGCCGCGACGGCGGTCGAGCAGGTTGATCAGCGCGTCGAGCCGGTTGGCGCCGCCGGAAAAGTGCTCCACCACCCGCTGCACGGCGAGCCCGCCGCGGGTCAGATATTCGCTTTTCGCGGGAAGCGAGAAGACTGTCCTGTTCATGTGATCCTCTTACGAAACTTGCTGAGGGAACGCCACACAGGACACACGAAGACCGCCTGCGATGGCGGCCTCAGAACGATTGAGATTTAAGGAAAATCGCACCGGCCACCTTTTTAGAAGGTGGGCCACCAACGACGAGAGGAGCGGACGACGATACTCATGGCTCACGTAAACACTACCGCGGGCTGGGCCGTCAAGGGAGCTCGTGCCATGGACGGCCCCAAAAAACAGCGTAGCATGCCCCTCTAAAGCCGCCGGAGGTTAACGCCGGCCCTGAAAAGGAGGCGCGCCATGATCAGGGGATTGGGATATGCCGGGTTCGGGTCTTCCGCGATCGAGGACTGGCGGCACTTCGGCACCAACATGGTGGGATTTCAGGCGATCGAGCGCGGCAATTCGCTGCTCGCCTTCCGCATGGACGACCGCAAGCAGCGCGTCGTGATCGACCGCGCCATGGGAGAAGGCGCGCGCTTCTTCGGCTGGGAGGTCGAGGATGGTGCCGCGCTCGATGCGCTGGCGGCGCGGCTGGAAGCCGTCGGCGTTGCGGTCACGGCCGAGCCGCAGGCGCTGGCGGACACGCGACACGTTCGCAGCCTGATCTCGTTTCACGATCCCGACGGCAACCGGCTCGAGGCGTTTCATGGCGCCGAGATCGACGACACGCCGTTCTCGCCGGGCCGCTCGATCTCGGGCTTCCGCACCGGGCCGCTCGGCCTCGGCCATGTCGTGCTCACGGTCGAGAACATCGAGCCGATCATGGCGTTCTACACCAAGGTGCTTGGCTTCGGCCTTTCCGACTACATCGAAAAGCCGTTCCGAGCCTATTTCTTCCACGTCAATCCGCGCCATCATTCGCTGGCGCTGATCGAGACCGGCAAAGCCGGCATGCATCATCTGATGGTGGAGTTGTTCTCGCTCGACGATGTCGGACAGTCCTATGACGTCGCGCTTGCCGGGGACCGCGTCAACGTCACGCTCGGCCGCCACACCAACGACCTCATGACCTCGTTCTACGCCAGGACGCCGTCGTCCTTCATGGTCGAATGCGGCTGGGGCGGACGCGAGATCGAGCCCGCGACCTGGCAGCCGGTCGAGATGCATCACGGCCCGAGCCTGTGGGGGCATGACCGCATCTGGCTATCGGAGAAGGACCGGGCCGTCGCGCGCGAGATGCGCATGAACGCCGCCCGCGAAGGCCTGCGCGCGCCGGTGCAGGTAATGGAAGGTAACTACAAGCTGATGGCGGGCACGTGTGCCTGGTGGGACGGGGTGAAAGGGAATTAGGTATCCTGCGCAGTCCGCCATCGTCATTGCGAGCGAAGCGAAGCAATCCATACTGCCTCCGCGGAGACAGCCTGGATTGCTTCGTCGCTTCGCTCCTCGCAATGACGAGCTACCCCAAATGTTTCGCAAAATATTCCGTCGCCCGGCCCCAGGCGAGCTCGGCGCATTGGCGATCGTGCACGGCCATGCGCTGCTCGTTGGCAAAGCCGTGCTCGGCGTCGTAGCGATGGATGTCGAGCGATTTGCCGGCTGCTTTCATGGCCTTCTCGAAGGCGTCGACGGCTTGCGGCGTGCACCAGTCGTCCTTGCTGGCGAAATGCGCCTGCAGCGGAATTCTGACGTCGGCGGGTTTGGCCGCCGCCTCCGGCGGGATGCCGTAGAACACCACGCCCGCGGTAAGCTCGGGAATCTTCGTCGCGCCAATGATGGTCACCGCGCCACCGAGGCAGAAGCCGGTGAGGCCGACCTTGGCGCCGTTCTTGGCGAGATATTGCGCGGCGCCGCGCACGGTCTGCGTAGTGGCGTCCATGAAATCCAGCGAGTTCATCTCTTTCGCCGCCGCATCCATGTCGTGATACGGCACCACCGTGCCCTTGTAGAGATCGGGCGCCAGCGCATCGAACCCGGCGCGCGCAAAGCGGTCGCACATCCCCTTGATCTGGTCCTGCAGACCCCACCATTCCTGGATCACCACCACGCCGGGCGCATTGCCGCGCGCCGCATTGGCGACATAGCCCGAGGCCTCCCTGCCGTCCGGACGCTTGAAGGTGATGATGGTGCCCATGGTTTCCTCCGGCGATGGTTTCCTGAAATCGATGCTATTTTGACCACAGAGCGCGCGAGGCGCAATCCACTGCCGTCATTCCGGGCTGGTGCGCCAGCATCAGACCCGGAATCTCGAGATTCTCAGGTGCGCAATTGCGCACCATAGTTCGATGCTGCGCGTCGCCCCGGAATGACAATAAAAAAAGCCCCCAATTCCGGGGGCTTTTTCAATTCACATCGGCTCGGCCCGGCTCAGTGCGCTTCGGCCCAGACCTTCTTCTTGGTGAAGTACATCAGGAAGGCGAAGATGATCAGAAACACGAAGACCTGGAAGCCGAGCTGCTTGCGCGCTTCCATCTTCGGCTCCGCCGCCCACATCAGGAACGTCGCCACATCGTGGGCGTATTGCGGCACCGTCGCCGGCGAGCCGTCGTCGAACTGCACCTGCCCGTCCGACAGCGGCTTCGGCATCTTGATGGCGTGGCCGGGGAAATACTTGTTGTAATAGGTACCGTCCGGAATGGTGACGCCCGGCGGCGGCTTGTCTTCAAACCCCTGCAGGATCGCGGAGATGTAGTTCGGGCCCTGCTCCTGGAACTGGGTGAAGAAGTCGAAGATGAAGTACGGGAAGCCGCGCTCATAAGAACGCGCCTTCGCGATCAGCGACAGGTCCGGCGGCAGGCCGCCGTTATTGGCGGCGCGCGCCGCCTGCTCGTTCGGGAACGGCGCAGGGAAGTAGTCGGCCGGCCGGCCGGGCCGGTCGAACATCTCGCCCTGATCGTTCGGACCGTCCTTGATCTTGTACTCCGAGGCGAGTGCCTCGACTTGCGCCTCGGAATAGCCGGGCCCGCCCGGGTCGGCGAGGTTGCGGAACGCGATATAGTTCAGCGAGTGGCAGGCAGAGCAAACCTCCTTGTAGATCTTCAGGCCGCGCTGCAGCGCGCCGCGATCGTACTTGCCGAACGGGCCGGCAAACGACCAGGTCTGTGACGGCGGCGTATCATCCTCGGCGCGGGCGCTCTGCGCGCTGCCGATCACGAGCCCGCCGGCAAGCACGAGCACTGCGATCGCAGCCGCAACCTTGCCGCCCCTCTGCAGCACGGCGTCGGCGATGGAGTTCGGCATGGCCCGCGGCGTCTCGATGCGGCTCAAGAGCGGCAGCACGATCAGGAGGTAGGAGAAGTAGCAGATCGTGAGAATGCGCCCGGCGTAGACATAGATGCCTTCCGGCGGCTGCGAGCCGAGATAGCCGAGCAGGATGCAGACCACGACGAAAATCCAGAAGAACTGCTTTGCCAGCGGACGGTACTTGCAGGACCGCGTCCTGGCGGTGTCGAGCCACGGCAGAAACACCAGGATCAGGATCGAAGAGAACATCACCAGCACGCCGGCGAGCTTGTTCGGAATCGAGCGAAGCATCGCGTAGAACGGCAGGTAGTACCATTCCGGCACGATGTGCGCCGGCGTCTGCGCCGGGTTGGCCGGAATGTAGTTGTCAGACGCCATCAGATAGTTCGGCGTGTAGAAGACGATCCAGGCGAAGAGCAGGAGGAACACCGAGAGGCCGAACATGTCCTTGATGGTCGCGTGCGGCGTGAACGGCACCGAGTCCTTGTCGGTCTTCATGTCGAGGCCGTCGGGGTTGTTCTGGCCGGCGACATGCAGCGCCCAGACGTGCAACACCACCACGCCCGCGATCAGGAACGGCAAGAGATAGTGCAGCGAGAAGAAGCGGTTCAGCGTCGGATTGCCGACCGAATAGCCGCCCCAGAGCAGCGTCACGATGCTGTCGCCGACATAGGGAATGGCCGAGAACAGGTTGGTGATGACGGTCGCGCCCCAGAAGCTCATCTGGCCCCAGGGCAACGCATAGCCCAGGAAACCCGTCGCCATCATCAACAGGTAGATGATGACGCCGAGGATCCAGAGCACCTCGCGCGGCTCCTTGTACGATCCATAATAGAGGCCGCGGAACATGTGGACATAGACAGCGAAGAAGAACATCGACGCGCCGCTGGCGTGCATGTAGCGCAACAGCCAGCCGTAATTGACGTCGCGCATGATCAGCTCGACCGAGCGAAACGCCATCCCCGCCTCCGGGGTGAAGTGCATCGCCAAAATCACGCCGGTCAGGATTTGCAAACCCAGCATGAAGGAGAGGATGGCGCCGAAGGTCCACCAGTAATTCAGGTTGCGCGGCGTCGGATAGGCCACGAACGAAGAATGCATGAGGCTCAAAATCGGCAGTCGCCGTTCGAACCACTGCAAGGCTGGGTGACTCGGCTTGTAATCGGAGGGTCCGCTCATGATGCGATCCTGAGGAAGTAATGCGACGCGACGGCTTGAAAGTCCCGGAGGCTGGCTGCCGGGCTTTAGCCGATCTGGATTTTGGTATCGGAGGCGAAGGTGTAGGGCGGCACGGCCAGATTGAGCGGCGCGGGTCCCTGGCGAATACGGCCGGAGGAGTCGTACTGCGAACCGTGGCAGGGGCAGAAGAAGCCGTCGTAGTTGCCCTCATGCGCGATCGGAATGCAGCCGAGATGGGTGCAGATGCCGATCACGATCAGCCATTGGTCATGGCCCTCCTTGACCCTGGACTGATCCGTTGCGGGGTCCCTGAGGTCAGCGACCTGAACCGCGCGGGCCTCGTCAATCTGCTTCTTGGTCCGGTGCATGATGTAGATGGGCTTGCCGCGCCAGAACACCTTGATGTCCTGCCCCTCGGCGATCGGCGACAGGTCCACCTCGATCGGGGCGCCGGCTGCGATGGTGGCGGCGTCGGGATTCATCTGGGAAACGAACGGCCAGAGCGAGGCCAGTCCCCCGACGGCCGCGGCCGCTCCCGTTGCAACAAAGAGGAAATCACGGCGTGTCGGATGGTCCGCCGAAGACTCGATCGTCACGATTCCAAACCCTTTCTAAAGCTCGCAGCCGGTGGAACCGCCCCCGAAGACGCCCAAAACGTAGCCGGGTAAGGCTGCCGGCGCCCGCGACCCCCGCGGCGGCAGAAAGACCGGCTTTTAGGCCCTAGCGGCCAACCAAGCGGTCCAGAATCGTTCTATTGGCACCCTTGCCCAAAGAGCGCAAGCCCACTATCCGCCAGCAAGCGTGCAATGCACGAAATCCGTCCAGACCGTTGTTTTATTCATACATTCGTGGGAAGCCATTAGATGGAAATCGCGCTGTTTCAGCCTGACATTCCCCCGAACACCGGGACGATTCTCAGGCTCTGCGCCTGCCTCGATGTCGGGGCCCACATCATCGAGCCGGCCGGCTTTGCGGTCTCGGATCGGGCCTTCCGCCGCGCCGGCATGGATTATCTCGATCAGGTGCGGCTGACGCGCCACATGTCCTGGACCAGATTCGAGGAGTGGCGGCGGGAAGCGGGTCATCGGCTCGTGCTTTTCACCACCAGGGGCGCCACGTCCTATCTTGATTTTCGCTATGGGGCGTCGGACATCCTGTTTTTCGGGCGCGAGACGGTCGGGGTTACCGACGAGGTCGTGGCCGCCGCCGACGCGCGGCTGAAAATCCCGATCAAACCGGGTTTGCGCTCGCTCAACGTCGCCATGGCCGTTGGCGAGGCACTGCGGCAGACCCGTTTCGACACGTGATGAGGTGAGTTCTGGTGAGCTACGCGGTCAAGGAAATCTTTCTGACCCTGCAGGGCGAAGGCGCCCATGCCGGCCGCGCCGCCGTGTTTTGCCGTTTCAGTGGCTGCAACCTGTGGAGCGGCCGCGAGCAGGATCGCGCAAGCGCGGTTTGCCAGTTCTGCGACACGGATTTTGTCGGAACCGACGGCACGCTTGGCGCACGCTATGCCTCTGCGGATGAGCTCGCCGATGTCATCGCGGCGCAGTGGACCGGTGACAGCGCCAATCGTTACGTCGTGCTGACCGGCGGCGAACCCATGCTGCAGGTCGATACGGCCCTGGTCGAGGCCCTGCATGCGCGCGGTTTTTCCGTGGGGGTCGAGACCAACGGCACGATCACCCCGCCGGAGGGGCTCGACTGGATTTGCGTCAGCCCCAAGGCCGGCGCCGATCTCATCGTGCGCAAGGGACACGAACTGAAGCTCGTCTATCCGCAGGCGGAAGCCGCGCCGGAGAAATTTGCCGGCCTCGCCTTCGAGCGCTTTTCGCTGCAGCCGATGGACGGCCCGGACGTGATCGAGAACACCGCGCGCGCGGTCGACTATTGCCTGAGGCATCCGCAATGGCGGCTCAGCCTGCAGACGCACAAGACACTCGGTATCAGATAGGACTGGCTTTTAGACGATGTGGGAATTGACGAAATCGTTCCGCTTTGAGGCCGCGCACGCGCTGTCGGGCACCACCTTGGGCGAGGCCAGCGAGGAGATTCACGGCCATTCGTTCCGTACCGAAGTCACGGTGCGCGGCACGCCCGATCCCAAGACCGGAATGGTGCTCGACCTCGGCCTGCTCGAACGCCGCATGCTTGAGGTGCAGAAGACGCTCGACCACAAGCTCCTGAACCGGATCGAAGCACTGGGGCCGCCGACGCTGGAAAACCTGTCGCGCTTCATCTTCGAGCGGCTGCAGCATGCGGGAAAGGTGACGCGCGTCAGCGTCCATCGCGATAGCTGCAACGAGAGCTGCACCTATTACGGACCTGAGGGTTAGACATACATGCCGCCGTCATTGCGAGCGAAGCGAAGCAATCCATCTTGCCGCAAAGCAAGAATGGATTGCTTCGTCGCTCCGCTCCTCGCAATGACGGAGAATAAACGGTAGGACCTCGCATATGGACATTTCCGTCATCGAGGATCGGAAGGCACGCGTAAAAGCCTGGTTCGAGAGGCTGCGCGATGACATCTGCGCCACCTTCGAACGGCTGGAGGACGAGGCGCCCGGCTCGCTCTATCCCGGCGGCGCGGGCCGCTTTGTGCGCACGCCCTGGCAGCGCACCGATCATAGCGGGGCGGCGGGCGGCGGTGGCGTGATGTCGATGATGCGCGGAAGACTGTTCGAGAAGGTCGGTGTGCACTGCTCCACGGTGCACGGCGAGTTCTCGCCCGAATTCCGCGCGCAGATAGAGGGCGCGGCGGAAGACGCGCGGTTCTGGACCTCCGGCATCTCCCTGATCGCGCACATGCGCAGCCCGCATGTGCCGGCGGTGCACATGAACACCCGCTTCGTCGTCACCACAAAATCCTGGTTCGGCGGCGGCTCGGACCTGACGCCGGTGCTGGATCGCCGCCGCACCCAGGACGATCCGGATACGATCGCCTTCCATGCCGCGATGAAAGGCGCCTGCGACGCGCACGCGGCCGTCGCGCCTTACGACAGGTACAAGAAATGGTGCGACGACTATTTCTATCTGCCGCACCGCAAGGAGCCACGCGGCATCGGTGGCATCTTTTACGACCACCACGATTCCGGTAACTGGAATGCGGACTTTGCGTTCACGCAGGACGTCGGAAGCGCTTTCCTGGATATCTACCCTGAGCTGGTGCGTCGCAATTTTGCGCTCCCCTGGACGGCGGCCGATCGCGAGGAGCAACTGATCCGGCGTGGGCGCTATGTCGAGTTCAACCTGCTGCATGACCGCGGCACGCTGTTCGGGCTAAAAACCGGCGGCAATATCGATTCAATCCTCTCCTCGATGCCGCCTGAGGTGAAATGGCCGTGAACGCGACGACCCAACTGCCGCGCGCGATGCTGATCGACCTGGATGACACCATCCTGTCGGCCTATGGCCGGCCCGAGATCGCCTGGCACACGGTCGCGGGCGAATTTGCCCGCGAGCTCGCACCGTTCTCGCCGGGAGAGGTCGCAACCGCAGTTCTCGCCTTTGCGCGAAACTTCTGGGCGACGGCGGAGCCCGCGTGGCGGCTCAAGCTCGGCGAGGCGAGGCGTCTCTCCGCCAAGGGTGGCTTTGCCGCGCTCGCCGCAGGCGGCCACGCCACGCTATCCGATGATCTCGCGATCCGGATCGCCGACCGTTTCACCGCCTATCGCGAAGAGGAGATGTTCGTCTTTCCCGGCGCGCACGAGGCGATCGACAAATTGAAGGCGCTCGGCGTCAAGCTCGCGCTGGTCACCAATGGCGCCGCCGATACCCAGCGCGCCAAGGTCGAGCGTTTCGAGCTCGCCCACCGCTTCGATCATATCCAGATCGAGGGCGAGCACGGTTTCGGCAAGCCCGAGGAGCGCGCCTATCGGCATGCGATGGCAGCCCTTGGCGTCGCTGCGTCCGACACCTGGATGATCGGCGACAATCTGGAATGGGAGGTCGTGGTGCCGCAGCGGCTTGGCATCTATGCGATCTGGATGGACGTCCACGGCGACGGCCTCCCCGAAGGCTCGACCGTCAAGCCGGACCGCATCATCCGCTCGCTGACGGAGCTGTTGCCGGGTTAGTTCCCGCGCTGGCGCCGCGACCGAATTTTCGACGCCCGGTCAAACTGGCAGGTTATGATGGCCGCGCGTGACCGGGGCATGACCATGTCAGAAGCAGGCGATCCGCAGCCAGAGAAGGGCAAAGCCGGCCCGCGGCCGGGTTTTTGGAAGCGGCTGTTGGGTTTCGACTCCTGGCTTCATTCCGCTGCGAGCCTGTCCGTCGTGACGTTGCTCGCCGGCTGGTTCGGGACCTATATCCAGTACCTCAACGCCTATGAGCAGAAGGTGAGCGAAACCGCCCAGGCGGATATGAAGGCCGCAACCGACGCCTTTGTCGAGATTTCAGACGCCTATGCGGAAGCGCAGCTCCTGCAGCAGTTGATCTATTACAACTATGTCGCTTCGGCCAACGACGCAGGCGACACCGGAAACAAGGCGATGGTGACCAAGGCCGGGCGGGACGCCTATCCGGACTACGTCAGGGCACGCAACGGCTTGCGGAAGAACAGCAGCATCTATGTCCGCAAGGCGGAGCTTTACATCGACTGGCCGAGCAACCTGGATCGTGATCCGGCCGGCACCACGGCCAATGACGGCGATCCACTGACCGAATCCTTGCTTGGCGACTACAATTTCGACTGCGACGCGAAAGAGAATTTCCCGCATTACGAAGCGCCAGGAGCAACCAATCAGCCGGACAAGGGCACGGATGACCTTTGCCTCGTGCCGAACGAGACGCAAAAGCAGATCGCGATCGGATCCAAGACCGTCATCTGCGCAGTCGACGACAACGGCAGGATCGATCATTCGCGCCCCTCCCGCGAGATCAACTGGCACAGTGCCAAGCACCATCTCATCGTGATGCACTATTGCTACGAGCTCGCGCACGGCCAGATTTCGACTGCACGAATTTGGGCCTCGAACAGCGCGGTCAGCGAGCAAAAGAGGAGCGATTTCCTCAAGAACAAGGACATCTATCAAAACAGCCTCGACCACGAGGTCGTCCGGCTGGACGCCTTCCTGAGCCTCGCGATGTCGCAGCTCGAAAGAATCCGCGTCAAGTATCGACCGTCGAGCTTCTACTGCAATCTGCCCTTGGTGAATTACGCGATCAGCGACCGCTGCACGCCGGTCAAGATCGCCAAGAGCAAGTAGCGCTCACGCGAGCAAATGCCGCGACGCGGCCGAGATCATCATGAGTCCGCCGGCGACGACGGCGGCATCGAGGATCGCGGTGTGGATGTGCACCGGCATGCGCTCGACGAAGGCCCTGGCCAGGAACGCGCCGGGAAAACCGATGGCGCCGATCAGGAGAGCGAGAGCCAGCACCTGCGCGGTGACGACGCCGGCGAGCCCGAACACGGAAATCTTGATGACGCTGGTGATGACCGAAATCACCGAGTCGGTTGCGATCACTGCGGCCCCTTCCAGGCCCGCGGCCATCAACAGCGACAGCAGCATCACGCCCGAGCCCGAGGTGCCGCCGACCACGACGCCATAGCCCACCGCGCCGGCCGCGAGCGTGCTGTCGCCGATCTTGACCGCGCGGCGGCGCAGCACGCGCCGCAGCGGCACGGACAGGATCAGCATGCTGCCGATCACGAGCGCCGCGCCCGCGTTGCCGAGCCGGGTGTAGCCGTAGGCGCCGAGCGCCGTGGTGAACGCCGCACACAGGCTGACGATCAGCGCGCGGCGGCGATCGACATAGCGGAAATAGGCGGTGCTGCGGCTCACATTGGCGAAGATCGCCGAGATCGCGATGATCGGCACCACGGGCTCGGAGCCGACCATGGGCACCAGCACCAGCGGCATCAGCGCGCCGGTGCCATAGCCGGCAAGGCCGCCGATGATCGAGGCAAACAACGCCACGAACGCCACCAGCAGAAGCTGCAGGAGCGAGATGTCGGCGAAGCCTGAAGCAATATTCACGGTTTGGGATCGCGGGGTGAGCCGGGCGACGGTCTGATCAGCGAGGGAGCTACGCAGCCCGGCTCTAACGGAAAATCCACAGCGAGCCAAGCATCTTCGGCGGGGGTCAGCACATGTCCACAATGCAGGGCCTTCGGCGACGCCGCTCCTTCTGCAGATCTATTTCGATTGCAAGACCGGGACACTTGCCGTCCGCTGCACTATCCTGCGTCGGATCAGGCATGATGCAGCGGACTTCCGGCCATGACGCGGTCGACATCAGCGGACGATGCTGGAAAGGCGCAAGAGCGCATATGGCTCGATCCTCGCCGCGGCGATATCGAGGACGATGCCGCCAGTCCCAAGCAACGTTCGGTGCTCGCCATCGCCGGCAGCTTGCTCGTCGAGATCAGCCTGCTGAAGCTCCTGTTCGCCTGGACGGTCTTGCTGCTCCTGCCGGCGGTATCGCTCGGCCTCGCCCCCCTGGTGGTCTCCACGTGGTTCTCCATTCTGTCCGAGCATCTTCTCACGCTGACTGAGATAGGCGCAGCGCTGACGCTGATCGCGATTGCCGCGTTGGGATGGATCGGATGGCGACCATTGCTGCAGCTCGTGGAGATCAATTTCTGGTCGCTCAACGCGCTCGCGGTCCAGCCGAGCTACGCGTTCGGCCGCGAGGCGCTGCAGCACCTGGCAGAGCGAGCATGGCGAAAAGACGTTACCCCCGCCTTGCGGACGAGGCTGCGTCGCGCGTCTTCGCTGGGCGCGGGCATCCTGCTTGCCGTAGTTGCGGTATCGGTCGCGATCCTTGTATGGCCTTTCACGCAATGGACTGCGGCCTTGCACGAGCTCGCCTTGATGCATCTTCTCGTGAAGGCAACGCTTGCCAATTCAGCCTTCGTGGTGTGTTGCTACCTGGCCGTCGCCTCGTTGGCGTGGGGTCTTGCCGATGCGAGGATGAACCAGCCGGTCAACCTTGCCGCGTTCGATGCTCCTGCATCCGGCTCTCGCATCTGGCGTGTTGCTCACTTGTCCGATCTCCACGCCGTCGGCGAGCGATATGGATTCCGGATCGAAAGCGGACGCGCCGGCCCGCGCGGCAACGAACGTCTTCGCAGCGTGTTCGCGCAGCTCGCCGCCATGCATGCCGCCGAACCGTTCGATCACGTGCTGATCACCGGCGACATGACCGACGCGGGGCGGGCCAGCGAATGGGCGGAATTTCTCGATGCGCTGTTTGAGCATCCCGAGCTTGTTGCCCGCACGATCATGCTGCCGGGCAATCACGACGTGAACATCGTCGACCGCGCCAATCCTGCCCGGCTCGACCTGCCTCTCAGTCCCGGCAAGCGGATGCGGCAGATGCGCACCTTGTCGGCGATCGCCGCCGTGCAGGGCGGACGCGCGCGCCCCGTCGATGCTTCAGGGACCATCGCTGCCACCCTGCACCAGGCGCTGGCACCGCATCAGGCGCAAATCGCCGCATTTGCCGAGCACGGTGGCGTGCGCCGCGCGGCGGAGCTGCGGCGAATTTTCGCTGCCCAATTCCCGATGATTCTGCCACCCGACCGCGAGGACGGTCTCGGCATAGCCGTCCTCGATTCCAATGCCGCGACTCACTTCTCCTTCACCAATGCGCTCGGGCTTATCTCGTTCGAGCAGGCGCGCCGGCTCGAGGCGGCCATCGGCCATTTTCCAGGAGCTGCCTGGATCATCGCGCTGCACCACCACCTCGTGGAATATCCGATGCCGGTCAAGACATTCTCCGAACGCGTGGGAACGGCATTGGTCAACGGCAGCTGGTTCGTGCGCAGGATTCAGAACCTTGCGGACCATGCGATCGTGATGCACGGTCACCGCCATGTCGACTGGATCGGAGCATGCGGCGCCCTGAAGATTGTGTCGGCCCCCTCGCCGGTGATGAGTATCGGCGAAAATGCCGGCAGCCATTTCTATATTCACAGGCTCATGCGTGGCCCAAATGGAGGTCTTTGCCTGGCGCGACCTGAACGGGTCGAGATTGCCGGCAGCTAGGGCTGCGCCGACTTGGCCTCGACCGGTCCGCCCAGGAGCTCTGCGATCCATCGCGTCGACGGGTGCTCTCCGCAAAAGGTCAGGATCGCAAGCATGATCGGCACGCCGATGAAGGTGCCGAACAGGCCCCACAAAAAGGTCCAGAGAAAGATCGCAAACAGCACGACCAGGGGCGAGATCGAGACGCTGGCGCCGGCCACACGGGGCTCGATATAGCTGCCGACCACAAACTGAATGATATTGAGACAGGCAAAAATGCCGAACACGGCCGGCCAGCTCTCGAACTGCGTCATGGCGAGCAGTGTGGGAAACAGGGTTGCAATGAACGGGCCGATGAACGGGATATAGTTGAGCACGAATGCGATCACGCCCCACTCGAATGCGAATGGCAGGCCGGTGATGCCCGCAAACAGGCCAACCAGCACGCCGGTGACGATGCTCATTTGAGTCCGCACCAGCAAATACTTCCGGAACTTGGCTGCGGTCGCCGCACTGCCCTCCAGCAGCACGCGCGCGGCCGTGCGGTTCTCGAGCCTGTCGATCCGTCGCCGGAAGTCATCGATCTCGATCAGGCCCAGCACGACATAGACGATCGCGATCAACCAGAAGCTCAGCAACGAGTTGGCGCGTCCCGTCACATATTGCATGGCGCCCAACAGCCAGCTCACGTTGAAATGCTCGGCCCAGAGACCGGCAATCTCGACGCCATGGCCGTCGAGCCACATCACGGCGCGTTCATAGAAGGCCTGGTAGCGCGCAGCGTCGGCAACGAGGAAATGTCCGACACGGCCAAAGGCCCAGGCCGCGACAGAGGCGAAAGCGAGACAGATCAATGTCGTGAAGAGAATGGTGATCGCGAGTGCGGCGAGCTTTGGCAGTCGCGACTGCAGCCATTTCTGGGCCGGCCAGACGATGCCCATGATGAACAGAGCCGCGGCCAGCGGCTCGAATACGCTGCGCGCCAGTGACGCAGCCGCGCATACCAGCACCGCGGCGACGACCAGCGTTGCGACACTGCGTCCGAAGCCTATGCCTTCTCTGGACTCCATCGGCTTTCCCGCGCGACAGGTTCAAGTTTATTCAAACCGAGTGACGCGCCGCGCCGGGCGCCTCCACCACCATCGTATATCAAGCGTGACCTGCCTCGGCACCGCAAGAGCAATGCTAGCGAGAGAGCCTCTCCGGCGCCCGGTTGTGGCTCGATTTCGCAACTGCCAAGGATTGAAGGGAACTTCAGGCGTTCCAGATGGTTGAATGCCGTCCGGCACCCGGTTTCTTGCCGGCCTCCGATTAGGAAATCGAACCGAAAGAGAGGTCGCCATGGCTACACGTGCAGTCGACGGATCTATCCTTTTCGCGAAAAAACTCGGCGGTGTCTTCGCCATGATTCTGGGCGGCTTGATCGCTGCGATTGGCGCCAACGTAGCGTCACCGGTAACGATCGCCATCGGCGTCTTGTTCGTGATCGCCGGAGCAATCCTGCTGGTGTTGAAGATCATTCGGCGCAACGAAGGCGGTCAGGTCGGATGATCGGATGTCGCCTGGGGCGAGCCGCCGTCGACAAGGCTCGCGGCTCGCAGGCCTTGGCGAAGGCGGAAAGCAAGGTTCAGGGTTTTGGATCGCGGGTAAGGCGGGTCACGGCCTGATCAGCGAGGGAAGCCAGCAGGCCCGGCTCTAACGGAAAATCCGCAGCGAGCCAGGCGTCTTCCGCAAGCGTCAGCACGTGGCCCAACTGGGGCCCCTCAGCGACCCCGCGCGCGATGAAATCGGCGGCGCGAAGCGGAAATTTCGGCGCTGTCCAGCGCTGCGGCAGTCGGGCCAGCTCGATCCAGTGCGCGGCATCGGCACCGGTCCCTGCGCGCGCCCAGGCGAGCATCAGCCTGTCGCGGTACGGACCTTCGCCGAGCCGGTAGAGCCGGCGCCTTGCGCGCGCCTCGTCCATGCCTTCCAGCCGCCACCAGCGATGGCCCATGGAATCGAGCGCCCTTGCCTCGCTGTTCGACAACCGCAGTCGAGCCGCAATCCGCCTCGCGTCCTCGGTGACGGCAACGGCAAGCGCCGCAAGCCGCCGCATCGCGTCGGGCTCGAGATCAAGCGCGCGCTCGGCCGCGATCATGGCGGCGAGCGTTCCGGTGTAGACGACGCCCCCGACGATCGTCTGCTGCAGGCCGCTATCGGCCATCGCGACGCAGGCGGCGGCGGCACCGTCGGCAACGAGCAATTTCAGCATCTCCATGCGCACGCGCTCGGCCGAGAGCGTCGCCAGCCCCGAGCGCGCGGCGATGCAGGCGAGATAGCCGTCGCGATCGACCTCGCCCGCGCCAAAGGCGGCGTGGATGCGGAAGAAGCGGAGGATGCGCAGAAAATCCTCTTCGATGCGCTCCTTCGGCACGCCGATGAAACGCACCCGTCGCGCCGCGATATCCGATAACCCGCCGACATAGTCGTGCACGACGCCATCGGCGCCCACCGACAACGCGTTGATGGTGAAGTCGCGGCGGTGCGCATCGCCCACCCAGTCGCGGCCGAACGAGACCTTTGCCTTGCGGCCGAAGGTCTCGGTGTCCTCGCGCAGCGTCGTCACCTCGAACGGCTTGCCTTCGACCACCAGCGTCACGGTGCCGTGCTCGATGCCGGTCGGCACGCTCTTGATACCGGCTTCCTTCGCGCGCCTGACCACTTCCTCCGGCAGCGCCGTGGTCGCGATATCGATATCGCCGATCGGAAGGTTCAAAAGCGCATTGCGTACCGCGCCGCCGACCACGCGCGCTTCCTCGCCGCCGCCGCTCAACAGCGTCAGCACGCGGGAGGTCGGGCCGGAATCGAGCCAGGGCGCATTCGAAAGCGCCCAATGATCGTTCATTTCTCAACTCCGGGAACGAGCTTGCCGTTCTCGATATGGGCGGGAATATAGGTCGAATTCGGCGCACTGCCCGAAAATTGCGCGAGCAGGACCAGGCTCAGCATCACGAGAAGCAGCGAGCCGAGCGCAAGCCTTGCCACCATCTGGATCGGCCAGGACGCCGGCGCGAGAATGCCGGAACGGGTCGCAAGAAGGAACAGCACATACACCCCAAAGGGAATCAGGAAAATTCCGATCTCGGTGAGTGCCGGACGGATCATGTCAGATAGATCCGCTCGTATAGTACCCGCAGGATTCCGGCTGTCGCCCCCCAGATGTAGCGCTCCGCAAACGGCATGGCGTAGTAGGAACGCTCCATGCCGCGAAAATCCTTGCTGTGAACCTGGTGGTTCGCCGGATTCATCAGGAACGTGAGCGGCACCTCGAAGGCGTCGTCGACCTCGGAATGGTTGATGGCGAGCTTGAAGCCGGGCTTGATCCGCGCCACCGTCGGCAGGATGCGGAAGCCGAAGCCCGTGCCGTAGACATCGAGATAACCGATCGGATCAATGAAGGATCGGTCAAGCCCGATCTCCTCCTGCGCTTCGCGGAGCGCGGCCTCGAGCGGCGAGCCGTCTGTCGCGTCGATCTTGCCGCCGGGAAAGGCAATCTGGCCGGCATGTTCGTTGAGATGCGCCGAGCGCTGCGTGAGCAGCACCGTCGGCTCCTTGTGAGCGACCACCCCGATCAGCACTGCAGCGGGCCGCACCGGCTGCTCGCGCGCGATGATCTCGAGCATGCGACTGGTGCCGGGATCCCCGGTTTCCGGAATGATATTGGGATCGACGAGACCGGGCGGCACGTCGAAAAGCAGCCGCGCGCGGGCGCGGTCATAGAAATCCGCCGCGGTTATCTCGGCGGGCGCAGCTCTCACCATCGGCTCGTTCAAAGCGCAGCCCTCACCTGCTCGGCATCCGCCATCGGGAAGAACTCGCCGGCAGACTCAACCCCGAACTTCTCCTGCCCATCGACCATCCGCTCCTCGCCCATGTCAACCAGATCGTAGTAGAGCGCGCGCGTGACCTTGGCCCACAGCTCGGCGCGAACGTGGAGATAGGGCGTGAGCCCGCCGTCGGCGGCGGCCTCAAAGCGCAGCCGGTGGGCTGCGTCGCAATCGACCCAGTCGTCGACATTGGTACGGAAGCGCAACAGGGAGCCGCGGCTGTCGCACTTCTTCTGCATCTCCACCGCAAGGAACGGCGCATCGTCGACGCGGATGCCGACCTTCTCCA
The DNA here is from genome assembly GCF_035309285.1 of Bradyrhizobium sp. Lineage (GTDB taxonomy): Bacteria > Pseudomonadota > Alphaproteobacteria > Rhizobiales > Xanthobacteraceae > Bradyrhizobium. Next base: position 14,762 of record NZ_DATGFH010000098.1, on the reverse strand, counting down.
CCGGCGTTACAAGAAAATGCTTGTCGCCCTCGCGTTTGAGGATGGTTGAGAATAACCGCACCAGCGCGGCCCTGCCGATTGGCGTCCCCATGTAGAACCAAGTACCATCGGAAGCGATTCGCATGTCGAGATCGCCGCAAAACGGCGGATTCCACAGGTGCACCGGTGGCAGGCCTTTTCCGCCCGGGGCGGCGTTGGTCGCCTCCCGTGCCGCCACCGTCAGGCCTTCAAGGTTGGTTGTGCTCTGCCCTTGCTTCGCCATGGTTTGCCTTAACGTTTTAATCATCTCGATTGGCACGATTGGTGCAGGACATACGTTAGATAATGGCGCAAGTTCCCCGGGAAAATACCGGGATCAGGTCGCCACATCGTGATGCCGTCAATACCCCGAAATGCCGATAAAGTGGGGATAGATAAATTCAGCGAATACATGGCCTTTGCGCTGTTTTAGCATGGGTTTATGGCGACTGCTTCGGTTACCTCTTGAAGGTCAGGGAGACTGGAATGGCTGATAGTGTGGAAAAGCTCGAGGACGTGATCGTCCGCTCGGCGGAACAGGTCTCGGGGCAGATCCGCGCGGCAAGGGAAGCGGTCTCGACCGTCATCTTCGGCCAGGAGAAGGTGGTTGAGAACACGCTTGTCACCATCCTCTCCGGCGGCCACGCGCTCCTGATCGGCGTGCCCGGCCTCGCCAAGACCAAGCTGGTGGAAACCTTGGGCATCACGCTCGGCCTCGACGCCAAGCGGATCCAGTTCACGCCGGACCTGATGCCGTCGGACATTCTCGGCGCCGAGGTCCTCGACGAGAGCAACACGGGAAAGCGTTCGTTCCGCTTCATCGCCGGTCCCGTCTTCGCGCAACTCCTGATGGCGGATGAAATCAACCGCGCCAGCCCGCGCACGCAGTCGGCGCTGCTGCAAGCCATGCAGGAGCAGCACATCACGGTTGCGGGCGCGCGCCACGACCTGCCTAAGCCGTTTCACGTGCTCGCAACCCAGAACCCGCTGGAGCAGGAAGGCACCTATCCGCTGCCCGAAGCGCAACTCGACCGCTTCCTGATGGAGATCGACGTCGACTATCCCGATCGCGACGCCGAACGCCGCATCCTGTTCGAGACCACCGGCGCGGAAGAGACTTTGGCCAAGGGCGCGATGCAGGCCGATGCGCTTATCACGGCGCAGCGGCTGGTGCGGCGCCTGCCGGTCGGCGATTCCGTCGTCGAGGCGATCCTGTCCCTGGTCCGCGCCGCCCGTCCCGGCCCCGAGGGCGGCGAGGCCGGCAAGCTGATCGCCTGGGGGCCGGGCCCGCGCGCCAGCCAATCGCTGATGCTCGCGGTTCGCGCCCGCGCCCTGCTCGACGGGCGGCTCGCGCCCTCGATCGACGACGTGCTCGATCTCGCCGAGCCGATCCTCAAGCACCGCATGGCGCTGACCTTCTCCGCTCGCGCCGAGGGACACACCATTCCGGACGTGATCCGGCAATTGAAGACGCGGATCGGTTGATGGCTGAGCCGGTCAAGCACGAGAAGGAGATCGCAGCAGTCCGACGTGCCGATGGCGAAAGCCGATCGCTCGCCGCCTCGCTGCCGCGCCTCGTGCTTGAAGCCCGCCGCATTGCCGCCAACGTGATCCACGGCCTGCATGGGCGGCGCCGTGCCGGCTCCGGCGAAAGCTTCTGGCAATATCGCCGCTTCGTCTCGGGCGAGCCGGCCCAGCGCGTCGACTGGCGCCGCTCGGCGCGCGACGATCATCTCTATGTCCGCGAGCAGGAATGGGAGGCGGCGCACACCGTGTGGCTGTGGCCCGACCGCTCGCCGTCGATGGCGTTCGCCTCGCGCGGCGCGCGCGACAGCAAGCTGGAGCGCACGCTGATCGTGACCTTTGCGCTCGCCGAGCTCCTGGTCACCGGTGGCGAGCGGGTCGGTATTCCTGGGCTGATGAATCCGACCGCAAGCCGCAGCGTGATCGACAAGATGGCGCAGGCGATCCTGCATGACGATGCGGTGCGGCCGAGCCTGCCGCCGTCCTTCGTGCCGTCGGCGCTCGCCGAAATCGTGGTGCTGTCGGACTTTTGGTCGCCGATCACCGAGATCAGAGGCATGCTGGCGGGATTGTCGGCGTCCGGCGCGCACGGCGCGCTGGTCCAGATCGTCGATCCCGCGGAAGAGACCTTCCCCTATTCGGGCCGCATCGAATTCGTCGAGCCGGAAGGCTTTGGCATGATCACCGCGGGCCGCGCCGAGAGCTGGATGACCGACTATGTCGCGCGCGTGGCGCTCCACCGCGACCAGATACGGAGCGAGACCGGCAAGCTCGACTGGTTGTTCACCACTCACACCACCAGCCGCTCGGCGGCGGAGCTGCTGTTGTTCCTGCATGGCGGCATGATGGTGAGCAAGAACGGCACGCGCGTGAATGTCAAAGCGGGGCGTGCCACATGATCGCAGGTCTCCCGCTCTCTTTCGCCGAACCTCTGCTGCTCATCGGTCTGTTGAGCCTGCCGCTGCTATGGTGGCTGCTCAGGGTGATGCCGCCGCGGCCGCGGCGCATCGAGTTCCCGCCGACACGCTTGCTGTTCGACATCGCGCCGAGGGAACAGACGCCGTCGCGCACGCCGTGGTGGCTCACGGCCTTGCGGCTCGCCGCCGCGGCCCTCGTGATCCTCGCGGCTGCGGGCCCGATCTGGAATCCGCACACCGGCGTCGCCAGCCGTTCCTCACCGCTGGTGATCCTGCTCGACGACGGCTGGAGCGCGGCATCGAACTGGGAGACGCGCATCCGCGCAGCCGACGAGCTGATCGCCAATGCCGATACCGACCGCCGCGGCGTCGCGCTGGTGCCGCTGTCGGAGCCGGCGCGCGACATCACCGTCCTGACGGCAGGTGCGGCGCGCGTCGCGCTGCGGCAGCTCGCGCCAAAGCCTTATTCGATCGATCGAGCCGAGACGCTGACTGCGCTCGACCGGTTCCTGAAGGCAACCGGCGACGCCGACATCGCCTGGCTCTCCGACGGCGTCGACACCGGTCGCGGCGCGAAGTTCGTCCAGGGCCTCGGCAAGACCATCGGCGATCGAGCGCTGACGATCTTCGAAGGCGGCACGCCGTCGGCGATGGCGCTCGCCGCGGCGGAAAACGCCGCCGCGAAAATGACGGTGAAGGTGCTGCGCGCCGATAGCGGCGTTGCGACCGGTGTGGTGCGCGCGCTCGACGCCAAGGGCTCGCCGATCGGCGAGGCGCGCTTCGGCTTCGGACCGCAGGAGCATGAGACCGAAGCCGCGTTCGATCTTCCGGTCGAGCTGCGCAACGACATCGCGCGGCTGGAAATTGCGGGTGAGCGGTCGGCCGGCGCGGTGCAGCTCCTCGACAAGCGCTGGCGCCGGCGCGCGGTCGGCATTGTCTCCGGATCGACCAGCGACACCGCACAGCCGCTGCTCGCGCCGACTTTCTATCTCAGCCGCGCGCTCGCGCCCTTTGCCGACGTGCGGCGCGGCGACAAGGGCGCGCCGCAGCAGGTGATCACGCAATTCCTCGATCAGAAGCTGCCGATGATCATCATGGCCGATATCGGCACGCTGTCGCCGGAAATCCGCGACCGCCTCAACGCGTGGATCGACCAGGGCGGCGTGCTGGTGCGCTTTGCCGGACCGCGCCTGGCGCAAGGCGACGACGATCTTGTGCCGGTCAAGCTACGCCGCGGCGGCCGCACGCTCGGCGGCAGCCTGACCTGGGAGAAGCCACAGCATCTCGCCTCCTTCAGCGCGGATGGACCGTTCAACGGCCTCGTCGTTCCGAAAGATGTTACCGTCAGCCGGCAGGTGCTCGCCGAGCCGGATGCGACGTTGGCCACCAGGACCTGGGCTTCGCTCAAGGACGGCACGCCGCTCGTCACCGGCGAGCGACGCGGCAAGGGGCTCGTAAGCCTGTTTCATGTCAGCGCCGATATGCGCTGGTCCGACCTGCCGATGTCGGGCACCTTTGTCGAGATGCTGAGAAGGATTGTCGATATTTCCGGTTACACCTCCACCCCCGGCCCCGGGGTCGCGGCCAATGCCGGCAAGGAGACGCTGGCACCGCTGCACACGCTCGACGGCTTTGGCGCGTTCACCTCGCCGCCGTCTACAGCGAAGCCGCTGTCGGCGGACTACCGCGATCACGCCACGCTCGATCATCCGCCGGGCCTCTATGGTCCGGCCGACGGACCGCTCGCGGTCAACACGCTCGCGCCCGCCGATCGCATCGCTGCGCTCGACACCTCGCCGCTGAAAGCACAACGCGCGAGCTATACCAATACCGAGCCGCGCGACCTGCGCGGCATCCTGCTCTCGGCCTCGCTCGCGCTGTTCCTGATCGATGCGATCGTGGTCGCTTTCCTCGGCGGCGGCATCGCGAGCCTGTTGCGCCGGCGCGCGGCGCCGGCCGTGATCGCCTTCGCCATTCTTGCGGGCGGCGTTGCATTCATGCCCTCGCTCGCACGCGCCGATGAAGCCAGCGACGAGTTCGCGATGCGGGCCACGTCGCAAACCCATCTCGCTTATGTCGTGACCGGCAATTCGGACGTAGACTCCATCGTCAAGGCCGGTCTCGCCGGACTGACGCTGTTCCTTGCGCAACGCACGGCGCTCGAGGCCGGCGATCCCATCGGCGTCGATCTCTCGCATGATGAGCTTGCCTTCTTCCCGCTGATCTACTGGCCGATCGTTCCGGGCACGCCCAAGCCGCCGCAGGACGCGCTCAACAAGATCGACGCCTATATGAAGCAGGGCGGCACCGTGGTGTTCGACACCCGCGATGCCATCGAGGCCGGCCCGGGCGACAACGGCGCTGCACAAACGCCGGGCATGCAGACGCTGCGCGACCTGCTCTCGTCACTCGACGTGCCCGAGCTCGAGCCGGTGCCGCGCGAGCACGTGCTGACCAAGACATTCTATCTGTTGCGCGATTTTCCCGGTCGCTACACCACCGGCCAGACCTGGGTCGAAGCCCTGCCGCGCGACGAGGAAGAGAACGACAAGCGCCCGGCGCGCGGCGGCGACGGTGTGTCGCCGATCATCATCACCTCGAACGATCTGGCCGGCGCTTGGGCGATCCGCCCCGACGGCCAGCCGATGCTGCCGCTCACGCCGGGCGAACCCAAGCAGCGCGAGTACGCTTTCCGCGCCGGCGTCAACATCGTGATGTACACGCTGACCGGCAATTACAAGGCCGACCAGGTGCATGCGCCTGCGCTGATCGAGCGGCTCGGCCAGTAGAGATTGAGAGTCATGAACTCAAGGGCTTGCCAGATCCACGTCGTCATGCCCGGCCTTGTGCCGGGCATCCCCGTCTTTCTTTTGGCGCGGCAAGACGTGAATGGCCGGGACGAGCCCGGCCATGACGAGGCCGAGAGGATCGTCGTATGAATTACGGTATCGCGTTCACGCCGCTGGTTCCCTCGTTCGTGCTATGGACTGCGATCGCGGCGATCGTGGTTATTGCGGCCCTGTTGGCGCTCACCCGCTCGCGCGGCGCGGCGGTGCGCGTGGCGGCACTGGCGCTCATCGTGCTCGCGCTCTCCAATCCCTCCTTCACCCGCGAGGACCGCGAGCCGCTATCGTCGGTCGCCGTCGTCGTCGTCGACAAGAGCCCGAGCCAGAGCTTCGGCACCCGCACGCAGGAGACGGCGAAAGCGCAGGAAGAGCTCGTCGACAGACTGAAGAAAATCAAGGGACTGGAAGTCCGCGTCGTCGATGCCGGCCAGGCCGACGGCGAGACCGACGGCACACATCTGTTCGGCGCGCTGTCATCGGCGCTGTCGGACGTGCCGGTCGACCGCGTCGCCGGCGCCTTCCTGATCACCGACGGCCGCGTGCACGACATTCCCGCCAATACGGCGGCGCTTGGCTTCCAGGCGCCGGTGCACGCGCTGATCACCGGCCGCAAGGGCGAACGCGACCGCCGCATCGCGATCACCGCCGCGCCCCGGTTCGGCATCGTCGGCCAGACCCAGACCATCACCTACCGGCTGGACGACCAGGGCGTCACCGGCCAGAGCGCCAAGGTCGTGATCCGCCGCGACGGCGAGGAGATCGGCGAGCGGACTCTGCAAAGCGGCCAGACCTCCAGCGTCGACGTCGATATCAAGCATGAAGGTCCGAACATCGTCGAGATCGAGGCGTCCCCGCTCGACAACGAGCTGACGCTGGTCAACAACCGTGCGGTGGTCGCCATCGACGGCGTGCGCGACAAGCTGCGCGTGCTGCTCGTCTCGGGCGAGCCGCATTCCGGCGAGCGCACCTGGCGCAACCTGCTCAAGTCCGACGCCAGCGTCGATCTCGTCCACTTCACCATCCTGCGGCCGCCGGAGAAGCAGGACGGGACGCCGATCAACGAATTGTCGCTGATCGCATTTCCGACCCGCGAATTGTTCCAGCAGAAGATCAACGAATTCCAGTTGATCATTTTCGATCGCTACGCCCGCCAGGGCGTGCTGCCGGTCGCTTATTTCGACAATATCGCGCGCTACGTGCGGACGGGCGGCGCGGTTTTGGTGGCGGCCGGCCCGGACTACGCCTCCAACACCTCAATCTGGCGCACACCGCTGGATTCAGTGCTGCCTGCCGAGCCGGTCGGGGTGACCGAGAAACCGTTCTACGCACGTCTTTCTGATGCCGGCAAGCGTCATCCCGTGACGCGCGGGCTGGAGGGTTCGGCGAGCGATCCGCCGCACTGGAGCCGATTTTTCCGCACCGTCGACACGCGCAACGCCGTCACCGCGCCGGTCATGACCGGCGCCGATGGAGAGCCGCTTCTGCTGCTGTCGCGGTTCGGCGAGGGGCGCGTCGCACTGCTCCTGACCGACCACATCTGGCTGTGGGCGCGCGGCTATGAAGGCGGCGGCCCGCATCTCGACCTGTTGCGGAGAATGTCGCACTGGCTGATGAAGGAGCCCGACCTCGACGAGGAGGCGCTGCGGCTGCAGGTGCAGGGCAAGAATTTGCAGGTGATCCGCCAGACCATGGCCGACAGCGTCTCGCCCGTGACGGTCACCTCGCCTTCCGGCGCGACCAAGACATTGACGCTCACAGCCGGCGACCCCGGAGAATGGCGCGCGACCATCCCCGCCAACGAATTGGGCCTGTGGCAGGCGACCGACGGCACACTGAAGGCGCTGACCAATGTCGGCCCGACCAATCCGAAGGAATTCTCGGAGGTGACCTCGACGACCCGCATGCTGCAGCCGTTGGCGCACGCGACCGGCGGCGACGCCAGGCGCGTGGTCGATGGCTCCTCCATCGAGCTGCCGCGCATCGTGCCGGTGCGCACCTCCAGCGTATTTCATGGCGACGGCTGGATGGGCGTGAAGATGCGCGATGCCAGCGTCGTCAAGGGCGTCGGCGTGCTGCCGATCTTCGCCGGCCTGATCGGACTTTTACTGCTGCTCGGTGCCTTTGCAGCGACCTGGTTGCGCGAGGGCCGCTGACGGCACGCATCGCTTGCGTGGTATGAATATCACAGCGACTTTCTATCTAGCATCTGCCGCGACCGGCTGCGATTGACTCCGTCGGAGCCTTCCGATGCATAATGTAACATCGCCTCAGGGCGTAGCCGCCCGCTGCGATGCGAGGCCTGTTTCGCCATGAAGTGGTTCCGTTCGAACATCAAAAGCTCGAACATCAAAAGCGGTGTGCGGCTGACGCTGTTTGCGCTGCTCGTGCAGTTCGCGCTGTCGTGCGGACACTTCCATGCACTCGCTGCGACATCGCCTGCCAAGGTTATCAAATCCGCCCTGCCGAGCAGCAGTCAAGCTGACGCCGGCAAGCTCGCCATCGGCAAGCGCGCCCAACAAGCCCCCGGCAAGCACGAGCGGCGAGGCCCCGATGGCTGCGCGATCTGTGCCGTCATGGCGATGGCGGGGACGGTGGTCTTCGCCTCGCCGCCGATCCTCTTGCTGCCGGAAGCCGTCGAGCTTCTCTACCGCTCCACCGATGCCGAATTCGTTCACCTGAAATCGGCCGGCGTCGCTTTCCAGCCGCGCGCCCCTCCCGCCTCCTGATCCATCGACTGCCGAAGCCAAAAGCGATCGCGGGATTCGAGCTCACCGCCTCGACCCACGATAAGCGATGTCACCGCGCTTCTGCTCCACGCGCGAAATTCCAGTCGGGCCGGATCGCGCCCGAGACACCTTCGAAGGCGCCGACTGCGAGTTCGGCGACCAGCAGGCGATCGCAATTGACCGGGCCGGGCATGGTTGCCCGGCCCTTCGGCACGCGCTTGAAGCCGACGCGGCTGTAATAGTCTTCGTCGCCGACCAGCAGCACGAGCGCGTGGCCCTTCGCCCTGGCGTCGCCCAGCGCGCGGTCGAGCAGCGCTCTGCCCACACCGCGGCTTCGAAACGGCGGCTCTACCGTCAGCGGCCCGAGCATCAAGGCCGGTGTGTCGCCGACGCAGACCGGCAGCTGCCGCACCGATCCGACCAGCAGCGTGCCGATGCGCGCGGTGAACGAAAGATCAAGCAGATGGTCGACATGCTCGCGCAGCCGATAGGCGCTCAGCACGAAGCGGCCGGGCCCGAACGTGCGCTCGTGCAGCCGTTCGATCGCCTGCGCATCCCCGGCCGTTTCCGGCAGAATCGTCAAAGAGAGATCGTTCATGGCTCAGGTTTTAATGATCGGCGGCCCGGAAAGATAGGCCGGCACGCGGCATATCATGATCGTGTATCGGCCGCCTGCGCAATCAGCTTTCCGCCCATCGCCTCGGCAGGTCCAGTCAACAGCGCAAACGAGACACTCCACAGTGAAAGCATGGCGATCGGAACCATGTAATACGGCGTGAACAGCGGATGGCTCAGGAAGAATGCAAGATTCACGGCGAGATTTGCGACAGTCACCAGCGCCACGCGCCTGACGCCACCCTCGCTCCGCGCCGCGAAGACATAGGCGATCGAAATGCCGGCGAGCAAAAGCAGCACGAATTGCATGTCGGTGACATACTGCTTGATGATGGTAAACGAGAACTGAGGCGGCACGGCATCCGCGCTGCCATAGGTCGTCGCAAATGGGCTGCCGGCGTTGATGGCGTTGGCAATCAACGTCGGCGCCATGCCGATCACGAACGCCACACCGAAACCAAAGCCGCGCGAGGCGATTTCGAGCTTCCGGCTCGACAGGAACGCGAGCAGGAAGAACAGGAAATAGCCAGAGGAGAGAAACAGGTTCGGCAGCCTGAAATTGACCGACAGCCCGAGGACGAGGCCGAGCGCGAGCGTCAGCCACATGCGTTCGCGCTGCGGCTCGCTCGCAAACAGCCGCGCGGTGAGGAAGCCCGCCAGCGCGCACGCGGCCATGGTCGGCGCCATCGAATAGCTCGCTTTCGCCGGATTGATCATGAGGTAGATGGCGAGCAAACCCAGCACGGCGGCCGAAAGAATCGCCGGCGTTGAGCTCGCCAGCACAATCCCAAGCAGCGCGAAGCTGAAGATTATGACGGTTGCGCCGACGAAGAGCGGGATCACCTGATGGCCTTGCGGGAACAGCGCAAGCAGAAGCCCGGTGCCGGGCGGATACTGGATTACGAGCTTGCCTGAGGCCTGCATCGGCGTGTGGCACGGCGGCGGCGCGGCGGAGGAAAACCCGATCTCCTTCAGCTTCGCGGCAAGATAGCCATCATCGTCGTGCAAGATATCGGTGTCGAATCCCCTGAGTCCGAAGCGCTGGAACAGATGCGCCTGCCGCAAATAGCAGACGTCGTCATAGACGCCGCGCTGCTCGTTCCAGTGCGACATCGACCAGACCTGGCTCGCGAGCAGGATGAGGCAGATCAGGCCGCAGAGGATTTTAAGTGGTTTCATGGGGTCCGTGTCGCGAGCCGCGCGCGTTCTACATGCCACCACTAGCACAGGCTCGACCTAACGCCACGTCTCAATGGGCGCCCTGGCTTCGACGACTTCCGAGATCCGGAGCCGCGTCCCCGGCGTCGTGCCCTCCGGCAGCGCGGCAAGCTCAAAGAAGCCGCAGGCGACAATCTCGTGGTTGGGCGCAGGCAGCCGGTCCTGACGGAACTGCCTCACGATATAGACGGCGACATGATCGCGGCGGGACACATGGCTGTTGAAGAACAGGCCATGCAGCACAGGCTCCCCTGCAACCTCGATGCGGCCCTCCTCCAGAAGCTCGCGCCGAAGTGCCTCGACAAAACTCTCGCCGATCTCCACGCCGCCTCCCGGCAGGTGCCAGCCGGTCACGTATCCGTGCTTGACCAGAAACACCCGGTTGCTCTCGTCAAGCACCACACCGCGGACGCCGAGCGTCATGCCACGGACAAGCCACCAATAAAGATGGAAGATACGCCGCAGCAGCGGCTCAAGTCTCCTTCGCAGTGTCGCCAAACCGTCAGACATCGTGTTTGATCTTGCGCCGAGAAGGTCCGCTTGCCAATAGATGGCGCTATGGCCGCTTTCAAGCTCGCGCATCTGTCGGACCCGCATCTGCCGCCGCTCCCGAAAGCGCGCCTGGCCGAGCTTTTTGGCAAGCGTGCGCTGGGCTACCTGAACTGGACCCGAAACCGCCGCCGGTATTATCGTCGCGAGGTGCTGGACGCGGTGGTCAAGGACATGCAGGCGCAGGCGCCCGACCACATCGCCGTCACCGGCGATCTCGTCAACCTTGCCCTCGAGGCGGAGTTTCAGCCGGCGCGGGAATGGCTCGCGAGTGTCGGCACGCCAGAGCGCGTGACCGCAATCCCCGGCAATCACGACGCCTATGTGCGCTCTACGCGCCATCGCTTCGCGCAGGCCATTGCCGATTATGTCGCGGGCGACGAGGCGTCACGCGACGGCGGCTTCCCCTTTGTCCGCCGCCGCGGACCATTGGCGCTGATCGGACTTTCGTCGGCGGTGCCGACCGCGCCCTTCATGGCGACCGGCACGCTCGGCCGCCTCCAGCTCGAGAGGATCGAGAAAATCCTGATCTCACTCTCCACCGACGAGGCATTCCGCGTCTTGCTGGTTCATCATCCCCTGCATTCGGACTCGCGGCCGAAGCGGCTCACGGATTCCGGCCGGCTGCTTGCGCTCATCAAGAAGCACGGGGTCGACCTGATCCTGCACGGTCATGACCACGTCCAATCCACCAAATGGTTCGACGGGCCGGATGGCAAGATCCCCTCCATCGGCGTACCGGCGGCGTCCGCGCTTGCCCGCGGTCGACATCCGGCGGCAGCGTACAATGTTTATGCCATCGAGCGCGACGGCAATGCGTGGCGGTGCGAGCAGACCATACGCGGCATCGACAACGAGCTGCACATCACGGAGATCGGCCGCACGCGGCTGATTTGATCGTCGTCATTGCGAGCGAAGCGAAGCAATCCAGAAATGTCTCCGCGGAAATAGTCTGGATTGCTTCGTCGCGGAGTTTATCATCGGGCCGGCCAAAAAGGCCGGACCCGTTGGCTCCTCGCAATGACGAAGGGATCACAGGTTCTGCAAGCTCGCGATCATCGCAAGCGCGAACAGCGCCAGCACACCGAGCACGAAGCCGAGCACAAAGCTCAGCAAGCGGCCGCGCCGTCGCGGCTTCTCCGCGACCTGCGGCTCCGGCGGCTTGATCGGCGCCAGCGCGTGCTCGCGCTCAACCATGCGGCGGGCGACATAGTCGGTCACCGCATCGACGATCACGGGCACATCATGCGATTCCGCAAGCACGATGCGGCCATAGCGGGTGTCCTGCACGAAGCGATAGATGCGCTTGTCGCGTCCCATCACCACATGTGCCACCACGTCGATCCACAGTCGCGGCGTCTCGCCCTGGCTGATGCCGCGATCGAACAAGTCGATCTGCTCGGGCACCTGCGCGAACAAAGGGTCGAGTGCGTCGTTCAGGATTTCCAGGCGGGCGACCTCCGCATCGCGGAGATCAACGACAACGCCGGTGCGATCGGCCGCCTCGATCCGCGCCTTGCGAAGCGCGTCGCGCAGGCGAAGCGGACGCGGCTCGCTCGCGGGATTGCTGCCAGTTGCTGGCGCCTCAGACATCGGAACGGCCTTACCCCTCAAATTCCGGCCCGTTTAACCTATCAGCAACCAAAGCCGGCGCAAAGGCTCTTTATTTCCAATACCTTAGCCAGAAGACAGAAACCCCACCCGGCAAAACCGGATGGGGCCTCCGTCCTTGGGCACTTGTCTCGCGGGCCTGATCCTCTTCGGGATCATGGCCCGGATACCCGACAACAGCTCGTCTTCAGGCCGCGGTGCGGTTGGGCTCTTCGACGATGGAGAAACGAACGCCGGCCTTGTGGCGATTCTCCTCCGATACCTCGCGCCAGCAATCTTCCGCTTCCTTGCGCGTCTTGAAGGGACCTTTGACCTGAGCCGAGCCTTCCACGAGCTTGTGGAAGTTCATCGAGCCGAACTCGCCGCCAATCACCCAGAAATTACTGCCTTTGGTCATGGCAATCTCCTGCTGTACCGTTAGCCAAACTGATTCATGGTGTTGTGGGCGCCGCCCGCCTTCAGAGCGGCTTGACCGGCGAAATATTCCTTGTGCTCGTCGCCGATATCGGAGCCGGCCATGTTCTGATGCTTGACGCAGGCGATACCCTGACGGATTTCCTGACGCTGAACATTCTTCACATAGCCCAGCATGCCCTGCTCACCGAAATACTCCCTCGCGAGATTATCAGTCGACAGAGCTGCCGTGTGATAGGTCGGCAACGTGATCAGATGGTGAAAGATGCCAGCACGCTTTGCTGAATCGGCCTGGAAGGTGCGGATGCGCTCGTCGGCTTCAATGGCCAGCGGCGTATCGTCGTATTCCGGCTTCATCAGGTCGGCTCGATTGTACTTGCTGACGTCCTTGCCGGCTTCCTTCATCGCGTCGTAAACCTGCCAACGGAAGTTGAGCGTCCAGTTGAACGATGGCGAGTTGTTGTAGGCCAGCTTGGCGTTCGGAACCACCTCGCGAATGCGGTCAACCATCTTGGCGATCTGCTCGATATGCGGCTTCTCGGTCTCGATCCACAGCAGATCGGCGCCGTTCTGCAGCGAGGTGATGCAGTCGAGCACGCAGCGATCTTCGCCCGTGCCGGCACGGAACTGGTAGAGGTTGCTAGCCAGCCGCTTCGGACGCATCATCTTTCCGTTGCGGTTGATGATGACATCGCCATTCCTGGCGTTGGCGGCTGTCACTTCCTCGCAATCCAGGAAGCTGTTGTACTGATCGCCGATGTCGCCGGGCTTGTGGCTCACAGCGATTTGCTGCGTCAGGCCGGCACCCAGCGAGTCGGTGCGGGTCACGACGATGCCGTCTTCGACGCCCAGTTCGAGGAAGGCATGGCGACACGCCCGGATCTTCGCCAGGAACACCTCGTGCGGCACAGTCACCTTGCCGTCCTGGTGGCCGCACTGCTTTTCGTCGGAGACCTGATTTTCGATCTGCAGAGCGCACGCACCTGCTTCGATCATCTTCTTTGCGAGCAGATAGGTCGCCTCCGCATTACCAAAACCGGCGTCGATGTCGGCGATGACGGGCACGACATGCGTCTGGAAATTGTCGATCTTTTCGATCAACGCCTTTTCCTTTGCCTGGTCGCCTGCCTTGCGAGCGGCGTCGAGGGCGCGGAAGATATCGTTGAGCTCACGGGAGTCCGCCTGACGGAGGAAGGTGTAGAGCTCTTCGATCAGCGCCGGCACCGAGGTCTTCTCGTGCATCGACTGATCAGGAAGCGGTCCGAACTCGGAGCGAAGCGCGGCGATCATCCAGCCGGATAGATACAGGTAGCGGCGATCGGTCCGGCCGAAATGCTTCTTGACCGAAATCAGCTTCTGCTGCGCGATGAAGCCATGCCAGCAACCGAGCGACTGGGTGTACTTGGTGGGATCGGCGTCATAGGCGGCCATATCGCTCCGCATCAGCGCTGCGGTGTAGCGAGCAACGTCCAGCCCGGTCTTGAAGCGGTTCTGCAGACGCATGCGCGCCACGGCTTCGGCGGTGACGCCGTTCCAGGTCGGCTTGGTCTTGAGGAGCGCCTCGGCAGCTCCAATCTCGCTCAGGTAGGAAGCCGGTCCCTGGATAGCCCGGTCACTGATGCCACGTGGCTGGTAGTTCATTTGCGTGATCCTTTCGGTGACGACAAATCTGCAGCGCTTGGGTTCGCCACTCTTTGTCTCTCAACAGTTTTGACAGTGCATTGCGAGATGCGTGCTCAGAGCTAAACGCGAATCTTCCGAACGAGTACAGATTGCTTGCAATTGATTGGTGATGTCATGTAACATATGAACTTGTAATAGATGTCGTTTTGTAAATTTTGTCACAAATGGGTCAGCATGACTGCCGTGATTAGCGATCCGAAAAGGGCTCCATTCGCCCCTTCTCTTGTTGGGAGAGGTGAAGAAGGCCCGCGGTCATAGGGGAACAACTCATGCCCGCCGATTCCGGAAAAAAGCTCTTCGTCGGCCCGCGCTTCCGGCGCATTCGCCAGCAGCTCGGGCTGTCGCAGACCCAGATCGCCGAGGGGCTTGGCATCTCGCCGAGCTACATCAACCTGATCGAGCGCAACCAGCGCCCGGTGACCGCGCAGATCCTGTTGCGGCTGGCCGAGACCTACGACCTCGATTTGCGCGACCTTGCCACCGCCGACGAAGATCGCTTCTTCGCCGAACTGAACGAGATCTTTTCCGATCCGCTGTTCCGCCAGATCGACCTGCCGAAACAGGAATTGCGCGATCTCGCCGAACTCTGTCCCGGCGTCACGCACGCGCTGCAACGGCTTTACGCGGCCTATACCGAAGCG
>NZ_DATGFH010000097.1:0-27923 GCF_035309285.1 Bradyrhizobium sp. | reverse complement strand
CTGTGCCTCGGTCTCTATACGGCCGCTCGCATCGCCGAACAGGTTCGTGCGGGGATCGAGGCTCTGCCAAAAGGACAAATCGAGGCGGCTAACGCGCTCGGCCTGAGCGGATACCTGACCTACCGACACGTCGTTGTTCCGCAAGCCCTGCGCCTGATCGTGCCGAGCCTGACCAGCGAGGTGATGGGCATCTACAAGAACACGTCGGTGGCCCTCACTATCGGCCTCATGGAGTTGACCGCACAGGCGCGTCAGATCAGCGAGGCGACGTTCCAGACCTTTACCGCGTTCGGTGCGGCGACGCTGATCTATCTCGCTCTCGCGTTGATCGCCTACCAGACGATGATGTTCATCGACAAGGCCGTGCGCATCCCGGGCACCGCTCTTGTCAAGGACATCACCGGAGCGGAACTGATGGAAGAGCCGAAAGGCGTCGATCGCCTGCCTGTCGTCATGGAGGCCGCGCAATGAATAGCCTCGATTTTACGATCGTCCTTCAGGCGTGGCCCTATCTCTGGTCGGGATTATTGTTCTCACTCGCGCTGACGGCTGCGGCTTTTCTGATCGGAATGATCCTGGGAACCGGTTTCGCCCTCGTGCAGCATTTTGAGATACGCGTTCTCAACCAGATCGTCCGCGGCTACATCACCTTGATCCGGTCGATCCCGCTCATCCTCGTGTTGTTCTGGTTCTTCTTCCTGGTGCCGATCGTGCTGGGACATCTGAGCGGCAACGGTCGTCCCATTCCGATCGGCGCCACTTACACGGCTTTCATCACCTTTGGCCTGTTCGAGGCGGCCTATTATTCGGAGATCATTCGGGTTGGATTGCGCGCGGTGAACAGGGGTCAGTTCGAGGCATGCCAAGCCCTCGCTTTGTCGAGCTTCGATACCTACCGGCACGTCATCCTGCCACAGGTGTTCCGCGTCGCCAGTCCGATCATTCTGAGCCAGACCATCATCCTGTTTCAGGATACCTCGCTCGTCTACGTCCTTTCGCTCACGGACCTTCTCGGCGCGGCCTCGAAGCTCGCGCAACTCAACGGCCGCCTCGTCGAGATGTACCTCACCGTGGCTGTCATCTATATCGTCATCAGCTCGGCGGCTTCCCAATGTGTCGCGACGCTCCGAAGGCGGTACGCGCTCACGGGGGCGCACCGGTAAGCGATCGGAATCCATGGCCAAGTGCACCGCCTCGCCTCAAATGCAGGAGTACGAACATGACGCAGGCAAACGTAGTCAGTCCGGCCGACCGGACTGATCCGATGGTCGTCATCGAGAGGTTGGTGAAACGGTTCGGCGGCTTCGCTGCCCTGAGCGATATCAACCTCAACGTAGCAAGGGAGAAAAGATCGTGCTTTGCGGACCGTCAGGTTCAGGCAAATCGACGCTGATCCGTTGCATCAACCATATCGAGAAGCATGATGCGGGCCGGATCGTCGTCGACGGCGTCGAGCTCACCGGCCGGATGGTCGATGTGAATAGCGTACGCTGTGAAGTCGGCATGGTCTTTCAAAGCTTCAACCTTTTTCCGCATCTCTCCGTCGTCGAAAACTGCATGTTGGCACCGATGAAGGTCAGGGCCCTTTCGCGATCTGAGGCGCATGATCGGGCGATAGCACTGCTCAGGAAGGTGCGCATCGACGATCAAGCCAAAAAGTATCCAGCACAGCTATCAGGCGGCCAGCGGCAGCGCGTCGCTATCGCGCGTGCCCTGTGCATGCAGCCAAGGATCATGCTGTTCGACGAGCCGACTTCCGCGCTCGACCCAGAGATGGTCAAGGAGGTGCTAGAGATCATGGTCGAGCTGGCGCGAGATGGGATGACCATGGTCTGCGTGACGCACGAAATGGGTTTTGCCCGCGAAGTCGCGGATCGCGTCGTCTTCATGGATCGCGGGTCCATCGTCGAGGAAGCAGATCCTAAGACCTTCTTCTGCGCGCCGCACACCGAGCGGGCGAAGAGCTTCCTCAGTCAGATCATCCACTAGAAGCCGACGTCCGCCACCACGCCTCACTCAGCGGCGCTTGATTCGCCGGATGCGACCGGGCGCGTGAACTCCTCGTCGGTCCGCTCGAACCGTCCGTAGCGCAGCGCCAGCGTCGGCAGGACCAGAAGGTTGAGGGCCATCGATGTCAGAAGCCCGCCGAGAATGACGATCGCCATCGGTCCCTGAATCTCGCGTCCGGGATCGTTCATGCCGATCGCGAGCGGCAGGATGCCGAGCCCGGTCACGATCGAGGTCATCAGGATGGGCGTAAGGCGGTCGGCTGCACCGGCGATCGCGGTCTCCAGGCCCCACGTGTTGCCCTCGACGTCAACGAGATGCTCGTAATGAGCAATCATCAGGATCGAGTTGCGCAGGCTGATGCCGAACAGCGTGACGAACCCGACCAGGCCACCCAGCGTCAACTGCCCGCCGGTCGCAAACACGGCCAGCACGCCGCCTACAAGCGCAAATGGCAGGTTCGCCAGAACCAGGAGCAGGTTGCGCCAATTGCGGGTGATGACCGACAGCAGGAGCATGATGCCGACGGCTGCGATCAGGGAATTGACCAGGAGGTCGCGTTGGGATTGCGATTCCGCCTCCGCCGCACCGGCGAACTGAATATAAGTCCCTGCGGGAAGCTCGACCTTGGAGCGGATGCGGGCCTTTGCCGCCTTGACGAAGGAAACGAGATCAACGCCGCTGACGTTGGCGGTCACCGTCTGTACGCGACGCGCTCCCTCATGCACGACCTGATAGCGTCCCGATGTCTGATAGATGTCCGCGATCTGCTTGAGCAGGACATAAGCGCCACTTGGACTGCGCAGCGGCAGGTCGCCAACCTTGGTGATGTTGTCGCGGCTCGCCGCATCCAGGATCGTCATGACGTCGAAGACCTGATCGCCTTCATAGGTCTGGCCGACGACGTCGCCTTGATAGGCGGCGCGGATCAATTCCAGCACCTCGACTGCATCGAAACCCCAGCGCTCCAGATCGGGCTTGCGCAGACGGATCGAAAGTTGCGGCAGGCCGGGCGGCGACTGGACCTGGACATCCGCAGCTCCAGGGATCTCGTCGAGCACGCGGGCGATCTCCTGAGCCTTGCGGTCGAGGAGATCAAGGTCGTTGCCGAAGACGTTGACCGCGACCGCGGCCGTGTAGCCGGAGAAGGTCTCTTCGATGCGCTCGGTGAGAAACGTCATGACTGCGGCGTTGACGCCGACGAAGCCCGCGAAGGTCCGGCGGATGTCCGCCTGCGCCTTCTCGGCGTCGTCTCCGGAGAGGCCCGGCTTCAAATCCACTTCGAGCTCGCTGTAGTGAGGACCCCAACTGTCCTCGGATTCCTCGGCCCGGCCCGCCCGCTGCGCCACCGAGCGCACCTCGGGTAGCTGGAGCAGCGCCTTGGTGATTTCTGCGCCGACGCGCAGCGACTCGTCGATCGAGGTGCCGGGCACCGCCGACATGTGGACGACGAAATGTCCCTCCTTCAATTCGGGAATGAATCCGCCCCCGAAAAACGGCAGCGCAGCACAGCCTAAAATCGTCAACGCGATCGCCGCAGCCATCAGCGTGCGCGGCCGTTGCATCAGCCGTCCCAACAGCGCCCGATAGCCGGCGCGCGTCCACCGGATCATGGGCGGATCATGGGTGGGCACTCTGCCCGGGAGCAGCGCCATCGACAGCGCCGGCGTCACCGTCAGCGCGACGGCGAGCGAGGCCAGCACCGCCATGGTGTAGGCGAACCCGAGCGGCCCAAACAGGCGTCCGGCCGTGCCGGACAGCGTCATCACCGGCAGCACGACCAGGATGACGGCGAAGGTTGCGTAAACCACCGCGCTGCGGACCTCGAGCGTCGCGTCGAGCACGACTCGCGCGAACGGCTGCGGCTGCAACGATCTCCTGTTTTCCCGCAGGCGGCGCACGATGTTCTCGACGTCAATCACCGCGTCATCGACCACGACGCCGATCGCAATCGCTAGGCCGCCGAGCGTCATGGTGTCGAGCGAGGCGCCAAGCCGCTCCAGCACCAGCGTCGCGGCGAGCAGGGAGAGCGGAATTGCGGTGCAGGAGATCGCGGCCGTGCGCAGGTCGAACAGAAACAGGAGCAGGACCACGATCACGAGCACGCCGCCCAGGATGAGCGAATCCCGCACGTTGCCCGTTGCGGTGTTGATGAAGTTCGCGGGACGAAAAAGATCGCTGTGGAGGGTGATGCCGTCCGCCGTCAGTGCGGGACGCAGCTCGTCCAGTGCCGCCTCGACCTTCCGTGTCACCTTGAGCGTGTCGGCGGCATATTGTTCCGCCACATTGAGGATCACGCCCCGCTTGCCCTGGATGCCGGCGCCGCCAATGGGCGGTTCGGGCGCGTCGACGACATCAGCCACGTTCCCCAGGGTGACGCTCGCGGCGCCCCGGCTCAAGAGCACGGTCCGGGCAATATCGTCGGGCTTGAGCGATTGTCCCTCGGTCTGGAACACGATGCGCTGATTTTTGGTATCGACGAAGCCGGCTCCCCGGACGCCGGTCGATCGCCGCGCCGCGGTCAGCACATCGTTGAGCGTCAGGTTGTATCGGATGAGCTCGTCAGGATGGACCTGGATCTGGATCGAACGCTTGTCGCCCCCGAACACGGTCACGCTCGCAACGCCGGGAACGGCGAGCAGACGCAAGCGGACGGTCCAGTCGGCGGCCGTACGCAAGTCCATCAGCGAACGCGTCTTTGATGTCAGGCCGACCACCAGCATGCGGCTGGTGGACGAGGTGAGTGGCGTCATGATCGGCGGCTGCACCCCCTGCGGGAGCTGCTGGGTCGCGGCCGCCAGCCGCTCGGCGACGACTTGCCGGTCGCGATAGATGTCGCTTGCGGTGTCGAAGAAGACGGTGACCACGGACAGGCCCTGGATCGACGTGGAGCGGAGCGTCTGCACGCCGGACACGCCGCTGATCGCGTTCTCAATCGGCCGGGTGACGAGAATCTCGACCTGCTCCGGCGTCAGCCCGACAGCCTCCGTCTGGATCGCGACCTGGGGCGGAGCGAACTCGGGAAACACGTCGTATTTGGCGCTGCCGAGCGCGTAGACGCCGTAGGCGACCAGGATGCAGGCGAGCGCGGCGACGATGCCGCGGAAGCGGATCGCGAGGCGGATGATCGCGGCCTGCGGACCCGAGGGAAGGGCGGTACTCACCTCTCAGTCCTCGACCTGGATCTGCGCGCGGAACTCCTCGGACAGCAGCAATTGCGCACCGCGAATGACGACCTGCGCATCTTTCGGCATGTCCTTGACGATATATCCGCCGCCGCGCGCCGGCTGGTCGGTCGCGATCTCCATGCGAGCGAATTTATCCTGGCCGGTGCGGCGGTACACCCAGGCTCGACCCTGCAGCCATACAACCGACGACGCCGGCACGGCAGCGGCTTCGACGGATGTGCCGGAGGGCAGGAAGGCGAGCACATTCATGCCGGGCAGGACGCCGCTTTCCGCCGCTGCCGTGTAGAGGAAGCTGACGCCCTGAATCTTCGAATCGATCCGCGTTGCTGATGACACGAAGGTGATGGCCGCCCGTCCTCCCTTGCCGACTTCGATGGACGCCTTGGCAGGCGCCGTCTTGAGGACGACACCGGGCGGCAGGGTGATTTGCAGGAGAAAATCCTGCCGCTCGATCAGGCGGGTGATCGTCGGCGATCCATCGACAAGCGACTTGCCGAGAACCGACCCCCATTCCTGGTAGGCGGTCGCGGTGTAAGTGCGCACCTGCGCCTGTGCCGCAGCGAGGCTCGCCTGGTCCGTGCCGAACGCCGCCTCCGCGGCCTGCAACTGCGCCTGCGAGACGACGTGAGTCTCGTTGAAAAGCTTTTGCGCGCGCTCGTACGCGGGCTGCGACATTGCAAGCTTCGCCCTCGCGGTCTCGACCTGCGCCGTGGCATTGGCGTAGTTGTTGGAGAGCTCGGTCAAGCGCGCGACGTCGAGGACCATTCCGTAAGCGCGAACCTGCTCCTGAAACGGCGCGGACGGGAGCGACGCTGTTTCGATGCCGCTGCGCTTTTGCGTCTCGGCATCGACCGCAATCACCGGCTCGCCGTTCTCGCTCGAAACCCGCACTGGTACCTTGATGGTCTGTTCGCTCTCGGCCTCCTCAGCCGCCTCGTGGCGCCCTGCGAGGAAGCCCCAGGCCATGAGTGCGCCCAGCGCGACGATAGCCACCGCAACCAGGGCCTTGATCGACCACAATCGTATCTGCTTCTGCCGCTTGCCCATCCAGGTTTCCCGGAGCCATCGACCATGTCATGCGAACTCGCCCCAAGCTCGCGGCTGACGTTCAGCGTTCAACCTGCCTGTCCCGCCGGCGCGGCTCAAAAACGGTTATACCTGAAAAAATCTCTTGCAGCCGATGTGTGTGCGGCACGAAGCGCGCTATTGACCCTTCGGCGTCCTGGCGGGGGTCACCCCATAGAGCTCGCGTCCATCGAGGTAGCGCGCGGACGTCGTAAGAACCTTTCTCGAGCCACGGCGTTGCGAAATCTGCGCTCGCCCGCGCCAGGACACGTGTCCGTGAGGTCACGGACGCAGTCATGCAGGATTAGCGGGGTTTTTGCGCCTCGTTTTCGCGCAAATCCGATAAGCTTGGGCCGACGGCGTGTTCCGTCGTCGCCTCAAGAAAGTGAGAGGTCGTCCTATGCCGATCGACCGCCGCGCAGTTCTCGCCTATGGCGCCACGCTTCCCCTGATCGGTGCGAGCTCGTCGCGTGCGCGGGCCGCCGAGCCGGGCGCCGCGGAAAAGGCCGATTACACCCTGCGGATTGCAACGGGAGTGACCGAGCTGGCTCCGGAGCACATCGTCTCGACGACGCTTTACGACGGCCAGTTTCCCGGTCCACTGCTGCGCTTCAAGGAAGGACAACGCGCGGTGGTCGACGTCTACAACGACACCGATACGCCGGAACTGGTGCACTGGCACGGCCAGATCATCCCGAGCGACGTCGACGGCGCCGCCGAGGAGGGCACGTCCTTCATCGCCCCGCACGGCATGCGCCGCATCGCCTTCGTGCCGAAACCTGCGGGTTTCCGCTTCTATCACACGCACGTCGTGGCCGGCGCCGACCTCAATCGCGGCACCTACACCGGCCAGGTCGGGCCGGTCTACATCGAGCCGAAGCACGAACCCGGCGCATATGACCGCGAAGTGTTCCTGGTGCTCAAGGAGTTCGAGCCCTCCTTCAGCCAGGGCGGTGATATGGCGATGGACTTCCTCGCAGGCGAGCCGATCAAGGAGCTGCAGGCGATCGGGAAAAAGGCCGACGACGAGGCCAACGAGAAAACCAAGGGTTACGAGGTCGGCTACGACCTGTTCTCGATCAACGGCAAGATGCTCGGGCAGGGCGATCCCATTCGCGTCAAACGGGGCGAGCGGGTGCTGTTTCACGTGCTGAACGCAAGCGCCGGCGAGATCCGCAGCCTTGCATTGCCGGGTCACACCTTCAGGGTCGTTGCGCTGGACGGCAATCCCGTGCCGGCGCCGCACGACGTGCCGTTGCTGTGGCTCGGGACGGCGGAGCGCATCTCGGCAATCGTCGAGATGAACCATCCGGGGGTGTGGGTCATGGGCGATCTTGCCGATGACGACCGGAACCGCGGCATGGGCATCGTCGTTGAATACGCCGGCGCCAAGGGCAAACCGCAATGGGTGAAGCCGAAGCCCTATCGCTGGGACTATACGCTGTTCGGCAAGTCCGGCGCCGCGCCGGCCAATCCGGACGAGACGATGGAGTTCACGATCGTCAAGCACAATGCGGCGCTGAACGGCTTCAACCAGTGGACGCTGAACGACAAGGCGTTCTCGATGGAGACCATGAAGCCGACATACATGCTCCATCAAGGACGCCGCTACCGGCTGAAATTCCGCAACGCCAGCGACGATATCCATCCGCTGCATCTGCATCGGCACAGCTTCGAACTGGTGCGTGTCGGCGGCAAGGCGACATCAGGTGTCCTCAAGGATGTCGTGATGCTGGGCGGATTCCAGGAGCTCGAGTTCGACTTCGTCGCCGACAATCCGGGAATGACGCTGTTTCACTGCCACCAGCAACTGCACATGGATTTCGGATTCATGTTCCTGCTCAATTACGCCTGACGCGCGATGACGGGCCGATCGCGATCGCGGCGCATGCGGAGCCACTGAGTGGGAGCGTCAGTGCGCGATCGGCGCCTTTTCGGTGATCGCCTTGCGCAGGATGCGCGACAGCGATTCAACCGAATACGGCTTCTGGATCAGCTCGAAGCCGTGATGGGCATTCTCGGCGAGCACGTTGCTGTAGCCGGAGGTGAGCACCACGGGCAGGCCCGGATAGCGGTCGCGGATGATGCGCGCGAGCTCGACGCCGTTCATGCCGGGCATGATCACGTCGGAGAACACGAGGTCCACCGCGAACTCGTCGTCGGAGAGAATCCCGAGCGCCGCGCCGGCTTCCGCGACGCGACGGACCGTGTAGCCGAGGTCCTCCAAAAGTTCGGTCGAGAACGTGCCGACCTCGTCATTGTCCTCCACCAGGAGGACACGATAGCCGCGGCCGGTGATGGCCGGCTCGCTCTTGATGGCGCCGGCTTCGGCGCCGCTTGCGGGCGCGGGGGCCTGCGGCAGGTAGATGGTGAAGGTCGCACCATGCCCGGGCATGCTTCGGACCGCGATATCGCCGCCGGATTGCTTGGCAAAGCCGAAAGCCTGGCTCAAGCCGAGGCCTGTGCCCTTGCCGACCTCCTTGGTGGTGAAGAACGGCTCGAAGATGGCGTCCAGGTTTTCAGGCGCGATGCCGATACCGTCGTCAGTGACGGAGACCGCGATGAAGTCGCCGCCGCGCGCAGGCTGCGCCCGCAGCGGCGGAATCGCGCCGACCTTGCGGACGGCGATCTTCAGCCTGCCTTCGTCCTCCATCGCGTCGCGGGCGTTGATGGCGAGATTGATCAGCGCGGTCTCGAACTGGCCGATATCGGCGGTGGTGTAGGCGTTGAGCTCGCCGATCTCGATCTCGATCTGGATCCGGCCGCCGACGAGGGGACGAACGAGCTGCGCCACATTCTCGACCTGCGTGCCGACATTGAAGATCTCCGGCTTCAGCGGCTGGCGGCGGGCGAAGGCTAGGAGCTGGGCAGTCAGCTTGGAGGCACGTTCGACGGTCTCGGAAATCGCGTTGACATAGCGCTGGCGGCGCTGTTCCGGCAGCTCGCGCCGGCGCAGGAAGTCGGTCGCCGAACGGATGATGGTCAACAGGTTGTTGAAGTCGTGCGCCACGCCGCCGGTCAACTGCCCGACGGCTTCCATCTTCTGCGACTGGCGCAGCGCTTCCTCGCCCTGACGACGCTCCGTGACGTCGACCGCTTCGGGCACGGCGCCTGTGACCGCGCCGTCGCGGTCGAACAGCGGCCGCATCGCGAAGTCGAAAAAGCGGTCGCCGCAGGGCAGGTCGAGCCGCATCTCAAGACGGACCTCCTCGCCCTTGAGCACCGCGTTGAAGGCGTCATGAACGGCGTCGGCAATGCCCGCGGTCGCGGCGAACCATGGCGTTTCCCAGAACAACGCGCCGATCACCTCGCTGGCCTCGGCGCGAATACCGGACAATGACGTCGAGTTGGCATAGAGCACGTTGCCGTCCGCGTTGAGCAGCCATTGATATTGGTGGCTGGTCTCGAAGATCGCGCGCATCTGCGCTTCATTCGATTCGAGCTGCGCGGTACGGTCGCGGATGCGCCGCTCCAGCGTCTCGTTGAGTTTTCGGAGCGCGATCTCCGCCTCCTTGGCGGCGGTGATGTCGTGGGCGATGCCGATGAAGCCGACATGCTTGCCCATCGCATCCCATCGCGGCTGCGATTCGGAGCGGAGCCAGCGCCATTCGCCGTCGGCGCGGCGGTAGCGCGCCTCCAGCACGAAGGGCTTCAGCGAGGCTTCGCCGCTCATCTGCTGTTGCAGGATGCGCGGCAAATCGTCGGGATGAAGCGCCTTGCGCCAGTCGAACACGACGGCCTCCTCGAACGGCAGCCCAAGAAAATCGAGGTAGGCCTGGTTGACGAAGGAGCGCGTGCGGTCGAGCTTGGTCACCCACATGGGAACTGGCGCGCTGTCCGCGATCAGGCGGAAGCGCTCCTCGCTCTCGCGCAAGGTTTCCTGCGCCAGCATCTGTTCGGTGACGTCGAGATCGGCACCGATCAGGCGCAATGCGCGACCGCTCGTGTCGCGCTCGATCTTGGCGACGACGCGGATCCAGCGATGCTCGCCGTCGTTGGGCCGGATGATGCGGTATTCCGCTGTATAGTCCGCGCTATCGCTCTTCAGCACTTTGAACAGGTGCCTGATCGTGCGTTCGCGATCCTCCGGATGGATGCGGGCGACCCAGTCGCTATAGGTTTCGTTGGCGGCCTCGGGCGGCAGCCCATGGATGAGCAGATATTCGGGGGAGCGGCGGTTTTTGACGCCGTCGCGGAAATCGATCTCGAGCCCGCCGACGCGGGCGATGCGCTGGATTCGCGCGAGCTCCGTTTCGCGTTCGGTGAGCGCGCGATGCGCCCTGTCGCGCTCGTGCGCAATCTTCTCCAGGTGCCGCCGGAGGTTTTCAGCGGCGGCCGTCTCGGGAAGCGTATCGTTCGAGCCGGTCATCGGTCGTTGGATCCCGGATCAGAGTGTCACACAGGAAGCGGGCCTTGGCTATCGGACACCCTTTGCGGCGAGGAATTGCCGCGGTCGGGGTGCCAACCCGGCCGGCAAGGGGCGGCGCAGCCATGTAGTAAAAGCCGCACGCCCACCGAAAGAGGCAGATGTCGGGTTGATTTCCGAGAACATAAAGAGAACAATGGCCCGGTGTACCGCCAAAGGCACGAACCCATGCCTGCCAGTCCGCAACCTGATCCGCTCGAGAGCGAACTGGAAGCCGCAATCGAGTCCGCGATCGCCGCTTGTGACGGTGATCTGCGGGCGACGATCCGCGCGCTGATCGTGGCCAATCATTTTCTGGAATCCGAGGTGGGCGAGCTCATGAAGGCGGTCTCGCACGCCTATGCCCGCGGGCGGTTTCAGACCTATTCCGGCTGAGGCAGGTGGGCGGCGATCATGACAGGTTGCCAGCGGCCCATTTTGCTGTAGACGCAATTGTGACGTCCGCTCCTGCATGTCAGATTGCAGGATGAGGAACCCGCCCAAAGGTCATACACGACAAGATGTTCAAGAAAATTCTGATCGCGAACCGCGGCGAGATCGCTTGCCGGGTGATCAAGACGGCCCGCCGTATGGGGATTGCGACGGTAGCGGTGTATTCCGAGGCCGATCGCGACGCGCTTCACGTCGAGATGGCCGATGAAGCGGTGCCGATCGGGCCGCCTGCTGCGGCCGAGAGCTATCTGCTGATCGATCGAATCGTCAATGCCTGCAAGAAGACCGGCGCGGAAGCGGTGCATCCCGGCTACGGCTTTCTGTCCGAGCGCGAGGCTTTTCCGCGCGCGCTGAAGGCGGCCGGAATCGTCTTCATCGGGCCCAATCCCGACGCCATCGCCGCGATGGGCGACAAGATCGAATCCAAGAAGGCGGCGGCGAAAGCCAAGGTCTCCACCGTCCCCGGCCATCTCGGCGTCATCGGCGACGACAAGCATGCGGTGAAGATCGCAGACGAGATCGGCTACCCCGTGATGATCAAGGCTTCCGCCGGCGGCGGCGGCAAGGGCATGCGGATCGCGAACTCGAAGGCGGAAGTGGCCGAAGGCTTCAATCTTGCGAAAGCCGAAGCCAAGTCCTCCTTCGGCGACGACCGTGTCTTCATCGAGAAATTCATCGTTGATCCCCGGCACATCGAGATCCAGGTGCTGGGCGACAAGCATGGCAACGTGATCCATCTCGGCGAGCGCGAATGCTCGATCCAGCGCCGCAATCAGAAGGTGATCGAGGAGGCGCCATCGCCGCTCCTGGATGAGACGACCCGCCGCAAGATGGGCGAGCAGGCGGTCGCGCTGGCGAAAGCCGTGCACTACGACTCTGCCGGCACGGTGGAATTCGTTGCCGGCCAGGACAAGAGCTTCTATTTCCTCGAGATGAACACGCGGCTGCAGGTCGAGCATCCCGTCACCGAGCTCGTCACCGGCATCGATCTCGTCGAGCAGATGATCCGCGTCGCCGCCGGCGAGAAGCTGCAGCTTTCGCAAAAGGACATCGCGCTGACGGGATGGGCGGTCGAATCGCGCGTCTACGCCGAGGATCCGTTCCGCAATTTCCTGCCTTCGATCGGGCGGCTGGTGAAATACCGCCCGCCGCAGGAGAGCTCTGCCGACGGCATCACCGTGCGCAACGACACCGGCGTGCAGGAGGGCGGGGAGATTTCGATCTTCTACGACCCGATGATCGCAAAGCTCGTCACCCATGGTCCGTCGCGCACGGCAGCGATCGAGGCGCAATCGACGGCGCTCGATGCGTTCTACGTCGACGGCATCCGCCACAATATCCCGTTCCTCTCGGCGCTCATGAACCATCCGCGCTGGCGCGAAGGAAAGCTCTCCACCGGCTTCATCGCCGAAGAGTTTCCCAAGGGATTCTCGGCGCCGGCGCCGCAGGGCGAGATCGCGCGCAGGCTCGCCGCCGTCGGAGCTGCGGTCGATCATGTGCTCGGCGAGCGCAAGCGGCAGATTTCGGGCCAGATGAACGGACGCCCGGTGAGGCGCGAGACCCGCCGCGCGGTGTGGCTCAACCGCGACGAGATCGTCCTCGACATCGCCCGCGAGGACGGCGGGATTGCCGTGCGCTTCGTCGGCGCCGACGGTACGGTGGGCAAGCCGCATCTGTTGAAATCGTCATGGGCGCCGGGCGAGCCGGTCTGGCAGGGCACGATCGACGGCGCGGCGATTGCCGTGCAGGCGCGGCCGATCGCCAACGGCATCCGCCTTGCGCATCAGGGCGTCGAGGTGCCGGTCTATGTCTTCACCGAAACCGAAGCGGCGTCTGCGCGCATCATGCCGGTCGTGACAGCATCCGACACCGGCAAGAAGCTGCTCTGCCCGATGCCGGGCCTCGTGGTCTCGATTGCGGTCAGCGAAGGACAGGAGGTCAAGGCCGGCGAGACGCTCGCGGTGGTCGAAGCGATGAAGATGCAGAACGTGCTGCGCGCCGAGCGCGACGGCACCGTGAAGAAGATTCACGCCGCCCCGGGCGCGACGCTGGCGGTGGACGCGCTGATTTTGGAGTTTGCTTGAAGCCGTCATTCCGGGATGGTCCGAAGGACCAGACCCGGAATCTCGAGATTCCGGGTTCGGTGCTACGCACCGCCCCGGAATGACAATTGGGGAATGCCATGGCCTTTCGTCAACGCCGAGAGAAACTGCGCGCCATCCTGTCGGGCGCACGCTGCATTCGACCGGGATCGGTCTACGACGCGATCTCGATCCGTATCGCCGAGGACCTCGGCTTCGAGGTCGGCATGTTCGGCGGATCGATCGCCTCGCTCGCCGTGCTCGGCGATCCCGACATCGCGCTGATCACCTTGACCGAGCTCGCCGAGCAGATGCGGCGGATGTCGCGCGCAGCTCACCTGCCGGTGCTGGTCGATGCCGATCATGGCTATGGCAACGCGCTCAATGTCCGCCGCACAGTGCAGGAGCTGGAAGCCGCAGGCTGCGGCGGCCTCACCATCGAGGACACGCTCTTGCCGCAGGCTTTTGGCGAGAAGAAAACGCAATTGATCTCGCTGGAGGAGGGCATCGGCAAGATGAAGGCCGCAGTCAGTGGCCGCAGCGATCCGGCGCTGGTGATCCTGGCACGCACCGGCGCCGCGACGGTCACCACGCTCGGCGACGCCATCGAGCGCGCGCGGGCCTATGAGGCGACCGGCGTCGACGGGCTGTTCTTCACCGGCATCAAGTCGCGCGACGAAGTCGAGGCGATCTCGGCAGCGACACGGCTGCCGATCGTGCTCGGCGGCGCGCCGGAGGAGATGATCGATCTCGACTGGCTCCGCGACAAGCGCGTCCGTATCGCGCTGCAGGGACACGCGCCGATCGCGGCCGCCACGCTAGCGGTCCACGAGACGCTTCAAGCATTGCGTCAGGGAACGCCGCCCAAGCAGTTGAAAGGTTTGGCTTCCAGCGAGCTCACCGGCCGCGTCACGCGCGAGGCGGAAACCAGGGCGCGGATCGCGGCGTTTCTAGGCCTGACATGAGCAAAGCGAAATGAGCAAACCGCGCGCCATTCTCCTTGTGACGATCCGCGGCCGGGTGCAGGGCGTGGGCTACCGCGCCTGGGTCGAATACCAGGCGGTCGCGAGCCATTTGGAGGGGTGGGTGCGCAACCGCCGCGACGGCAGCGTCGAAGCGCTGTTTGCAGGTCCACCGAAGGCTGTGGCCGAAATGGTCGCGCTGTGCCGTCACGGCCCTCCCTCGGCGCGGGTCGAGGCCGTGCTCAACGAGACCGCGCGGGCCGACCAGCTCGATCTGCGGCAGGCGGGCGAGGCGTTTTCGGTGCTGCCCACGGTCTAGCTAGAGGACCGTCACAACGCACAGCGGCAGGCCGACACGGGCCTTCGTTGATACCCGCGAGGCGACCTCAGTGCGTCAGCTTCGCGATCGCCCGGCTGAGCTGATGGATCTCGTAGGGCTTTCGCAGGACAGGAAAGTCATCGTGCACGCCCGCGGCGGCATCGCTGTAACCGGTTGCGAGCAGGATCGGCAGCTCGGGGCGCATTTTGCGCAGGCGGCGGGCGAGGGTGAGGCCATCAATCTTGCCGGGCATGACGATGTCGGAGAAAACGAGATCGACGTTGTCGCGCTCGATCTCGCGTAGTGCCGCGTCGGCGTCGGTCACGCGGTGAACGGTGTAGCCGAGCTGCTCCAGGAGGCTCGCGCTCACCGACGCGACATCGGGATTGTCTTCCACCAGGAGCACGGTGCCGCTGCCGCCGATCTCAGTCGCGGCGGCTCTGTTGGCGACCAAGTCGATCTGGTCGCGCGGCAGCAGGATCGTCACCGTCGTGCCCTTGCCCAGCTCGCTTTGAACCTTCACCGTTCCGCCCGCCTGATAGGCGAAGCCGTGGACCTGCGACAATCCAAGCCCGGTGCCCTTGCCGACCGGCTTGGTCGTGAAGAAGGGATCGAAGATCTTGCCGAGCACGTCGGGCGGGATGCCCTGGCCGGAATCTTCCACGCTGATCTCCACAAAGTCGGGTGTGTCCGGCTGATCGGCAGGGATGTTTCGCGCCGAGATGACGATCGTGCCGCCGCCCGGCATGGCGTCACGGGCGTTGATGACGAGATTGACGAGCGCGGTCTCGAGCTCCAAAACATCGGCCGTGATCGGCCAGAGTCCCTCTTCAAAGTCGAACGCCAGCCGTATCGCGCTGCCAACGCCGGTATCGAGCACCTCGCGAACGGCCTCGATCCGCTCCGCGACATTGATCGGTTGCGGATAGACGCTCTGCCTTCGGGCGAAGGTCAGGAGCTGGCTGGTCAGCGCCGCGCCGCGTTTGGTCGCTTTCTCGATCGCGGAGATCGCGCGCTGCGCCTTGGGCTCGCTCGCTGCGCTCTTCTTCAGGAAGTGCAGGCTGCCGGAGATGATCATCAGGATATTGTTGAAGTCGTGCGCCACGCCGCCGGTGAGTTGGCCGAGCGCATCGAGCTTCTGGGCCTCCGCCAGATGCTTCTGCATCTGCTCGAGCTTGAGCTGCGCTTCGCGGCGCTCGGTGATATCGCGGGTGATCTTGGCAAAGCCGACCAGCCTTCCGTTCTCATAGATCGGATCGACGACGACGCTGGCCCAGAAGAACGTGCCGTCCTTGCGGACGCGCCAGCCTTCCTCCTCGTAACGGCCCTGTTCCCGCGCGATCCGCAGCGTGCGCGATGGCTTGCCGTTGGCGCGGTCGGTCTCGGTGTAGAAGCAGGAGAAATGCCGGCCGAGGATTTCTTCGGCGGAATAGCCCTTGATGCGCTGGCCGCCGCTGTTCCAGCTTGTCACGACCCCGGTCGGATCGAGCATGAGGAGCGCATAATCGGCAACGTTTTCGACAAGCAGCCGGAAGCTTCGCTCGCTCTCGAACAGGTCTCTTTGCTGCGGCTTTCTTGCGACCATTTCGACCCCGGCGGTTCCAACGTGCTCTTACCGGCTTTGTTCCTCGCCCTCAGCCGTCCATTGGGAGAGTCCAGGTCACTGTGTCCGGCAGGTGGGCCAAGGTAGGCCCGAAAATCTCCTCAAATGCCCGCCGCAGCGCGATATCGACCTCGGCAAGGCCGATCGGGTGGCCGAGATCGACGAGCGAGGTCACCCCATAACGGGGATCGGCGACCCCGCAAGGCACGATCGCCGAGAAATGGCCGAGATCGGGCTCGACGTTGATGGCAATGCCATGGAACGACACCCAGCGCTTCAGCCGCACACCGATGGCGGCGATCTTGTCCTCGAAGCCCAAGCCTTTGTCCGGCCGCTTCACCCAGACCCCGACGCGGTCCTCGCGTCGTTCGCCGCGCACATTGAAGGCCGAAAGTGTCCGGATGATCCATTCCTCAAGCGCTGCGACATAGGCGCGAACATCGGGCCGCCGCCGCTTCAGGTCGAGCATGACATAGGCGACGCGCTGGCCGGGGCCATGATAGGTGAGCTGGCCGCCGCGTCCGGTGGCAAACAGCGGAAAACGCGGCTCGAGCAGGTCGTGCGCCTTGCCCGAGGTACCGGAGGTGTAGAGCGGAGGATGCTCCAGGAGCCACACGAGTTCCGCCGCGCGGCCGTCGGCGATCGCGGCGGCGTGCGCCTCCATGGCGGCGACGGCCGCCGGGTAATCAACCACCCCGTCGGAAATCCGCCACTCCGCGGGTCCGCCGCCGGCTGCGGCGAAGGTTGTCAGGTCGAGGTTTTGGCGGGCATTAACCATTGGATAACCATAACGTGGTGATCTCTAAGCGAGAAATTTAGTCCCGTTCGGCGGTGTCCAAGTGCCTACCCTCGATAAAGTCACCGTCGATCTCATGGTGGTCCTCGGGACCACGACGATGCCCGTCCACCAGGTGATGCGGCTGTCCCGGGGCGCCATTATCGAATTGGACGCCACCGAGGCCGACGAGGTCAAGGTGCTCGCCAACAACCTGCCGATTGCCTCCGGCGTGGTGCTGGTCGACCGCAGCCGCATCGCGGTCGAGGTCAAGCAGATGCTGCCGAAATTGCCGGGAAGCCGCTGAAACGCGGCGGCCTCGCCCTGGCGCTAAAAAAGCCGCTGCAAACCCCGGATTTCCGTTGCTCGCGGCTCTTGTCCCCCCAGACTCGATTTGTTACATCGGCGCCGTTGATCCGGCCCGATCCCGCTGGCCGGCTGAAACCATCGCGCTCGTGGCGGAATTGGTAGACGCGCTGCCTTGAGGTGGCAGTGAGTAACATCGTGGGGGTTCGAGTCCCTCCGAGCGCACCAAAAATCGCCTCCAATGTCATTCATAACCATCTGAAATACAACGAGAAGCCAAAAATATCTGCTGGCCGCGCACTCGACTTTGGCTAAAAGTGTGATACATAACGGGATACATTATGTGATACATGCCGGAGACGAGACGGTGGTACGGCAACGGCAGCAGGACCGCTTTTTGCTCCTGCGCGATGGACTCTATTACTACTGGAGACGTGTTCCGAAGTCGGTCGAGCACCTGGACGATCGTGCGCCGTTTATCCGTCACTCGCTCAAAACAGACGATCTCGCCGAGGCTCGCGCGAAGCGGGATCTGCTTGAGCAAGCGGACCGCGCGTTTTGGGGGGCGTTGCTCACCGACGGCGACAACGCGAAGGCGCTCTCCGCCTATCAGGTGGCGAGGGCCCGCGCCGAGGCCCTCGGATTCACATACAAGCCAGCCAATGAGGTCGCGAATCTTCCGTTCGAGGATATCCTGCGACGGATGACGGCGATCAGCGACGTCCGGACCCCAGTGGCGGTCGAGACAGCGATACTCGGTGGCGTCGAGCAGCCGAAGATCAAAGTGTCTGATGTGTTCGACGTTTTCTGCGACGAGATCAGGGCGGCCGAGCTTGCCGGCAAAAGCGAGAAGCAAAGGGAGCAATGGAAGAAGGTCAAGAAGCTCGCGGTGACATCGTTCATCGTGGTCGTTGGCGATCTGGCGATGATCGACATCACGCGAGACCACGCCAGGCAATTCTATCAACACTGGGTCAAACGCCTCGCCCCAACAGACGGCAGTAAAAAGCGATCCGCCTCCTTGGGCAAACGCCGTATGGGTGACATGAGGATTCTCTACGAGGAATACTTCAAGCACCTCGGAGACATCGACAGGCAAAATCCGTTCGATGGCCTGACCTTTAGTGAAAAATTCAAGCGATCGCGGCCGCCTTTCCCCATCGAGTGGGTGCGTGACAAGATATTCAAACCGGGCACACTCGCCGGCATGAACGCTGAAGCGCGCGGCATCGTGTTGGTGCTCAGCGAAACCGGTGCGCGGGGCGGGGAGATTTGCAATCTACATAAAGACGTCATCAAGCTCAGGGACGCGGTTCCGCACATCCTTGTCGAACCGAGGCTTGACCCCGAAGATCCGCGCGAGATCAAGACCGTGTCGTCGATCAGGCGCATACCGCTCGTCGGCGTTGCGCTCGAAGTCATGAAGAAATTCCCAAATGGATTCCCGAGCTACAAGGAGAACGAGAATAATTTCTCGAGTGCGGCCGGAAAGTATTTCCGTGAGAACAAACTTTTCCCGACGAAGAAGCACGTCATCTATTCGCTCCGCCATACCTTTGAGGACCGCATGAAGGAGGCCAGGATTGACGAAGAGCTCCGCAGCATCCTGATGGGTCACACCGTCGATAGACCAAAATACGGGTCGGGAGGTTCGCTGAAGCTCTATCAGGAAGAGATGATGAAGATCGTCTTTCCGTTCGATCCAGCTATCATTTGAGGCGTTGGCGAGCGCGCTCCATTCGCGCTTCCTTGGCCCTGAGTTCTTCGAGTTTAGCCTCGAGGCGTTCAAATATCGGCAGGTACATAGCGCCGCGTTTGCCGGCGCGGTCGATCGCGAGCGCGAGCCTGTCCAGATGTTTCTCCAAAACCTCAACACTCACCTCGATGCGAGGCGTCTTACTGTGATGTGCTCGATGGCACCGTCGCATGGGGGACAGGTTGAGATGACTTATCCCCCATTCAACGCAGCCTTCGCATCGGTAAAAAAGGGCTCGATCAGTCCGATCGCGCAATCGGTCGTAATCGCGCGCAAATACTGAAAACGAGATCGCCAGTGCCGTCAAAGCTTACAGGCGCTCGCGTTACTTATCCGAGCAGCGCCATGAATTATTGCGGAGACGCGTCAGAACGTGCGGCCGCGCTCTCGCCGAGCAGCTCGATCAACCAGAGTTGCCGAACATCATGAAGCCTGTCGCTCAGGCAAGGCCGAGCTCTCCAGCAGTGGCATGTCAAGACTGGGAATCTCGGGCATTGCCTTGCCCGCAATTGCCCGGAGATCTCCGACCAGGCCGACGGTCGACTCGATCACGGAGGCAATCTGCGTTTCGCGCTTGGCCCACTGCCGTCCCATGAACTTGCGCTCCTTGTCGAGATCTTCGCGCATGTCGTTGAATTTCTCGACCACGGCTTCCACGCGTTGGCGGAATTTCATACCGGTCAGATAGTGGTAGACCTGCTCCATCTTGGTCTGCTGCCCGTGCTGGACCAGACGCAAGCTGTTGACCTCGATCAGGGTCTGGCGGAGCGCGATGGCCATTGGGATCGCGCAACGCGGGTGCGTGACCCACACGCCGTCGATCAAATCGAAATGCTGGACATGCTTTGGCAGTGCCTGCGAGATGATCAGCGCGACATCGGCGCCACATCGGCGCTGGTCATCGCGGAGCTTGGCCAGCCAACCGTCGCTCCAGGCTTTCGTTCGCTTCGACTCCCAGAGAATAATACCGGCTGCTTGACCCACCGCCCCGTTGACCTGCTGAACGACGTCTGCGCCCAGCTCGCCTTTGCCGACCGGCTCGATGATATCGGTGGGGAAGCGCCCACGAAGAAGTTCCTCCAGCTCAAGCTCGAGGACCTCTCCCTGGGATTGTTGAGAGCCTTGCTCGGCCTTGCGCTTCAGCTCCTCGATCGTCCGCGCCATCGACTCGATGGTTTGATCCTTCTCCAGCACGCGCAGTCGGGCCGCCTCGTCAGCCTCTTTCTTGGCCCTGGCCTGGATGTCGACGACGGACGCCTGAACTCGCTTTTCGATAGTGAGGTCTAGCTCGCGCTTCTCCTCATCCAGAGTGCGTTGCCTTCGCAATAGCTCGGCTTGAGCCTGCTGGGCTTCCGCCAGCTTGGCGTTGTTCGCCTCGAGGATTCCCCGCAGTTCGGCGGCTTCCGCCGCGTTGGCGTGCAGCTCAGCCGCCACAGCTTCCTTTGCCTTCTTTGCCTCAGTCGCGACAAGTTGGGCGCGCTCCGCTTCCAGACGATGCCTAACTCGCTCTTCAACCTGCTGGCGCGCCAAAGTCAGTTCCTGTTGCTCTTTGCGCAGTGCATCGGTTTGGCGAGCAACCTCGGCATCCTTCTGTGCCAGTTGCTCTTGAAATTGCCGCCGACTTTTGTCGAGCAGCGGAGCGGCGAGGGATTCGGTCAGCTTGATTTCGTGATTGCAATTGGGGCAATGCAGAATGGGCTCATGTGCGCCGGCCGTGATGACGTCGATCCTCATGAACCCTCCGATAAATCTTGCGACCTATCTTGCGATTAACCCGATTCAGGCAGTTTCGCGAACGCTCAGATGCCGAGGCATCCTGATTTCCACTGAATTACGATAGGCTGGCAGACGACGTTTGCTCGAACGAGCGCAACATGATGCCATCAAGGATCTTCGTCGCGCTGGCTTTGACCTTCCGTGCGGCATTCTCCGGCATCGGTGGCAATCGATAGGTTGCGATCAGCTCGGAGAGCTCCTCGTGAACGTCCAAGCGCAAGCCGCGCGGATCATCCGCCATTTCCGACACCACCTGAAACAGCATCATCAGCATGAACTGGATTGCCATGTCGGCGCCCATCTGCATGGCCTGGTCATCCGTCACGAACGAGTGCCGGTTCTGATGTTTCATGGATCCCTCCACAGCCTAGCCCGCATAGGTCCGAAACCGTCCGCGCATGAAGGCGTGCGAGACGGATTTATTGAGATTCCGGTTCTCGACGATCAGCGCGCGAACCGCCGCACGCAAGTCGCCGTTGCTGGCGGCTACGACCTCGGCCACCGCGACCTCCAGCCCGTCATCATCCTCTGTCTCGGGTTGTAGAGCGGCGGACATGGCGGGTTCCGTGTTGACCTGACGTGCCGTATGTTCCTATTTTGTTCTTATGGAGTCAAGCCGCCGTTTTCCGCCGCCGTGGACCCTGATCCGGGAGAATTCCGAGCGTTACATCGTGCAAGACGCCAATGGCGTTACCGTCGCCTGGCTGTTCTGTCGCGACGGCTCCAGCCGCTACAGCTTCGGCGCCCCCACGCTTACCGCCGACGAGGCGCGACGGATCGGACAGGCCATCGCCCGCATCCCCGAACTCCTGATGCCGCGCAAGGGATTCCATCCTCGTGGCGGCGGTCCTCGCTGGCGCACCGACCGCCCGTATCACGTCGCGATCGAGGACAATTTTCTGCGCGAGAACTGGTTCGAGATCGACGCGCTCTGCAAGCTCAACAGCCTGCCGTTCAACGCCACCGGCGAGACTATCCGCGGCGACGGCACCTGGCGCGTCTACGAGTTCACCTGGCAGATGGACGCGATCCTGTTCTGGGACCGCTTCAAGGGACGCTGGCTGCGCGGCTCGGAATTCCACTATCCCGAACGGCCCGCCGATCTACCGGAGCTGAAGCCGCTCACCAACTGGCCGAAATTCAACCCGCGCGACACGCGGTGAGCCACGACGTGGTGACCGCGAGATCTGCATGCACCGCGCTGATGCTGCTCTTTGCCAGCCGTGTCAGCATTTGCCAGCAACCTTTCCGGCAGGCCCGGCATCGTCGATGGCGACACGCCAGCAATCGATGGCATCCGCATGAACCCTCTTGCCGGCGGAGCCGGACTCACAGTAGCCATTCTGCCACAACGCAGTCTTGGACATCGGCATGGCTCCTCGCTCCAACGAACTTCCATCAACCGGCTTCGCTCTCGAGATTGATGGGCGAATTAAGACCGAGTTTGACAACAGGGAAGGCGCCGAGAGCGGCGCCGTCGCGTTGAAGCGTCGTTTTCCGGGCTTGCAGGTTCGCGTTTATGACGCCAGCACGAAATCCCGGCACGAGGTGAAGGTCTGACAATCTCGGTGCCCATCACTTGTCAGCCAATCGCACCGACAATAGATGCCGCCCCGGCTCATCAAATCCGTGGCCGCGTTCACGAGGCATCATAGGGCGGCGTCCGCACGTGGTCGCATGTTGACGGTCGGCCGCACTTGCCAGCTTTCGCACGCCCGAAGCGCGAGCGCTCATTTCGTCGCTCAAAGCTTTCCGCTAACGCTTACGCTCGCGCCTGTTTTTGCGCGCTGATCCCGCCGAAACCGCGAGACATGCGGTTTGCAGCTTGCGCCGATGCAGTTCGCTGCCTTTCTATCATCGCAAAGAACGCGATGAGGCCCGGCGTCGAACATGTGTGAAATTCTCGAAGCCCGGTTTAGCGTCGCGACGATGCCTGGACGTCCACACGGCTCGGCAATCCTTTCCGCGGAAAGTGCGAGATGTTCGAATGTACCGTCGTTTCGTGCCTGCACGCGCGTGGCCGTCATCGGGCAGGGCGTGCCATGAAGCGAAAAATCTGCGTCTATGTCAGCGAGGATCTTGTTTCGCGATTGGCAGTCGCCGCCGAGCACCGCGGCGCCACCAAATCCGGGCTCGTCGGCGCCGCGCTCGATCGCTTCCTCGATACAGCGGACGAGCGCGACGACCAGCCCGGCGTGGACCAGCGCCTGGCCCAGATGGGTCGGCAGCTCGATCACGTGGCGCGCGAATTGCGATTGGTCAACGAAACGGTCGCGATGCATGCGCGCTATCATCTCACGGTCACGCCGCCGCTGCCCGACACCGCGCAGCCGGCCGCCTGCCGACTTGGCGCGGCGCGCTTCGAGGAATTCGCCGCGCAGGTCGGACGACGCGTCGAGGAGGGGCGCCCGCTGATACGCGAGACGCTTGAGCGGCTCGGCACGACAGGTGCCACGCGGCCGTCTCCCGAAAGCCAGGGTCCGGCAAGCGCGCCGGCAGGGTATCCCGCGGAAGCGACTTGCGAGGCGATGAGCAGCCCGTCCGGGGCCGCCGATCAATACCCGGTTGAAGAGGCGGAGATTGCGCAGACGGCGAAGCTGCAACCCGAGGATGACGCACTGCAGCCGGTCAAAGCCGGGGCGTCAAACCTAACGCTCATCCTCCGCGTCTTCCTGCCCTTCGCATTCGGCTACTACCTGTCGTACTTGTTTCGCACAATCAGCGCGCTGACCGCAGAGCCGCTGACAGCCGAATTCGGGTTGACGCCGTCCAGTCTCGGCCTGCTCACGTCGGCCTATTTTCTCACCTTCGCCGCCGCCCAGATCCCGATTGGCGTTTTCCTCGACCGCTATGGCCCTCGCCAGGTCCAGGCCGTGCTGCTGGTGATAGCAGCCGGCGGTGCGGCGCTGTTTGGCGCATCCGATGGCTTCCTGTCCCTGCTCGCCGGCCGCGCGCTGATCGGGCTCGGCGTTGCCGCCGCCCTGGCTGCCGGCTTGAAAGCGACCGTGCTGTGGTTTCCAAAGGAGCGCGTTGCGCTCGTCAATGGCTGGATGGTCATGCTTGGCGCGCTGGGCGCCGTCACTGCCACGGCGCCGTCCGAATGGCTATTGGCCTCTATTGGTTGGCGCGGATTGTTCGAATGGCTTGCCGCGGCGACCGCGGTTGCGGCCGGCACCGTCTATCTCTTAGTCCCTGAAGCACCGCCGTCGCCTTCAGCAAACAACAGCCGCCCTTTCGCCGGACTTCGAGAAATCTACGCAGATTCACGCTTCTGGCGATTGGCGCCACTTTCTGCGACCACGATCGGACCCGCCTGGGCGCTCCAGGGACTGTGGGCCGCGCCCTGGCTCGCCGACGTCGAAGGACTAGACCGCGCCGCGCTCGTCAACCATCTGCTGGCCATGGCCGTGGCGCTCAGTATCGGTGCTGTCTTGCTTGGAGCACTGGCCACCCGCCTGCGCCGGCGCAACGTTGAGCCGCAGGCCGTTGTCGGGGTTGTTGCGGCACTGTTCATGACGGTGCAGACCGCGCTGATCCTGCGATGGCCGCTGCCATCCTACGTCCTGTGGTGCCTGATCGCCGCTGCAGGCGCGGTGACGGTGTTGAGCTACGCGATTCTGGCTAACCATTTCCCAAAGGAATTGGCAGGTCGTGCCAATGCCGCATTGAATGTCATTCATATCGGCGGGGCATTCGCACTTCAGGAGTTGATTGGCATTGTCATCGAGCGCTGGCCCGAAGGCACTCACCACCCGATGATCGCCTATCAGGTCGCATTCGGCATCGACCTCGCGCTCCAGCTCGTCGCCTGGATCTGGTTCATGTGGCCGCGCGCTCGGCCGATCGCCATCCCTTCGGGGCGCCGCTATTCGGTCGACGCGATGCTGCCTCAAGTCATGGCCGTCGAGGCCGGTCACGTCCACTCTTGAGTGATGCGTATGGAGAGACACACTTAAAGTGTCGCGCCACGTTGCATCGACACCGGCTATCGATCGCGCCTACTCAGTTGGGCGTCTCCCTTCGGGACCGGGCTGTCGGCTACGCTGAAACCCGGCCTTGCCGGGTTTTCCCCCTTCGGGCGTTCTTATGCCGAGTGCTCGATTATGCCGAGCACCCGGCTTTATCGCGTCGGTTCGCTTAAGGAGTCGAGCAGTTTGGCACGCGTGACTCGGCATAATCACAGGGTAGCGAGAAACGCCATGAGCCTGTCCGTGGGTCTGTAGCGAGAGAATCTCCCGGGTACAGGATCGAGCCTTTCGAGAGCCTTTTCTTTGGAAGCCAAATCGGCGGTTATGTAGATGTTCGTCGTCTGGATGCTCTCGTGACCGAGCCACAAAGCGATGACCGCAAGATCGACCCCCGACTGGAGCAGATGCATCGCGGTGCTATGGCGGATGACGTGTGGCGACACCGACTTGTTCGCTAAACTTGAACAGGACGCCGTCGCTTTGATGACAGCTCGGCGTAGAATGTAGTCGGCTCCATCGCGTGACAGTGGCTGGCTCCGAGCGCTTGGAAAGATGATTGCATCCGGCGCATCGTCGATCTCGCGAAGCCATCCACGCAAAACGCGAGCTGTTTCGTCCCAGAGCGGGATGACGCGCTCCTTCCGGCCCTTTCCCAACAGCTGGATATTTGCGTGGCCGGCATCGAGATACAGCTGACGGCGTCGTAACCCAATGATCTCGGAGATTCTGGCCCCTGTGTTGTAGAGAGCCAGGAGCAACGCGTGATCGCGTCGACCCGACCATGTGCTGCAGTCTGGAGCAGCGATCAACGCCTTCACCTCGGCGCGGCTAAGGAAACCGACGAGCTTCTTTTCAAACCTCTTGTTTGGGATCGCCATGATCCGAGTTGCCATTCCCAAACAACTTGGGTCGTGGAGGGACACGAAGCGAAAGAAGCCTCGAAAGGCTGCAAGCCTGGCGTTGCGAGAACGGACGCTGCAGCGACGGTTGCGTTCGACATGGTTCAGGAACGCGAGGATGGCATCGGCATCGATCTTGGCAACGGGAAGGGCCGTCGGCGCGATCCCGGTCGTATCCTGCATAAACTGCAACAGGAGGCGGAAGGTGTCTCGGTAAGAAGCCACTGTTCGAGGGCTGGCATGTTTGTGCACAGCCAAGTGCTCGGCGAAGAATCGCTGAAGGTGCGGACCAACAAGAGTGACAGGTGCACTCATCCCTCGCCTCCCGCCGAACGATCGAGTGTAAAGCGCGCTCCTGCTGCTCTCAGGAGGTCTGGCGTGGCGGAGAGATACCAGTAGGAGCTTTCTGGCCCAACATGACCAAGATAGACCGCCAGCGTTGGCAGTAGCGATTGCACGTCCAAACCCGCGCTGTGCCACTCGCACAAGCGCCGCACTGCAAACGTATGGCGAAACGAGGTGAGACAGGGGCGGCGATCATGCGGGTTCGCCGGCTCGATCCCAACGCTCTGGCATAGACTCGTGAACCAACGTCCAAGATCGTGGACGTCGAGCGGACGGCCATCCCGATTGACGAACAGTCGATCGCCCCAAGTATCACGCTCGTGGGTACGTCGTTCCTCAAAATAACCGCTTAGGGCCGCAACAACAGTCGCATGGATCGGCACAATCCTCGATTTATGGAGCTTCGTTTGCAGGATTTGAAGGTGGGGGTGGGCATCGGCGAGGCGCACGTCGGCAATGGTCAAACGACACGCTTCGCCTACGCGGACCCCGGTGCTTCCGAGCAAACCAAGCATTGTTGACAGCACGATTGGTCGAAACGGTACGTGCGAGTTTGGCTGTCTCGCCGAATTTATCAGAGTCGTCATCTCGTCATCGGAGAACACATACGGCCGCCGCCGCCGACCTGCGGCGATGACGCGCGAGCCCGGCACTTCTGTTCCCGGAATGATCGCAGCCAGATAATTAAGAAAGCCGCGAACGAGGATAAGCCGATCGCCTCGCCCCCTGATGCCGCACGTCGCAGGCGCGTGATCCCATGCCCAGGAGACCGCAGTAGCCGCTCGAATTGGAGACCCATCGGTCGCGCCGATGTTCTTGGCGTAAGCGATGAAATCTCGTAGCCCACGCCCATGTCTCGTGTTTGTCAGGCCGACAGCCTTGCGGATCGCTAGATAGTCATCGACATGTCGCTCGAATTCCAGCGGACCGGTCATCGCGCACCTCCGATCCATGGCATCGAGACGCGCGATAGTGTGGGAAGGTCGAGCTTGGCGTAGATGGCAGTGGTTTGGAGGCGTTGGTGGCCTAGCAGGTCGGCAACCTCGCTGAAGCTTGCACCGCCGTTGATCAATCGGCTCGCTGCCGTATGGCGGAGCATATGGGCGCCGCTAAGCCGACCGAGCGGTATCCCAGCGCGCCTCAGGTTGCGCTTGACGATCTGGGTGATCGCAGTGGTATTACTGAGACGGCTGGGCGGATTGTTGACGCCTATGAACAAGCCGCGACCCGACCCAGAGGGGCGCTCCTGTTCAATATACGCTGCAAGCGCCGTCCCCACATCCTGAGGTAAGGGCAACGCCCTCTCGCGGTGTGACTTGCGAATGCGGGTACGAATGACACCGGCTCGCCAATCGATGTCGTCGATCTCCATTGCAATGATCTCGGCGCAGCGCAACCCCAACTGCACGGCCAGGAGCAGTATTGCCCGATCGCGGCACGGCGCTTTGCTGGTCATAACCGCGTCGAGTAAGCGCGAAATGTCGTCGGCTGATAGGCGCCGCGGTAAGCTCGCATGCGCCGCCAGCCGCGTCCTCGGAATCGCGCGATCGAGCCCGCTTGGTACGATGCCGCGCCAAGCCAGAAACCGTAGGAATGACCGAACCGCAGTCACCGGCACTCCGCGGCCACACCCCTTCTTCGATGCCGCTTCCTCGCAGATGAAGCCAATGATCTGCTGAACCGACGGCGTGGCCCATTGGGCAGTGTCATCAAAACAGGCGGCAACGAACCGGCGTACGACGCGCCAGTATCGTATCCGCGTCGCTGCCGCCACACCGGCGACGTCACGCAAGTAGCAATCATAGCTGTGCAACCATGAGTTGGCGTCGTTCTCGAATTGGAAATGCATTGTTGTTCTCTCCCGTGGCCAGGATGGCCAACCGGGAAAGCTCTTAGATTATTCGAGAAAGGCCCTGGATTATCCCGAGTCGTGCACAGGAAATTGCTCCATTCACCGAACGAATCGACGCGATAAAGCCGGGTGCTCGGCATAATCGAGCACTCGGCATAAGGAA
>NZ_DATGFH010000096.1:0-37944 GCF_035309285.1 Bradyrhizobium sp. | reverse complement strand
GCCGGCAGCGGCTCTCAATGTGCTGAAAGCCCGCCATGCCAAACGCATCCTCAATGATCTTCCCTTTGCGGGCTATTTCATCGCGCGGGGCATTCCGGTCTTCATCGACGGGCGTGCCGAGCTTTATGGCGAACCTTTCGTCATGGCCTATTACCGCGCGATGCAGCTCAAGGACGTCAATGTGCTGCTCGCCCTGCTCAAGACCTATGACATCGATGCGGTGGTGCTGACGCCGGCAACGCCGGCCGTGACCTTCATGGATCATGCTCCGGGCTGGCAGCGGATCTATGCCGACGACAACGCCGTGGTGCATATCCGCGCGCCCAAATGACAAAACGCGCGATGCATCAACCTGCGACGGCTATATTTGCCCTTCCTTCATGAATTGAGGCCACACTCGCCGCGTCGGGCGCCGGTTCCGCTGCGTATCGCTTTTGCCGGCTCGTCAACGCCCCGGGGTTGAGTATGTTGTTGAGTTTCCTGCGTAATCCTGCACGTCCCCTGTTCGTTCTGGCGGTCGGGGCTCTGCTCTGGCCCTTGGCGTCATTGGCCGAGGCTGCACCGGACGCCATCGCCGTCAATGTCGACCAGGCCAGACTCGTGAAGCTGCCGGCCAAGGTCGCC
Source organism: Bradyrhizobium sp. (assembly GCF_035309285.1). Taxonomy (GTDB): domain Bacteria; phylum Pseudomonadota; class Alphaproteobacteria; order Rhizobiales; family Xanthobacteraceae; genus Bradyrhizobium. The sequence continues at coordinate 37,320 of NZ_DATGFH010000096.1, read as the reverse complement.
ACCATCGTGGTCGGCAACCCGCTGATCGCCGACGTCACCCTGCAGAACGGCGGCGTCGTCGTGGTGACGGGCAAGGGCTACGGCGCGACCAATTTCATCGCCATGGACAGCACCGGCGAGGTGCTGGTGGACCGCGAGATCCAGGTCGAGGGGCCGACCGAGGAGCTCGTCACCGTATATCGCGGCGTCGATCGCGAGACCTATAGTTGCACGCCGGTCTGCCAGCGCCGCATGACGCTCGGCGATGGCGACAGCTATTTCAAGTCGGTGAGCGATCAGGCCAATGCGCTGAGCACGCAGGCGAGCGGCTCGGCCACCGCCAACAAATAGCCCCGCCGCTGCGACCGCGCGCGGCGCCATTGCCGCCGCGCGGCTGGTTAACGATCTCCTAACCGGCTGGGCGGCTTTGCGCCAATTGCGCGAAACACTTCCACAATCAGTTTCAGCTAATGCTCGCCCCTTAAGTGATCGTTGTCCTCGTCCAGGATCGATCAGGGGATTGTTCGATGTCGCTGCTCGTGTCCTTCGCAAGGCTCCTGCGCCGCTTCCGGCGCAACCGCAGTGGAGCGTCTGCGCTGGAATTTGCGATCGTGGCGCCGGTCTTTCTCGTGCTCCTGTTTGCGATTCTCGAGACCGCGCTGATGTTTTTCGCGAGCCAGGTGCTCGAGACCATCACGCAGGATGCCGCGCGGATGATCCTGACCGGACAGGCGCAGAACGCCAACTATACCCAGCAGAATTTTCACGACTATGTCTGCAGCCAGATCCCGGCGCTGTTCAACTGCAACAACATCGCCGTCGACGTGGAGAGCTACAGCCAGTTCTCGCAGATCACATTCTCCAACCAGATCGACGGCAACGGCAATTTCACCACCAACGGCCTGGGGTACAACCCCGGTGGTGCGGGTTGCACCGTGGTGGTTCGGGTGTTCTATCCCTGGCAGCTCTTCGTCACCGGGCTCGGCTACAACATTGCGAACATGGCGAACGATCAGCGCCTCTTGATTGCTTCGGCCGCCTTCAAGAACGAGCCTTTCATGGCTGGCACCCCATGCTCATAGGCGGCACGATGAAGGCCATCATTTCCGGTCGCATGCGATCCAGACGGCGTTTCACCGACCTTTTGGGCGATTGCCGCGGCCTTGCGGCGACGGAATTTGCGATCATTTTGCCAATCATGCTGCTGGCGTTCTTCGGCACGGTCGAGTTCTGCTCGGCGGTGGCCATCGACCGCAAGGTCACGCTGACGGCGCGGACCCTGAGTGACCTGACCTCGCAGCAATCATCGACGGCCAACAGCAATACCTATAACAACGTAGCGGTGATTGCCGACCCCGACCTGCAGAACAATTTTGACGCCAGCATCGGAATCATGGCGGGTTATGACCCGTCGCCGGAAAAATTGACTCTGTCGGAAATCTACGTCGACTCGACCGGTGTCGCCAAGATTCAATGGAGCAAGGCCGCCATCATCGGGAAGGGCGCCTCACAGTCGACGATGGTCACTTCCCCGCGCAACGCTGGCGACGACGTGACGAGCGTCGTCCCCACCCAGCTCCTGGTCAAGAAGACCTATCTGATCTTCAGCGAGGTGAGCTACCAATACGTGCCCACCATCGGCTACGTGCTGAAGAACAGCGTCACTCTGAACGACGTCTCGTATACGCGGCCACGCCAGGCCTTGTGCATCACCTATAACCTCCAGCCCCAGCTGACTAACCCCGGCAACGCTTGTCCGCAGACATGACCCTTGCGCAAGGCGCAGGAAAAAGGCCGCGCTAGAGGCGCGGCCTTTTGGCATTCTCGAACTCTCTCAGGCGCAATCCTGCAAGGCTCCAGGCCTTGCCAGATCGCTCAGTTGGCGGCGCGCAGATTGTCGGCCGACGACTTGCCAGAGCGGCGATCCGCCACGATCTCGTAGGAGATCTTCTGGCCTTCACGCAACGTGCCGAGCCCGGCCCGTTCAACGGCCGAGATGTGCACGAACACATCGTTGCCGCCGTCATCCGGCTGGATGAAGCCATAGCCCTTGGTTGCGTTAAACCATTTCACGGTTCCCATGCTCACGGGATAGTCCCTTCTCAGGTATAGACTGTCGAAAACCCACTCATCGCGGGCTGGCGAGATCGAATTTTTGGAAGGGTCGTCAGCGTCTAAACCGGCTGTACCGGTGGATAGCTAATGTCGTCCGGCCGAAAATCGATTGTCTCCCATATTATGGGAAGCAGGCGTTCAAAACAATCCTGAGGTGCGCGAATTTTTCGCGTACGCGCCGGGCCGCGCAATGACACCATGTTGTCATGCACAGCCTTAAAGCCAACAAGAAAACGTCGGTTTATCGCCGACGGAACTGGCCACCGCGCGGTGCGCCGCGCGATGCCCCGCCCGGCGCCGCGCTCGGACGTTCGTCCTTGTGGCGGAAAATCAAGCGGCCTTTTTCGAGGTCGTAGGGCGACATCTCGATCGTCACGCGGTCGCCGGCCAGCGTCTTGATGCGATTTTTCTTCATCTTGCCGGCGGTGTAGGCGACGATCTCGTGGCCTGCATCGAGTTGCACACGGTAGCGTGCGTCGGGGAGGATTTCGGTGACCAGTCCTTCGAACTGGATCAGCTCTTCTTTAGCCATGGTTCGCTCCAGATCGGTGGACGGCTAGTTGGGTTGCTGGTTGCGGTTGGGTTTGTGGTTCGGTCGACTTTCGCGGTGCAAAAATGCCACGCCCTGTAGTCCCTCGGCCTTGCCGCTCGCTGGCGAACGGTTCGGCTCCTGACGGTTGATTTGCGGAGCGCCCTTATTACCACCACCACGGCGGTGACGGCGAGGGCCTTTCGACGCCGATGCACCGTCATGGGGACGCCCTGCATGCGGCCGCGGCGCCGGCCGGCCACCCCGGTGGTGCTGCTGGGCGGGTGTGGGAGCCGCGGCAGTGTCGTGCCGTCCGGCCGTCCGGCGGTCTTCGCGGGGCAGCGACATCCGAATCAACCGTTCAATGTCGCGCAGGTAGGAGAGTTCCTCGGCACCGGCCACGAGCGAGACTGCAATCCCGTCGGCGCCGGCGCGTGCGGTCCGGCCGATGCGGTGCACATAGGTCTCGGGAACGTTGGGCAAATCAAAATTGACGACATGGCTGATGCCGTCGACGTCGATGCCGCGGGCGGCGATGTCGGTCGCGACCAGCGTGCGGACCGCACCGGAGCGGAAAGCCGCCAGCACCCGCTCGCGATGGTTCTGCGACTTGTTGCCGTGAATGGCGTTGGCGGCGATGCCGGCTTTCGCAAGCTGCTTCACCACCTTGTCGGCGCCGTGCTTGGTGCGGGTGAACACCAGCGCGCGGTCGATCGGCTCACCGCGCAGGAGCTCGGCGAGGAAGGCTGATTTGGCTGCATGATCGACCTGGATGATGCGCTGGGTGATGCGCTCGGCCGTGGAAGCCACCGGCGTCACCGCCACGCGCGCGGGCTCGCGCAGCATGGCTCCCGCCAGCTCGGCGATGTCCTTCGGCATGGTCGCCGAGAAGAACAGCGTCTGGCGCCTGATCGGCAGCTTGGCCACGATCTTGCGGATGTCGTTGATGAAGCCCATGTCGAGCATGCGGTCGGCCTCATCCAGCACCAGGTACTCGACCTGGCCGAGCTTCAACGCATTGCCCTGCACGAGGTCGAGCAGGCGGCCGGGAGTGGCGACCAGCACCTCGACGCCTGGCATGACGGCGCGGACCTGGCGGCCCATCGGCACGCCGCCGATCGCGAGCGCCGAGGAGAGCCGGATGTGGCGCCCATAGGCGTTGAAGCTGTCGAGGATCTGTCCGGACAGCTCGCGCGTCGGGCTCAGCACCAGCACGCGGGCCGTCTTCGGCTGCGGCTTGATGCGGTTTTGCAGCAGGCGGTGCAGGATCGGAAGCGCAAAGGCTGCGGTCTTGCCGGTGCCGGTCTGGGCGATACCCACGACGTCGCGGCCGGAAAGCGCGAGCGGGATGGTCTGGGCCTGGATCGGGGTCGGGGTGATGTAGTTCTCTTCTCGAAGCGCTCGCGCGATGGCGTCGGCGAGGCCGAAATCCTGAAAGGAAGTCAAAAGCTGGTTCTTTCCATATGGACGGGTCACGCCCCGGCTTTGGCCGCCGGGCGGTGCCGTCATGTCAAAACACCCGCGTGTTGGGGGCGTCGATGTTGTTGGCTGAAAGGGCAAGCCAGAAGCCGCCAAAACGGGGCTTAAGAACACGCGGCTCGCGCCGACCCGGTCGCTTCGCTGCAAGCGATTCGCTTGGGTCTGGAGCCACATATGGCCTACGAACACGGCGCTTTCAAGGTGATTGGCCTTACATGGTGAGCAAAACCCATATCGCTGGCCTATTGCAGGTTGCGGCGCCAAAGAACTTATGCCGGAAATTTAGCCAAAGTATCATACCTGCATATAAAATAGACAGCTTGCCGCTTAAGCATACATTTGATGCGATCAAATAATAGGCAGGCCGGACGCCGATTGGCGGCTAATTCTTCAATTATTCCATGCCCTTACCGTGATTTCGGCCAATGGCATGGTTCTTGCGATTCCCTTAACGCAAGCGGCCGTGGGGCCGTTTCGCAGCGTTTTTCACGTCTGCGTCAGGGAGATGACACTTCATGCTTATTCAGACCACTCAACTCGCGAGGCCGCTCACCCGCCGCCGCTGGCTGGCGGCCGCCGCCGGCGTCGCCCTCGGCTTGGCCGGCTTCAGCTCGGCCAAGGCCGACGACAACACCATCAAGATCGGCATTCTCCACTCGCTTTCCGGCACCATGGCAATCAGCGAAACCACGCTGAAGGACGTGATGCTGATGCTGATCGACGAGCAGAACAAGAAGGGCGGCTTGCTCGGCAAGAAGCTCGAGCCCGTCGTCGTCGACCCGGCTTCGAACTGGCCGCTGTTCGCCGAAAAAGCGCGCGAGCTCATCACCAAGGACAAGGTCGCGGTCGTGTTCGGCTGCTGGACCTCGGTGTCGCGCAAATCCGTGCTGCCGGTGTTCAAGGAGCTGAACAACATCCTGTTCTATCCGGTGCAGTATGAGGGCGAGGAGTCCGAGCGCAACGTGTTCTATACGGGCGCCGCGCCGAACCAGCAGGCGATCCCCGCCGTCGACTACCTGATGAAGGAAGAGAAGGTGAAGCGCTGGGTGCTGGAAGGCACCGACTACGTCTATCCGCGCACCACCAACAAGATCCTGGAAGCCTATCTGAAGTCGAAGGGCGTTGCCGCCGACGACATCATGATCAACTACACGCCGTTCGGCTTCTCCGACTGGCAGACCGAGGTCTCCAAGATCAAGACCTTCGGCTCGGCCGGCAAGAAGACCGCGGTGGTCTCGACTATCAACGGCGACGCCAACGTTCCCTTCTACAAGGAACTCGGCAACCAGGGTATCAAGGCGACCGACATTCCGGTGGTCGCGTTCTCGGTGGGCGAGGAAGAGCTCGCTGGCCTCGACACCAAGCCGCTCGTCGGTCACCTCGCCGCCTGGAACTACTTCGAGTCGATCAAGACGCCTGCGAACGAGAAGTTCATCAAGGAATGGCACGACTTCACCAAGAATCCGAAGCGCACCACCAACGATCCGATGGAGGCGCACTACATCGGCTTCAACATGTGGGTGAAGGCGGTCGAGAAGGTGAAGTCGACCGATCCCGACAAGGTGATCGCTGCGCTGCCGGGCATCGAGGTTCCGAACCTCACCGGCGGCATGGCCAAGATGCTGCCGAACCACCACATCACCAAGCCGGTCTTCATCGGCGAAATCCGTGCCGACGGCCAGTTCAACATCGTCTCGCCGGACAATCCGAAGAAGGCGAAGCTGGTCCCGGGCGATGCGTGGTCCGACTATCTGCCGGGTTCCAAGGATCTCGAGGCCGACTGGGTGACGCTGAAGTGCGGCAACTACAACACGGTCACCAAGAAGTGCCTGGGTTCAGGCTCCTGATCGGGGCTTAGCTCAAGACGCGAGGAAGGCGGCGGTGTCGCCGCCTTCCTTCACACTCCTGCCGGGGTCGTCCAGTGTCCGCCAACGTCCTTGCCTGCTTGCGCACGCTTGCGCTTTCGATTCTGCTGATCGCTTTCGCGTCGCCGGCTTTCGCGGGTCCGTTCGAGGACTCCGTCGCCAAGTTCGCCAATGACGACTTCTCCGACACCGCGGATGCGGTTGCGGAGATCGCTGCATCGGGCAATCCGCGTGCCTACTCCATCATCAGCGCGCTTCAGGACGAGCGGCTGATGGCCGATTCCGACACCAAGAAAGTCTACATCAAGCAGCCCGACGGCAAGATCGTCGATGCCGCGACGGGCGCGCCCGTCGATAGCTTGCCGGACAACGCCTCCGAGGTGCGTCTCAACAACAAGCTGCGACGCCACGTTCAGGCGGCGCTCGGCGGCCTGACCCTCTTGTCGCCGGACCTCGAAACGCGGATTTCGGCGGCGAGGTCAGTCTTCAAGTCGCGCGAGGAATCCGCGCTGCCGGCGGTCGAAAGCGCATTGGCCAAGGAAACCGACGGCACGGCCAAGGCCGCGCTGCAACAGGCGCGCGCGGCCATTTTGCTGTTCAAGGATGACGCCACGGAGAAGCAGAAGCTCGATGCGGTCACGACGATCAGCTCCCGCGGCGATGAGGAAGCGCTGGCAATGCTGAACGACATCGGCAGCGGCCAGCCGCCGTCGGTTGCCAAGGCCGCATCCGCCGCCATCTCCTCGATCCAGAGCCGGCTTGCGATGTGGTCTGCCGTGCAGAACGCCTGGTACGGGCTGTCGCTCGGCTCGGTGCTGCTGCTTGCTGCGATCGGGCTTGCCATCACCTTCGGTGTGATGGGCGTCATCAACATGGCCCATGGCGAGATGGTGATGCTCGGGGCCTACACCACCTTCGTGGTCCAGGAGGTGATCCGTACCCAATATCCTGGCCTGTTCGATTATTCGCTCTTCATCGCCGTGCCGCTGTCCTTCCTGGTCGCGGGTGCCGTGGGCGTCCTGATCGAGCGTTCGATCATCCGCTTCCTCTATGGCCGGCCGCTGGAGACGCTGCTTGCGACCTGGGGCCTGTCGCTGGTGCTGCAACAGGCCGTGCGCACCGCCTTCGGCCCGACCAACCGCGAGGTCGGCAACCCCTCCTGGATGAGCGGCGCCTTCGAGCTTGGCCAGATCACCATCACCTATAACCGGCTCTGGATTCTCTGCTTCACGCTCGCCGTCTTTGCGATCCTGCTTGTCATGCTGCGCTACACCTCGCTGGGCTTGCAAATGCGCGCGGTCACGCAGAACCGGCGCATGGCGGCGTCCATGGGCATTGCGACCTCCCGCGTCGACGCGCTGACCTTCGGCCTCGGTTCCGGCATCGCCGGCATCGCCGGTGTCGCGCTGTCGCAGATCGACAATGTCAGCCCCAATCTCGGCCAGAGCTACATTATCGACAGCTTCATGGTCGTGGTGTTCGGCGGCGTGGGTAATCTGTGGGGCACGCTGGTCGGCGCCTTCTCGCTTGGCATCGCCAACAAGTTCCTGGAGCCGGTCGCCGGCGCCGTGCTCGGCAAGATCGCAATCCTGGTCCTGATCATCCTGTTCATTCAGAAGCGCCCGCGCGGGCTGTTCGCGCTCAAGGGGCGGGCGGTCGAAGCATGACCGCGCACATGCTCACCCGCTCGCTCGATCGCGCGGCGACCCTCTTCATCCTGGTGGTCGCTGCCTGTGGCATCCTGATTCCGCTCTCGAACCTGCTGCTGCCGTCGGCGTCGGCGTTCCACGTGCCGACCTATCTCGTGGCGCTGTGGGGCAAATATGTCTGCTACGCCGTGCTGGCACTTTCGATCGACCTGATCTGGGGCTATTGCGGCATTCTCTCGCTCGGCCATGGCGCTTTCTTCGCGCTCGGCGGCTATGCCATGGGCATGTACCTGATGCGCCAGATCGGCAGCCGCGGCGTCTACGGCAACCCGATCCTGCCGGACTTCATGGTGTTCCTCAACTGGCAGAAGCTGCCCTGGTACTGGAACGGCTTCGACATGTTCTGGTTTGCGGCGATCATGGTGGTGCTGGTCCCGGGTCTGCTCGCCTTCTGCTTCGGCTGGTTCGCCTTCCGCTCGCGCGTCACCGGCGTCTACCTTTCGATCATCACGCAGGCGATGACGTATGCGCTGCTGCTCGGCTTCTTCCGCAACGATTTCGGTTTCGGCGGCAACAACGGCCTGACCGACTTCAAGGACATTCTCGGATTCAACGTGCAGGCAGAAGGGACCCGCGCAACGCTGTTCGCCCTGAGCTGTCTGGCGCTGATCATTGCCTTCGTGATTTGCCGCGCGGTGGTGACCTCAAAGCTCGGCAAGGTCTTGATCGCCATCCGCGATGCCGAATCGCGCACGCGCTTCATCGGATATCGCGTCGAGTCCTACAAGCTGTTCGTGTTCACGCTGTCGGCCTGCATGGCCGGCGTCGCCGGCGCGCTTTATGTGCCGCAGGTCGGCATTATCAACCCGAGCGAATTTGCGCCGGGCAATTCGATCGAGGCCGTGATCTGGGTCGCGGTCGGCGGCCGCGGCACGCTGGTTGGCGCGGCGCTGGGCGCGATCGTGGTGAACTACGCCAAGACCTACTTCACCTCCGGGCCGCTCGCGCCCTACTGGCTGTTCATGCTGGGCGCGCTGTTCATCCTGGTGACGCTGCTGCTGCCGAAGGGGATCGTCGGCACCTTCAATAGCTGGTGGCAGCCCTTCAAGGCGCGGCAGGTCGCGCCGACTGCGGCAAGCGCGGCGGCGGAAGACGGCGTCAGCGAACCCAAGATGGGCGGAGTAGACGCATGAACGTCATGGATGTCCGCGCGACTTCGGCTCTGCTCTATCTCGACGGGGTGCACGTCTCCTTCGACGGCTTCCACGCCATCAACAATCTGTCGCTCACGCTCGAGCCCGGCGAGATGCGGGCCATCATCGGCCCCAACGGCGCCGGCAAGACCACGATGATGGATATCATCACCGGCAAGACCAGGCCGGACGAAGGCACCGTGCTGTTCGACGGCGTCACCGACCTGACCCGGCTCGACGAGACCCGCATCGCCGAGCTCGGCATCGGCCGCAAGTTCCAGAAGCCGACCGTATTCGAGAGCCAGACGGTCGAGGATAATCTCCTGCTCGCGCTCAACGTCGATCACAGCGTCCGCGGCACGCTGTTCTGGCGCGAGAGCAAGAGCGAGACCGAGCGTATCGAGAAGGTGCTGGAGACGATCCGCCTTACCGATGCGCGCAATCGGCTGGCCGAAAGCCTCTCGCACGGCCAGAAGCAGTGGCTCGAGATCGGCATGCTGCTGGCGCAGGACCCAAAGCTGCTTCTGGTCGACGAGCCCGTCGCGGGGATGACCGACGTCGAGACGCATCTGACCGCGGAGCTTCTGAAGGAGATCAACAAGAATCACACCGTGATGGTGGTCGAGCACGACATGACCTTCGTGCGCGAGCTCGGCGTCAAGGTCACCTGCCTGCATGAAGGCTCGGTGCTCGCGGAAGGCACGATCGACCAGGTGTCGTCGAACGAGCGCGTGATTGAAGTCTATCTGGGGCGCTAGTGACCATGCTCGAGGTCAAGGACATCAACCTGTACTACGGCGCGGCGCAGGCGCTGCGCGGCGTATCGATCTCGGCCGAGCCCGGCAAGGTCACCTGCGTGCTGGGACGCAACGGCGTCGGCAAGACCTCGCTGTTGCGCTCCCTCGTCGGCCAATATCCGATCGCCTCCGGCTCGATCCGGTTCGATGGCGCCGACATCACCGGCCTCAAGCCGTATGAGCGCGCGCGGCGCGGCATCGGCTTCGTGCCGCAGGGCCGCGAGATCTTCCCGCTGTTGACGGTCGAGGAAAACCTCAAGACCGGCTTTGGTCCCTTGAAGCGCGATGACCGCTACATTCCCGACGACGTGTTCTCGCTGTTTCCGGTGCTGCAATCCATGCTGGGCCGCCGCGGCGGCGACCTTTCCGGCGGCCAGCAACAGCAACTCGCGATCGGCCGCGCGCTGGTGATGCGGCCAAAACTGCTGTTGCTCGACGAGCCCACCGAGGGTATCCAGCCCTCCATCATCAAGGACATCGGCCGCGCGATCTCCTATTTACGCAATCTCGGCAACATCGCGATCGTGCTGGTCGAGCAATATCTCGACTTTGCCTGCGAGCTCGGCGACACTTTCGCGGTCATGGACCGGGGCGCGATCAAATATTCCTGTGACCGCGCGGGCCTCGATCCGGGCGAGATCAGCCGCCAGATGGCGCTATAGACCGTTCGCGGCGGCGCCGTGGGGAGCGTTGAAGCGGATGCAAACGGAGATCGCGCCTGCGACGTCAGCCATCTTTAGCGCCAACCGCGCCCGCGGTGCGGTGAGACTTGGCGTCTATCTGCGGGATGGCGTTACCCGGCGCGGCGACCTGCACGAATCCGGCTCGCTTCGCGTGCGCTTCCCCTCGCCGGAGGACGAGGGTCTGTCGGCGGTGTTCGTCAACACGGCGGGCGGCGTTGCCGGCGGCGACCGTTTTGATATCGAGATTGCTGCGCACGAAGGCGCGCGCCTTACGCTGACAATGGCTGCGGCCGAAAAGGTCTATCGCGCGATCGGCAAACCTGCCGAGCTCAACATCTCCCTCAAGGCAGCCGCAGGCGCGCATCTTGCCTGGCTGCCGCAGGAGACCATCCTGTTCGACCGCGCGCGGATCGCGCGGCGGATCGACATCGATCTCGCCGAGACCGCCTCGCTGCTGTTGTGCGAAATCGTGGTGTTTGGCCGTGCCGCGATGGGGGAGACGTTGCGTCATGGCGCGTTCATCGACTGCTGGCGCGTGAGGCGCGGCGGCAAGCTCGTCTTCGCGGAAAACGTGCGGCTCGAAGGCGACATCGGCGAAAAACTGTCCCGGCCCGCCGTTGCGAGCGGTGCCGCCGCGATCGGCACCGCGCTGATCGTGCCGGGCGACGAAGCGCTGGTCGAGCGCATCCGCGAAGTCCAGGATTCTTTTGCCGGCGAAGTCGGCATCTCCGCCTGGAATGGATTTGCAATGGCCCGCTTCTGTGCCCAAGATGCCGCGCGGCTGCGCACCGATATGATGGCGGTGCTCGGCCGCGCGTCGGGCCGAGCCTTGCCGCGGCTTTGGCTCACCTAGTCTGGCTCACTTGGATCGACGAAAAGCAGAGATATCGCATGAACCTGTCTCCCCGCGAAAAGGACAAGCTTCTGATTTCGATGGCGGCCATCGTGGCGCGGCGGCGCCTGGAGCGCGGCGTCAAGCTCAACCATCCGGAAGCTGTCGCCATCATTTCCGATTTCATCGTCGAGGGCGCGCGCGATGGCCGCACCGTGGCCGAGCTGATGCAGGCCGGCGCGCAAGTGTTGACCCGGGCGCAGGTGATGGACGGCATCCCCGAGATGATCCACGACATCCAGGTCGAGGCGACGTTCCCGGATGGGACCAAGCTCGTCACCGTGCATGAGCCGATCCGATGACGCCCGAAGGCACACGCCTGGTGACGCGCGCGGCCCGCTTCGCCGCGGAGAAGCATGCCGATCAGCGCCGCAAGGGATTGCGCCGCCAGCCCTACGTCAATCATCTTGCCGAAGTCGCCGATCTGCTTTCCGAGGCGACGGAGGGCGACGATGCCGTGCTGATTGCCGCCGGCTTTCTGCATGATACGATTGAGGATACACGGACCGGCATCGACGAGCTACGAGAGCTGTTCGGCGCGGAGATAGCCTCCCTGGTGATGGAGGTGACCGACGATAAAAGTCTGCCGAAAATGGAGCGGAAGCGGCTTCAGATCGCAATGACGCCGCACAAGAGCCGGCGCGCAAGGTTGCTCAAGATCGCCGACGCGACCAGCAACGTCAGGGCGCTCGAAGTTGATCCACCGGGCGACTGGGACATCGATCGCATACTGGACTATGTCGTCTGGGCCGAGCAGGTCATCGCCGGTTGCCGTGGCTTGAATCCGTTTCTTGAAGGGACATTCGATGCAGCGGTGGCGGCAGCTCGCGCGGCCATCAAAGCTCGCTTGGCAGAAGGAGCCCCCTCATGATCCCCGGCGAATTGTTCATCCAGGACGGCGAGATCGAGCTCAATGCCGGCCGCAAGACCGTGACGCTGACGGTTGCCAATACCGGTGACCGCCCGATCCAGGTCGGCTCGCACTATCATTTCTTCGAGACCAATCCGGCGTTGAAGTTCGAGCGCAAGAAAGCCCGCGGCATGCGGCTCGATATCGCCGCAGGCACCGCGGTGCGCTTCGAGCCGGGACAGACCCGTGAGGTGCAACTGGTGGCGCTCGCGGGAAAACGCACCGTCTACGGCTTCCGCGGCGACGTGATGGGAAAGCTGTGAGCTGCGAATGCACGTCGTGATCCAGAGCCATGATTTCGAGGGGCGCATCCGTCATGATGAGATGGGCGACCGTTGGTTCGCATCGCGCGGCTATCGCGTGCTTCGCTTCACAAATGACGATGTGATGCGGAATTTGGAGGGTGTTGCGCTCGCGATTCTTCAGGCAGCGGAGCAAGCGGCACCCCCCTCCCTGGCCCTCCCCCGCAAGGGTGGAGGGAACACGTCCGATGATGCGGCTGGCCCTGAGACGAACGGCTTTCAGGGAGACCAGTAAGCAATGCTCGCGCCGCTGCGTCTCGTTTCTGAAGCTGCCGAGCTTGCCGCGCGCCGGCATAACGGCATGGCGCGCAAGGGGCGTGGCAACGAGCCCTATATCAATCACCTCGCCGAGGTCGCGAACCTGCTCTCGGCCGCGACCGATGGCGCGGATGCGGAGCTTGTCGCGGCCGGTTGGCTCCATGACACCCTTGAGGATACCGAGACCACGCGCGAGGAGCTGGCCGAAAGGTTTTCCGAGCGCGTGGCGTCCCTCGTCGTCGAATGCACTGACGACATGGGCCTGCCGAAGGCCGAGCGTCGCCGGCTGCAGATCGTCAATGCCTCGCACAAATCGCCTGACGCCAAGCTGATCAAGATCGCCGACAAGATCAGCAATATCGGCGCGCGCATTCATGCCGATCCCAGCACCGATGAGCGTGACGATCTCGTCGACTATACCAATTGGGCCGAGCGGGTTGTCGCGGGTTGCCGCGGCGGCAATGCCTTTCTCGACCAGACCTTTGACAAAACCGTGAAGCTTGCGAGGAGCTCGTTGTGAGCACGAAAATCAAACGCTCCGTCTATGCCGACATGTTCGGGCCCACCACCGGCGACAAGGTGCGGCTCGCCGACACCGATCTCATCATCGAGGTGGAGAAGGATTTCACCACCTATGGCGAGGAGGTGAAGTTCGGCGGCGGCAAGGTGATCCGGGACGGCATGGGCCAGTCGCAGGCGACCAACAAGCAGGGCGCGGCCGACACCGTCATCACCAATGCGCTGATCGTGGATCACTGGGGCATCGTCAAGGCCGACGTTGCCATCAAGGAAGGCCATATCAGCGCCATCGGCAAGGCCGGTAACCCGGACATCCAGCCCGGCGTGACCATCGTCATCGGCCCCGGCACCGACGTGATCGCGGGCGAGGGAAAAATTCTCACCGCCGGCGGCTTCGACAGTCATATCCATTTCATCTGCCCGCAGCAGATCGAGCACGCGCTGATGAGCGGCGTCACCTCAATGCTCGGCGGCGGCACCGGCCCATCGCACGGCACCTACGCCACCACCTGTACGCCAGGCCCCTGGCACATGGCGCGGATGATCCAGTCGTTCGACGCCTTTCCGGTCAATCTCGGCATTTCCGGCAAGGGCAATGCCTCGCGACCGGCCGCGCTGGAGGAGATGATCAAGGCCGGCGCCTGTGCGCTGAAGCTGCATGAGGACTGGGGCACGACGCCGGCAGCGATCGACAATTGCCTTTCGGTCGCCGATGACTACGACATCCAGGTGATGATCCACACCGACACGCTGAACGAGTCGGGATTCGTCGAGGATACGGTCAAAGCATTCAAGGGCCGCACCATCCACGCCTTCCACACCGAGGGCGCCGGCGGCGGCCATGCGCCCGACATCATCAAGATCGCGGGGTTGAAGAACGTGCTGCCGTCCTCGACCAACCCGACGCGGCCGTTCACGCGCAACACCATCGACGAGCATCTCGACATGCTGATGGTGTGCCATCATCTCGATCCCGGCATCGCGGAAGACCTCGCCTTTGCCGAAAGCCGCATCCGCAAGGAGACCATCGCGGCGGAGGATATCCTGCACGATCTCGGCGCGCTCTCGATGATGTCGTCGGACTCGCAGGCCATGGGCCGGCTCGGCGAGGTCATCATCCGTACCTGGCAGACCGCCGACAAGATGAAGAAGCAGCGTGGCGCGCTTCCGCAGGACAAGGGCAAGGACAATGACAATTTCCGCGTCAAGCGCTACATCGCCAAATACACCATCAACCCCGCGATCGCGCATGGCGTCTCGAAGCTGATTGGGTCGGTGGAGAAGGGCAAGCTGGCCGACCTCGTGCTGTGGTCGCCCGCTTTCTTCGGCGTCAAGCCGGAATGCGTGATCAAGGGCGGTTCGATTGTGGCCGCTCCCATGGGCGATCCGAACGCGTCGATCCCGACGCCGCAGCCCGTCCACTACCAGCCGATGTTTGCCGCCTTCGGCAAGTCCCTGACAGCCTCATCCGTGGTGTTTACGTCCAAGGCTGCGGTGACGGCCAACCTCGGCCGCAAGCTCGGCATAACCAAGCAGCTCCACGCAGTCCAAAATACCCGCGGAAAGATCTCGAAAAAGAGCATGATCCATAACGACGCCACGCCTAATATCGAGGTGGACCCGGAGACCTATGAGGTGCGCGCCGATGGCGAGCTCCTGACCTGCGAGCCGGCCGAGGTGCTGCCCTTGGCGCAGCGCTATTTCATGTTCTAAAAGGCAAAGACATAACAAGAAGCAAGGGAGAGCTTTCCATGATCTATGTTGTCGCCACCACGCAAATGAAGCCTGAAGGCCGAGAGGCTTTTATCAAGGGCCACAAAGCCTGCATTGCCGAGACGCGCAAGGAAACGGGCTGCCTCTCCTATGAAGGCCATACCAGCGTGAACGACCCCAACGTCTATGTGGTGGTCGAGCGCTGGGAAAGTCGCGAGGACCTCAACGCGCATGCGCGGGCACCGCATATGAAAGTGTGGCGCGAATTGTCCGCGCCGCTGAAGGCTTCGCCGACGGTGATCGAGATCATCAGCGAAGCCAAGGTCGACAAGATTTCCGCATGATCCGCGCGACCAAGGTCCTGGGACAGCATCGCTGGACCGAAGCGCCGGCCGACACCATCGTGCTCGATTTCGACGACCGGCACCGGCGGCGCATGGCGATGACGGGCACGCGCGGACTGGAGTTCCTGCTCGACCTCGAGAACGCCGTCGCGCTGCGCGGCGGCGACGCCCTGGTGCTCGAGGACGGCAGGCTGATCGAGGTGGTGGCCGCGCCCGAGCCGCTGCTCGAGATCAAGGGAAGCGACCCGCATCATCTGATCCGGGTCGCCTGGCATCTCGGCAATCGTCATCTGCCGACCCAGATCATGCCCAGGGGCCTGCGCATCCGCCGCGATCACGTCATCGAGGCGATGGTCAAAGGGCTGGGCGCACGCGTCATCGAGATCGAGGCGCCGTTCGATCCTGAGGGCGGCGCCTATGCAGGTCCGGCGCATGGTCATGCGCATGAGGAGCATGGTCACACCGGCCATGATCACGCGCACGACCATGACCATCATCATCACCATGATCACGACGACCATCATCACCATCATGATCATGGCCGCCACCATCACGACCATGGCGGGGACGAGCATCATCACGGCCATTCCCATGCTCATGACCACGAATGAGCCGCCGCCGGTCGACGGCCGCAGCGCGATGACGGAGGTTGACCAGGCGGCGCTATATCGGCTGATGACATGGCTGTCGCCGTCCTTTCCGGTCGGCGGCTTCTCCTATTCCAGTGGCCTTGAATGGGCGGTCGAGGCCGGCGACATCGGTGATGCCGCTTCGCTCCGGGAGTGGCTCGCCGCAATGCTTGCCGACGGTTCCGGTTTTTGCGACGCGGTGTTTTTGGCGGCGGCGCATCGCGCGGTCGAAGCCGACAACGCGAGGGCCTTGCGCGAGGTCGCCGAGCTTGCGGCGGCTTTCGTGCCGTCGCGGGAGCGGCAACTGGAAACCTCGACCCAGGGCCGCGCCTTCGTCGAGATCGCACGCGCTGCCTGGGATTGCGATGGGCTCGATCAGGTGATCGCGCAATGCGGCGGCACAATCGTCTATCCCGTTGCGGTCGGCATCGTCAGCGCCGCGCACGCGATCCCGCTCGAGCCCAGCGTGCACGCATTTCTGCATGCCCTCGTGTCGAACTGGATCTCGGCGGGTGCGCGCCTCATTCCGCTCGGGCAGACCGACAGCCAGCGCGTGCTGGCGGCGCTGGAGGGTGCTGTGGCTGCGACCGCGAGGCGCGCGATTGACGCAAGCCTCGACGATCTTGGCAGCGGGACATTCCGCGCCGATCTCGCCAGCCTCCACCACGAGACGCAATATACGAGGCTGTTTCGGTCATGAAGAGTTACTCCGCCGTCGTCCCGGCCAGGCGAGCAACGCGAGTGCGAGCCGGGACCCATAACCACAGGCGCTCGCGGTTATGCGACGCTGCGGCTAAAATAGGTCGCGGTAACCGGCTTCCGTGGTTAAGGGTCCCCGCTTTCGCGGGGACGACAGTGGAGTGATGTTCGATATGTCCAAATCTCATGGCCCGCTCAGAATTGGCGTCGGCGGTCCTGTCGGCTCCGGCAAGACTGCGCTGATGGATCTGCTCTGCAAGTCGATGCGCGAGCATTACGACATCGCGGCGATCACCAACGACATCTACACAAAATGGGATGCTGAATTCCTGGTGCGCTCGGGCTCGTTGACACCCGACCGCATCGCCGGCGTCGAGACCGGCGGTTGCCCGCACACCGCGATCCGCGAGGACGCCTCGATGAATCTCGCGGCGGTGGCCGACATGCGCGCCAAATTCCCCGATCTCGATCTGGTGCTGATCGAATCCGGCGGCGACAATCTGGCCGCCACGTTCTCGCCTGAACTCGCCGACCTCACGATCTACGTCATCGACGTCGCGGCCGGCGACAAGATTCCGTCCAAGGGCGGCCCCGGAATCACCCGCTCCGACCTCCTGGTCATCAACAAGATCGATCTCGCGCCCTATGTCGGCGCGTCGCTGGAGAAGATGGACGCCGACGCGCGGCGGATGCGCGGCGAGCGGCCGTTCGTCATGACCAACCTGAAGACGAGCCAGGGGCTGGACCGCATCATCGGCTTCATCGAGGTCAAGGGCGGTCTCAGGCCGCAGCCGCGCGCCAGATCCGCCTGACCAGGTCTCCCCGCGCGAACCCCGTCTGAGTTGAACCTCGGCCAGCGCGTTAACCTTGTCGGCGCCGCGAGCCTGGAAATCCTTAGAAACATTAAAAAAGCCGCCTGCCAGCGGGAACCAACCGGGCGTTTGACAGTTGAGGTACTCCGAGTCCGGCGGCAAATGCGTCGCGCGCCGATCCCGTTAAGCTTCGAAGCCGGCTGTAGTTGCGCATTCAAGATGGCTCCATCACTATATCCCCCGGTTGGCTTTCATTGCGTTCTGAATTATTGCCTTCCTCCCGGATCATCGATGTGTAACCCAGGTCTCCGCCAACCCGTCACACCAGAGTAAACGAGTGGTTCGGCTGGGCTTCATCATTGGCTTGATTGCACTGATCGGAGCTCTGCTCTCGGGGCTTGCCGCCTATCGGGTCCACGAACAAGAGCTGACGCTGGATGGCATCGCGCTGGCCCGCGCGATCGACGTTCATGCGAGCCTGGTACAGGACCGCCTGACGGAACGCGAACTCCTGGCGCGCGTCGCCTCCGGTCTGTTTCGCGCGCCGTCGATGGTCAAGGCCAACATGCTGCAGCCACTGCGCTCGGCGATCTATGCCTTCAAGACCGATTTCGTGATCGCTTCCTGGATTGCACGGCTGAAGCCCGCCGATTTCGAGGTGGCGAGCAAGGCGCTGGCCGCCGCCGGATTTCCCAATCCGACGGTCCGCAACTTTGACGACAAGCCGCTTGATCCTCGCGCCATCGGAAAGAACATCGACGTGCTGATGGACGTCGAACCGCGCAACGCCGTGACCCGAACATTCGCGGGACGCGCGCTCGACGATTCGCCTGCCGTCGGCGCCATGCTGTCGCGGGTGATGACGGAGGGCAAGCCGGTCTCGTCCGATCCCATTGACCTGTCGCGGCCGAATGGGGTGACCGGCCTCGTGCTGGCCGCTCCGGTGATGCTGGAAGGCGCCTCGGAACCAGTTGGGTTCGTGACGTTTTCCTACGAGCTCGGGCCGTTGATGCTGACCAACGACGATTTGTCGCTGTTCTCGGTCGCACTGAAGGATCCGCGTGCCGACGGCGCCGAGCTGGTCGCCAACGATCGCGGCGTCGTGAGCTCGCGCAAGGTCGCGACCGACGGACCGGTGCCGTCGGCGGTGCGGACCGTGACCTTCGGCAACCGCGATTGGTCGCTGGTCTATTACGCCAAAACCAATGCGACCAAGCGCGCCGAGCAGACCGCCGCCATCGTCGGCGCGATCGGGCTCGCGCTGACCGGCATCGTCTGCGGCCTGTTCGGCTATGTCGTCTACAACAATTTCAGGCTCAGCCGCGAGATTCAGGTGCGCATCGGCTTCGAGCGTCGGCTGACCGCCGTCATCGACGAGCTGAACCACCGGGTGAAGAACATTCTCGCGGTGATTCAGTCGATCGTGACGCGCACCTTGCGCCACGGCTCCGACGTCGACGTTGCGCGCGAATTGCTGATCGGGCGCATCCATGCGATGGCGAACGTGGTTTCGCTGCTCAGCGAAAGCCAATGGCAGGGCGTCAAGCTGAGAGGGCTGTTCGAGGCGCGTGCGATCCCGCATGCCGACCGCATTGCCGTCTCTGGTCCCGACATCGCCGTCTCCGCGCGTGCCGCGCAGAGCCTGTCGCTCCTCTTCTTCGAGCTTGCCTCGCATTCCGACGAGGGTCTGTCGCTGGTAGGCAAGCATCCGCACATCGTTGCGAAGTGGGAGGTGATGGGCGAGACGCCGAGCACGATCTTCACGTTCCGCTGGGAGGAGTTCAACACCAGCGAGGCGACGCGCCGGCCGGATAGCGATTTCGGCCTGATTCTGCTGGACCGCGTCGCGCCGGAAGCGCTGGGCGGCACCTCGAAGCGCTATTTCACCGACGTGTCCTATGTCTACGAATTGACCGCGCCGATGGAGACCGTCGTCGACATGAACGAGCGCGACCGTACCGAGCAGCTCTCCGCGCCGGTGCGGCCGGTCAAATAACGCTCGATGACACTGTAGCGATTTATCACGGCTCTGCGCTCAGCGAGCCTGACGTCTGACGAACATTCGCGCAGCCCGCAGGTCTCGTTTGGACGCGGCGACCGGCGGCGGATAGGCCTTACCCGTTTCCGCCGATCACCGCCCGCACGGTCTCGTCGGGTCCGAAATCCTCGGCGCCGTCGACGTAAAGCAGGGCTGCGAGCTTGGAGCGCGCGCGGTTGACGCGGCTCTTGATGGTGCCGACCGCGCAGCCGCAGATCGTCGCGGCGTCCTCATAGGAGAAGCCGGACGCGCCGACCAGGATCAAAGCCTCGCGCTGGTCCTGCGGGAGCTTGTCGAGCGCGGCGCGGAATTCCTCGAATTCCAGGTGCGCGCTCTGCGCAGGCTGCGTCTTCAGCGTCTTGGCATAGTTGCCCTCGGCGTCCTCGACCTCGCGCCGCCGCTTGCGATAGTCGGAGCGAAACAAGTTGCGCAGGATCGTGAACAGCCACGCCGGCAGGTTCGAGCCTGGTTGGAACGAGTCGATATTGGCGAGCGCCCGCAGCAGCGTCTCCTGCACGAGATCGTCGGCGCGGTCGCCATTACCGCTGAGTGAGATCGCAAATGCACGCAAGCTCGGTACTGCAGCCAGAATGTCATTGCGAAGGGCATCCGTGAGAGGCATTAGTCCCTCCCATCTTCGTTGGTCGTGTTACCGCCGGTATTGCCCACTTGGGGTGAGGCAGGAGGAACATCAAGCTTGCGGATCAATTCCGCGAAACGTTCGGGCACTCCCTGCCGCACAACGTCGTCATACATGGCGCGAAGCTGGTGGCCGATTCTTGACTGGATTTCGGCATTGAGGCCACCCTGCTTTCCCGGCGCCGGATTCTTGCTGGCTTGAGACTTTACATCCTTCATGACCTGTTCCACGTTTCCCCGTGAGTTAAGTCCCTGTAGGTCCAACAATTTCTGGTTTTCGAGGACTTCCGTAAGGAACCTAATGCGACTGCAAGGGAAAAGTTCCGAGCATGAATGGAACTTTTCTTTGCGTAATGCGTAGACGTCCGATTAGGGGGAGGAGCCACCCCCGTCGCAGCATGGCCCGAGGTGGATCAAGACGGATGGAGTGGGGATGACCCGATCACAGCTTGTTGCTGAACATTTGCCGCTGTTGCGCCGCTATGCCCGCGCCCTGACCGGAAGCCAGACATCTGGCGACGCCTATGTTGCCGCGATGCTGGAAGCCCTGTTGCAGGATCCCGCGCTGCTCGACGAGAAGTACGGAGCCCGCGCCGGGCTGTTCAGGCTGTTCACGCGGATCTGGAATTCGGTCTCGATCAACGACGACGCCGACATCACGACGCTGCCGATGCCGCCTGAGCGCCGGCTGTCCAACATCACGCCGCTGCCGCGCCAGGCTTTCCTGCTGCTTTCGCTGGAAGGCTTTCCGGAGGAAGAGGTTGCCTACATCCTCGGGAGCGATGTCGCCGAGACGCGGCGGCTTGCGGACGTGGCGGGCCGCGAGATGGCGGCCGAGATCGCGACCGATGTTCTGATCATCGAGGACGAAACCTTCATCGCCATGGACCTGGAAAGCCTGGTGCGTAACCTCGGCCACAACGTCATCGGCGTGGCGCGCACCCACGCGGACGCGGTGGCGCTGGCCAAGAACCGGAAGCCGGGGCTGATCCTCGCCGACATTCAACTCGCCGACGGTTCGTCCGGGCTCGACGCCGTCAACGAATTGCTGCGCAGCTTCGAGGTGCCGGTGGTGTTTATCACGGCTTATCCCGAACGCTTCCTCACCGGCGAGCGCCCCGAGCCGGCGTTCCTGATCTCCAAGCCCTTCCAGCCCGCGATGGTGTCGGCGGTGGCGAGCCAGGCGCTGTTCTTCCAGCGCAATTCCCGCAACCGCGCCCCGAGGGCGGCGGCGTCCTGAACCGGGGTTGTTGAATCCAAGTTTGATCCGGCGCGTCCGACGGGGCGCGCCGGATTTTTGTTTCGTGCCGAGCGCAGGCAAAAAAGCAGGGCGCGGCTGGCATCACCACAGCCGCGCCCTACATCGCCGGTCAATGGGGCAGGGGGGAATAACCGGCTGCCGGGATGACTCGCAGCGCTACAAGTCGTTCCAACGCGCTCAAAAATAATTTCAGACACGGTTATGTGATCAGCCCGTCCGAGAACTCGGCTCGTGTGACTAACGTTTGAGTCACCGATCGCCAGCAGGCGAGGGACCAGCTATGTCACACCTACGCAAGGGAATTTTCGGCGTCATCGCCGTTGCGATGACATGTGGTGCAGTGCAATTCGCCGCCGGCGAAGACCTGACGGTAGGCATGCGGACGGCCGGGATGCCGGATCAGGGCGTCAATCGGGCCGCGAAAGCCGACCGCGCCCCGATCGTTGCGGAACCGGTTACGCCGACGCAGACCATTTCGATCCATGTCGATCGCTTTCCCGATACCTCCGTGCTGGTGCGCATTCCAGCGTCGCATGAAGCGCGGAGCAGCTCCGCGCCGAGCCCCGTCCAGCTTCGGTCCGGTGCGAAGAAGCCGACGGTGGCCTGCGAGCCTGTTGTCAGCGTGCTCACCGACATCGCCAAGCGCCTCGAGCCCGGCCGCTGCGTTACCTGAGCTGAAAATCGGATCGGATTATTCCGCGGGCGTCTGATCGCCCGCGGACGTGCGGCTTGCCATCAAACCGAGGGCGAGGCCGCCGAGCGCGAGGATCGGGACCAGCCGTTTGACACCCAGCGCGCGCACGATCTGGATGCCGGTCACGATCAGCGCGGGATCGGTGAGCAGACTCGTCGTGGCGGCCCTGGCGCGCGCGGCGGCGCGGGCCTCGAATTGGCGCTTGCGCACCAGATAGATACACGCCGCTATCAGCGCAACAATGAGGAAGATTGCCGCGCCTGCAAGACAGGCCTCGATCGGGCCATAGCGGTCGAGCACTGCAACGAAAGCGGCGCCGCAGAGAAAGGCCATGGTGACGAAGAGGCTGATCACGGCTATCGCGGCAAGCGAGGTCTGCCGCAACGCCGTGCCGGTCGAGTCCTTCACCTCATCGACGATACGCTGCAACATCAAGCCGCCTCGATCTATAGAGCGCCTCGACAAAGGCGACCGCCGCCCGCCATCGCCGCCAGGCGGTCAAGAAATTGGGTTTCTTGGACTTTCGCTCGTCTGTCCGGGAGACCATGACCGCTCTCCGCATTTGAGATCGCAGCTATTGACCGAGGCACGCTTGACCGCGCCGCGTGATCTTACCTGCGCCAGGTGACGCCGATCAGAAAGCCGAGGCCAAGCGCAAGCCCCACGGTTGCGAGCGGGCGCTGGGTGATGACATCCTCCAGCGTCTCCTCGATGGAGACTGCGGTGTCCTGCGCCGCGCCAAGCATGGCGCTGCCGCGCTCGGAGGCTCCCTCAATCGCAGAATTGACATTGGCGCGTGCCTTCTTCTTGGTCTGGCCCGCAAAGGTGTTGATCGCGTCGGTGATCTGGCCGGTCAAGGCAGCGATATCGTTCTTGACAGCGATCACATCCTTCTCAAGACGTTGATAGGTGGCTTCGTCAGCGAGATTCATCGAAAAGCTCCCAAACGCTGCTAACGCTTCGGTTGAAAAACGCGGCGCCGGGGGCGAAGGTTCCATGTCCGAGCCGGCTCAATCCGCCGGGAGCTGCGGCGAATTGATCGGGGCGAGATGCTCCTTGACGATCAGCCCGACGATCAAGAGCGGCGACGACAGGAAGGCGCCCATCGGTCCCCACAGCCAGGTCCAGAATGCGAGCGCGAGGAAGACCGCCAGCGCGTTCAGCGACAGCCTGCGGCCGATGATGGTCGGCGTGATGAAGTGACCCTCCATGAAGGCGATTCCGACAAAGGCGAGCGGTGCAATCAGCCCGGCGCTGAGCGTCGGCAGCGCGATGATGCCGACGCCGACCAGGATCGCGAACGTGACAACAGGTCCGATGATCGGAATGAAGTTCAACGTCCCGGCGACCGCGCCAAGCCCCGCCGGATTCGGCATACCCACGATCGCACAGACTATGCCGGTCGCAATCGCGACGCCGGTGTTGATCACGGTGACGGTAAGCAGATAGCCGCCGAGATGCACCTCGATCTCGTTGAGGATGCGCAGCACCCTGAGGCGCGCGTCGTGATTGGTGAAGGTCAGGATCAGGGTGCGGCGCAGGTCGCGCCAGCTCGCGATGAACAGGATCAGGGTCGCGAAGAACAGCAGGAATTCAGTGAACGTCGGCGACAGGAATTCGATGGTCGGCTGCACCCAGTCGAATTTCGGTATCTGCAAGCTCGCGAGCGCGTCATGACCGCCGACCAGGTTTTGCAGATCCTGCCAAAGCGAAAGCAGCGGATCGAGCGCATGCAGCTTGTCCTTTAGTCGCGCGCCGAGCTCGGGCAGCCGCGTGCTCCATTCCACCAGAGGCGATGAAATCAGACCGACCAGGAAGGACGCAGCCGCGCCGACCGCAGCGACGGTGAGGACCGCGCCGATTGCACGCGGAATCCGGTAACGCTCGAGGAAGCTTGCCGCCGGCGAGAGCATCGTGCCGATCACGAAAGCCATCACCACCGGCAGGAAGAAGGCCTTGGCAAAATAGAGCACGGCGACGATGCAGATGACGAGCAGCGCCACCAGCGCAAACGCGACCACCTCCGCCCGCCGGATCACCGGCGGCTGTTCGCTCGAACTATCGGGCAGGGGCGAACTGGCGCCCGCGCCGGGAAGCGGACGTTCGGCGGGAAGGATACGCACGACGAATCTCCCCCTGCAAAGGGCGAACGAGACGAGCGGCCGCGAAGCCGCGCCTTCCGAACGCTGACGATAATCCGTCGGCCAGGCGAAGGTTCCATCGCGCAGACGTGAGACTCGCTGAACTTGACAGATGCGTGTGCGCAACGGCGTGCGCTGGAACCGCGGCGGTTCGATCGCGTTGCTTTCGCAGCATCTGCGTGATGCGCATCCGATGGGGCAGCCACATGACACAGAACAGCTCAGTCAGTCGTCGGCTCTCGTCGACGAGCGCGCTTGCTTTCGCTGGCGCAATGCTTCTCGCATCTTCGCTCCTTTCCGCAGCCAACGCGCAATCGCTCGGCTATGCGCCGGCGGAGCCGGGCGCGTTCCCGCAAGGCTATGCGAGTGGTGATGCCGCACCGCAGGACGAGGACAGCCTGCTGCCGGATCGGCTGCGCCGCCAGATCGTGCATCTCGAGACCCGCGAAGCGGCGGGCACCATCATCATCGATACTGGCAACACCTTCCTTTATTACGTGCTCGGTGGTGGGCGCGCGATCCGCTATGGCGTCGGCGTCGGGCGCCAGGGCTTTACCTGGTCCGGCGTGCAAACCATCAGCCGCAAGGCGGAGTGGCCGGACTGGTATCCGCCGTCCGACATGATCGCCCGCCAGCCTTATCTGCCGCGCTTCGTTGCCGGCGGCCCCGGCAATCCGCTTGGCGCGCGCGCCATGTATCTCGGTTCGAGCCAATACCGGATCCACGGCACCAACGATCCCACCACCATCGGCAAGTTCGTTTCCTCCGGCTGCATCCGCCTGACCAATGAGGACGTCACCGATCTCTTCAGCCGCGTCAATGTCGGCACCAGGGTCGTGGTGCTGCCGAAGAACGCGCCGCTGCAGGCGCGGGGCGCACAGGGCCGCGAGGCCGTGAATGTCGCGGCCGCACGCGTCGACTGAGGCCGGCAAATTCCGGGAGGCCGTCATGCGTATGCGATGGCAAGCGGTGATCGGCCTGGCGCTGCTGTTGACCACAGGCAGCCTGTCGCCCCCGGCGCAGGCCGGCGACTTCTTCTCCAATCTGTTTGGCGGCTTCTTCCGCCCGCCTATGCCGAGGGCGCCCATCATGCTCCCGTTCGGCCAGGAAGGTCAGCCGATGGAAGCACCGCGCCCGCGCGTGGCTTTCAGCAGTGGCCCGGCGTGGTGCGTGCGCGGTTGCGACGGGCGCTATTTCCCGATCACGGGACCTGACGCCCAGAGCAACTGCAACAGCTTCTGCCCGGCGAGCAAGACCGATGTGGTCTTTGGCAGCGACATCGACCATGCCGTGACGTCGACGGGAGAGCCTTATTCTGGACTGCCGAATGCCTTCAAATACCGCACCGAGATGGTCGCGGGCTGCACCTGCAACGGCAAGAACCAGGCGGGGCTTGCGCCGGTTTCAATCGAGAACGACCCAACGCTGCACCGCGGCGACATCGTCGCCGCTTCCGATGGCCTCATGATCGCCCATCCCGGATCGGGCAGGCATGCCGATCCGAATTTTACGCCGCTGCCGCGTTCGATCCGCGCGCGCTTCAAGCGCGTGCCCGTGGTGGCGAAGGAATAGCAACGGCGCGCCGGTTACGCCGCGCGGATCTTGCCGAGGAAGTCGGTGACCTGGTCACCGAGGTGCTGGCTCTGCGTCTCCAGCGTCTGGCTGGCGCCTTTGACGTTCTCGGCGGCGGCGGCCGACGCATCGGCGTCGGCTTTGACTCCGGTGATGTTGTCCGAGACGTTCTTGGTGCCCTGCGCCGCATATTGCGTCGAGCGCGTGATCTCCTGGGTCGCGGCGCCCTGCTCCTGCACCGCGGCCGCGATCGCGGTCGCAACCTCGTTCACCTCGCCGATGATCGAGCCGATGCCCTTGATCGCGTCGATGGCCTCGCCCGCGACCTTCTGGATGTCGGCGATTTGCTCGGAAATGTCGTCGGTCGCCTTCGCCGTCTGGCTCGCCAGCGATTTGACCTCGGAGGCGACGACGGCAAAGCCGCGACCCGCTTCGCCGGCGCGTGCGGCTTCGATGGTTGCGTTCAGCGCGAGCAGATTGGTCTGCGCCGCGATGGTGTTGATCAGGCCGACCACCTCGCCGATGCGGCCTGCCGATTTGGCAAGCCCCTGCACCGTGTCGTCGGTCTTGGCAGCCTGATCCACCGCTCGGCTTGCGATACCTGCCGCATGCGCCGCCTGCTGGCTGATGTCGTTGATCGAGGCGCTCAACTCCTCGGCTGCCGACGCCACGCTTTCAACGCTCATCGACGCTTCGCCCGAAGCCTTTTGGGCGACTTCGACCCGCGTATTGGTCTGGCGCGATACCGTCGACAGGCCGGCCGAGGTCTTGCGCATCTCGCCGGAAGCCTCGCCGAGCTGCTGCAGCGTCCGGTGCACGCTTCCCTCGAACTCGGAGACATAGGCCTCGATCGCGCGCTGCCGCGCAGCCGCACCGGCATTGCGCTCGCGCTCCTGCGCCTCGATCTTGAGCTTGTCCTCGGCCTGGTGCTTGAAGGTTTCGAGCGCGGAAGCGAGGCCGCCGATCTCGTCCTGCCGCCCGGTGTAGCCGGTCTCGACCGTCAGCTCGCCCGCGGCGACCTTCAGCATGGCGTCGCGCATCGTATACAGCGGGTGGATGACGCGGCGGCCGACGATCGTCAGCGCTCCCGCGGCGAGCGCGGCCGCGGCGATCAGGAAGCCGAGCTGCAGGATCAGCGAGCGCAGCGCCAGCGAATGCTGGTCGGCGATGTGCATCTTGGCCGCCTCGAGCGCGGCCTCGGCAACGCCGACGGCGGCGGCGAGGCGGGACACCGTATAGGGGCTCCATTGGTTGGCGACCATCTCCGGCTTGTCGCCGCTGGCCAGCGCCGCCATCAGGCGGTCGCGCGTCGCAAGATATTGCGGATCGAAATAGACCGACTTGGTCTTGGCGAGGGCTTCGGAAAGCGCGGGGGGCAGCTGCATGCCCCCGGTCGCCAATTCCAGCGCCTTCCACGCGATTTCGGTGCCGCCGACCAGCTTGGCGTAGGCCTTGGGGACGTCCGGCGCCACCTTGCCGGCTGCCAATCCGTTGGAAACCAGGAGCGACGTTTCGCCCGCGGTGTTGCGTAGCAGCCAGGCGGTTTGCTTGATCATCAGGAGCTGGTCGATCGTGGGGTCCTGATGATTGATCTCTGCTGCCAGGATCCCGGAAATTTTGTCCAGCGTTTTGAGCAGCGTGGTCTCCGACTCCAGATATTCCTTGCCGAGGGCGACGCGCCGCGACGCTTTCGGCTTGTCCATCTCCTCCCAGAATTCCTTTTGCTGGCCGATCACCGTCTTGTAGAGACGGTCGAAATCGCCGACCAGATTCTCCTGCTGCGCAAATCCGATGGCCGGCAGCACTTCCAGCGCGTGGGCCATGGCTGGCATTTCCGAGTCGCGCAGGCCGCGGATGTATTTGTCGATCTTGCTATCGAGCTTGTCGTCCATGTGCAGGACGCGGTTGGTGGTGGCGCGGTCGCTGCGAAGGCGATCCATGGCCTTGAACATGCTCGCCGAGGCGTCGGCGATCAGCGCGATCCGGTTCGAGGCCCGCAGGCGCTGCCAGGACTCCCAGGCGCTGAGCGAAAACTGGACGACGGTGATGACCGCGGTGATCAGGATCACCGCCTTGAGCAATGCGGCAACGGTCAACCTGTTGAGCATGATGGCCCCCGAAAAATGCGGACGCCATTTGGCCCAAAAAGGGTAAAATTTTAGGCATTGCGTTTGGGTATAATTACGGACGGCGGCTTGAAAAAACTTCGATTTTTAAAGGGTTCCTGATTCGGAACCGGGCCGCCGGAGCCGCGTTAACAGTGTCACGGGTTAACGAAAGACTAATGCGCTCAACAGGGGGCCTGCATGCTCATTGGCGTTCTCGTCACTTTCCTCGTCATCATCCTTGTTCTCTATCTCATCAACATGTTGCCGATCGACGCCCGCGCCAGGCAAATCTGCCGCGTCATCGTCATCATCCTCGGCGTGATATCGCTGCTGAAATACATCGCGGTGTTCTAGCTGAGCCACATCTGTCCGGTCCCTCCTCCATGCGGGTCTCGCAAGAGGTCAGCTTCCGGCCCTGGCATTCGTCACGTGCGCGCCCGGCTTCCGCCCGGCATTCCATTGACCGCCGATAGCCCGTTCGATCTGGGCCGAAAGCTGCAGCAAAAGTCCGTCATTGGCCTGCTTCGCGATCGCCTGGATGCCGAGCGGCAGCCCGTGCTGATGGGTCGCCAGCGGCAGCGAAATCGCCGGCATGCCGCAGAGATTGGCGAGCGGCGTGAAGGCGAAGTTGCGCCAGAGATTGCCGAACCAGTCCAGGACCGACGGATTGTCGCTGATGGTCAAGTATTCGGTCGTGCCCACCTTCGGCGTCGGCAGCGCGGTGATCGGCGTCAGGATGATATCCCACTCTTCGAAGAACGCGCCGAAGCTGCGCGAGGTGGTGTTGAAGACGGCCTGCATGCGTGCTCTCTCGGCAAATGACGTATGCCGTCCCGCTTCCCAGATCCGGATGTTGACGGGCTCGACGAGATCGGCGGGCGGCCGCTCGAGCCCGCGCGCTGCCAGCATGTTGCCGATGACGACGGCGAAATTGCTGATGTAGCAGGCGGTCTGCGCATCAAAGGCGGCACGATAGTCGAGATCGGGCAAGGCGTAGTCCACGCGATGGCCAAGCCCTTCGAGAAAGCGCCCGACCTTCTCCAGCTCGGCTGCGATATGCGGCGTCGCACGAAAATCGCCCCATTGGTGCGAGAGCGCGATTTTGAGCGGGGCCGGATCGCGCTTGATCGTCTCGACATAGGGCTCGGCCGCGCTCCAGAACGGCATGAACTCGCCGGGCGCTGGCCCGCGGCAATGATCGACGAAAGCGGCCGTATCGCGTACCGAGCGCGATTGGCAGCCCTGGATCGAGACGAGCCCGCTCAAATCGGATAGATGTGGTGCGAGCGAGAACACGCCGCGGGAGACCTTCAGGCCGATATTGCCGTTGACGCCGGCAGGAATGCGGATCGAGCCGCCGCCGTCGGTCGCATGCGCGATCGGCACAGCGCCCGCGGCAACCATCGCGGCGCTGCCGGCGGACGATCCGCAGGTGGTGTAGTCCGTGTTCCACGGGTTGCGGGTGACGTAGATCGCCGGGTTGTCGGCCGAGCTGCAGACGCCGAACTCCGGCGTGGTGGTCCGTCCGATCAGGTTGAGCCCGGCGTGGCGCATCTTCGAGGTCAGGAAAGTGTCGGACGCGGCGCGATTGCCGCGCATCAAGAGCGACCCCATTTCCTGCAGGCGCCCCTTCATCGTCGGCCCGAGGTCCTTCATCAGGAATGGCAGCCCGGCAAATGGCCCTTCGAGATTCGTGCCGTCCTTGCCCGGATCGGCGATCGCGTCCTCGAACACTTCAACCACGCCCGATAGCGCCGGATCGACTTTTGCGATTGCCGCGGCCGCTTGACGCGCTAGTTCCCGAGCGGTGAGCTCGCCTTTTTGGACGCGTGCGGCCAGCGCGACCCCGTCGTGTTGCGCCCATTCAGTCCAGCTCATCGGCAAGGTCATGCAATCGGTCCCTCAATGCGAGGTCACCTTAGTTTCGAAGCACGGCAAGTCAATCAATTGGAGCGATGCGCGAATCCGGTTTAGAAGCGGTCTCAAACCCGCCTTTGCCACCCACCCAAGACACCGTGCGCCGAGAAGAAGACCGCGAACGGTTTGCCCGGCAGCCGTCAGTCCAGCCCTTCTGCGGCGATCGGAGGGCGGATGGCCGGGCGCTTCTTCTTAGGAGCGATACAGCACGCTGATTTTGCGCATCATCTGTCAGTCATTTTTTTTGACGCACAATTGACGCAGCGTCGCGCAAGCCGTTGATATCGCTTTAATGAAAGACCCTTCCGAAGGGTCTGCGCGTTTCTAGCGCGAGAACGCGGTCTTAAAAAATTTTCATCGCAAAGGGTGGATACCTGCTTACGATCCCTTGAATTAGCGTTCCATCCGCCGTTCTATGAACTGGCGTGATTTGCACGTTTCGCAAATTGCGAACATGGAAAAGCCGAGCACACTTTTGCAGGGCGCGCTCGGCTTTCTGTGGTGCCTCATCGGGAGGCGCTTTCGCGTCTCCCCCACAACCACATCAGGAGCCTACCTTGGCTAAACGCGTCGTTCAAGACAACTATCCCCGTAAAACCAAGTTCACGCTCGAAGAAGCTGTTGATGTTTGGCTGCGTCATTGGGCCGGGCAGTTTCAGCATGAGATTGCAGCGGCTTACGTCATTAACTCGGGCCGCGTCAGCGATGTGCTCAACGAAGTGACGCACGTCGGCAGCAAGCAAGAAGCCGCGCAGCGTGTCGGGCGGACTGGATAGATCGATCTCAAGGCTGGCGGGCGGCTTCGCGCCGCTCGCCCTGAGTTTGGGCATGAATTATCGATTCCCAGATATTCTTATCGGCTGCCTTCTCACGGTAGCAGTTTTCAGCATGGGGATGGCGTTCGCGCTGCCGTTGTTTCATGGTGAAGTCGAGATCGACTCAGTCAAACTCAGTGATTCGCTGTTGGTCTTTTTCAACTTCTTGCTTGCTGTGTTCACGGCGGCCCTCTGGTGGTCCACCAGAACGCTGTGGCGTGTAACGCGCGACATTGCGGATCATCAAGCGAAGGACACGCGCATTCTCCAGCGCGCTTACATCAGCACACGAGGGAGCGATATCGAGCAAATCGGGACGGGTGATCTTATGGGCCACGTCTTCATCCGCAATGTTGGCAAGCTGCCCGCGACCAATATTCGTTGGTTCATCGATATGACCGCAAGCGACGATCCCGACTGGAGGCCGCCATCGCTCGGTTCAAGCATTCTCGCGCCTGTCGGGATCCTTTCTATTGATTGCGAAATGGTGAGAGGTGGACCGGGACGTCCTAATTCGGCGTTGTTGTATTGGTATCTGTGGGGCCTGATCACTTATGAAAATGGGTTTGGCGAGCAGTGCTTTACTCAATTCTGTCATCGCTACCATACGAACACCCGACAAACACCGACAGGCGGTGGTTACATTCTTCCCGCTAGCAGGTCGAGACAGCACGAGCAGGGAAATGAGGCAACCTAACTCAAAGGTGAATGATGCAGAACTCGCTGCAAAATGGTTAGATTTTGCGAAGCGTCTGCTTCCCATCGGCATGCACATCTTCGGTGGATCGTCAATTAAGGTCACCGAAAAAGGCGCGGCCGATATCCGTATCGTTGGGTTGTTACTACTTGCCCGGACCTTGAGCAATTTGAAAGCTGCTATCGCCCTAACAGAGGGCAGTCAAATCGTTGAAGCTAAGGTCATCGCGCGGTGCTGTTTTGAAAATTGGTATTGGATAGGCGCACTCGTCAAGGAGGGCGACAAATTCCGCACGTCAATGGTTCAGCACGAGATGAAGCACAAGCGCATGCGTGCGCAGACTATCTTCTCGACGACGAGTGGTTTCAAGGGAGTAGGTGGCGACGAACTGCGCCAGTGGATGCGCGACAATAAGCAATATGAGGATTCGCCAACGCTCGACCCGAAGACCGTGTGTGACCGCGCGGAAAACGAGTCCTATATGTTTTATCAGCACCTATCGTGGGATGCACATCCCTCTCTTGAGGCGCTGAACCGTTATTATGATCCACCGAACGCCGATGGCGCGCCAGGCATTGACGTAAGCCCCGTGGTTCAGGATGCCGACGTGGTAGAAATGCTTGACCTGATGTGCCTTGCGGTGATCGGCGTGTTCTTGTGCGTGGCCGAACTCTTGGCGCAGGACAATGCACCGACAGCTATCATAGCGGCGGAATACAAGGCGCTTACTGAGTGGACGGGACAGTCGTTGCGACAGGCCGGAATTACGGTGACGGAATCACGGTGACAGTCCAGCACACTTAGTTGCCTGCGGGTCACCAAGCCGCCGGGGAGCAAAGCGTCAATTGAGTGCACTGTCATCGTAATACTCCTGCTGACTGGCCAATGACTTTGGTCGTCGTCGGGCAAATCAGTACCCGTCACTTCTCTTAATCAGAAACATGTCAAGCCCCTCCTGCAAAAATATTTATCTTCCGTTTTTCGGAATTTCATGATTATCTCCACGCATCCCGCCTCCACCAGGAGGGGCGTATCGCGATCGTCACGGACGTTGGAAGCGGGGAGCGGTGGACGCGTTGATGTCGCCAGACGAGCGGCATCGAGGCGGACGTAGCGAAATCGTGCGGTCCTGATCCCCCGACGCTGGGATCAAGCCTGCGAGTGACGAGCTCGCAGGTGACGGAGGCTAACAAGCCCGGTACTCCGGGGAGACCACGTATAAGCCGTAAACCATCGCGCAGGGAATGCCGGAGTGTGTTCGGTTGTACCTGTAGCTGACTCGTGTGCGTTCCTAGCGCATTTGCTGCACACGAGGCTCGCGGGTGCAACGGCACCCGGCATTCCCTGCGCCCTCCTCTTCAATCGAGGGCGACGAATGATGCATCACCCGGGCATTTCGTGCCGCGGGACTATGGACGCTTGTCATTGCAATGGCGCTGGGACCGGCCCTTGTCCTCACTACGCGAAGATCAGTTCGCACCCGCCTTCGCCTCGCGGCGGCGCGCGGTGAGGATGTATTCGGTATAGCCGTTCGGCTGCTCGCGGCCCTTGAAGACGAGGTCGCAGGCGGCCTTGAAGGCGACGCCGTCGAAGGACGGCGCCATTGCCTTGTAGAGCGGATCGCCGGCGTTCTGCTTGTCGACCACGACCGCCATGCGCTTCAGCGACTCCATCACCTGATCCCTGGTGACGACGCCCTGCAGCAGCCAGTTCGCCAGATGCTGGCTCGAGATACGCAGGGTCGCGCGGTCTTCCATCAGCCCGACGTCATGGATGTCCGGCACCTTCGAGCAGCCGACACCCTGATCGATCCAGCGCACGACATAGCCGAGGATGCCCTGGCAGTTGTTGTCGATCTCCTGACGGACATCGTCGGGCGCCCAGTTCGACCGCGACACCGGAATAGTGAGGATGTCGGAAAGCTTTGCGCGCTGGCCGCCCTTGGCGAGCTCCTGCTGGCGGGCCAGCACGTTGACCTGGTGATAGTGCAGCGCGTGCAGCGTTGCGGCGGTCGGCGAAGGCACCCACGCCGTGGTCGCACCGGCCTGCGGATGGCCGAGCTTTTGCACCAGCATGTCCGCCATCTTGTCGGGCGCGGCCCACATGCCCTTGCCGATCTGGGCGTGTCCCGGCAGGCCGTCTATCAGGCCGATGTCGACGTTCCAGTCTTCATAGGCCTTGATCCAGGGCTGCGCCTTCATGTCGTTCTTGCGGATCATCGGGCCCGCTTCCATCGAGGTATGGATCTCGTCGCCGGTGCGATCGAGGAAGCCGGTGTTGATGAACATAATGCGCTTGGACGCATTCTGGATGCAGGCCTTGAGGTTGACCGTAGTGCGGCGCTCCTCGTCCATGATGCCGACCTTGATGGTGTCCGCCGGCAGCGACAGCATTTTCTCAACTCGGGCGAAGATCTCGCAGGTCAGCGCGACCTCGTCGGGGCCATGCATCTTCGGCTTGACGATATAGATCGAGCCGGTGCGGCTGTTCCTGACGTTGGAGTGGCCCTTGAGATCGTGGATCGCAAGGAGGCCGGCGACCGCCGCATCGAGAATGCCCTCGGGGATTTCCGCCCCTTTCTCGTCGAGCACGGCGTCGGTGAACATGTGATGGCCGACATTGCGCATCAGCAAGAGGCTGCGCCCATGCAGCGTCAATTCGCCGGCCGCTTGTGTCTTGTAGACGCGGTCGGCATTGAGCGCCCGCGTCATGCTCTTGCCGCCCTTCTCGAAATCGGCGGAGAGTGTGCCGTTCATCAGGCCGAGCGTGTTGCGATAGACCAGCACCTTGTCCTCGGCATCGACGGCTGCGACGCTGTCCTCCATGTCGAGGATGGTGGAGATCGCTGCTTCCAGGATGATGTCGGCGACGCCGCCCGGATCGTCCTTGCCGATCACATGCTTGCGGTCGATCTGGATATCGATGTGCAGGCCATTGTTGACCAGAAGGATGGAGGAGGGCGCTTCTGCGCTGCCCTGGTAACCGGCAAATTGCGCGGCGGATTTCAGCGTGGCCACATTGCCGCTTTTCAGTTTCGCGGAGAGCTGGCCCGCGATCACGCTGTAGGCGGTGACGTCGCTGTGGCTACCGGTCGCGAGCGGCGCGGCGGAATCCAGGAACGCCTTTGCCTTCGCGATGACCTTGTCACCACGCGCCTTGTTGTAGCCACGGCCGGTTTCGCTCGGATCGTGCGGGATCGCGTCGGTGCCGTAGAAGGCGTCGTAGAGCGAACCCCAGCGCGCGTTCGCCGCGTTCAGCGCATAGCGCGCATTGGTCAAGGGAACGACGAGCTGCGGCCCGCAGATCCTGCCGATCTCCTCGTCGACCTTGGCGGTCTCGACCTTTGCCGTCGCAGGCTCGGGCAGGAGATAGCCGATCTCCTTCAGGAACGCGGTGTAGGCATCGAGGTCGAACTTGCCCTTGTGCGCGCGGTGCCAGGCATCGATCTTGTCCTGCAGGGCGTCGCGCACCTTCAACAGCTCGCGGTTCCTCGGTCCGAGGTCGCGGATGATCGCGGCCAGCCCCGCCCAGAATGCGTCGGGATCGATCCCGGTCTTCGGCGTCGCCTCCCTGGCGATGAAATCGTGGAGGACAGGGGCGATCTTCAATCCATGGGCTGTGACACGCTGCATGATGGGCTTTCTTGGCAGGAAACGGCGAGGGAAGTGCTGTCTTTCAGGAAATAAGGACAGCAAGAAACGCGCCCGAAGGGCGCTTTTTCAGGGCCCTTTTAGCGCCAAAGCAGGGCTCGTGAGAAGGCCCGAAGGCTCCCCTTGGGAGCCTCAAATATTCGCGGCGAGATCGACCAGTTCCCGCAGCAGGACGCCGGTTTCCGCCAGCATCTGCTCGATTTCGTCGGTGGTGTCGCTGACCGAGCGGTTGGACGTGTTGAGGGTCAATTCGGCGTGCGCGGGCGCCTCGTAGTCGTTGCCGATGCCGGTAAATCCTGCGAGCGCGCCGGCGCGGGCCTTGGCGTAATGGCCCTTGGGGTCGCGGCTCTCGCAAACCTCGGCAGGCGTTGCGACATAGATCTCGCGGAACAGTTCGTCGGCAACGCGGCGCGCCGCGGCGCGGTCCTCGCGCGCCGGCGAAACCGCGGCGACGATGGCGATGTGACCGTTCTTGGCCAGATGCGTTGCGACTTCCGCAAGGCGTCGGATGTTCTCGCTGCGATCTTTCGGCGAGAAGCCGAGATCGCCGTTCAGCCCTGCGCGCAGCGTGTCGCCGTCGAGCAGGATCGGCGAGCCGCCGCGGGAGAACAGCCGTCGTTCCAGCGCAAGCGCCAGCGTCGACTTGCCGGCGCCGGGCAGTCCGGTGAGCCAGATCACCGCGCCGTTGTGACGATAGCGCGCCGAGCGCTCGTCCGGACGCAGCGCCGATTCCACCGGCACGATATCGACGGGGATAGCGCGCTGCCCGGCATCGACCGACAGCACGAGGCCGCCGCCTGCGATGCGGCCGGAGACCTCGATGACGAGGCGGCCGGTGCGCGGGTTGTCGGCATAGGCGTCGGCCGCGATCGGCTGCGCCAGCGAGATGTCGATCTCGCCGACGTGATTGCGCGCGATCGCCGTGTTCTCGCTGCTCGATAGTTCGCCGGGATCGACCGCTTTTTCGATGGCAACCACGACCGCTCGTGCCTCGCGCGTGCCAAGGCGCACCAGGATCTGGTCGCCCTTCGACAGCGGCTTGTCGTGCAGCCAGAAAATGCGGGCGCGCAGGCGGCGGGTGTCGCGCGGGCTTTTTCCGACATGAGCGATGATGTCCCCGCGCTCGACGAACAGCTCGCGGTCGAGCGTGATGCCAACCGAGCGGCCGGCGCCCTGCTTGCCTTTGACGGGCCTGACGGGCCAGCTTTCGACCGACTTGATTTTTGCAATCTTGCCGGCGGGCATGATGACGATCTCATCACCCGAGGCGAGGTGACCCGACTCGATACGGCCCGCGACGATGCGGCGGTCATCGAATTTGTAGATCGCCTGCACCGGCAGGCGCAGCGGCAGCGCAGCGAGCGGCCGCGCCGGCTCGAGCGCATCCAGCGCCTCGACCACGGTCGGACCGTTGTACCAGCCGATCCGCGGCGTGCGCAGAGCGACACCGTCGCCATCGCGCGCGGAGATCGGGATCACGGCCGACGGCGTCACGCCGAGGCCGGTGAGATGGGCGGAAATCTCGTCGCTGATCTCCTTGAAACGCGCGGGCGAAAAATCGACCCGGTCCATCTTGTTGACGACGACCGCGACCTGCTTGATGCCGAGCAGATGCAGGAGATAGCCGTGGCGCCTCGTCTGGTCGCGCACGCCTTCCAGTGCATCGATGATCAGCACCGCGCCATCGGCCTGCGAGGCGCCGGTAATCATGTTGCGCAAAAACTCCGCATGACCCGGCGCGTCGATCAGGACAATGTCGCGCGATCCCGTGCGGAAACGGATCTGCGTGGTGTCGATAGTGATGCCCTGGTCGCGCTCGGTCTGCAGCGCGTCGAGCAGGAACGACCACTCGAACGGCATGCCGCGTCGTTCGCTGACCGCTTTCAGCATCTCGAGCTTGCCGTCGGGCAGGCTGCCGGTCTCGTGCAAGAGCCGACCGACCAGCGTCGACTTGCCGTGGTCGACATGACCGACGATGACGATGCGCACCTGCGCGCGCGCCGTGCTAGGAGCGGGAGCGACCGGCGCGATGAAGTCGGCGGCAGCAGCTTCGCGGTGGGACAATTGGATATTCATCGCAACAGACCCCTTAGTTCAACTCAGAGATAACCGGACACACGCAGGCGCTCGAACGCATCCTCGGTCTCGTGATCGAGCGCGCGTCCGGCGCGCTCCGGCACCTTGGTGCTTTCGAGCTCGGCGAGGATTTCGTCGATATTGGAAGCGAGCGAGGCGACCGGGAAGGTGATGTCCTCGTCGCCGAGCGAGCGATACCGCTTGCCGTTGTTTGAAAGATACAGCGGGATGATCGGGATGTTCTCGCGCCTGGTGTAGGCCCAGATGTCGGCCTCGGTCCAATGCAGGATCGGATGCACGCGCAAGTGCGCGCCCGGCGGCGGCGAGGCGTTGAACTGGTCCCAG
>NZ_DATGFH010000095.1:0-33161 GCF_035309285.1 Bradyrhizobium sp. | reverse complement strand
CTACATACGCCTCAAACCGCCTTTCGCTATCCCCACCTTCCCTGAGATCCATCCGGCCCTCCGCCTGCCAAATTATGAATCTCTTCAATTACTTGATTCCTTGGCACCCGTGGACGCGACCGAATGACTCAGTAGGATTAGGCGCAGCCGTAATCCGCCGCTCGCTGACGCAAAAATGGCGGATTACGCTTTCGCTAATCCGCCCTACGAAGTCAGCGACATATCCAGCGGCGGTGAGACGCTCGGCGGCAGCGGGTTGACATAGGGCGTGCGCGCGGTGCGTTTCTTCAAGTCTGCTTTTGCCGCGGCGATCAGCCCAGGCTCGGTCAGCGCTTTCACGCCGAGCGCGGCCATGGCCTTGGCGACCTGCACCATGGCCTTGTGGGCGTGCGGACTCTTGCCCTGCGCCACCACTTGCCAGGTGTGCAAGGGCGTGCCGATCGCGATGGTGGGCCCATGCACCTGCGCGGTCGGGACCACCCAGCTCACGTCGCCGACATCGGTCGAGCCGGTCAGCGGATTGCGCTTGGCGTCGAGCGGCACGATGAAATCGGCGAGCGGCCGGTCGGTCGGCTCCATGCCGATCGTGTGATAGACGCTTGCGATGTCCTTCTCGGTCAGCGTCGCCTGGATCCGTGCGGCAAATTCCTTGTCGGCGTCATCGAAATGCGGCGGGCCCAAGTCCTCCATGATGCGCTGCAACGCCTCTTCCAGAGGCGTGTTGTGCAGGACATTGGAGACCGCCGAGATGATCTTCATCTCGACCTTGGTCTCCGTCATCAGCGCAGCGCCTTGCGCGATCTTGTGCACGCGCTCGACCAGCTCGTTCATACCTGGCAAATCGCGGGCGCGGATCGAGTAGCGCACGCGGGCATGAGCCTGCACGACGTTGGGCGCGATGCCGCCGGTATCAATCAGCGCATAGTGCACGCGCGCATCGCTCGGCATGTGCTCGCGCATGTAGTTGACGCCGACATTCATCAACTCGACCGCATCGAGCGCGCTGCGGCCAAGATGCGGCGACGCCGCGGCATGCGAGGTGCGGCCGGTGAAGGTGAAGTCGGCGCGGGTGTTGGCAAGCGACGGCGTCACCACCACTTCCCAGAAGCTGTGGGGATGCCAGGTCAGCGCGATATCGGCATCATCGAACGCTCCCGAGCGCACCATGAAGGTTTTCGCCGCGCCGCCTTCCTCCGCGGGGCAGCCGTAATAGCGCACGCGGCCCGGCACCTTGTGGGTGGCAAGCCAATCCTTCACGGCGGTCGCGGCGAGCAGCGCGGCCGAACCGAGCAGGTTATGGCCGCAGCCATGGCCGTGGCCGCCGGCCTCGATCGGGCGATGTTCCGCGATGTTCGCTTCCTGGCTCAGGCCCGGCAGCGCGTCATATTCGCCGAGGAAGGCGATGACCGGACCGCCTTCGCCCCATTCGCCCATCATGGCGGTCGGAATGCCGGCGATCTTCTCGGTGATGCGAAAACCCTGGTGCTTGAGTTCAGCCAGATGCTCGGCGGAGGAGCGCGCCTCGGTGTAGCAGACTTCGGGCATGCCCCAGACCCGGTCGGCGAGCGCGGTAAAACGCGGCTTGATCGTGTCGACGCCACGCCAGATGTCACTTCGGTTATCCATGTTCTTGATCCCAGGGTCGCCAGATGGAGGAAGCGATTTGTTAGCAGTTTCGCCGGCCGATTTGAAGTTGCCGCACTGCAGCCCGTTCATGCATGATCGGGGCCAACCAGAACAAAAATCGGGGAGCCGCCCATGAAGATCGTCGACGCGCAGGTCCATATCTGGTCGCAGACGGTGGTGCCGACGTCCGGGTTGCACCGCAAGGTCGAGACATTCACCGCCGAGCAGGTTCTGGCGGAAATGGACGAGGCCGGGGTCGACGCAGCGCTCATCCATCCGCCATCGGGCTGGGACCCTGACGCCAATGCGGTCGCCATCGAGGCGGCGAAGAGATATCCGGATCGCTTTGCGATTCTGGGCAATTTTCCGCTGCAAAATCCGGAAAACCGCAACCTGATCCATGGCTGGCGCAATCAGCCCGGCATGATGGGTCTGCGCTGGCCGTTCCTGCTCGAAGAGCAGCAGCAATGGCTTTATGACGGCTCGCTGGAATGGCTGTGGCCGGCGGCCGAGAAGGAAGGGCTGCCGATCGCGATGTTGGGCGGATTGTTTCTGAAGAAATTCCGCGAGATCGCCGAGCGTCATCCGAGCTTGAAGATGATCGTCGACCATTGCGGGCTCAACCGCCACGGCCAGGACGCGGAAGCGTTCATCCATCTCGATGAACTGGTGGCGCTCGCGAAATTGCCGAATGTCGCGGTCAAGGCGACCGGCGCGCCGCACTATTCGACGGAACGTTATCCTTTCCGCAATATCCAGGACGGGCTGCACCGCATCTTCGATGCGTTCGGGCCGAAACGCTTCTTCTGGGGCACCGACATCACGCGCATGCCCTGCAGCTACCGGCAATGTGTGACGTTCTTCACCGAGGAATTGCCCTGGCTCAAGG
The DNA here is from genome assembly GCF_035309285.1 of Bradyrhizobium sp. Taxonomy (GTDB): domain Bacteria; phylum Pseudomonadota; class Alphaproteobacteria; order Rhizobiales; family Xanthobacteraceae; genus Bradyrhizobium. Next base: position 30,646 of record NZ_DATGFH010000095.1, on the reverse strand, counting down.
GCAAGGACCTCGCGGACGTGATGGGCCGCGGACTCTGTGAATGGATCGGCTGGAATTACAAATTGTAGCAAGATGATCCAAGCCGACGACGGGAATTTTGTGATCTGGAACGTTTGCGAAGGAACAAAAACCCATCGTGTTTGTCGTCAAGGCGCATCTGCGCTAGGCTACTTGCGTGGGGCAAGAGGTAGTTGGCTCGCCGATGAACATCCTCGATCCGCAAGGCCCGATCGCGGCCGCCAACATGACGATCCTGATCGACTCGATCGCGATCATGCTTGCGATCGTCGTGCCCACGATCGTCGCGATTTTCGCCTCCGCGTGGTACTTTCGCCAGTCCAACCGGCGCGCATTCTACTGGCCGGATTGGGAGTATTCCGGCCGGCTCGAGCTCGTGGTCTGGTCGATCCCGGCGCTGACGATCATTCTGCTCGGTGGCGTCGCCTGGATCGGCTCGCATCAGCTTGATCCGGCAAGGCCCGTTCCGGGAACGGGACAGGGCGTCACCATCCAGGTGGTGTCGCTCGACTGGAAGTGGCTGTTCATCTATCCGGATCAGCGCATTGCGACAGTCAACACGCTGACCGTGCCGGTCGGCGCGCCGCTGCATTTCAGGCTCACCTCGGCGAGCGTGTTGAATGTGTTCTTCATCCCGCAACTGGGCAGCATGATCTACACCATGAACGGCATGGTGACGCGGCTCGAGCTGCGCGCCGACGAAGTGGGCAACTATCAGGGTTTGTCGGCGCATTTCAGCGGCGACGGCTTTCCGGACATGATGTTCGACGTCAAGGTCGTCTCGGAGCCGGAGTTTGCAAGCTTTGCCGCCAACACGGTCAAGAGCGATCATGTGTTGAACGGCGACAGCTACCGCAAAGAGCTGCTCAAGCAGTCGGTGCCGAAGGACAAGGCGATCTATCGGCTGGACGATCCCCTGCTGTTTACGGCGATCGCGACCCAGAGGATCCCGCCGGGACCTGGTCCGCAGGAAGCCGCCAACACCGGTGCCAGCAATGTTCGGTAAGCTCTCCTGGTCCGCCATCCCCTTCGATCAGCCGATTCCGCTCATTGCCGGCGCGGTGGTGCTGGTCGTGATCCTGGCCGTGCTGATCTGGGTCGTCGTTGCCGGCCATCTGCCCTATCTCTGGCGCGAATGGATCACCAGCGTCGACCACAAGCGCATCGGCGTGATGTACACGTTGCTTGCATGCGTGATGCTGCTGCGCGGATTCTCCGACGCCATCATGATGCGCGCGCAGCAGGCGGTCGCGTTTCATTCGCAAGGGTTCCTGCCGCCGGCGCACTACAACCAGATCTTCTCCGCGCACGGCACCATCATGATCTTCTTCGTCGGGATGCCGTTCGTGATCGGGCTGATGAACCTCGTGGTGCCGCTGCAGCTCGGCGTGCGCGACGTGGCGTTCCCGACGCTCAACTCGGTCGGCTTCTGGCTGACGGCGACCGGCGCGCTGCTCGTCAACATCTCGCTCGTGGTCGGCGAGTTCGCGCGCACCGGCTGGTTGCCTTATCCGCCGCTGTCGGAATTGACCTATTCGCCGGGCGTCGGCGTCGACTACTATCTGTGGTCGCTGGAGATTTCCGGTATCGGCACGCTGGTGGCAGGGATCAACCTGGTCACGACGGTACTCAAGATCCGCACCAAGGGCATGAACTACATGCGCATGCCGATGTTCTGCTGGACAACTCTGGCCTCGAATCTCCTTATCATCGCCGCCTTCCCGATCCTCACGGCGACGCTGGCGATGCTGATCCTCGACCGCTATCTCGGCTTCCACTTCTTCACCAACGAAGCCGGCGGCAACGTCATGATGTTCATGAACCTGATCTGGGCGTGGGGGCATCCGGAGGTCTACATCCTGGTGCTGCCGGCGTTCGGCATCTTCTCCGAGGTGGTCGCGACGTTCTCCGGCAAGCCATTGTTCGGCTACCGCTCGATGGTGCTCGCCACCATGGCGATCTGCGTCATCTCCTTCATGGTGTGGCTGCATCACTTCTTCACCATGGGCGCGGGGCCCGACGTCAATGCGATCTTCGGCATCGCCAGCATGATCATCGCGGTGCCGACGGGGGTGAAGATCTACAACTGGCTGTTCACGATGTTCGCCGGCCGCATCCGCTTCTTTACCCCGATGATGTGGTCGATCGGCTTCATGGTGACCTTCATCATCGGCGGCCTCACCGGCGTTCTGGTCGCGGTGCCGCCGGCGGACTTCCTGTTGCACAACAGCCTGTTCCTGGTCGCCCACTTCCACAACGTCATCATCGGCGGCGTGCTGTTCGGCGCGTTTGCCGGCTACACCTACTGGTTCCCGAAAGCCTTCGGCTTCCGCCTGCATGAGGGCTGGGGCAAGGCCGCGTTCTGGTGCTGGCTGATCGGCTTCTATGTCGCCTTCATGCCGCTTTATGCCGTCGGCTTCCTCGGCATGACCCGGCGGATGCAGCATTTCGACGTGCCCGAATGGCGGCCCTGGCTGATGATCGCGAGCATTGGCGCCGGGATCATCCTGGCCGGCATCATCTGCCAGATCATGCAGCTCGTGGTCTCGATCCGCCATCGCGAGGAGCTTCGCGATACGACCGGCGATCCCTGGGACGGCCGTTCGCTGGAATGGGCCACCGCCTCGCCTCCGCCCGCGTTCAATTTCGCGGTGATGCCCAGCGTGACCAGCGAGGACGCCTATTGGGCGATGAAGCGGCGCGCGCGGGAGGAGGGCGTCAAGGAGCCGGACTACGGGCCGATCGATATGCCACGCAATTCGCCGACCGGCTTCGTCTGTGCGTTCTTTGCGACCGTGATGGGCTTTGCCATGATTTGGCACATCTGGTGGATGGTGATCGTGGGCTTCATCGGCGCGTTCGCGACGTTCGTGGTGTTTGCCTGGCGCGACAAGGATGAATACGAGATTCCGGCCGACGAGGTCGCGCGGATCGACCGCGCCAACCGCGCCGCGCGCCGCGAGCTCATCACCGCCGCGGGGGACTTGTGATGACGGACATCGCGATCGCGCACCAGCTCCCGGGGCTTGCCGAGGCTGCGCATGAGGGGCCGGCGTCGAAGCGTATCATCACCGGCTACGGCTTCTGGATCTTCCTGCTTAGCGACATCGTGATGTTCTCCTGCTTCTTCGCGGCCTACGCCGTGCTCCAGGGACAGACCGCGGGAGGCCCGAGCGGGGCAGAGCTCTTCAACCTCCGCAACGTCGCGATCGAGACGATCTTTCTCCTGTTGTCGAGCTTCGCCTGCGGCATGGCGAGTGTCGCGGTCGAGGCGCGCAGCCATCTCTGGTTCCAGATCGCGATGGCCGTGACCTGCGTTTTGGGCCTCGGCTTCCTCGCCATCGAGTTCCGCGAATTTGCCGACCTCGTCGCGCGCGGCGCGGGCCCGTCGCGCAGCGCGTTCCTGTCGGCGTTCTTCACCCTGGTCGGCTGCCACGGCCTGCACGTCTCCGGCGGCGAGCTGTGGCTGCTCACCATGATGGCTCAGGTCTTTGCCAAGGGCTTCCGCGCCGACATCCAGCGCCGCTTCCTCTGCTTTGCGCTGTTCTGGCACGCGCTCGACATCATCTGGGTCGCGATATTTTCGGTCGTCTATCTGCTCGGGAGCGCGGCATGAGCGAGCTTCACGATACGCACCATCGGGCCGATCTGGCGCCGGGCGATGAGGAGGTCGTCAGCGTCAGGCTTCGCGTGCTCGGCTATCTCGTCGGCCTCGCCCTTGCACTGCTGCTTACGGCGACGTCGTTCTTTGTCGCGGGCACGAACCTCGTCTGGCAGCCGTCGATCCCTGTCGCCATCATTGTGCTCGCGATCGCGCAGATGGGCGTGCATCTCGTCTTCTTCCTGCACATCACGACCGGGCCCGACAACACCAACAACGTGATGGCGCTCGCCTTCGGGCTTCTGATCGTGTTCCTGGTGATCGGCGGTTCGCTGTGGATCATGGATAATCTGAACAACAACATGCCGCCGATGGATCAGATCATGCAGATGCAGCGCTGAGCTGGCGCGTGCGAAACAAAAGGGCGGCCGATAAGGCCGCCCTTTGTGCTCGGTGTGGTGCAGATATCGCTACTGGCAGGGATGCCGACGGCCGTCCTCTCCCTTGAACCAGGTACCCGGCCGGCAGGCGAAGCCATTTTGAGGGCTGTAATAATCATAGGCATAGGAGTTGTAATAGGGGCGGCGGAACGGCGCGGTGGCAATCGCGCCCGCGGTTCCGATCGCAGCTCCTGCAACGCCGGCGGCCGCGCCGACTGCGCCACCCGCAACATCGGCCGCGGCGCCGATGGGTCCGCGATGATAGTAGTGGTGATAGCAGCGATGGGTCGCGCAATAGTCCCGCGCCATGGCGGGGCCGGCCATCGTGCTGGCGACGAGCGCAGCAGCGGCGGCGAACTTGAGAGCCTGCATGGCATTTCTCCCTAAGGTTGATAACGGGCGATCAACTGAATGTGAGGCACGATGTTCCCCGCGCTCGCATCACAGCGCGGTGACAACGCAGAGGTTCCCGATCGCTCAAATTACTCGCAACGATTGCGTCCCGTTCGCTTGTTGAGCGGCGGTGCCGGAGCGCGGCGTAGGGCTTCGGGGAGAAACTCTTCCGCGGCGTCGGGCGACGGCTCCGCGCGCACGTCCGCCGCCCACTGCGCGCGCTCATGCGGAGTCGCGTTGTCCCTGACGCGGTATTTCATGTCGACACCGCTGACCGGGTCGTAAGTCCCGTGCCGGGTGTCTCTGGTGTCGACGATGCCGTCCTGGTGCTGGGTGTCTTTTTTGGTGTCGGTCATGACGGGACTCCCAAAGGACACACCGACCCCCTTGCCAACAACACATCCAGCGAATGGCTGTTCCCTTTCGGCACAGCTGCAACGACGCCTGCGGCGGAAGCGGGTCACTTTGTCGTGTCATCGCTAACGAAAAGGCCGTGCCGACAACAAATAAACAGGCGTCGTCCGCGCTGTTGCCGCAGTTTGGAACCAAAACCTCAGCGCGTATTTGTCTCGTTGCTACACTGTTTGCCAATGTGAAGGCCGGTACACGCGGTGCTCGTAGCTCGATACTTCTTCTGGGTCGGCAGCGTGCTTGTCGCCATTCTCCTTCTGGCGAACTGGTACTCTCCAGGCGCGCCTTCAACGCCCGCACAAGGCGCCGTGACCGAAACCCCGGTTCAAGAGACGATCCGCATCCAATCCGAGCGCAAGTTGCCAGACAAGGTCGTGATTGACACCTCCGTCCCCACGATCATTCCGCCGTCGCCACCAGTGGCTGCCGCAGCCCCGCTACCGCCGGTTGCGGCCGCGCCTGCGCCCGCGACGATCGAGGCCCGTGCCGAGATGAAGCCGCCGGCCCTGCCAGCGCCGAGGCGCCAGGCCAGGGTCCGTCACCGAAATCCGAGGCCGGCACCTCGGATGTGGGCAGATGGCAATTCAATGTCGCCGAGGTGGTCGTGGTCGTGGAACTGGTAAGCCGCCAGGGCGCGCCGCTTACTTACTTGCTCGCGCTCGCTGGCTTCGGCGCGCGGCAATTGAAGGCGCGGCGGTAGCCGGCGGCCCGGGCGTCATCTTCCGAGCAGAACCAGCGGTCCGGCCGGGTCAACCCGGCGTAGCTGAGGCAACCCTGCAGATGGTAGATGCCGATGTTACCGGTCACCCGCGCGCGGACCGCGCGCTTGCCCTTGATCGCGCAGCCTGGAGGCTGCGCGAGATCGTCGGGAAACAGCATGGCGCGGATTTCCTTGTCGCGATCGGCGCGGCAGGCACTGCCGAGCAGCGCGCCGTCCTTCTTGCCGAGCCGGAAATCCTGAGGCGTTGCGAAGCAGCCCTTCCAGATGCCGCTTTTGTCGGCTTCCGCGCTCGTCGCGTCATCCTTGACGTGCACCTTTAGCGACGGTTCGACGCTGACGGCGAATCCCTGTTTGGCGATCTGCTGGTTCAGGCTCGTGGCCTCGCCCTCGACCGTGCAGACGCCGATATGACGCTTCTTGGTCTTGTCCCGACCGAGGTCGTCGCAATGCACGGCACGGCCGTTGATCAGCCCGGTGAGGTGATCGCGCGCCGCGACGCCGCAGCTCCAGGGATCGGCATGGTCGTCGATGCAGATCTGGTCGAATTCCGGCGCGTCAATGCCATCGAGCCTGAAGACGACATCGCCAAGCTGGATGGTGTCGCCGTCGCGGACGATGACATTGGCGGCGCGCGCGGGGTTCGCGGAGAGAATGGCACCGAGGATGAGGAAGATCGGGAAAAGACGTCGCAGCATGTGCTTTTCAAAACCAGGCCAGCAATGAACTGCCTGTTCTCTAGCACATCTGCGTGCCGGCGCTATGCTTGCTGCAAATAGCAAAACTCGTCATGGCCGGGCCGTCGCCGCGCCGAAGCGGCTTCGGCCCCGCGGGCGGCTCGAGCCCGGGCATGACGAAAAATGAAGGGCTATGCCAACCTCAATTCGCCGTATCCGTTCGCCGCGACCTCGTCGCAGCGGGCGCGATAGGCCGGCGCGCTGCCGGAGTAGCGCGCGACGATGCGGACAGTCTTGCCCTCGACATTGCGGTTGATGCCCGTCATCCAGGAATCGACCTCGTTGGAGAGGAGCCCGACGCCTAGCGCCTTGACGTGATCGGTCCACGACGCGACGCCTTCAGGCGTGGCCTCGAGCCGCGTCAGTCCCTGCTCGCGCGCGAAGCGCACGAGGCCCGTCACCCAGTCGACGCTGTATTCGATGCTGCGCGGGATGTTGCCGAGCGCGGTGTGCGGGCCCATCAGCATCATCATGTTGGGAAATTGATGCACCATTAGGCCGAGATAGGTCTCGGGCCCCGATTTCCACTTGTCCTTCAGCCGGACGCCGTCGGCTCCGCGGACGTCGATCTTGTCGAAGGCGCCCGTGATGGCGTCGAAGCCCGTGGCAAAGATGATGATATCGAAGGCGAAGTCACGGTCGCTGGTCTTGATGCCAAAAGGCGTGATGCGCTCGATCGGCGTCTCCGTGATGTCAACCAACTCGACATTATCGCGGTTATAGACCTCGTAATAGAACGTCTCGAGCGGCAGGCGGCGGGTGCCAAAGCCGTGGTTCTTCGGAATGAGCTTTTCCGCGATCTTCTGGTCCTTGACGCGCTGACGGATTTTTCGCGCGACAAAGTCGCCGATGGTCTTGTTCGCCTTGCGGTCGATCAGAATGTCCTTGAAATTGCCCTGCCAGATGCCGAAGCCGCGTTCGCCATAAAGCTTCTCGTAGAACGCTTCGCGCTCCTCATCCGACACCTCGAACGCGCCGCGCGGATCGGGGGTGTGGATGAAGCAGGCGAACGTCTCGCGGCAGCGCGCGAACATTTCGGGATAGCCGGCCTTGATCTTCTTTTGCGTCTCGGCGTCGATCTTGCCGTTGTGAAGCGGCGCGCACCAGTTCGGCGTGCGCTGGAACACGGTGAGATGGCCGACCTCGCCCGCAATCGTCTGGATCGTCTGCACCCCGGTGGCGCCGGTGCCGATCACGGCGACCCGCTTGCCCTTGAAATCCACCGGCTGCTTCGGCCAGCGCGCGGTGTGGAAGCGTTCTCCCTTGAAATTGTCGATGCCCTCGATGCGCGGCAGCGTCGGCGTCGACAGCGGGCCGATCGCGGTGATCAGGAAGCGCGTCGTAAAGCGGCTGCCGTCTTCAAGTGTGACGGTCCAGCTTCGCGTGGCCTCGTCGTAGTGGGCCGCGGTGACGCGGCTTTTGAACTGGATGTCGCGACGCAGGTCGAACTTGTCGGCGACATATTGGCAATAGCGCAGCGTTTCCGGCTGGCCGGCGAAATGCTCCGACCATTCCCATTCCTCCAGGAGCTCCTTGGAGAAAGAGTAGCCGTAGGAATAGCTCTCCGAATCAAACCGCGCGCCGGGATAGCGATTCCAGTACCAGGTGCCGCCGACCTCGGTGCCGGCCTCGAACACGCGGACGCGCAAGCCCAGCTCGCGCGCCCGGTAAAGCTGGTACATGCCGGACAGCCCGGCGCCGACGATGATGGCGTCGAAATCCAGACCCGATCTTTCGTCCGGCGGAATCTGGTTCGGCGAAGTCGGCACCTTCAGGCGTTCCCCGATTGTGGTTTTGACCAAAGCTAGCCAATCTTGCCGGCACGAACAAACCCTTCCATTGCTTCCATCCATGCGCCAGCGATTTGCTGGGTTGCATCGCTGCGCGGCCTTTGACTAGCATCGGCCTATCGCCTTATCGTCGCGAGGTGCCGATCGCCCTTGGAAAGGCGACGGGAGAACAGAACGATGGCCCAGGCGCTGCAAAGCAGGCTTCAATCGATCGACGTCAGCGATCCCCAGCTCTACCAGGATGACACCTGGCGGCCGCTGTTTGCGGAGTTGCGCCGCCACGATCCCGTGCACTACTGCGAGGCTTCGCCCCACGGGCCTTATTGGTCGGTGACGCGCTACGACGACATTTTCGCGGTCGAGCTCGACCACGAGACCTATTCGTCGGCCTCCGAGCTCGGCGGCATCCAGGTCGCCGACCAGCCGAGGGGGCAGGAGCGCCCGAATTTCATCCGCATGGACCCGCCCGGCCACACCGCGCAACGCCGCACGGTGGCGCCGATCGTGGCACCGTCGAATCTCGCCAATTTCGAGACCCTGATTCGCGAACGCACCTCCGCCGTGCTCGACGCGCTGCCGCGGGGCGAAGTCTTCGACTGGGCCGAGCGCGTCTCGGTCGATCTCACCAACATGATGCTCGCGACCCTGTTCGATTTTCCCTGGGAAGACCGGATGAAGCTGACCTGGTGGTCGGATGTCGCGATCGCAAATGTCAATTCGCCGGACGCGGTGGTGCATTCCGAAGAGGAGCGCACCGCCGAGCTCATCAACATGGGCGGCCATTTTCGCCAGCTCTGGAACGCGCGGGTCAACGCGCCGCCGACCTTCGACCTGATCTCGATGATGGCGCATTCTGAGGCGACGCGGAACATGGACGCCGCGGAGTTCATCGGCAATATCGGGCTCCTGATTGTCGGCGGCAACGACACCACGCGTAATTCGATGAGCGGCGGGCTGCTCGCGCTCTGTCAAAATCCGGAGCAATTCGAGCTGGTAGCCGCGAAGCGCGAACTGGTCGGAAATCTCGTCTCCGAGATCATCCGCTATCACACCCCGGTCCTGCACATGCGCCGCACCGCGCGGCGCGATGCCGAACTCGGCGGGCGAAAGATCGCCAGGGGCGACAAGGTTGTGATGTGGTACATCTCCGGCAACCGCGACGAGGACAAGATCGAGCGTGCGGATGAGTTCATTGTCGAGCGGCCGAAGGTGCGGCAGCATCTTTCCTTCGGCGCCGGCATCCATCGCTGCGTCGGCGACCGGCTGGCCGAGCAGCAATTGCGCATTCTCTGGGAGGAGATCCTGAAGCGCGATCTGCGCTTCGAGATTGCGGGACCCGTGAAACGCCTCTATTCGAATTTCATCCGCGGCATCCGCTCGCTGCCGGTAAGGATTGTGAGTTGATCGTCATTGCGAGCGAAGCGAAGCAATCCATTGTTTCCGCAACAAGAAAAGAATTGTCATTCCGGGGCGCCTCGAAGAGGCGAACCCGGAATCTCGAGATTCCGGGTCTGGTCCTTCGGACCATCCCGGAATGACGTAGAGGAAAAGGAATGAACCAACCCGTTGACGTCCTGATCATCGGCGCCGGAGCGTCCGGCGCCGCGGTTGCGTGGTCGCTGGCCGACACCAAGATGCATATCCTCTGCCTCGAGCAGGGCGACTGGATGAAGCAGTCGGAATATCCGTCGACCGGGCGCGACTGGGAGGCAAAATTCTACGGCGAATGGGCAACCAGCCCGAACATCCGCGGCCGCGCCGAGGACTATCCGATCAACGACGACAATTCACCGATCAAGGTCGTGAACTTCAACGCCGTCGGCGGCTCGACCGTGATGTACACCGCGCACTGGCCGCGGCTTCATCCAAGTGACTTCAAGGTGAAGACGCTCGATGGCGTCGCCGACGATTGGCCGATCGACTACGATGCGCTGACGCCGTTCTACGAAGAGAACGACCGCATGATGGGCGTCTCGGGCCTGTCGGGCGATCCGCTGTCGCCGCTGACGCGTCCGCCGATGCCGCCGCAGCCGCTCGGTCTCTCCGGCCCCCTGATCGCCAAGGCCATGAACAGGCTCGGCTGGCACTGGTGGCCGTCGGACACCACGGTTGCGACCATGGATTATGAGGGCAGGGCGCGCTGCATCAATCTCGGCCATTGCACGCCGGCCTGCGCGCAAGGCGCAAAGGCCTCGACCGACATCACCTATTGGCCACACGCGATCCGCGCCGGCGTCGAGCTCAAGACCCATTGCCGCGTGCGCGAGATCACCACCAACGAACATGGCATGGCCTCCGGCGTCGTCTATTACGACAAGGATGGCGTCGAGCAATTCCAGCCGGCCGAAGTCGTCATCATCGCCTGCAACGGCGTCGGCACGCCGCGGCTGCTGCTGAACTCGGTGTCCGGAAAATTTCCGAACGGGCTCGCCAACTCATCCGGCCTCGTCGGCAAGAACCTGATGTTCCACCCTTACGCGCAGACCTATGGCTTCGTGAAGGAGCCGACCGACTCCAACCGCGCGCCGCCGACCTGCCTGTGGAGCAAGGAATTCTACGATACCGATCTGTCGCGCGGCTTTGTCCGTGGCTACGGCATCCAGTTCGGCCGTGGCGCGGGGCCCGTGTTCGAGGCGGTGGCGAGCGAGCAGAAGGGCATTCTGCCGTGGGGCAAGGATCATCACCGTGTCTTCCGCAAGCTGAACGGCCATCGCCTGCACGTCTCGGCGATCTGCGAGGATCTGCCCGAGGAGCACAACCGCGTGACGCTCGATCCCGTGCTGAAGGACAGCCACGGTATTCCGGCGCCGAAGATCGACTATACGATCAGCGAGAACAGCCGGAAGATGATGGAGCATGCGCTGGCGCGCGGCCGCGAGATTCTCGAAACGGCCGGGGCGACCGACGTCTGCGTCAATTCTCCGATCCCCTGGGGTGGCTGGCACCTGCTCGGCACCGCGCGGATGGGCACCGATCCCGAGCGCTCGGTGGTCAACGAATGGGGCCGCTCGCATGACGTGAAGAACCTCTTCGTCGTCGACGGCAGCATTTTCGTCACTTCGGGCGGCGTCAATCCGACGTCCACGATTCAGGCGCTTGCGCTCTACATCGCAGACCAGATGAAGAGCCGGCTGGCCGATCTCTTTGATTGAGGATTTTCAAATGATTGTCGAAAAGTCTCTGACGTCAGCGCAGCGTGACGATCTGCGCGTCATCGCCGGCATGATGATCCCTGAGAGCAGCGAATACAAAGTGCCCGGCGCCGACGATCCCGCGATCCAGGGGGACATCATCGCGACACTCGGCCGCGACACCAAAATGGTTGCCGCAGCGCTCGACCACATCGCGCGTCTCGCAGGCCAACCGCTGGCGGCGCTCGATGACGCCAAGCGCGATGCGGTGGTGCAGGAATTTCGCGCCAGCGGCGGTGGGCCGGCCGCGACACTCGCTCGCGTCATCCTGCAATGCTACTACCGCGACGACCGCGTGCTGCGCTCGCTCGGGCTCGAGCTGCGCGCCCCGTTTCCGAAAGGCTACGTGCTGCCGGACGGCGACTGGTCGCTGCTCGATCCCGTCAAGGCGCGGCCAGCGAAGCTCAGGCGCGCACCCTAGCCGTTCGGGCAGGGCCAAGCCTTCCGACCCTTGCGGCGCGTTCGGCGGGGCACCATCTGAGGGACCCAAAAGGAATCCCGCCCATGTTGGACCCAACCTCGAGCTTCGCCGCTGACGGCCCGTCGGCCGGCGCGAACGGAGCTGCCCCTCTCAACGACCAACCGCTGCTCGATGCCTATTCCCACGCCGTGATCGACGTGACCGAGCGTGTCGGTCCGGCCGTCGTGCGCGTGGAGACTGGACCCAAAGTGCGCAACATGCGCGAGCGCGGCGGTCTCGGCTCGGGCATCGTCATCTCGCCGGACGGGCTCGTGCTCACCAACAGCCATGTCGTGGGCGCTTCGAAGGAGATTCGCCTGCGTGACGTCGAAGGCTTTGTGAGCGATGCGCATGTGCTCGGCGTCGATCCCGACACTGATCTGGCGCTCTTGCGCGCCAACGGCGCGCGCGAGCTGCGCTACGCCGCGCTCGGCAATTCCAAGCGGCTCAGGCGCGGCCAGCTCGTCGTCGCGATCGGCAATCCGCTCGGCTTCGAATCGACGGTCACGGCCGGCGTGGTGTCGGCGCTCGGCCGCTCGATCCGCTCGGTCTCTGGCCGCATCATCGAGGACGTGATCCAGACCGATGCGGCGCTCAACCCCGGCAATTCGGGCGGCGCGCTGGTGTCGTCGAATGCCGAGGTGATCGGCATCAACACCGCGATCATCAACGGCGCGCAGGGTATCTGCTTTGCGGTCGCAAGCAACACCGCGCAGTTCGTGCTGTCGGAGATCATCCGCCACGGCTATGTCCGCCGCGCCTATATCGGTGTGTCCGGCCAGACTGCGCCTGTGCCACGGCGGCACGCCGTCGTCGCCGGTGTCGAGAACAAGATGGGCGCGCTTCTGATGAACATCGAAGCGGACGGCCCAGCGACGCAGGCAGGATTGTTGCCGGGCGACGTCGTGATCAGGCTCGATGGCGTCGAGATCCACGGCGTCGACGACCTGATCCGCGTGCTCGATCGCGACCGCATCGGCAAGACGCTCGCGATGGAGGTGCTACGGCTCGGCCGCCTGCGGGCGATCGAGATCTATCCGGTCGAGCGAAAGCCGGTGGTGCGGCAGAGCTGAGGAAAATGCGATTGCGCGTAGGGTGGGCAAAGCGAAGCGTGCCCACCATCGTCAGGTCGCGCGGAAAGATGGTGGGCACGGCGCTAACGCGCCTTTGTCCACCCTACGATCCCTTCGCTCGCAGCAATGACGAAGGTCACTCCGCGGCCGCCGCAAAACGGCTGTTCTCGAGTTCCGCTTCCAGCCGCGCTTTTTCGGCCGCGGCCTTCTTGATGCTCTCTTCCTTGACGTGGCCGTAGCCGCGGATCGTCTCTGGGATGCGCGCGAGTTTTGAGAGCAGCGGAATCTGCTCCGGCTTCAGACTTGCCGTGCGCTGCTCGATGTCAGCGAAATAATCCTCGACCAGGCGCCGCTCGGTCCTGCGTTCCTCGGTGCGGCCGAACGGATCGAAGGCGGTGCCGCGCAAAACCTTCAGCTTCGCCAGCCAGCGGAACGCGCCCATCATCCAGCCGCCATACTCCTTCTTCATCAGCCGGCCGTTTCTGTCGCGTTTGGCGAAGATCGGCGGCGCCAGATAGAATTTGAGTTGATAGTTGCCGTCGAACTTGTCTGCGAGCTTCTTTGCGAAGCTACCATCGGTGTAGAGCCGGGCGACCTCGTACTCATCTTTGTAGGCCATCAGCTTGAACAGGTTTTTGGCAATGGCCTCAGTAAGCTCGGTCGAGGCAGACGCTGCCGCACTCTCGGCCTTCCGCACCTTCGTAACCGCGTCGCGGTAACGATCGGCATAGGTCTTGTCCTGATACTGCGCGAGGAAGTCGGCGCGGAGCGCGATCTGGTCGTCGAGCGTCTTCACGGGTGCGCCGGCGCGGCTCTTGAACTGGATCACGCTTCTGACGCGCGACATGTCATGCGCCGCCAGGCGTCCCCAGGTGAAGGCCTGCTTGTTCATCTCGATCGCCGCGCCGTTGATCTCGATGGCGCGGAACAGCGCTTCCAGCGACAGCGGGATCGCGCCCTTCTGGAACGCATAGCCGAGCATGAAAGGATTGGTGGCGATGCTGTCGCCCATCAAGGCCGAGGCGATGCCGGTCGCATCGATGATGTCGAGATTGCGCTCGCCGATGGCGTCGCGCAGCGTGGTCTGCATCGCGCCCAGCTCGAAGTCGATATCGGGGTTTTGCACGAAGCTTGCAGTCGGCTGCAGATCGGCGTTGACGAAGGCTTTGGTCACGCCACGGTCGACGCGGGAGAGGGCGGTCGTGCCCGCCGAGACCACCATGTCGCAGCCGAGGATGAGATCGGCGCCGCCATTGGCGATGCGAACGGTGGCGAGGTCTTCCGGTTTCGCAGCGATGCGGACATGGCTCATGACCGCGCCGTTCTTCTGCGACAGCCCGGTGAAATCGAGCGCCGAGCAGCCCTTGCCGTCGACATGGGCTGCCATGCCGAGCAGCGCGCCGACGGTGATGACGCCGGTGCCGCCGATGCCGGTGACGAGAATGTTGTAGGGTTTGTCGAGTGACGGAGCCGCTGGCAGCGGCAGGTCGGCGAAGAGCTGGCCGGAATCGACCGCGGAGTTCTTCAGCCGCTTCAGCGAGCCGCCATGGACCGTGACGAAGCTCGGGCAAAAGCCTTCGACGCAGGAATAATCCTTGTTGCAGTTCGACTGGTCGATCTGGCGCTTGCGGCCGAATTCAGTGTCGAGCGGCTGCACCGAGACGCAGTTCGAAGCTACCGAGCAGTCGCCGCAGCCTTCGCAGACGAGGTCATTGATGAAGACGCGTTTGGGCGGATCGGGATAGAGCCCGCGCTTGCGGCGCCGGCGCTTCTCGGCGGCGCAAGTCTGGTCGTAGATCAGGACCGACAGCCCCTGCACCTCGCGCAGTTCGCGCTGCAGCGCGTCCATGTCGCGGCGATGATGCACGGTCGCGCCCGGCGGGAAACAATTCGCCGGGTACTTGTCGGGATCGTCGGAGACGATGGCGAGCCGCATGGTGCCTTCGGCCCAGACCTGGTGGGCGATCTGCGCCACCGTAAAGCCGCCTTCGGCCGGCTGGCCGCCGGTCATCGCGACCGCGTCGTTATAGAGGATCTTGTAGGTGATGTTGACGCCGCTCGTCGCCGCCGCGCGGAGCGCCAGCAGGCCGGAATGAGTGTAGGTGCCGTCGCCGAGATTCTGGAAGATATGCTTTTCGTTTGTGAACGGCGCCTGTCCGATCCAGTTCGCGCCTTCGCCGCCCATATGGGTGATGGTCGCGGTCCGCCGCGAGGGAATCGAGAGCGCCATGCCGTGGCAGCCGATGCCGGCCATGGCGCGGCTGCCCTCGGGCAGTTTGGTGGACGTATTGTGCGGGCAGCCCGAGCAGAAGAATGGCGTTCGCTGCAGCGTGATCGGGGCGTTGCCGGTTGCGGGCTGGTCGAAAGCGACGAGCCGCGCCAGCCGCTGTTCCAGCACAGGACTCTGATGCCCGAGCCGGCGCAGCCGCGCCACCAGCGCAGACGCGACCACGGTCGGGGTCAGCTCGCCCTCGCTCGGCAACAGCGGGCTGCCTGCCTCGTCGCGCTTGCCGACGATGGTCGGACGCTTCCAGGCGTCGACGTTATAGAGAATGCGCATGAGCTGGTCTTCGATGAAGCCGCGCTTCTCTTCGACCACAAGCACATCCTGAAGACCTTCGGCGAACCTCTTGGCGCCGCTCTCTTCCAGCGGCCAGGTCAGCGCGACCTTGTAGATGCGAAGGCCCAAAGCCTCGGCGTCGCGGTCGCTGATGCCGAGATCGGCGAGCGCCTGTTTCAGGTCGAGATAGGCCTTGCCGGTCGTGATGATGCCGAGCCGCGCCGGCTTGCCGTCAAGCACGATCCTGTCGAGCTGGTTGGCGCGGGCGAACGCCTTCACGGCTTCCATCTTGGGACCGAACAGCCGCTTCTCCGCCTCCAGCGGCGGATCGGGCCAGCGGATGTTGAGCCCGCCCGGCGGCATCTCGAAATCGGCGGGGATCACCACCTTGACCCGCTCGGGATCGGAATCAATGGAAGCCGAGCTCTCCACCGTCTCGCCGATCGCCTTGAAGCCGATCCAGCAGCCGGAATAGCGCGACAGCGCAAAGCCATAGAGCCCGAGATCAAGATATTCCTGCAACGTCGAGGGATTGATGATCGGCATCAGCGCGGCGGCAAAGACCTGCTCGCTCTGATGCGCGAGCGTCGAGGACTGGCAGCCGTGGTCATCGCCCGCGAGCGCCAGCACGCCGCCATGGCGCGAGGAGCCCGCCGAATTCGCGTGCTTGAGCACGTCCACGGAACGGTCGACGCCCGGTCCCTTGCCGTACCAGATGCCGAACACGCCATCGACCTTGGCGCCGGGGAACAGCCCGACCTGCTGGCTGCCCCAGACCGCGGTCGCGGCAAGGTCTTCGTTCAGGCCGGAAACGAAATTGATGTCATGGGCTTGAAGGAACGTCTTCGCGCGCCACAGCGTGTGGTCGTACATGCCGAGCGGCGAGCCGCGATAGCCGGAAATGAAGCCCGCGGTGTTGAGGCCGGCGGCGCGATCGCGTTCGCGCTGCAGCATGGGCAGGCGGACCAGCGCCTGCACGCCGGACAGGTAGATGCGCTTGGCCTCAAGGCGGTATTTATCGTCCAGCCCCACCTGCATCAGCGTCATCTTGGTTGGCTCCGTAACATGTTTTTGGTGGGCGGCCTGATCAGGCGCCCGGGCTGACGGCGCAAGTGAAAAGCATGTGACATCAATGTCAATATCGTAGCCGCGGGCGGGCGGCGCTATGAGGGTCTGAATCGGTCGACTATGACTGATTCATCAGGACTTGCGCCGCTCGCGCATTGCACGGATGGCATGGCGCTTGCTTCGATTTGCAACGCAGGTTTTGCCGGGGATAAGACTTATGGCGGATGCAAAACAAGCCACGACGGGCACGATCGCCGCAGAGCCGGGATCGATCGCGGTCGATTGGTCAGCCACGGCGCTCATCATCATCGACATGCAGCGCGACTTCATGGAGCCCGGCGGGTTCGGCGAGACCCTCGGCAACGACGTGAGCCAGCTTGCGCGCGCGGTGAAGCCGGTTGGAGCTGTGCTGTCCGCCGCGCGCGAGATGGGAATGCTGGTCATCCACACCCGCGAGGGCCATCTGCCTGATTTGTCGGACGCCCCGCGCGCCAAGGTCGAGCGCGGCGCGCCAGCGCTTCGCATCGGCGATCCCGGTCCGATGGGACGGATCCTGATCCGCGGCGAGGCCGGTCACGACATCATTCCGGAACTCTATCCGCTCGACAGCGAGATCGTCGTCGACAAGCCCGGCAAGGGCGCGTTCTACGCCACCGAACTCTCCGACATCCTGACCAAGCGCGGCATCGAAAATCTCCTGGTGTGCGGCGTGACCACCGAGGTCTGCGTTAACACCACGGTGCGCGAAGCCAACGACCGCGGCTACCGCTGCGTCGTCATCTCGGACGGCTGCGCCTCCTACTTCCCGGAATTCCACGAGGCGGGATTGAACATGATCAAGGCGCAAGGCGGTATCTTCGGCTGGGTCACGGACTCTGCCGCCGTGCTCAAGGCCATGCAGGTTTGATCCCGGCTTTTTTTGGTATAGCCTCACGCATGACGGCGCGGCGACGCATCGCGACCGCATTTTCGGGAGGAGAGCATGAGTCTATTCAGGTCAACGGCTGCTGTCGTTTTGACGCTCGGCTTGGCATTCGCAACGCCCTCGCTCGCACAGAAGAAATACGACACGGGCGCGAGCGACACGGAGATCAAGATCGGTCAGACCATTCCTCTCAGTGGACCGGCTTCCGCCTATGGCAGCATCGGCAAGGTGCAGGCGGCCTATATTCACATGATCAACGAACAAGGCGGACTCAACGGGCGCAAGATCAATCTCATCCAGTATGACGACGCCTACAATCCGCCAAAGACGGTCGAGCAGGTGCGCAAGCTTGTCGAAAGCGACGAAGTCCTGACCACCTTCCAGCTCATCGGTACACCCCCGAATGCCGCGGTCCAGAAGTATCTGAACGAGAAAAAGGTGCCCCAGCTTCTGGCCGGGACAGGCGCCACACGCTTCACCGATCCCAAGCATTTCCCGTGGACGATCGCCTTCAACCCCAACTACCAGTCGGAAGGCCATATCTACGCAAAATACATTCTCGCCAATTATCCAAACGCGAAGATCGGCATCCTCTTTCAGAACGACGATCTCGGAAAAGACTACGTGAAGGGACTGAGGGACGGGCTCGGCGCGAAGGCCGGGAGCATGATCGTCTCCCAGGCGTCCTACGAATTGTCCGATCCGACCGTCGACTCGCAGATGGTGACGCTGAAGGCATCCGGCGCCGATCTCTTCTATGACATCACGACGCCGAAATTCGGTGCGCAGGCCATCAAGAAAGCCGCCGAGCTCGGCTGGAAGCCCGTCCACATTCTCGATATCAACGCGACACCGGTCAGCCAGACCCTGGTTCCGGCCGGCCTCGACAACGCCAAGGGCATCATTTCAGTCAACTACGGCAAGGACCCGCTCGACCCGCAATGGGCCAACGACGAGGGGATGAAGCGCTACAAGGCCTTCATGGCGAAATGGGCTCCGGCCGAAGACGCCAATAGCGGCATCGCGACCTATGGCTACTCGACCGCCGAGCTGCTTGTGCACATCCTCCAGCAATGCGGTGACGATCTCACGCGCGCCAACATCATGAAGCAGGCGACCAACATCCACGGCTACGTCGCCGACCTCGCGCTGCCCGGGATGACCACCGCAACCGAACCGGATGATTGGCGCATCAACAAGCAATTCCAGATGATGCGGTTCGATGGCCAGCGCTGGGTTCTGTTTGGGCCGATCCTGACGGATGAAGTCAGGACGAACTGAGCGACGCAGGCTAACGCATGATCCGGAAAAGTGTTCAGCGGTTTTCACTCGCGACAAACGCGACGCGTTTGCGCGGAGATCATGCGCAAACAAAGAGCTAAAGCGCGATGATGATTCATCTTCAAATCATCGCGCTTTAACGCGCGATGGCGATCGAACCTGATCCCATCGCGCTTTGCCATCTCGAGCGGCTGGTGTTGTTCCGTATGGCGCCGCCTGCCCGCTACGCGAATGGCGCAACCGTCAGCCGCAAGAAACTCATCACGCTGCCCAACCCGGCAAAGCCGGCACCCAACGCAAGCGCCAGCGTTGCGCCGTCATGCGGGACAAGTCCAAAACAGAGCGCAGCCATTGCGGCGCCGGTGGTTTGTCCGATCAGGCGCGCGGTCGCGACAATGCCGCTGGCGGAGCCCGAGCGATGCGGCGGCGCGCTCGACATGATGGCCTTCATGTTCGGCGTCTGGAAGAAGCCGAAGCCGAATCCGCACAGCATCATGCGCCAGACGATGTTGACGACGCCTGGACTTGGCGGGAGCAACGCCAGCAGCGCCATGCCGAGCGCGAGCAGCACCAGGCCAAGGCCGCCGAGAATGCCGGCAGGAAAACGGTCGGATAGCCGGCCGCCGATCGGCGCCATGATGGCAACCACCAGCGGCCACGGCGTCATGAACAAGCCGGTCTCGACCTGCGAGCGGCCGAGGATGTCCTCGAAATAGAACGGCAACGCGACAAAGGAGAGGCCCTGCACCGCGAAGGAGCAGATCGCGGTCGCCGCAGACAACGCAAACAGCGGCCGCCGGAACAGGTCCATCGGCAGCATCGGCGCGGGGTGATCGGCATGCCGCCGGGTGAGGATCCAGCCGATCGAAAGCGCGGCGACAAACGCGCCCAGCACGAGAGCGGGCGGCGCTTGATGCCCGGCGCCGCCGATCGCGACGATGAAGAGACCAAGGCAGCAGGCGGCGAGCGCAGCACCGAGAAAGTCAAAGGTGTGCTTTTGGCGCGGCAGCCTCGGCAAAGTCTTCATGCCGATCAAGAGAGCGATGATGCCAAAGGGCAGGTTGACCGCAAACAGCCACGGCCAGGGCCCGAGCGCAAGGATGCCCGAGGCGACGCTCGGCCCGAGCGTGAAGCAGATTGCGACGACGAGCGCATTGTGACCGAAGCCGCGGCCGTGCATGCGGCTTGGATAGACGAAACGCACCAGCGCCGTGTTGACGCTCATAAGGCCGCTCGCGCCCAGTCCCTGCAGCGTCCGCGCGACCAGGAGGCTCGGCAGCGACCACGCCAGCGCGCAGCCGAGCGAAGCGATCGTGAACAAGAGCAGTCCGCCGAGATAGATGCGTTCATGGCCGATGATCTCGCCGAGCGCGCCGAGCGGCAGCAGCGTGGCGACGAGAACGATCTGGTAGACGTTCACCACCCAGACCACTTCGGCCGGGCTGACATGCAGGTCCGCCGCGATCGCCGGCAGCGCCACGTTGGCGATGACGGTGTCGAGCGAGGCCATTGCCAGCGCCGTGAAGATCGCCGAGATCGCCCAGCGCCGGCGCTCCCAAGGCAGACCATCCGGCACGCCGCCTGAGAGGGGCGGGGAAGGCGGCTTCACTGCCGTTTTTTCAAGCATCCAGAATCTCTCCAAAGCCGCATGTACTACGGCTTTGGAGAGTCCCACAGGCGTGCCGCTGCATGGGCGTATGCGGTGCGCCATTATGCCCGTTTCGGGACGACCTTCAGATGCTTCGCACAGGGAGAGCGGATCGACTTCAGTTTTCGCGGCAAGACCTACTGCACGGCTCCGGCCCAATCCGGGCATTTGCGCTGCTCGACCGGCTCGAGCCACGTCTTGTAGTTGCTCTTGTCGATGATCTCCGCCGGCAGCATCACCTTGTCCGGCAGTGGTTGGCGGTGCAGGTAGCGGACGGCGGCGAGCGTTGCGGCGCAGCCGATCTTGAACATGTTGAAGTCGACGCTCGCAAGGATATTGCCGGCCTCGATCTCTTTCACCGCCGGCAGGATGCCGTTGATGCTGACCACGGTGGTGGTGCGGTTTGCCTCCTTCAGCGCCTCCAGCGCGCCCAGCGCCATGCTGTCATTGGCCGACAGCAGCGCGTCGATTTGCGGAAAATCCTTCAGAAAGCCGGCCATCACCCGCTTGCCGTCGGCCTGCTGGTAGTTGCCGGGAGCGGAGGCGAGCACCTGGATTCCCGGCGTCTCGTGCAGCGCCTTCTGGTAGCCACGCAGCCGCTCGCGGCTGGTCGGGGCGCCCGCCTTGCCCTCGAGGATGACGATCTGGCCCTTGCCGCCGAGCTTGTCGAAGAGATAGCGCGCCTCGCGATAGCCGATGTCGAAATCGTCGGCGCCGACATAAGTGACGAAACGGCCGGGCAGGGGATTGGTGGCGAGCACGATGGGAATCTCGGCGTCGTTGAGCTTCTTCACCGAATCGACCATGGCGACGTCATCGACCGGGATGAACACCACCACGTCGGGGCGAGTTTTGAGCGCCTCCTCGACCATCGCCTTCTGCTCATTGACGTTATCCGGCTGCTTCGGGACGTAATGCTTGATTTGCACCCCTTCCGATTGCCCGACCTGGTCGGCGGCGAGGCGGAAGGCGGCATAGGCCGGATTGGTCGCGTTCTTGGTGAAGACGGCTATGGTGATGCTGCTTTCGGCGGCTTGGGACTGTGGCATAAACAACACCATGGAGGTAGCGATCAGACCGGCTACGAGATAGCGCATGACAACCCTTCTGTGCGGCTGCCGTCATTGCGAGCTTCGCTCGCAATGACGAACAAATCAAAGCCAGAGGATTTTCTTGCGGTAGTCGAGATCGGTCAACAGCGGCGCGGCGGGTCCCTGATGGAACACCGCGCCGCGCTCCAGGGCGAACACCCGGTCGGCCAGCGCCAGCACGAGGTCGAGATTGTGTTCGACGATCACGATGCCCATGTGACGGCGCAGCCGGTCGAACACGGAAAACAGCTCCAGCGTCACCGCCGGCGCCAGTCCCTCGAACGGCTCGTCCAGGAGCAGGAGCTTCACGTTGCCCGACATGGCGCGCGCGACCGCCACCATCTGCTGCTCGCCGCCGGAGAGATAGTCGGCGGCGACGTCCATCCGCTCTTTCAGGCGCGGGAAATAGTGGAAGATTTGCGCCTCGTCCCAGACCACGCCGGTCGAGCCGTCGGTCTGGCGCGCGAGCCGTCCGAGCGCCAGGTTTTCCCGCACCGTGAGCCCGGCGAACAGGCCGCGGCCCTGCGGCACATAGCCGATGCCGAGCCGGGCGATATCCGGAGCGGGACATTTGGCGAGGTCGTGGCCGCGAAATTCGATTCCGCCGGAGGCGGCCGGGACCAGGCCGGCCACGGTCTTGAGCAGCGTCGACTTGCCGGCGCCGTTGCGGCCGAGAAGGGCCACGATCTCGCCGTCGCGGACGTCAAGCGTGGCGTCATGCAGGATATGGCTCTTGCCGTAGAAGCTGTTGACGCGGTCGAACCGGAGCAGGGGCGCCGCATCGGCGTCTGCGTCCTCGGCGCGCTGATGCGTGACCTCGGGAACCCCCTTGCCGGTATAGATCTCCTGCACCCGGCGGTCGGCGCGCACGGCCGCGGGCGTGTCGGTCATCAACACTTCGCCCTGATTCATCACCGTCACGGTCCTGGAGAAGCCGAGCACGCGATCGATGTCGTGCTCGACGATCAGCACGGGGATGTTGGCGGCGATGTTCTGGACCAGGTTCGAGACGCGCTCGCGTTCGGCGGCGGCAAGCCCCGCGAGCGGTTCGTCCAGGAGCAGAACCTGCGGCTTGGAGCCGAGCGCGATGCCGAGATCGACGAGCCGCTGCCCACCATAGGAGAGCTCGCCGCCTTCGATTGCTTCGATGCCCTCGAGCCCCAAAAACTTCAATAGTTCTGCAGTTTCCGCGTGGATGTTCGCGAAACTGTCGATGTCGCGCCAGAGGTTGAAGCGGCCGGGGCTTTGCGCCTGCAGGGACAGCCGAAGATTCTCGTAGATCGAGAGGCCCTTGAACAGGTTCGTGATCTGGAACGAGCGCGCCAGCCCCTGATGGCAGATCACCTCCGACGGAACGCCCTGGATCTCGCGACCGTTGAGCTTGACCGTGCCGTGATCGGCCGGGAGCAGGCCGGAGACGAGATTGAACAGCGTGGTCTTGCCGGCGCCGTTGGGACCGATCAGTGCGTGGATCTCTCCGGCGCCGACCTTCAGGCTGACGTTGCTGACCGCGTGGATGCCGCCGAACTGCCTGGAGACGCCCGTAACCTCCAGCACCGTTCCTTCGAGGCGCTGCGGTTTCAGAAACGAAGGCAGCGGCAAGTCGTTGTAGATCCTGCGCTTGCTCATGGCGGCGGCTTCCTCCGGGGCGGTGCGAAGACGCCGCATCACCTGCTTCCAGAGGCCGACCAGCCCTTCCGGCGAGAACATCACGAAGCCAACGAAGATCAGCCCGAACCACAGCAGCCAGTCCGCAGTCCAGATCGAAAACAGCTCTCGAAACAGGATGAAGAACAGCGCACCAAGTGCCGGACCGAGCTGGCTGCGCATGCCGCCAATCACAACCATGGCGAGAAGCTCGCCGGCAAGCGGAACCGACACCGATTCAGCCGAGACCAGATAGTTCTGGAACCCCAGAAGCGCGCCGGCAACGCCCGTCACGACGGCCGAGATCACGAACACCGCGAGCTTGTAGCGCTCGACCGGGTAGCCCTGAAAGGTGGCGCGGAGTTGATTTTCGCGGATCGCGACCAGCACATGACCGAACGGCGAGCGCACCAGGCGGATCAGACAATAGAGCACGACGAGCGCGATCACGGCGACCAGGATGTAATAGGCGAGCACGCCGTCGAGATCGATCGGGCCGAGGCTGCCGCGCTTCAGCCCGCCCAGGCCGTCCTCGCCGCCGGTGACCGCGCTCCAGCGGAAGGCGATGGTGTAACTCAGGGCCGCAAGCGCCAGCGTCAGCAGTGAAAAATAGACGCCGCGGCGGCGCAGGATGACGGCGCCGATGATGGTGGAGGCGAAGGCCACCAGGATCATCGACAACACAAGCGGCAGCCAGATTTGACCCGGGAACCAGTTGAGCTGGATCAGCCCGGCGGCGTAGGCGCCGATGCCGAACCAGGTGCTATGGCCGAACGACACCAGCCCGGTATAGCCGATGCAGAGATTGAGCCCCATGGCGGCGATGGCGAACACCACGACCGCAATGCCGGTGTTGAGCGACAGCCCAAGCGCCTGCAGCGCAAAGGGCAGCACGGCCAGCGCCAGCGCCGCGATTGCGAGCGGCCGGTATTTCTGCGCCGGCGACGTTTTCATTCGAATTTCTCGATGCGCTCGCCGAGCAGCCCGCGCGGGCGTACCAGCAGCACCAGGAACATCAGGATGTAGATCGAGGCTTCGCCCGCAGCGGGGACGAAGTTGATGGTGATGCCGCGAACCACGCCGACCAGGAGCGCGGCAAGCACCACGCCCCAGAAGCCGCCGAGCCCGCCGATCACGACCACCACAAACGCGACGGTGATGATCTCCGAACCCATCGCCGGATGCACGATGGTGATCGGCGCGAAGAAGGCGCCGCCGAGCGCGGCCATGCCGACGCCGAGCATCACGATTGCAGTCATATAGGGCTGCAAGCGGATGCCGAGCGCTGCGACCATGTCGGGCCGTTGAATGCCGGCGCGCACCACGCGGCCGAACGACGTCTTGTGCAAGAGAAGCCAGACACCAAGCAGCACGACTATGACCACCGCGAGGATCAGCAGCCGGTAGCGCGAGAACAGGAAGTCGCCGACAAAGACCGAGCCGCGAAAAACCGGCGGGATCGCGGCAGACAGCGGCGCCGCGCCCCAGATCATGCGGATCGCTTGTTCGGTGACCATCGCAAGGGCGAAGGTCACGAGCAGGCTCAGGATCGGATCGGCGGTATAGAAGCGACGCAGGATGAAGCGCTCGAACAAGATGCCGAGCAGCGCAACCGCGACCGGCGACAGCACCACCGCAGGCCCAAAGCCGAGATATCGCGTGATCTCGACGGATGCATAGGCGCCGAGCGCATAGAACGCGCCATGCGCGAGATTGACGATGCCACCGACTGAGAAGATCAGCGATAGCCCGAGCGCGATCAGGAGGTAGTAACCTCCGAGCACCAGGCCATTCACCACCTGTTCCAGCAGGAATCCGAACTGCATGCTGTCATCCAGGAGGCGAGGGCGCCTCGATTACAGGGAGCAGGGATTTTGCTCGCGCGTCGGCGCCAGCGATTCCAGCGGCTCGTTGGCATCCGGCACGGCGGCGCCGAGCGCGATGATATCCCATTGATCCTTGGCTTCGCCCCTGGGCTTGACGGTGAAGGGATAGGCCTCCTGCATCAACTGATGGTCCCAGTTGCGGAAGTGGCCTTTGCGGGCTTTGAGGATATCGAACTCCGTTTCCTTCTCGAGATAGGCGATCAGCTTGTCGGTCTCGGTCGACTTGGTCGCGTTGATCGCCTGCGCCATGATCTTCAGCGAGATGTATTCGATCCAGGCGTGGTTCTCCGGCGGCTTGCCGTGCTTCTTGATGAAGTTGGCGACGAAGGTCTTCGACGCCGGCACATCCAGCGTGTGGTACCAGACCGTCGGCCAGGTGCCGGAGAGATTGCCGTCGCCGGCGGCCCAGGCATCCGCGGTGTTGAGGTTGAAGCCGACGATCGGGTAGGGGAGGCCGAACTCGGCATATTGCTTGATCAGCGTCGTGACCTGGTTGCCGGCGAGATTTGAGCAGACCACATCGGGCTTGGCCTGCCGGATCTTGAGGAGATACGGGCTGAAATCGGTGACGTCGGTTGCGATCAACTCGTCGCCGATCAGATTGCCCTGGTTGGCGGCGAAGAAGCGCTTGGCGGCGTTCAGGAGGTCGTGGCCAAAAATATAGTCCGCCGTCAGCGTGAAGAACTTCTTGTCCTTCACCATGTTCTGGCGCACCAGCGCCCTGCCGACCGCGTTCACCATCACCGTGTTCGGAATGTCGACGTGGAAGGTATATTTGTTGCAGTTCTTGCCGCGCAGCGCGTCCGAGCGCGCGCCGATCTGCATGAACAGGCGCTTGTTGCGCTCGGCGACCTGCATGATCGTCAGCGCCGAGGCCGAATTGATCTCGCCATCAGGAAGGCGACGCCGTCCTGGTCCAGCATGCGCTGCGCCTTGGTCGCAGCGGTTGCGGGGTTGACCGAGTCCTCCGAGAGGAGGTCGATCTGGCGGCCCATCATGCCGCCTGAGGTGTTGATCTCTTCCGCCGCCATGCGGATGCCGAGCTGGGCATAGGCGCCGAGCGCGCCGAGGAAACCGGTCAGCGGCGTCAGATGGCCGATCTTGATCTTGTCGGCCTGAGCATGGACGACGGCAGGAAAGCCCAGCGCGGAGCTGCCTGCCAGCGCCGCGCCTGCCTTCAACACCGTCCTGCGATTGTAGCGTGTCATCGGTCTCCTCCCGTGCCTTTTCCGCGGCTCTTCGCGCGGCATCCCGTCTATGCGAGAATATGAAAGTCAATTTATTATTGCGGGAGAGTATCTGCGGACACAGGCCGCCGTGTCAACGCCAAAAGCGCCGCAGGACTTCGCCTTAAGTCGGTCTAGAGAGGCTTTGTGAAGCTGGCGGCGCCGAATTCCGCCGAGAGGCGATTCGCCGCGGCCTTGACGATTTTCGCGCGCGACTGGATCATTTGGTCGGTCATGCGCCAGATCGGACCGGAAATGCCGAGCGCGCCGACGACATCGCCGGTGAAATTGTAGACGGGCACGGCGACGCAGCGGACTTCCGGATTGAACTCGCCGTCGTCGAAGGCGATGGCGCTGCGGCGGATTTCGGCGATCTCTTTCAAGAGCACCGCGGGGTCGGTGATCGACTTTTTCGTCGATGGCTTGAGCTCAACGCGCTCCAGGAAGCGCTTGAGCTGATCGGGACGGAGCGAAGCGAGGATGATTTTTCCGAGCGCGGTGCAATGCGCCGGGCGCACCACGCCGACGCGGTCGGTCAATTGAAACGCTCCGGGGCCGGACGTGCGCGCAATCACGATCACCGCATCGCCCATCCGCACGGCAAAATGGCCGCTTTCACCGGTTTCGCGCGAGAGGTCTTCCAGGATCGGCGTGGCTAGATTGACCATCTCGATCTCGTCGAGCGCGCTCGCCGCCAGCGCAAACAGCGGCCGCCCCACCCGGTAGCGCTTGGAGTCGCGCTCCTGGCGGATATAGCCGAGCGACACCATGGTTTTCGCAAGATGAAAGGTCGTGGAATTGTGCAGGCCGACCAGCTTGGAGAGTTCGGCAAGGCCAATGCCCTCGCGGTGGCGCGCGATCTCTTCCAGGATGGCGAAGGCGCGGCCAAGCGACTGCACGCCGGCGCGCTGCCGCTCCTCCGCCTCATCGTCGATATTGGGTTCCGTCGAGGGCAGGAGTCGCGCGATCGCGGACCGGCGCGTGGCTGACGGCTTCTCGGCAGGTTTCGGCTTGGCGCGCGCTTTCAAGTCAACTCTCCGCATTCGGCAAGGCCGAACTGTAGCAGGCCGCACGCTCGAGGGAAGTGGAGGGAGGGCGCTGCCGTCCGGCAGCATACTACAATAGCAATTGACGTACAGTATTATGAGACATAGGGTCGCCGCTGTCGATGCTGCCGTAGGGTGGGCAAAGGCGCGGCAGCGCCGTGCCCACCATGGACGCCATGCTCGGGAGTGGTGGGCACGCTTCCGCCTTCGCTCGGTTGAGCTACGGCGGACGTGGGCACTTTGCCCACCCCACGAGGGCGGCGTCAGGGGCAGTTGTCGAGCAAGGAGAAGAACGCACATGGCAGGAAACATGCTCAATGGCGCCCAGGTCATTGTCGACTATCTGATCCAGGAAAAGGTGCCGCAGGTCTTCGGCCTGTGCGGGCACGGCAATATCCAGTTCATCGACGCGCTCTATGAGCGCAGCCACGAGATCAAGACCATCTCGGTGCACCACGAGAGCGTCGCGGGCTTCATGGCCGACGTCTACTACCGCGTTTCGGGGCGGCCGACGGCGACCTTCACCTCCTGCGGCCCAGGCTCGGCCAACCTGCCGATCTCGCTTGCCAACGCGTTCCTGGATTCCGTGCCGTTCATGGCGGTGACCGGCAATGTGCCGACCAGCCAGTTCAACCGTGGTGCGTTCCAGGAAATGTACCGGCACCATCAGGCCGACTTTCCATCGACGGTGCGCACCATCTGCAAGAAGGTGTTCCAGCCGACCCGGGGCGAGATGGTGCCGCTTGCGGTGCGGCAGGCCTGGAAGACCATGGTCACGGGGCGGCCCGGCCCGGTCGTGCTCGACGTGCCTTTTGATGTGTTCATGGAATCGGCTGCCGAGGAGGCACCGAACGCGATTGCGTGGAACGCCAATATTTCCAGTCGCTGCGGCGCTGATCCCGATGGCGTCGTCAAGGCCGTCGACATGCTGCTGTCAGCCGAGCAGCCGGTGATCCTGGTCGGCCAGGGCGTGCGTTATGGCGGCGCGGCGGAGGAATTGAAGCGGCTTGCCGAGCGGCTGCAGATTCCGGTCGCGGCTTCGGCAAGCGGTCTCGGCGCGCTCGATGTCAATCATCCGCTCGCACTCGGTCTCGTCGCGCGCGCCGGCCACTACCAGGCCAACCACGCCGCGCGCCAGGCCGACGTGCTGCTCGCGCTCGGCGTGCGCTTCGACGACCGCACATCGAGCTCGTGGATTCCCGGCTACTCCTTCACCATTCCGCCGACGAAGCTCATTCATGTCGACATCGACCCCGAGGAGATCGGCCGCAACTATCCGGTCACGCTCGGCCTGATGGCCGACGTGCGCACCTTCCTGCGTCAGGTCCATGCCGAGCTTGATCGTCGCACCAACACGGACGCCAAGGCGGACGCGCGGAAAAAATGGCTGGCGCAGATCGATATCTATCGCAAGGAATGGGACACGTTCGTCGCGCCCGGCTTCTCCGACGACTCCACGCCGGTCAATCCGCAGCGCGCCGCGCTCGAGATCGACAAGGCGCTGCCGGAGGATGCGATCCTCGTCAGCGACATCGGCGTGCATCACAACTGGCTGCTCGGCTTCTGCAAGCCGCGACGGCCGGATTCGCTGATCGGCTCGATGGGCTTCGGTCCGATGGGCTTTGGCGTCGCCGGCGTGCTCGGCGCGAAATATGCCGCGCCGGAGCGGCCCTGCGTCTCGGTCTGCGGCGACGGCGCCTTCTTCATGCATGCCAATGTGCTGGGCACCGCGGTCGAATACGATCTGCCCGTGGTCTGGGTGGTCTGGAACAACTACGCCTACGCCTCGATTCGCGGGCTGCAGCGCGGCTATCTCGGCGGCCGCGAGCTTGCGACCGACTTCCACGATCCCAGGACCGGGGCGCGCTACAATCCGGATTTCGCGGCGATGGCGCGCTCCTGCGGCGTCGAGGGCGTGCGGGTCGATCGCGCCGGCGATATTGGCGATGCGATCCGCAAGGGCATTGCCGCCAACAAGCCTTATCTCATCGACGTCGACATCGCCGCCGACATCAACCCGGCCGGCGCTGGCGTCTGGGAGCTACCGGGGCTCGGCCAGAGCAAGGCCGGCATCGGCACGCGCTATCAGCCGGCCTAGGGTCAAACTCATGAAATGTCCCGTCATTGCGAGCGAAGCGAAGCAATCCATATCGCGGCATGGGGATAGAGGGATTGCTTCGTTGCGGAGCCTGTCATCGGACCGCGCGGAGCCTGTCATCGGGCGCGCATTCGCGCGACCCGTTGGCGCGGACCTGTTGGCTCCTCACAATGACGGGGGCATTCTTCTGCTATTTTATGAGGTTTGACCCTGAATCGAAGCTTGAACCGGCTCAAACGAAGCAAGGAGACACATGCAGCTTGCAGGCAAGAAGATCGTGGTCGTTGGCGGTTCGTCCGGCATTGGCCTATCCATCGCGGAACTGGCGAGGCGTGAAGGCGCCGACGTCATCGTCGCTTCCCGCAACGCCGCCAAGCTCGACGCGGTGGCGGAGCGGCTGAACGCGATCGCGATCCCGACCGACGTCACCGACGACAAGAGCGTCGTCAACCTGTTCAAGAGCTCCGGTCCCGTCGACCATGTCGTCGTCACCGCGGCGCAGCTCCGCTCCGGGCCGTTCAAGACGGTGGCGATGGAAGACGTGCGTTCCACGTTCGAAGGCAAGTTCTGGGGCGCCTGGCGGGTGGCGCGGGCCGCCGAGTTTCGCAAAGGGGGATCGTTGACCCTGGTCTCGGGTTTCCTCAGCGTCCGGCCGCGGCCGAACTCGGCCATCGTCAGTGCCGCCAATGCCGCGCTGGAGTCGCTTGCGCGCGCGCTGGCGCTCGAGCTCGCGCCGGTGCGCGTCAACTGCGTCTCGCCGGGCATCATCGACACCCCGATCCGCGCCGCGATGCCGGAAGAGGCGCGCAAGGAGATGCTGGCGAAAACCGCAGCTAGCCTGCCGGTCGGCCGCGTCGGCCTCGGCGAGGACGTTGCACGGCTGATCGCCGTCTGCATGACCAACGGCTTCATGACGGGATCGACGATCTATCTCGACGGCGGCGCGCTGGTCACCTGAAAGCATCCTGGGAGAACCCGACATGGCTCTGGACAAGAACGGCGCCTTCATCCGCAACATCGCCGAAGTGCCATGGCGCGAGTTTCCCAATCATTTCGGCGGCGCGCTGTCCAAGCCGCTGGTGATGCCGGAAACGGCGGGCTCGCGACACATCGACTACCGCATCTCGATGTACCAGCCGATGGCCCATGTCGCGCGCCACAAGCACAAGGTCCAGGAGCAGATCTATCACGTGCTCGGTAACCGTCCGGTGAGGGCCGCGGGATAATCGCGTGGGGCGATGGTCCGATCAGGCAGCGGACTCGACGGGGGTCTTCTTCCATTCCCAGGGCAGCAGCTCAGTGAGCCGGCCTTGTGGCGTGCCGGCGATGCGAGCGAGC
>NZ_DATGFH010000094.1:0-63922 GCF_035309285.1 Bradyrhizobium sp. | reverse complement strand
GCTCGCTCGCATCGCCGGCACGCCACAAGGCCGGCTCACTGAGCTGCTGCCCTGGGAATGGAAGAAGACCCCCGTCGAGTCCGCTGCCTGATCGGACCATCGCCCCACGCGATTATCCCGCGGCCCTCACCGGACGGTTACGCCTCTGTGGCGCGCAGAGTCTTTCAGGAGAACGGCGCAAATTTGTCCGCCGCGATGCCGTGCCTCGTAACGGGACGAGCGCATTGCGCTCCCGCTGAGCCATCAGCGCATGACCATCGAACGCCGGGCCAGCCGGTGCCGGTCAAGGCCGCCAGCCGACGGAGCCGGGCGCGCGCAGCGCGAGCCTTGATTGGCGCCGGCTGATCCGGCAGCGGCTTGCCAAGCGCTGACGGCGGGACATCGTTCCGATCAGCACACCAGGACGCTAAGTTGGGATCGGTGCCATCGACACATTGCGCTGACTCCTTGAGCGCAAAGGAGAACTCAGATTCTTGCAAGGTGCGGGCAAAGCAGTAACGTGCGCCAGGCTTCTGGAATCTCGTGACCGACCGCGGCGCCACCTTGCGCCTTTATCCTGCTATCAAGCGGTCGGTAGTCTGCGCCTCGCCGGTCCTGCGCTATCCTTCGCCAAACCGCCACCGGACAAAAACCAGGACAAGCAGAACGCGAGCAGGTTCCACGCTGATCGAGATGCGCATTGGGCCCGCCGAATATACGCGAGCGGCTGGCCCGGCTTTATCCGGATGTCCACACCCCGGCGGCCCGATGCCGGCGCTCCTCAGCGGCCCAGGCCCGCGCCCGACGCCCATGCCAGCCTGCTGAAGCTACCACCCCCTCAAATTATTTTTTGTGCCGCGACCCCGGCGCCGGGTTTGCGCCCTTGTCTGGGTGAATGCGCCATAGCGGCGCGTCACGAACCGGAGCACAGAACCATGTGGTATAGGAAGAACGTTGGCGGGTGGGAGCGCGCGGCCAGGCTGACGGGCGGGGGCTTGATGCTCATCTGCGGCGTGGTTGCGCTGCACGCTTCGCCGCTCGGGCTCCTGCTCAGCGGCGCGGGTGTCGTGACGCTGGTCACCGGCCTGTTCGGGTATTGTCCTGCCTGCGCCATCGCCGGGCGCGAGCCACTGAAGGGGTGACTTCCTTGGCGCGCGTATCAGGCGATCTCTTGCTCGCGGCACAGTCGGGTGACCGGCACGCGCTGACACAGCTATTGGTGGCGCTGCAGCCGGACATTCGACGCTACGCCCGGCGCCTTTGCTACCGCACCTCGATTATCGAAGATGTGGTGCAAGAAGCACTCATCGTCGTGTACCGGCGCGTGGGCACGATCCGCAGTCCAGCCGCACTCGCCGGCTGGCTGGTGACCGTCATCGCGCGGCTTTGCATGCTGCCGGCGCTGATGCTGATGCGCGGAGTCGAGGAGCTCGCCAGCCTGGAAGAGTCACGCGAGCTCGCAAAGATCCCGCCGGACGAGTTGCGCGTCGACCTGGTCAATGCGATCGAGTCGCTTTCGCCGTCCCATCGCGAAGTGCTGCTGCTGCGGGATCTCGAAGATCTGACGATTTGGGAAATCGCCGGGCGGCTCGGCGTGACGCGCGAAGCGGCCAAAAGCCGCCTGCGCCGCGCCCGCGCACTGGTGCGCGAATACCTGCTCGGCACAAAGGACAGCGGACGAGAGAGCACATGAATTACTTTCGTGGAGTCGGCATGTTCGGGAGCACCTTCCTGGGCGCACACCTGATGCGCGGCGCAGCTGCGGCGGCGCTACTCGCTTGGGCCATCGTCCACCAGACCGCGCACCCTTGGCTATCCTTGGGCGCGGGCGTTGCCGCCCTCGTCGCGCTACGCGGATGCCCGATGTGCTGGACAGTGGGCCTGGTCGAGACGCTTTCGCAAGGCCGTCGCAATTCAACCGCTGAACGCGCTGACCGGACATGGCTGCATTAACATTGCGACAGGAACGGGAAGGAGCGAGGTGAAGAGAACTCGACGGCCGGGACAACTAATTGTGGGGCCGCGTTCAATGCTCGTAGCAGAAAGTGATTTGCTAACCTATTCTTGTCGGGTCGTGGGGAGCACGCAATGTCGAAAGCAATTGCCGTCTTGGGCTCCGCTCTGTTCTTCGTCATTGCGCCGTTGATGCTGGCAGGCTTCGTCCCCTGGTGGGTCACGCAGTGGGAATTTCGGCCAGCTTTTTCGGCGTCGATCTAACCCGCATCCTCGGCGGTATATTGATCATCGTCGGAGTGCCCGGAGTTGTGGATTCATTTGCCCGTTTTGCGCTGGAGGGGCTGGGGACACCCGCCCCGATCGCGCCGACACAAAAGCTCGTAGTGACTGGCCTTTATCGCTACGTGCGAAATCCGATCTACATCGCGGTCGTCGCAGTCATTTTTGGTCAGGCCCTTTTGTTTGGTGACTGGCGTCTCCTCTGGTACGGCGCGCTACTCTGGCTTTTTTTTCATGTCTGGGTGGTGATGATCGAAGAACCGACGCTCAAGCAAACATTCGGCACAGAGTACGAGAGCTTTCGGACTAATGTGCCGCGCTGGATTCCGCGGTTGACGCCATGGCGAGCCGCATAAAGGAATCGCTGCAAGCGGCTCGATGCCGACTGCAACAAACAGTGCCAAACGCCGAAGCGTGGCAAGCGCGCCTAGTGGCCTCGCCCCGGAGGGCCCACTACGTTAGCCGCCAGGTCGAAATAACGCATGGGCCGGGCAACTGCTCCGCACGCCGTGTCTTCCCGATCCCGGAGGAAGACCGGCCGTCTGCGCCTGCGCATTATGAGGACCGAATCTGGCCCATAGGAGAAGAATCCTGATCGCGGCAAATAGGGCTGCTTATTGGCGTACTCCCGCCATCGCCGTAGGCGCGGGCCCGTGATCGCAGATGGGGCTTCGGCCAACAGTCTTAGTACTCGTCCCCTCGGGACTGAATACCGAAGGACGAAGCGTACACAACGACGCTCCTCCAGCGTTCTCCGCAACCTGCTCTAAGCCGCCTGGCTATGCCCCTCGTCGCCGAACAGATGAACCTTGTTGCGGCCGGCGGCCTTCGCATCATAGAGCGCGACGTCGGCTTCCGCGAACAATTCGGTGATCCGCCGGCGATGCGGGCGGCCGACGAGAGCAGCTCCGATCGAGGCACTGACCTCGATGCGAAGACCGTTCCAGAAAAGCGGTCGGCTCAACATCATGACGGTCTGCTGCAGCACGTGTGCGATCCGGGCAGGGTTTGTCGGAGCGTGCAGGATGATCCCAAATTCGTCGCCGCCGAGCCGGCTGACCAGGCCGGCATTATGGAAGGCCCGCTGCAGACGCCGCGCGACTTCGCACAGGCATGCGTCTCCGGCCGGATGGCCGAACGTATCGTTGAGGCCCTTGAAACCATCGAGGTCGATCAGAACGAGTGCCGACGCGAAGCCGTGATTCAGGCTGTCGCCCACGACCTCGCGATAACGGGCCTGAAAAACGTAGCGATTGGCGAGCCCAGTGAGCGGATCGGTTTCGGCTTGCTGCCGCAGGCTCTCCATCGCTTGTCGGTCGGAGGTGATGTCCTGTTTGGAGCCGAAGATCCGCGCCGGCCGTCCGCACTCTCCCGCCCTGTTGATCGAGAGGCGCATCCAGCGCCTTTCGCCGCGCCAAGTTCTGATCTCGGCATCGAGCGTTACCGCGCGACCGCTCCGGATCACCTCGGCACGAGCGAGTTCCATGTTGCGCCGCGACTCGTCGATATAGAGATCGACGATGCTCGCGCGCCGCAGCGGGTTGCCCATCGGATAGCCGAAGATGTCGTAGACGCCCGGAGTCCAGGTCAGGCGCTCCGTCTCGAGTTCACATTCCCAGGCGCCGATGCGAGCGGCATTCAAGGCCTGATCATAGAGGCGGACGCGAACCTCGTCCGACAGAGCCGTGGCAGCATGGCCTGCTTCATCTCTCATCGATGATCCGGCAGCATTTCGGGGGTTTGCCCATGTGTCTAAAAGCTAGGGCTGCCGTGTTAACGAACTCTATACGTCCGCCTGCATCCGGCCGGTTCGGGGCCGCGGATATCGAGGACGCCTTCCTCGACCACCGCTTGGCCGCTATGAGTGCGCGGAATTCTACCGGCATCTTTCAGGAGGAGTGGGATGCAGTTGAACTGGCGGCGACCGCAGCATGCCGGCGAACCGAAGCTCGCTTTCGCCCAGGCAAGGAATGCGTTGTCTAAAATAATATAATAATTTCAATTACATACGAGTTCGCGGTTTTATTCCGAAGGGCGCGCCATTTCGGCTGCAAGACTGAGCACTCCGAACCCCTCGTTTTTTGGACTTCGGACAGCGACCAGCGTGCGCTGGAGCACGCTATTTTGGCCCGGGCGCGCAGCGGCAACAACGCTTGCGCCAACAGTCCTCGACGTAAAAGCGCCGCGAGCGCTCAACATCCCTTGAGACGATGAAGTGAGTGATCGCGATGCCCTCTGTGGGTGCCGAGAATTTTGCCATCGGCTTGCTCTTTCGGGGTGCGTTGACGCGTTCCGGGCGCTCAGAACCGGCAAGGCGTAGCGGCTTGGTCGCTCGAAACGCAATACCGGGCGCGGTCGCAGAGACCATCGCGTTTCATCGTGGTGGTCGCGCGCAGCCGTCGCGAACGTCCTATATTCGGGCGAAGACCCTAAGCCGGCATTGGTACGCCGGCTCCGACGCCCCTCTGGACCCAGCGAGACAGGCCATGGTGAAACCGTTTCCGTCCAAGACCCACATCGGCAATCACGCGCTGCATCCCGAAACGCTGATGCTGAACTACGGCTACGATCCGCAACTGTCGGAAGGAGCCGTCAAACCACCGGTCTTCCTGACGTCGACCTTTGTGTTCAGGACCGCCGAAGATGGAAAGGACTTCTTCGATTTTGTCTCGGGCCGACGAGAGCCTCCCGAAGGGATGGGTGCAGGCCTGGTCTACTCGCGGTTCAATCATCCCAACAGCGAGATTGTCGAGGACAGGCTCTCTGTCTATGAGCGCACCGAGAATTGCGCGCTGTTCTCATCCGGCATGGCCGCGATTGCGACCACTGTCCTGGCGTTTGCGCGACCCGGCGACGTGATCTTGCATTCACAACCGCTCTATGGCGGCACTGAAACCTTGTTTGCAAAGACGCTTGCGGGCCTCTCCATCGCCGCCGTGGGCTTTGCCGATGGTCTCGACGAAGCCGCAGTCAGGCTGGCGGCAGAGGAAGCCATGCGCAAAGGCCGGATTGCGATGATCTTTATCGAAACCCCGGCAAATCCCACCAACGGCCTTGTCGATATCGCGATGGTCCGGCGCATCGCGGACATGGTCGGCAGGACGCAGGGACACTCGCCGATCGTTGCCTGCGACAACACATTGCTGGGGCCGGTGTTTCAGCGGCCGATCGAACATGGCGCGGATCTGTCGTTGTATTCGCTGACCAAATATGTCGGCGGTCATTCCGACCTGATCGCGGGCGCCGCGCTCGGCTCGAAAGCCCTCATGAAAAGCATAAAAGCGTTGCGAGGGGCCATCGGCACCCAACTGGACCCGCACTCATGCTGGATGATCAGCCGGTCGCTCGAGACACTTGGCCTGCGCATGGAAAAAGGCGACCGAAATGCGCAGGTCGTGGCGGATTACCTGCGTGACCACCCCAAAGTGGCAAAGGTCCATTACCTTGCTCACCACGACGACGTATCCCGCGCCGGCCGTGTGTTCGCAAAGCAATGCGACGGCGCGGGCTCGACTTTTTCGTTCGACATCGTCGGCGGTCAGAGCGCAGCATTCAGATTCCTGAACGCGCTGCAAATCTTCAAGCTGGCGGTGAGCCTTGGTGGCACGGAGTCGCTTGCCAGCCATCCTGCAACAATGACGCATTCCGGCGTTCCGGCCGACATCCGTCAGAAGATAGGCGTTCTCGACTCCACGATCCGGCTGTCGATCGGCATCGAGCACAGTTCTGATCTTATCGCAGATCTTGCGCAGGCTCTGAACGAGGCATAACCCGCATGGGTCGCGCCTGATTCAGATTTTGGGCCTTGTCCAGATTGCGGGCCTTTTCTACGCGCTATGTCCGCCGCTATGTTCGAGCATGTCCCCAGTCCGCTCTGTACTCCTGGACCTCGACGGAACGTTAGTCGACTCGCAGCCAGGCATTGTCGCAAGCTGCTTGGCTGCACTGCGTGCACTCGGACACGACCCCGACGAAGCGCTCGATGTCAAACGCGCCATCGGGCCGCCACTCGAAGACGTGCTGCAGGCTTTGCTGCAAGCGCACGGAGACGACCGGATCGGCGAAGCTGTGGTGGCCTATCGTCAGCACTACGGCGAAAGCGGCCTGCTCGGAAGCGAGCCTTACCCCGGAATCAGCGACGCGCTTCAAGACATGCGGCGAGCTGGATTGCGGATCTACCTGGCCACATCGAAGCGTGAAGTCTTTGCTCGACGCATCCTGGAGAACCTGAAGCTGGCAGCTTACTTCGACGGCATCTATGGCTCGGTGCCAGACGGCAAGCTGGACCATAAGCCCGCGCTGCTCGCCCATATCCTGTCTGAACAAGATATAGATGCTTCGCACAGTCTTATGGTGGGGGACCGCCGGCACGACATCGTCGGCGCTCACGCGGTCAATATGCGCGGTCTTGGCGTGCTTTGGGGATATGGCAGCCGGGATGAACTTGAAGCGGCAGGCGCAGACCGATTGGTGAAGCTGACTGCCGATCTGGCTCGCATCGTCTTGTCAATGCTGGACGGATAGCCACCGTTTCAGGCCGGTGACCACATGCGGTTACCCGGACGGCGAGGCTCACTCGCGTTCCAATGCCCTTCGGATATCAAACTCGGGCATGGGTCCGGAGTCTTGCGGCCTTTCATCTCCCTTTCAAGGCTTGCTTGCAACCAAGAGCGATTGAACTATGTCAGCCAGAGGCGCAGCCCAAGATCACCAGTCCTCACAAGGACCGGGCGTCTCTTTGCAGGAGATCTCAGGGCCAGTATATCGTGCAAAGCAGCTTCGACGACGCGGACGGATTGGTTGCATTTCTCGGGATTCTTGACGGAAACCAACGATGATTGATGACGACGTTCTCTCTGGGACACAATTCCGTCCGCACACGTCCCATTGGGGCGTGTTCTCCGCACGCGTGAGCGACGGTCGTCTGGACGTGCGCCCTTATGAGAAGGACCCCGATCCCAATCGACTGATCGAAAACTTCACGGATGCGCTGAACCACCGGGCGCGCGTGGCTCGCCCGATGATACGCCGCGGCTGGCTGGAGCGAGGCGCGGGGCCGGATGAGCGTCGAGGCCGCGACGAATTCGTGGCGGTGCCGTGGGACGAGGCCTTGGACCTACTCGGCAGGGAACTGGCGCGTGTTCGCGATCAATTCGGTCCGACTGCCATCTTCGGTGGATCTTATGGCTGGTCGAGCGCCGGGCGCTTTCACCACGCTCAAAGTCAAGTCCACCGTTTTCTCAACACGGCGCTCGGCGGATACGTAAAGTCCGTCAATACGTATAGCTCAGGCGCGTCGTCGGTTATCGTACCGCATATTCTCGGAGACTATGAGGATCTGACCAAGCGGAACGTCACCTGGGAGCGGATCGCAGAGCACACAGACGTCGTGATCGCCTTCGGAGGCATGGCGCTGAAGAACAGCATGGTCGCCGGCGGCAGCGTGAGCAAGCACATTGAGCGAGGCGCCATGCGCCGTGCGCGGCGCCGCGGATGCGAGTTCATTCTCGTCAGCCCGTTGCGGGCCGATTTGCCGGAAGAGGCAGGCGCCGACTGGATCAGTTGCATTCCCGGAACCGACACCGCGTTGATGCTGGCGATTGTCCATGCGCTGGTCGCAGAAGGCCTGCATGATCGCGCGTTTATCGACCGTTATACCGTGGGCTGGCCGGAGTTCGAACGTTATCTGATGGGAGCAGCGGACGGCCAGGCAAAGGATGCCGAATGGGCGGCGCCCATCGTCGGCATGGAGGCCAACGCGATTCGTGCGCTGGCGCGCCGCCTGCACGGCCGACGCGCGCTTGTTGTGGTTTCGCATTCGCTGCAGCGTGCCGAGCATGGCGAGCAACCCGTATGGATGGGGGCGGTGCTTGCGGCAGCGCTCGGGCAGATCGGCCTGCCCGGTGGGGGATATGCCTACTCGCTTGGTGCAATCGCCTACTACGGTCGTCGGACCAACGACGTCCCGATGCCGACGCTGCCGCAGGGCCGAAATGGCGTCAGGGAATTCATTCCCGTTGCACGCATCGCCGACATGCTGCTCAATCCCGGCAGCCAATATCGCTACAACGGACGGACGCTGTCCTATCCCGAGATTCGCCTCGTCTATTGGGCCGGCGGCAATCCATTCCACCATCACCAGGATCTCAATCGGCTGCGGCGCGCCTTCGCCAGGCTCGACACGCTTGTGGTGCACGAACTTGGCTGGACCGCCACCGCCCGCCATGCGGATGTGGTGCTGCCCTGCACGATGACGCTGGAGCGTTCCGATATCGGTGCGTCGTCCAACGATCCGTTGGTGGTTCCCATGCGTCCTGTGGCGAAGCCATTCGGCGAAGCCCGCGACGACTATGCGATCTTCTCCGAGCTCGCCGAGCGGCTCGGCGCGCGGCAGGCTTTCACCGAGGGGCGCACCGTGCGCCAATGGCTTGAGTTTCTCTATGAGCCTACGCGCGCAGGCCTTGTGTCACATGGCCTGGCGGCTCCGAGCTTCGACGAATTCTGGAATGGCGAGGGGCTCGACGTGCCACAGAAAATGGACGATGGCGGCCTGCTGCGGGCGTTTCGCAACGACCCCGATGGAGCGCCGCTCAGGACACCGAGCGGCCGGATCGAGATCTACTCATCGACAATCGCCGGCTTCAATGAGCCGGACTGCCCAGGTCATCCGGCCTGGCTCGTTCCAAGCGAAGCACCGACGCGCGCAGCGCCACTGCACCTGATCGCCAATCAGCCGACGACACGCCTGCACAGTCAACTCGATTTCGGCGCCCATAGCGCCGCAGCAAAGCATCGCGGCCGCGAGGTCGCGCGCATGCATCCGAAGGACGCAATGGCGCGCGGCATTGCCGACGGCGACATTGTTCGGCTCCATAACGCGCGCGGGTCATGCCTCGCCGCCGTGCGGCTGACGGAAGACATCAGGCCGGGCGTCGTTCAGCTTCCGACCGGTGCCTGGTACGACCCTGAGGATGCCGAGGAGGAGATGCCGATGTGCGTCCATGGCAATCCGAACGTCCTGACGCGCGATATTGGCACGTCCGCGCTCGCGCAGGGTTGTACAGGTCAATTGACGACGGTTCAGGCGGAACCCTTCAAGCGCAACATTCCACCGATCAAAGCGTACGATCCGCCTTTGGCCTGAACAGGAAAAGCCCCGCCGGAGCGGGGCCTTTCAATCTTGCGGACTTATTTCTTGCCAGATCTTATTTGCCGCCGGGCTTTTGAGCGGGCGCCGGCATGTTGCCGTGGCCCGAAGGCGGGGCCTGCCCGGTCGTGCTCGGCTGAGCCGGTACCGGAGCTGTGCCCTGACCCGCCTGCCCGGTCGTCGACTGGTTGTTCTGCGGCGTCTGTGCGCTCGGCTGTTGGCCGCTCGGCGCCTGCCCAGTCGTGGTCTGCGAGCCGGACGGCTGTTGCTGTTGCATCCCGGTTTGGCCGCTTTGGCCACCTTGGCCGACCGTGGATTGCTGGTTCTGATTTCCGCCCTGACCGACCGTGGACGGTCCGCTCTGGGTAGCGCTTTGGCTGATCTTGTTCGACAGTCCAAGCGCGGCAACTGTACGGGTATCGATAGAGCCGCTCGTCTGCAGACCCTGCTGTCGCTGGAACGTGATCAGCGCTTCACGCGTCCGGTCACCAAATACTCCGTCCGCCTCACCGCTGAGCAAGCCCCTTTCGATCAGAGTCTGCTGCACCACCCGGATCTCGTCGGGGCCCAGATTGAGCGCCGCGAAGCTCTCGTTACCGACAGCGCGTCGGGCGAAGTGAGTTCGCGGCCCGGCCGGGATAACGTCGACCACCCGGTGCGATCGATCGACGATGATGATCTCGTCCTCCACGACAAAGAAGCTGTCGTCGCGGTAGGCCGGGAACTCGTCGATCAGCACCGGGAAGGTCGAGACCGCCACGACTCGGAATCGCGACGGCACCACTACGCCGGTATTGATCGTGAAGTTGATGTTGTTGATGTTAACCCGCGGCACATTGCTGGCAGACAACACCGATTGCTGAATCCTGGTTTGCTGTTGCGCGGTTACGGTCGTGCGACCCGACAGGCTTTGAGCAACAGTCCCCTGAGTCCGGCTTTGGGCTGTATTCGTCTGACTCTGTGTCGCAGCACCGCTCGTCGTGCTCTGGCCCTGTGTCGTGGTGCCGGCCCGATTTTGTGGTTGCGGCTGCGTCTGCTGCGCCTGATTAGGCGCCTGCTTCGGCGTCGCCTGCCCGGTGGTTTGACCTTTCGTCGAGGCGCCGGGCCGATTTTGCGGCTGCGACTGGGTCTGCTGCGGCTGGTTGGGCGCCTGCTTCTGCTGCTTCTGCGTTGCCTGGCCGGTGGTCTGACCCTTCGTCGGAGTGCTGGGGCGGCCCTTTTGCTCCTGCTCACTCTTGCGCGTTGGAGCGACGGAAGGCGCTTTCCCGGCTTCCGATGGACGAGCCTGCTC
Source organism: Bradyrhizobium sp. (assembly GCF_035309285.1). Taxonomy (GTDB): domain Bacteria; phylum Pseudomonadota; class Alphaproteobacteria; order Rhizobiales; family Xanthobacteraceae; genus Bradyrhizobium. The sequence goes on along the minus strand of NZ_DATGFH010000094.1, from coordinate 53,270 downwards.
GGTGGCACGCGGGCTTTGTCCTATGGTCTGACCTTTCTGGGCCTGCCCGTGCTCGGGCTGACCCCGGCCCATCTGCCGCTCGCTTGGGCCTTCAGGTCGCGCTCCTCCTCTCGCTCCCTCTCTTGGGCCTTCGCCTCGGCCGACGGTTTGCGACGGTTCGCCGCGGTGACCACCAGACATGCCTGGCGACATCTGGCCTCCCGCGTGACCTGCTGACGGAGCCGCAGAGGTGCCGCGTTCGCTGCCACCTCCTCCACCCATTCCGCCGCCCTCGCGCATACCTTGCGCTGACGCCACGCTGACACCGGCCAACAGCACGGCTGTCGTTAGCAGGAACCTGCCTTTCACAGTTTTGCTCTCCATAAGAGAAATTCCTCCAGTGCTTTTGCTTTCGCTGGGTGGTGTTCTCGGCGCAATAGATTCGCATCGGTGATCGAACCGTTGCGCTCGCGTCACCCGCGCCTGCGCCCATGGTCTCGTCCGTGCCATTAGCGACATCTACGAGGATATCGTCGCTGAGTCTCCTCGTGCCCGCCTGGCCCGATCGAGCGACGAGCAACGCCGCTGTCCCGAACTCGCGCTGCTCTTCACCGGAAAACGATGGCGCGGGAAACCCGTTCCTCCGGCCTCGCATTTTCAGCGCTTGTCCAACGCTTCGGAACCTTGACGATCCGGAACTCGGCGGCGCATCCGTCTATGCGTCTGACGAAGGTCTCGCATGCGAATGATCAGAACAGGATCGGAACAGGATCAATGTCTCCGCTGCTCCCTATCGTCGCGTCGCTTACTGCGCGACCGCAACATCTCCGATCAGCGGGAAGCGATCGGACGACCGCTCTCCGACTTCCTCAAGGCGCAGGCCGAACCGCCTCTCGCAACGCGCCGGCGGCGCCCGTTGCACCCGCCCGCTCGGCGGCAGGTTGCTCCGCCAGCAGGATAATCGCACCGGCGACAATCGCGGAGAGGCCGATCGAGACAAACATCGGCGTCGGGCTTCGATAGATCTGCTGCAGGCTGCCTGCGACCAGCGGACCCAGGATGGCGCCGACCCGCGCGATCGATAATTCCATCCCCACCGCCGTGGCCCGCACGCTGGTCTCGTACGAATTGGCGGTGAAATTGTTCAGCACGAATTGCGCACCGATGATGCAGAAGCCGGCGAGCGCGACGGCGGTCACGTTGAGAACATGCGTGTTGAACGCAACCAGCGCCAGCACGCTCAATCCGCCGGCCACCCACCAGGCCGCAATCAGTCCGCGGCTGGAGCCGAGCCGGTCGATCAGACGCCCGAGCAGGAGCGCGCCGAGAAAGGACATGATCTGCATCACCGCGCCGAAGCCGAAGCTTGCCGAGAACGTCTCGCCCCTCTGCATCATCACGGTCGGAATCCAGCCGGTGAGACCGAAGATGCAGAACAGGCTAAGGAACGCCGACAGCCAGATCGCAAGTGTCGTGCGCCGATATTTCGCCGTCAGCAGCACGGCAGCCGGATTGGCTGAGGGATGCTGCTGCACCTTCGAGAAGCTGGCAGCGGCGTAGAGTGCCGCACGGTCGGGACGCAGTTTGCCAAGCAGGGCGCGGATCTCGTCGGACCTGTTGCGGAGCACGAGGTATTTCGGCGACTCCGGAAGCTGGACGTGCAGGAACGGAAGCAACAGGAAGGACATCGCTCCAACCCAGTAGAGCGCCTTCCAGCCGAACGCGGGCGTTGCGAACACGCCGACGAGACCAGCGATGGTGCCGCCGAGCGCCCAGCCCAGCGCCACGCCCCACAGCGCATAGGTGTTGGCGGCCCGCCGCGGCGCGAGTTCGTTGATATAGGTCGTGGCGAGCGGCAGCAGCACGCCGAGCCCGAGGCCGGTGAGAAGACGCAAGCCGCAGAACGAGGCGAAAGAATTGGCGAAGAGCGCGGTTAGGAGCGTAAAGATGCTCGTGATCCAGAGTCCGCCCAGGAGTGTGCCGCGCCGGCCCATGCGATCGGCGATCAGGCCGTGGACGGCGGACCCGACAAGGAAGCCGACCAGGCCGCTCGAGATCAACAGGCCCGCCTGGCTGCCCTTCAGTCCCCAGGGTCCCGCCACATAGTGGATGACATAGGCGGGATTGAAGGTGTCGTAGCCGTCGAACAGGGTGAGCAATCCCATGACGAGCCCAAGCCGCCGATGGAATCCGCTGACAGTCGCGCTTGCCAGCTCCTCGTGAACGTCAATCCCGTGATCTGCCATCTCGCCCCTCCCATGTGATTTGTTTGATTTGCTGACGACCGCTTATTCCGCGGCCTGATTGATCCGCCCTCGCGCGGCCGCCGGCATATTCAGCTTGAACAGCTTTGCAGCGTTCTGCCGGCCGATCTTGACGCGATCCGTCTCGCTGATGCTCGCGCTGTTGAACCAGTCGGCGGCGTGATCGACGTTCTCGAACGGCCAGTCGACCGAGAACAGGATGCGGTCGGCGCCGATCTCGAGAATCGCGTCGATCAGCGTCTGCGTGCGGAAATTCCCCGAGGTCGTCAGGTGGAAATTCTCGTTGAAATAATCGCGGATCTTCCGCTTCGCCTTGTGCTTATGCGGCGCCTTGACCCAGGCGTTGCGATGATCGATGCGCCACATGCTGTAGGGCAATCCCTCGCCCATATGGCCGAGGATGATCTCGAGCCTTGGATGTTCATCGAACAGGCCCGACCCGATCAGGCGCAGCGCGTGGACAGCGGTTTCCTGCCCGAAAGCCCAGGTCGGTCCGAGCAGCCATGGGTGCCCGTCATAGATCCGCGAATCCTCCGGCAGCGGATTGCGCGGATGCAGATAGAAGGGAATGCCGAGGCGCTCGACGCTCGCCCAGAATGGACGGTATTGCGGCAGGTCATAATAAACCGGCGTCTTGCCATCGGCGATTTGCGAGAAGCCGTTGACCAGCGCGCCGCGGAAGCCGAGCGTCGTCACGCAGCGCTCGAGCTCGGCGACGGCGAGCTCGGGATCCTGCATGGGCAGCGCGGCAAAGGCCTGGAAACGCGAAGGACGCTTGGCGACCTGCTCGGCGAGATAATCGTTGGCGCGGCGCGCGATCTCGTCGGCGCGCGCTGTCTCCGGGATTGCCTGCACGGCCGGCGCGTTGAGCGACAGGATCATCATCTCGATCCCGTGCTTGTCCATCTCGGCGAGGCGCCGGTCCTGGATGTCGAGCAGGCGGCTTTTCAATTCGGGCCAATAGCTCTCCGGCACGAAGCCCGCCGAATCCGTCAGAGTGTCGGCAATCGCAAAATGCTCCTCGAGTGCGATCTTACCCAGCATGGCGTCCTCCCGAACATGTCCTCGTTGATCAATATTGGCCCTGCGGCGCGAGCCCGAGCGCCAACTGACCATACATGGTGCCGACGGCATCCCAGTTCATGCTGATGTGCCGGCCGACGGCGTTGGCGTCGCGCCAAGCGCGCTGCACGGGATTGGCGAGATCAAGCCCTGCGCCGCCGGTCGAGGCGTTCAGGGCTTCCACCGCGCGCAGGGCAAGGCTCACCGAGAAAGCCTGCCCTCGCCGGCTCGTGATTCTGTCCTCAATGCTGACCGTCCGGCCTGAACGCACAGCCGCCGCCCTTTCGCGCAGGTCGCGCAGCAGCACCTCGCGCGCAGCGTCGGTCGATGCCGCGGCCTCGGCGACGCGGAGCTGGATGGTCGGAAACTCCGCCATTTTGTTGTTGTGGCCGGCGACCGCCCCACGCGTTACGCGCTTGGACGTTCGCGCCAGATAGTCGTCCAGCGCGCCCGCCGCAGCGCCGACCGCGGTCGAAGCGAGGCAGGACGGGATGTTGCACAACATTGGAATCGAAAAGGCGGGATTTTGCGCGTACAGCGCCGCACCCGGCGTCCGTCCGCTCGTCGTTTCTGCAAAGCCGAGCACCCGGTGCGCAGGGACAAACACGTCATCGAGCACGAGAGTCTTGCTGCCGGTGCCGGCAAGTCCGACCACATGCCAGGTATCGTCGATGCGGAAGTCGGAGGCGGGCACCAGCAGGAAGGCCGGCGTCAACGGGCCGCCTTCCGTTTCCGGCGGCAGCAGCGCGGCGCATAGCGCCCATTGCGCGTTGTCGCAGCCGCTCGCAAACGACCATCGCCCGCTCAAGCGGTAACCGCCCTCGGAGCGGGTCGCCTTGGCGGCGGGCGCATAGGAACCGCAGGCGACAGCCGCGGGATCGGCGTCCCAGACGTCGCGCTGCGCCTGTTCCGGGAAGCTCGCGATCAACCATTGGTGCGCGGCCAATAGCCCCGCAACCCATGCCGTCGACGCGCAGGATTTGGCAAGCTCGATATTCAAATCGACCAACACGTCGAAATCGTGCTCATAGCCGCCGAAGGCCTGAGGCTTGACGATGTCGAAATAGCCGATGGCGCGTAGCGCCGCGATATTCTCCACGGGCACACGATAGGCCTTCTCGGTCGCGCCCGCGCGACCGGCAATCTCCGGCTGAACGCCCGCGAGCCGCGCCTTCAACTCGTTCAGCTCGGGGCGCGGCTGCTCGCGCCGGATCCGGTGATTCAATTGTGCCGCCAGAGCCATGTCGGTCCCCGCTGGTTAATGGTTGACGCTGCGCGCATGCAGGTGCCGCCCGGCGCGGCAGTCTCATGCGCGACAGAGAAGCAATATTTGGAGTCCTGGTAGATCAGGGGCTCGATCGGATCATGGACGTTCACGGCTTCCGCCTCGCCGATGAAGATCGTGTGAGTGCCGTAGGGCACGGCGGCAACCCTCCTGCAGAAGATATTGGCCTGCGCTTCCGCCAGATAGCTCACACCATTGGTCGAGGTGAGCCATGTCCCGAGGCTAAAGCGCGCCTCGGGCGGGATCGCGCCACTGAAAGCGGAAGACAGCTCGGCCTGGTCGCGGCGCAGCACGTTTACGCAAAAATGCCGGCCGACCTGCATGATGTCGTGAAGCAGCGTCGTGCGGTTGATGCAGGCGATCAGCGACGGGGGGTTCAATGAAAGCGAGGTAACCGCGGTCGCCGTCATGCCGTGACGGCGGCTTTGGTCGGCCGAAGTGATGACCGACACCGCGGCGGGAAAGCGCCGCATCGCGAGCCTGAAGGACGCTCCCGGACCCTCGGATGTCGCCGACATCGACCGCTCCTTCCCCCCGATTTATAACTTTCCATTACAATAGTTGCATTTGCAAATAAAAGTCAAGCAGAAATTTGCAAATGCAACTTTCTGCTTGGGGCGAGCCGGGCAAATCGGCTAGTGTCGGCGTGCAACAATTGCGACGAGACAGGCGGCAAGCACTTGTACCGATTGACAGACTCCCTGCCCTATCAGCTCAACCGGGTCGGCGTCCGGATGGGTGAATTGTTCTCGCGCCGCATCGCCGGCTACGACGTCACGCTGCCGATGTACCGGGTGATGGCCGCGCTCTGGGAGCAAGGCGATCAGCGGCTCGGCGACCTCGCGGACATGACCTCGATCGAGATCTCGACGGCGTCGCGGCTGATCGGCACCATGAAACGGAAGGGGCTGGTCTCACGCAAGCGGCTCGAGGACAACGCCCGCACCGTTGCGATCAACCTGACCGCAAAGGGCAAGGCGCTGGTCGAGGAGCTGATCCCGATCGCGATGCATTTCGAGGAGGTCGCGATCCGCGGCTTTCCGAAAAACGGCGTTTCGGATCTGAAAACCCTGCTCGCCCAGATTTACTCAAGCCTCGGCTCGATCGAGCCGGAGATCGAGGAGGTCGAAGCCCGCCGCAGAGGGAAGCGCCAATCGTCTCCGGATAAGCGGACGTGACGGACAGTCCGGTATTCACGATTGCTTAACGGCATCGCACGGGCCCATGGACCCGCGCGGTCTCCTCTCAATGATAGGTCTTAACAGCGTAGCGGTCGCGGACCTCGAAATAGGCCTCGAGCTCGGCGATTGCCATGTGCTCCCAGTGCTCGGCCTGGTCCAGCAGCGACCAGCGCTGGAGCGGACGGAAGGCGGCGGTCTGCCGGTGCAATGATGCGATCGCGCGATAGCGGCGCACGTTCTCCAGAATGGCTTCCCCGTTCATCAACATTGGTCTTCCCCGTAACTGTCCCCGTTGTGTTGCAGCGACTTTGGCGGCAACCGTTTTCGAATTGGTTAGCGGCCAGGAGGCAGCCAGGACCCGACGCACGTGTGGTTTCCGAACCCTTGAGGCCGCCCTCGCCACGCGGCATCATGGGAGGTTCCTTAACCAGCAAAGTACGAGCGGAGTCCGCCATGCTCACCGTCCATCATCTCGGCAAGTCGCAATCGGAACGCATCGTCTGGCTCTGCGAGGAACTGGGCATTCCCTATGAGCTGAAGCACACGGTGCGTGATCCGAAGACCATGCTCGCGCCAGCGGACTACAAGGCGCTGCATCCGATCGGGTCGGCGCCGGTCATCACCGACGGCGATCTCGTGCTCGCCGAGTCCGGCGCGATCGTCGAATACATCATCGCCAAATATGGCGACGGGCGGCTTGCGCTACCCGCGAGCCATCCGGATTTCGCACAGTTCCTTTACTGGTTTCATTTCGCCAACGGCACACTGCAGGCCAGCATGGGACGGCTGATGATCCTGAACCGGCTGAAGCTCACCCCCGACAATCCGATGCTGATCGCGACCAAAGCCCGCGTCGATCGCGCCTTCGATCTCATCGAGGCGCGCACGCGCGAAGCCGACTATCTTGCCGGCAAGGAGTTCACCGCCGCCGACATCATGACGGGCTTTTCGCTCACGACCATGCGTTACTTCCAGCCCTATGACCTCGGGCGCCGCCCCAACATTTTGAAGTATCTCGCGCGCATCGGCGCACGCCCGGCCTACCGCCGCGCGATGGAGAAAGGTGATCCGGGCATGGCTTTGCTTCTGACCTGACGTGAGATCAGGCCAATCAGCGCCGCACGGGGACGGTGCTCCCTCTCCCGCTTGCGGGGGAGGGTTGGGGTGGGGGTGCCGCCGCAATGCACAGCGTCCGTGTGGAGAGAGCTTCCCCCACCCGCATCGCATCATTCGATGCGATGCGACCTCCCCCGCTAGCGGGAGAGGTGAAGCGAATCCGCGGATAGGCCGCTGACGAGAATATCCAACCTAACGCCCGAACACCGCGATCATCCCCTCCAACTCCTCGCGCACGCGCGAAAACACCTTGGCGTAGTCGCGGGCCTCGTCTTGCCGGAACAGGCGCGCGGTCGGATACCAGGGGCTGTCGTCGCGATCGAGCAGCCAACGATAATCGGGCGTATGGGGCAAGAGAATCCAGGTCGGGCATCCCTGCGCTGCGGAAAGATGCGCGACGCTGGTGTCGACGGTGATAACGAGGTCGAGGCCGGAGATCAGTGCGGCGGTGTCGACGAAATCCGAGAGATGCTCGGTCAGGTCAAAGATGTCTGTTCGCTCACGCAGCGTTACCTTGTCTTCGGGCCGCGGGTCTTTCTGCAGGCTGTAGAAACGCGCGCCAGGATTGAGGATCGCCGACATCGCCTGTAGCGTGGTCGATCGGTTGCGATCATTGCCGTGCAGGGGATTGCCGGACCAGACCAGCCCCACGCGCAACCGGTCATGCGCGCCGAGCCGCGCCTGCCATTCCCGCACGCGCGCCTCCGGCAGCGGCGGCAGATAGGCGCGTTTGGCGGGAATGGTGTCGAGTCGGGTCCTGAACGCGAGCGGCAGTCCCGACAGCGGGCAGTGCAGATCGAAATCGGGAAGCGCGACGCCCTTGATCTTTGGCAGGCACAGCGACACGCCCTCCATGCCGGTCAGGAGTGGATGCAGCGGCGCCTCGACCTCGAGCACGACCCGCGCACCGAGTTCTGCGACCTTGGCCGCATAGCGCGAATATTGGATGGTATCGCCGAGCCCCTCGTCGCTGTGCAGCAGGATGGTCTTGCCTGCGATCGGCATCTCGCCGAACCAATGCGGCTTCTCGAATTTCCGGTCGACGAAGCCGACCAGCGCGCATTTCCGTCCCCACTCCCGCCCTTGCCAGCCCTCATCGAATTGTCCGATCAGAAGCTGCAGCAGCGCCCGGTTCCAGCGGTAATCGGCGCATTCCGGATCAAGCGCGATAGCGCGGGCAAGATCGGCGAAGGCCTCGTCGATCCGGCGCAGCGCGAACAGCGTGGTCGCGCGATCGTTCAACGCGGGCGGAAAATCCGGCCGCAATGCCAGCGCGCGGTCGAACCAGACCATCGCCTCCTCCTGCCGATCGAGCTTCTGCAGGATCAGCCCGATATTCTTGGCTATCTCCGGACTGTCGGGGGCGAGATCATGGGCCTTGTGGCCATTGGCAAGCGCTTCGTCGAAGCGCCGCAGCGGCCATTGGCAGCGGCTGACGAAATTATACGCTCCCGCCTGGGTCGGATCGATGTCCGCCGAGGTGGTGAAGCGGGCGATCGCCGCCTCGTATCGCTTGGTCTCGAAATAGAGCAGCCCGCTGGCATTCGCCGCCTCGCGATAATCAGGCTTCACCTTGAGCGCCTGATCGAAGCTCAGGATCGCTTCGTCCAGACGCTTCTGCTGCTGCAGCAGTTCGCCCATCCGGAACCAGATCTCGGGCTGGTCGGAGTTGAGCGTGAGCGCGCGGTCAAAGCACCGGATCGCCTCATCGAGGCGGTCCTTGCGCTGCAGCGCCAGGCCGAGATTGCAGAAGTAATCGGCGACGTCGGGGTTCTGCCGGATCGCCATCGCAAACCACTCGATGGCGAGATCGTATTGCTTGGCGGCGATGCAGAGCATGCCCATCAGATGCAGCGAATCGGCATGCCCCTGATCGAGCGCGAGCGCGCTTCGTCCGCATTGCTCAGCTTCGGCAAGTTGCCCCGCCTGCATCAGACGAAGCCCGGTCTCGAACCAGGCGGCCGGCGTATCCTTGCGCGGACTGGTCGCAGCGCTGGGCGGCGCGTCGGCTGGGCTTTGCTGACGGTTCATCAGGGCATGGTCGGCGTGGCCATGCAATCAGCGATAGATGATTCCCCGATTCGCGGAAAGACCGCGAACGGCCTCAGAGGCTCGGCACGGGCTCGAGCGGTGGCGATGCCAGGCCGCCGAAGCGGCGTTCGCGGCGATGGAATGAAGCCAGCGCCGCCGCGAGATTGTCGGCGTCGAACTCCGGCCACATCCGCTCGGTGAAATAGAGCTCGGCATAGGCGCCTTCCCAGAGCAGGAAGTCGGAGAGTCGCTTCTCGCCGCTGGTGCGAATGATGAGATCGACGTCGCGCAGGCCTGCTTCGCCGGTGACGAGCTGCGAGAACAATTCCCGCGTCGGCTCGGTGATGCCGGCGAGCTTCGCCGCGGCGTTGAGGATCGCATCGCGCGAGGAATAGTCGACGGCGATGCGCAGGTTGAGCGTCTCGCCGCGCGCGGTCGCCTCCTCCGCCCGCGCGATCGACGCGGCAATGCCGTCGGGCAGGCGATCGCGGCGGCCGATCACCTTGAGGCGGACGCCGTTCTTGGCGAGGCTTTCGACCTCATTGGCGAGATAGAAGCGCAAGAGCGCCATCAGCGCTGCGACTTCCGCTTTCGGCCGGCGCCAATTGTCGGTGGAGAAGGCATAGAGCGTCAGCGTGCCGACGCCCTGATCGGGCGCGGCCTCCACCACGCGGCGGATCGCCTCGACGCCGGCCTCATGGCCGCGCAGGCGCGACAGGCCGCGCCGCGTCGCCCATCGTCCATTGCCGTCCATGATGATGCCGACATGGAGTTTCGCGGCCAGTCGAGAGTTACTTTGCATTGCAAAGCTCCGGAGCAAAAAAAGGGAAACGGTCAGGTCGGCAGGATGCCGAGCCGGCCGAGCGGCGAGCCTTCCTTGCCGGCGGCCCTTGCGGCGTCGCGCACGAGTCCTTCCAGCACGGCGAGATAGTCGAGAAAGCGGCGGCGGCCGATCCTGGTGAGGCGGCAGGAGGTGTGCGGCCGGTTGCCCTCATAGCCCTTGATCACTTCGACGAGGCCGGCTTCCTGCAGTACCTGCAGGTGACGGCTGAGATTGCCGTCGGTCAGGCCGCAAAGCTGCTTGAGGTCGGCAAAGGCGAGCCCCTTGGGATGAGCCATCAGCGAAGTCAACAGGCCAAGCCGCGCCTTCTCATGGATCACGCGGTCGAGGCCGACATAGGAGAACGGCGCGCTGCTCGTCTCAGCCTTCGACATCACTCACTCCGGAGGCAAAATAGATGATGGTCGCCATCAGCGACTGCCCGATCACGAATGGCAGGCCCATCGTCCAGGGCGACAGTTCATGCGTCTGGCTCGCGATCAGAAGCACAGTGAAGCCCGCGACGAAATACCAGGCGCCGGCGAGCGCGACACTGCGCGGCAGCGTGCGGACCGAGGCGAACACGCCGAGCGAGACCAGCACCTGCCACAGTCCCGGCAGCAGCCACAGTGATTCGGCGGCAAATTTCCAGAGCACGAAGGCGAGCAACACGCCGGCCACCGCCGAGGGCAGGAACTGCTCGACGGCCTGGTGGATCATGGCATCCGCAAGGCCCGAATGATGCCGCCGCCGCGATCGCGCCACCATTTCTGTGAAGATCATCAGGGCGGAGAGCCCGGCCGCAATTGCCCAACCAAACAGAAATGCAAGGGGATGATGCGTCGGATCGTCGAGCCAGGCATATTGTGCGCCCGCCGTGATCAGTGCGACGAAGGCGGTCGCAAAAATCGCCGCCGGTCCGTATCCGGCAAACGCAGTGCCGGCGGCAAGCTGGCTGCGAATGGCGATGATGTCGGCCAACGCCTTGTCGAGATCGCGCATCTCTTCGGTCTGCACGCGGTTTAAGTCCCCTGACGCCCAAGTCACTTTGTACCGCAAAGTATACAGAACCGGAGCGCCGGCGCAAGTGCCGTGCGGCACATGGAACACGCCGGACTACCCCCGGTTGCCTTAAGCCAAGGCGTTCACGTAGAATGTCTCTGGGCTGTTGGCTGGGGGCTGTCGTATGCGTAAACTGTTGTTTCTTGCATGTCTTGTGCAGATGGCGATCACGTCGGTCGCCAACGCCGCCGGGCCCTACGGCAATATTCATGTCGGCAACTGGACGGGCGGCGCTTTCACCAACGACAGCAACGGCGCCTTCTCGCATTGCGGGGCGACTGCAAGCTATGGCAACGGCGTCATTCTCGTCGTCGGCCAGAACGTCAGCAATTCATGGCTGCTCGGCTTTGCGAGCCCCGCCTTTCACCTGAACAAGGGCGCCTCGGTTCCGATCGACGTCACCTTTGACGGGCAGACGCAAGCAAGGTTGTTTGCGACCGCCACCTCCGGGATCATGGCGACCGCGATCCTGCCGCCGAACGTCGCGCACGCGTTCCAGAAGGCGAGCCTGATGGTCGCGGTGTCGGGCGGGACGGTGCTGAATTTCAACCTGACCTCGACGGGGCCGCTGCTCGCGGTGCTCGCCCAATGCGTCCGCACGGTCAAGGCCGGCGGCATCAAGAGTGCGGGCGAGTTCACGGTGCCGAAGGTCGTCGCGGCGAAGGCCGAGACCCCGAGCGCCAAATCAGCCAGGACCGGCACCCAGACCGGCACCGGCTTTGTCGTCTCGGCCAGCGGGCATATCGTCACCAATCATCATGTGATCGACGGCTGCATCGGCGATATCAAGGGCAATCTCACCGGCGAGGCTGCCGCTACCTTGCGAGTGGTCAACAGCGATGAATTCAACGACCTCGCGCTGCTGCAGGGCCCTGCGGAATCGTTCAAGGCGCACGTCAGGATCCGTGATCGCGCGATGCATTCCGGCGATTCGGTGGTCGCGATCGGCTATCTCTATCATGGTCTCCTGACGTCGGATTTCACGGTGACGACCGGCATCGTGAGCTCGCTGAGCGGGATGCTGAACGACACGCGCTTCCTGCAGATCAGCGCCGCAGTGCAGCCCGGCAACAGCGGCGGACCGCTGTTCGACACCTCGGGTGATGTCGTCGGCGTGGTCTCCGGGAAACTGGACGCGCTGAAGATCGCCCGCTACACCGGCTCGATCCCGGAAAACATCAATTTCGCGATCAAGACCGGCGCGCTCCGAGATTTCCTCGACAACAGCGTTGTCGCTTACGAAACCGCAGCCCCCGGCACCGAGCTCAAGACCGCCGACATCGCAGGCAGCGCGCGCGCCTATACGCTGCTGATCTCCTGCAAGGCCAGCGAGCCGGCGGAGACCGCGCGGCGGTGATGCAGATCGTAGGGTGGGTTAGCGAAGCGTAACCCACCTCTTCTCTATCCGCGGCAGCAGAAGAGGTGAGTTACGCCTTCTTCGGCTAACCCACCCTTATGTAATCAACTATCGCAACAGCCCGCCTTGCTCGCTTCCGGCTGATACTGGTCGCGCAGGCGCACCCAGTCCATCGGATAGGGCAGACCCTCCTCGTGGCGGCCGAGCGGCGTCAGGTCGAGGTAGTGGTAGGCGGCGTTCATCATGTCGAGGCCGCGCGCGTAGCAGGAATAGGTGTGGAAGATGTTTCCGGCTTCGTCGCGGTAGAACACGCTGATGCCCGGCAACTCCTCGCCGTAGAACCGCGTGGTCCCGAAATTGTATTTCTTTTCACCCTTGTCGATCTGCTCGCGCGTGTAGGTGACGCCGTAATCGGCGTTGAAGTCGTTGCCGCCCGACGAGACCCAGTCGAAGGTCCAGCCCATCCGCTTCTTGAAGGCATCGAGCTTGGCGACGGGCGCGCGCGAGATCGCGACCATGGTGGTGTCGCGCGCCGCGAGATGCGGAACCAGGCGCTCGTAACCGTCGGCCCAGAACGAGCAGCTCTTGCACGCTGCGTCCCATTCGGGAGCGAACATAATATGCTGAACGACGAGCTGAGGCCGGCCCTTGAACAGATCGCCAAGCGTCACCTTGCCATTCGGCCCTTCGAACACATAGTTCTCATCGACCTTGACCCAGGGCAGGTTGCGGCGCTCTTCGTTGAGCGCCTCGCGGGCGCGCGTCAGTTCCTTCTCGCGCGCCATATGCGCCTTGCGGACTTCGATCCATTCTTGCTTCGAAACGATCTTGTGCGGTTGCATTTGACGCTCCTCTCGTTGGCTATTTGGACCGTCATTCCGGGGCGATGCGAAGCATCGAACCCGGAACCTCGAGATTCCGGGTCTGGTCCTTTGGACCATCCCGGAATGACAGATCAGGAAACGAATTCATCCAGCTTGGCGAACAGCTCATTCCAGCCGCGGGCGTGGTTGTCGCGCGCGGTCTCGTCGACGAACTGCGCGTGATTGAAGACCAGGAGCGTGCCGCCGGCTTCGAGCTTGAACTCGATCGTCACCAGCGATTCGCGCTCCGGCGTCGAATGCCACGCCCAGGTGAATTGCAGCCGCTCGTTCGGCACGACATCGCGATAGAGGCCGCCGACCTCGCAATATTCGCCGTCGTTCTTCTCGAACTGGATGCGGTAGCGCCCGCCGACACGGACATCGAGATCGGCGTGCAGGGTGCCGGGCTTCGCCGAAGCCGGCCCGAACCACCGCACTAGGTTTTGCGGCTCGGTCCAGGCGGCGTAGACTTTTTCCGGCCGCGCGCGGATCCGGCGTGTGAGGGCGAGGCTGGGACGCTCGGCGAGCTTGGGGGCAGTTGCTGGTTGGGCCATGGATCTTCCTCCACAAAAGCAGCAAGGCGGTCGAGATTCTCGGACCAGAAGCGTGCGTAGCGATTGAGCCAGTTCATCGCCTGCTCCATCGGCTGGGCGGTGAGCCGGCAGGCCACCGTGCGGCCGGTCTTCTCCCGCGCGATCAGGCCGGCATCCGACAGCACGTCGAGATGCTTCATGATCGCGGGCAGCGACATCGCAAAGGGTTGCGCCAGCTCGCTCACCGACAGGCTTTCCTGCTCCCCCAGCCGCGCCAGCAGCGCGCGCCGCGTCGGATCGGAAAGCGCCGCAAAGGTGCGGTCGAGCGTCTGGTCCCGATACTTAACCATGTGGTTTAGTATAAGCGAAGGCAGCGGCATGTCAAGCAAGCCAGTCGAACACAAAATCGTGCGTGCTGAAAACCGGCGGTCGAGAGCGCGCCGGCCAAGGCAAACCGACCCGCCCGATCAGATGGGTCGCTTCACGTCGCCAGGAACAAAAACCCTGTCAGCGATAATAGTAATGGTGGTGATAGTAGTGGCGACCCCGCGGCTGTGGTGACCCTTGCGCGCCGAACGCCACGTACGGGTTCACGCCGCAATAGGCGTAGCGCCCGGAAGCGCTCGCCATGCACTGTTTATAGCTCGTGTAAGAGCAGTCGCCGGGATAACCGACGCCCCTGCCCTGCACGCACCAGGGGTAACATAGGCCGCCGCCGGCGCGGACGTCGCCAACGTCGCCGCACCGGCCGCGGCCACCGCCAAACTTGCCAATACTAGTTTTCGCATGAACGTCTCCTTCGCGCCGCATGGCGCTTATCGCTCTGTCGCGATCATACAACGTGCAAGGCAGTTCGGCAGTTCACTCTACCTTGAGGCCGGCGAATTCGACGACCTTCTTCCACTTCCCGGTTTCGGCGGCGATCTCGGCGCCGAACGCCTCAGGTGTTTCGATCAGGGGCGCGCCACCGAGGTCCTCGAACTGCTTCTTGATGGTGGGCTCCGCCAGCACCGCGTTGACCTCGGCGTTGAGCTTGTCGATGATGTCCTTCGGCGTCTTGGCCGGCGCGCCCATGTCGAACAGCGCGCTCGCCTCATAGCCCTTCACGGTTTCGCCGATCGCCGGCACATCGGGCAATTGCGGCGACCGCTCCGCGCTGGTCACGCCGAGCGAACGCAGCGTGCCGGCGCGTTGGCGCCGCAATGGCTGTCTTGAGCCAGATCAATGCCGGGCGCGCTGCATTGCGGAAAGTCTCGAGGCAACAAGCGAGACGTGAAGATGTCTGTGCAAGGCATTGGTATTCCCGAGCCACAATATCGGCGTCTTGCAGTGATGCCGCGTTGGCGCTCGGGCATGACTCTGCTGATTGCGTGGCGCAACCTCGTTCATGATCGCGTGCGCCTGCTCGTGACACTGATCGGAATCGCATTTTCGACGATCCTGATGGGGCTCGAGCTCGGCATGCTGCTTAATTTCCTGCACACGACATCGACGATCGTCGATCACGCCAATGTCGATCTCTGGGTGACCGCCCACGGTGTGCGTTCGGTCGACCTCGCGACGCCGCTCGAGGAAAGGCGGCGCTTCCAGACCCTTTCCGTCGCAGGTGTCGCCGCCGCCGAATCCTATCTTCTGCAATTTGCCTTTTGGAAAAAGCCTGACGGTGTTCGCGAGACCGTCATCATCATCGGCGTCGATCCGCACGCTGTCATGGGGTTGCCATGGGCGATTGAGCCCGGACGAAGCGTCCATGACGCGCTGTCGATACCCGACGGCGTGATCGTCGACCGCCTTTACGCCGAGAAGCTCGGAATCGATCACATCGATCAGCTGGTCGAGATCAACGATCATCGCGCACGCGTAACTGCATTCACCAACGGCATTCGTACCTTCACGCAGTCCCCTTACGTCTTCACCTCCCTTCGTACGGCGCGCCTCCTGACAGGCCGGGCAGACAAGGACATCACCTATGTCCTGGTCCGGCTTGAAAAGGGGCAAAACCCCGAAGCGGCCGCAGCCGCGCTGGCCACCCGCATGCCCGACGTGGACGTGTTGCAGCCGACCCAGTTTTCCAACAAGAGCCGCACCTATTGGTTGTTCACGACCGGCGCCGGTACAACCTTGATCGCCTCGTCCGTGCTGGCGTTGATGGTCGGCGTGGTGATCGTGGCACAGACGCTCTACGCCAGCACCATGGACCGCTTGCCCGAATACGCAACCATCCGCGCCATGGGTGGCCCGCGGAGCTATCTGTACAAGATCGTGATCAAGCAGGCGGTGGTCGGCGGACTCCTGGGATACGGCGTCGGCATCACCCTCGTCCTGACCCTCGCCTATCTCGCCCGCCACAGCAGCGCCGCACCGCAGGTGCCGTGGTGGATGGCTGGCAGCATCGCCGGCATCACGATCCTGATGTGTGCCGTCGCTTCACTGGTGTCGCTCAACAAGGTCATATCCATCGACCCGGTCAAGGTGTTCCGATGACGGATGCGGTCGTCACCGCTGCCGATGTGACCCACACCTTCGGCTCCGGGCCGACGGCCTTCACCGCGCTGCGCGCGATCGACCTCGAAATCCGGAAAGATGAGGTTCTGCTGCTGATGGGTCCCTCCGGCAGCGGGAAAACCACGTTGCTTCATATTCTCGGCTGTCTGCTGCGACCGACCGCCGGCGTCGTGACGCTGCAGGGCGAGCCAACAGGCTCACTCAATGAGGATCAGCTCGGCGCACTGCGCCTGCAGCATTTCGGTTTCGTCTTTCAGGCCTACAACCTGTTTCCGGTGTTGACCGCGACGGAGAACGTGATGGTCGCACTCGATCTCATGGGCGTGGCCGGCGACGCTGCGCGCGATCGCGCCCGCGAGCTGTTGACGCTGGTCGGTCTGGCAAATCGTCTTGATGCCTATCCGTCCGAGCTCTCCAGCGGCCAGAAGCAACGCGTGGCGATTGCCCGCGCGCTCGCCGGTGATCCGCAGATCCTGATGGCGGACGAACCGACGGCGGCCCTCGATGCCGAAAACGGGCTCAAGGCCATGGAACTGTTTCGCATGCTGGCGCATCGCCAGCACCGCGCCGTCGTCATCGTCACCCACGATCCCCGGATCGTGCATCTGGCGGATCGAATCGTTCGCATCGAAGATGGTCGAATTGCTCCGGAATCCGCCGCAGCAACGGTGTCTCCGGCACTTGCAATGGGAGCCGCGCCATGAACAGCTCTCTTCGTAACTTCCGTAGGGTTGCCGTCGTAACCGCGCTCAGCGCCATGGCGGTCGTACTGTCTTCGGGATTGCCCGCAAATATGCAATTCCCGGTATGGGCTTCGCCAGCGCGCGACCCTGCGCCGGGCCATCACCTGGTTGCGGCGCCCGGCCTGGTCGAGCCGATCGGCGAGGAGCGCGAGGTCGGCTCGCAAGTGATCGGCATCATCCAGCAGATGCGCATCGACGAGAATGACGAGGTGCGCGCGGGCCAGATCATTGCGGTGGTCGACAATGCCGAGCAGGTCGCCCGCCTCGCTTCGGCGCGGGCCGAACTGGCGCTGCGCGAAGCCGAGCTTGAGCGTACCCTCAACGGTGCTCGCGTCGAAGAGCGGCGCGAGGCTCGCGCGACCCTGGATGAGGCTGAAGCCAATCTCGATATGGCCCGCCGCGACTATGCGCGCCGCCTGCCGCTGACCATCAGCGGAACCTCGCCGCAGTCGGCGCTCGACCTCGCGACCTCGACGCTGCACGCTAGCGAGGCGCGCCGCGCGGTCGCGGCCGAAAGGCTTGCGCTGATCGAGGCCGGTTCGCGCGCGGAGGACATCGCCGCTGCGCGCGCGCAGGTCGATCTCGCAAGAGCGAACGTTGCGCTTGCCGAGGCGCTGCTCGACAAGACCTTCATTCATTCGCCGATTGCCGGAACCGTTCTGCGCCGCGAGCGCGTCGCGGGTGAAGCCGTCACCAACGTGCCGCCGACCCCGATTGCGATCATCGGCGACCTCCATCGGCTGCGTGTCCGGGCCGAGGTCGACGAGACCGACGTGGGTCGGGTGTCGGTCGGCGAACCTGTCGCGATCACGGCAGACGCCTTCCCCGATCAGAAATTCAGCGGCACCGTTTACCGCGTCCTGTCACGGATGGGCCCCAAGGAGGTTCAGACCGGACGCCCGGCCGACAAGGTCGACACCAAAGTGCTGCAAGTGCTGATCGATCTCGACCCGGGCGCAAAGCTCCCGGTCGGCCTGCGCGTCGACGCTTTCTTCGGGTCGGACGAGCCGTCGGCCGTGAACAGATCGGCGACCGGTTCGGGTTAGCACCACCCGAGCATCGTCCGGCAAAGGGCCGGCGTTGAACCAAGGGCGAACGGCGTTGTAACAGTTGTAACAAACGGGAGGCGAGCAGCCTGTCACCTTGACGAAAGGACAAGCCATGGCGATCAAGGTCAATGCGATCGATCACATCGTCATCAACGTCAGCGATGTTCAACGCTCGGCCGAATGGTACGCAAAAGTCCTCGGCATGGAGATCAGGGTTTTCGACCCGGGCGAAGGCAAGGCCAGGCGTACGTCGCTGGTGTTCGGCAACCAGAAGATCAACGTCCGCCCGAAGAATGCCGACAAGGTCGAATGGTTCACCGCGGATCACGAGGCCGCGGGCAGTGACGATCTCTGCTTTCTCACCGCGAGCACGCCGGACGAGGTCGTCGCGCATCTCAAGGCACATGGCGTGACGATCGAGGACGGTCCGAGCAAGAGGCAGGGCGCGCGCGGCACTCTGCTCTCGGTCTATTGCCGCGATCCCGACGGCAGCCTGATCGAGATTTCGTCGTATGAGTGAGGCGCACTGATAGGCGGAAACCACGTGTTCCGTCGTCATTGCGAGGAGCGAAGCGACGAAGCAATCCAGACTGCAGCCACGGCCGCGGTTTGGATTGCTTCGCGGAGCCTGTCATCGGGCCGCGCTTCGCGCGGACCCGTTGGCTCGCAATGACGGAGCGAGAGCCCGGCCTGAAAGCAGAAATCGTAGGGTGGGCAAAGGCGCGACAGCGCCCGCGCCCACCATCGCATCAGAAATGGTGGGCACGCGGAGCCTGTCATCGGGCCGCGCGTTCGCGCGGACCCGTTGGCTTTGCCCACCCTACTCACTACTTCACCTGAACGGGCTCTCCCGTCGTCGCCATGCGCGCCTCGACCTCCTTCGGCGCCCAGCCGGCCAGCTCTTCGAGATTCTTCGCCTCCTGCGCAAAGCGCACCGGCAGCGATTGGCGATAGGTCTTCGCTGCCTCGCAGGACGCGTTTCCGTGCCAGGGATGATGCTGTACGTAGCGTCCCTGGAAATTCGTGCGATCCCTGGTCTCCAGGAACACAATATCCTCGGGGAAGGTATTGGCGTCGTAGCGCACGTGAAGGCGCGTCACATAGACATTGGCGCCGGAGCTGACGCCGAAGCGACCGAACGGGGCGTCGTTGTCACTGCCGATCCAGCGCGCACCGAGCTCGGCCAATTCCTTGTTGGACATTGGATCGGCCGCGCAGGGATCGCACCACGCCATATCCCAGGCATATTCGACAAACACCGCATGCATGTTTTCCTTGGCAACCGCGCGCTCGAACAGCGCCTTGTAGAACGGGCCGAACTCGTCCTTGACATAGAGCGGCACGTCGATGTCGGAGGGCACCTTCACGGTGCGGTAATTGGCGCTTTCGACGCGCCCGGTCTTGGTCAGCGCATAGATGATGAGGTCCTGCGGCCCCCTGGCGTTCACCGTGCCGAGCCGCAGCGGCACCATGAATTTGGGACTCTGATAGCGCACCTGCAGCGGCCGGAGATAGCCCTTGCCGAGCGTCGCCATGCGATCGACGTTCACCTTGGCGACGAAGAAATGCATGTTCTGCCTGATGTAGCTGCCGAGCACGGCCTCGGCACCCTGCGGAATGCGGTAGTTATTGTCGGTGAGCCAGCGCACCAGCCCGTCGCTCTCCGTGGCGGAAAGGATCAGCACGTCATATTCTGCGACGTCATAGCTGGCCTCGATGGTGACGCCATAACTCCTTTCCGCCATTGAAGCGCTTCGCGCCAGTTGCGGCGGCGCCGGCATCGCGGTCGCAACCTGCACCGGCGGAGCGCAGGGATCCTCGTCGTGATATTCGACGAGCCGCGGCGCGGTGTAGTGGTCGAGATGATCGATGGTCTTGGGATCGACCACGCCGATCTGCTTGCGTTCGATGATGGTCGGCACCGGGACTACGAGCGCAAACTCCTTCACGTCGCCCTCGAAATCGCTTGCCATGGTGATCGAGGTCTGGTCGCCATCGCGCGACAGCACCACCTTGGATGAGGTGTTGAACAGCTTTGCATCCGCCTGCGCGACATAGAAGCCGCAGAAGGCATTCGCCGGCACAATGGCGAGGTTGGCGAGGATCGCGATTGCGGCAACGCCGCACTTGAAGCCATGGGCAACAGTCCTGGTCATCTTCAGGAAACTCCTTGGGCTGCGCCGGCGCGCCAGGTGAAGCGCCGCGCGGGAATCAAACGATCGATCAGCAAGGTCAGGGGAGAAAGCAGGATCAGGGCGAAATAAAGCGCAGGCCGCATCTGCATGAAGAACGCCATGTAATGCGCGACGGCGGCGACCGCGAAGGCGAACAGGAAGCGGCCGGCGACCGAATCCGGGGCAGTGCGCGGGTCGGAAATCATGAAGAAGGTGAAGATCAGAAGCGAGCCGCTCTGCAATTGATGGGCGGGAATGGCAAGCGGGTCGCCGAGCCAATATGCTCGCGCGAACAACAGCGCCGCGTGACTTGCGAAGAAGAACACCGCGATGTCGGCGCGGCGCGCAGCCGACAGCACCAGTATCGCGAAGCAACAAGTCAGCGCCGCCAACCAGATCTCGGCGCCCCATTGTCCAGGCGAGATCCAGACGCCGTTCGAGGTGAGAAGCAATATGACGATCGCAAGCCCCGCCGGGTTGAAGATGTGCTTGCCGTCGATCCGGAGCAGGAATTTGGAGCCGATCGCGATGACACCGGCCGCGGCGTCAAGCCAGAGCGCATCGGCGCGCAAGAGCAGGCCGAGCGAGAGGCCGGTGATCATTGGCGAACGCCAGTCGAAGGGGCTGCCAGCGAGGCGCGCGCAGAGGGCTTGCGTCAACAATGCGGCACCGATGGCGACGGCGCAGGGCAGCGGGCGGGCGCCGAAATCGATCCGGACAAAATTGATCGCGAGCAGTGCGCCAAGGGCTGCGATCTGGAAGTAGCGCGCGTCAGGTAACGACCTTGCCGTCATGGACGCCCCTCCGGCATCAAACTCCGTGAATATCGCCGTCGCCTTGTCGGAACTTAGCTGCATTTGCAATTGCGGCGGGAGTTGGATCAGCCGGTGAACGCAAGCCTGCTGTTTGATCTGAGTCACACTTCGATCGGCGTGCGACAATTTGCCCGTTGCCAGGTTCGGTGGCAAAACAGCGGCAACAAGGATGGCGGCCGCCAGGACGGCGAAGCCGCACGGGAGGAAAGATGAACGAGCTTGCAGCCGCGCAGGGTGTCGTCGGCCCCTTCACCGGGCTGGACGTGCCCTGGCTTCTCAAGATGCGCGCGGAGGTCAGGCGCGACCATCCTTTCCTGATCTGGGCCCCGTTCGACGCGCCGGCACGCAAATGGTCGTACGGAGAATTCCACGACCGCGTCGGCGCCCTTGCCGCGGGCCTGGTCAGGCGCGGCATCCGACAAGGCGACTTCGTGCTGATCCATCTCGATAATTGCATCGAGGCGATGCTCGCCTGGTTTGCCTGCGTCGAGCTTGGTGCGATTGCGGTGACGACCAATACCCGCTCCGCTGCGGCCGAGATCGAATATTTCGCCGGCCATTGCGGCGCGGTCGCCGCCATCACCCAGCCCGCTTATGCCGAGCTTGTCGCCGCCAATTGCAAGGGCCTGCGCTGGATCGCGGTGACCTCGCACGATGCGGGCGCGCCGGCAAAGGCCGTCTCGCGCGGCGACCGCTTTGACGCGCTTTTTGCCGACAGCGCCGATCGGCCGCGCCGCTTGACCGATCCGCTCGCGCCTTGCAGCGTGCAATATACCTCCGGCACGACGTCGCGGCCCAAGGCGGCGCTGTGGACGCATGCCAACGCGCTGTGGGGCGCCAAGGTCAACGCCGCGCATCAGGATCTGCATGCCACCGACGTGCACCAGACCTATCTGCCGCTGTTTCACACCAATGCGCTCGCCTATTCGATGCTGGCGAGCCTCTGGGTCGGAGGATCTTGCGTGATCCAGCCGCGCTTTTCCGCGAGCCGCTTCTGGCGCGTCGCACTGGAGCACGGCTGCACCTGGACCTCGACCATCCCCTTCTGCATGAAGGCGCTGCTCGAGCACGAGATTCCGAAGAGCCACGAATTCCGGCTCTGGGGCACCGCGGTGAATGAGCCGCCGGCCTTTGCCGCGTTCGGCGTCAAGATCATCGGCTGGTGGGGCATGACCGAGACCATCACTCACGGCATCGTGGGCGAGGTCGATCAACCCAACATTCCGATGTCGATCGGCCGCGCGGCGAGCGAATATGCGATCCGCATCACCGACGATGATGGTCGGCCGACGCAAGTTGGCGACACCGGCAACCTCGCGATCAAGGGGGTGCCCGGATTGTCGCTGTTCAGGGAATATCTCCATAACGAAAAGGCGACGCGCGAGAGCTTTGACGAGCACGGGTATTT
The DNA here is from genome assembly GCF_035309285.1 of Bradyrhizobium sp. Taxonomy (GTDB): domain Bacteria; phylum Pseudomonadota; class Alphaproteobacteria; order Rhizobiales; family Xanthobacteraceae; genus Bradyrhizobium. The sequence goes on along the minus strand of NZ_DATGFH010000094.1, from coordinate 31,023 downwards.
CCTCACCGGCGATCGCGTCACGCTGCTCGAGCGCGGCGCCATCAGGTTCGGTGACCGCGCCAAGGACATGCTGAAGGTCGGCGGCGAGAACGTCGCGGCGAGCGAGATCGAGCAGGTGATCGCGGTCGTCCCTGGCGTGCGCGAGGCCGCCGTGGTGGGCAAGAAGCACCCGATGCTGGACGAGGTGCCGGTGGTGTTCATCATCCCGCAAACCGGCCTCGACAGGCTGCCACAGGATCTGCACGACACCGTCATGGCCGCCTGCCGCAGCAACCTCGCGGATTTCAAGGTGCCGCGCGAGATTCGTTTCGTCGACGAGATGCCGCGCTCGACCCTGGAGAAGGTAGCGAAGGCGGAGTTGCGGAAGATGCTGGCTTAGCGAGTCAACGACCCTAGTTCCCGTCATTGCGAACCAACGGGTCCGCGCGAAGCGCGGCCCGATGACAGGCTCCGCGAAGCAATCCAGAGTCACGCAAACGGTCTGGATTGCTTCGTCGCTTGCGCTCTTCGCAATGACGAGTTTTAACGAGAGTCAATACGCCCCGAATGCGACCGGGCGGAAGGCCTGCAGCAATTGCTGGTCGAGCTTGCCGCCCATCGACTCCATGATGCTGAACGCGCGGGAATGGGTGAAGGGCAAGCGGTAGGCGCGCCTCTCCACCAGCGCGGTATAGATGTCGACGATGGTCGTCAGCCGGACGATGTCGCTGATCTGACCGCCGGAAAGACCGTTGGGATAGCCGGAGCCGTCGAGCAGCTCGTGATGATGCAACACCACGTCCAGCATCTCCGGGGGGAAATTGCCTTGCGCCTTGAGCGCGTCATAGCCGCGCTGCGGATGCCGGCGTATCTCCAGCTTCTCCGGCTCGCTAAGCTGACCGGGCTTGTCGAGGATCTCAACCGGCACGAACGCCTTGCCGACGTCGTGCAGCAGGGCTGCGCGGGTGAGCCGCCGCTGGTCCTCCTCGCGCATGCCGAGATGCTGCGCGAAGGCGACCGCAAATCCGGTGACGAACAGGCAGTGCCGATAGGAGGCGGCATGGTGGCAGCCGACCGTGGTCAGCCATTCGCGCAGCGAGGAATGCTTGATCGCCTTGAGGATCTTGGTTTCCGCCTGCTGCACCTCCTCGAAGGTCAGCACCCCGCCCCTCGGCAGCTTCTCGAACATCTTGACGAAAATCGCATGCGCGGCGGCGACGCCCCGGTTCAGCATCTTGCCGCGATCGCTCGCATCATAACGCTCGCTGTCCGGAAACGCGGCTTGGATGCGCTGCAGGATCGCGTCGCGATCGAGCGGCCGCGAGATCGTATCGGTGGCGCCCAGCGCCCAGGCCTGCATCGAGGCGTGGTGCAGCGCGTCCGCAAGCACGAACAGCCGCGGCATCTGCATATAGGCATCGGCCTGCAACTTCTTGCGGACGGCCTGCACGCTCTCGGGCGAGCGCAGGTTGATGTCGACCACGACGCCGGAGAGGCCGGACGGCGTCACCGGAATGTCCGATGTTGCGACCATGTCGACGTCGCCGACGGATTTCAGGATGTCGGCGAGTTCGCTGCTCTGGTCGGCGCGGTCGGAAGCCAGGAGCAGGCGGCGTTTGGGCGAGGTCTGTGTGGCTGTGGCGCTCATGGGAACCCGATTGGCTCGCAGTGACAACGCGCCAAGCCTATCCAGCAACCTGTTCCACTCGGATTAAGAGGCATCGTGAACTTCGACTGAGCACAATCGCTAAAATCTTAAGGATTGCTCAAAGCAACTTCAGGGCGTAGCGGCGTCAAAAGAAAAATCCGCCGGAGTTTTTCCTCCGGCGGATCGTTTTTACCCGAGATGAGAGCGCGCCCTACGCTTTCATCGCTGCCTTTACCGCTTCCGGAGTTGTTGTGCGCCGCGACAACATCGCGGTCGTAAAATCCGCAGAGCGGAATAGGCGCCCACGCCTTGCAGGGATTGCGATGCGGCGGCGCGCGGTTGGGCGTTCACAGCCGCAAAGATGTCGCGCTAGAATAACGTCAGGGCTGGAAACATGCAGGAAGCGCGCGATGGCGAAGATCGACCGCGACGGAATAAAGATCCACTACGAGGTCTACGGCGACGGCCCTCCCCTGATCCTCACCCACGGCTATTCCTCGACGTCTTCGATGTGGCAGGGCCAGGTCGACGCGCTCTCGAAGCGGCACAAGCTGATCCTGTGGGACATGCGCGGCCACGGCCAGTCCGACTATCCCGACGATCCCAACGCTTATAGCGAGGCGTTGACCGTCGGTGATATCTCGGCCCTGCTCGATGTGGTCGGCGCGAACAAGGCGATCGTCGGCGGACTTTCGCTCGGCGGGTACATGTCGCTCGCGTTCTATCGCGCGCACCCGGAGCGCGTTTCGGCGCTGCTCATCATCGACACCGGGCCCGGCTTCAAGAAGGACGATGCGCGCGAGGCCTGGAACAAGCGTGCATGCGACACCGCCGAGCGCTTCGAGCGCGAAGGCCTCGACGTCCTGAAATCGGCCAGCCGCGAGCGCTCGACCGTCAGCCATCGCAACGCCAAAGGCCTTGCGCTTGCGGCGCGTGGCATGCTGACCCAGCGCGACGCACGGGTGATCGAGGTGCTGGGCGAGATCAAGGTGCCGTCGTTGGTCGTGGTCGGCGCCGACGACACGCCCTTCCTCGCCGCCTCCGACTACATGGCGGCGAAAATCCCGGGCGCGAAGAAGGTGGTGGTCCCCGCCGCCGGCCACGCCGTCAACATCGACCAGCCGCAGGCCTTCATCGATGCGGTGCTGCCGTTCCTCGATGGACTGCCGATAGCTGAAACTCGTCATGCGCGGGCTTGACCCGCCTGCGGGGCCGAAGCCCCTTCGGCGCGGCGAAGGCCCGCGCATCCATCCAAGAAAGAGCTCTTTGGGGAGATGGATTGCCGGGTCAGGCCCGGCAATGACAACTCAGAACCAGCGTTCGTTGACCTGGACAGTGTCGCCGGGGCTCATGGCAGTGCCGAGCGGCACGACATATCGCGCGACACCACTGGAATCGGTGTGCGTGAGGGTAACGAAGTCGCGCTTGGCGCGCGGTGAGAAGCCGCCGGCGATCGCGATCGCGCTCTCGACCGTCATGTTGGGCACGTACGGATATTGGCCCGGTGCCTGCACCTCGCCGAGGATGAAGAACGGCCGATAGGAATCAATCTCGACCGCGACCGAAGGCTCGCGGATATAGCCGTTGCGCAGTTTCGCGGTGATCTCGGCAGCGAGCGACGCAGGCGAACGTCCGCGCGCGGCGACCTGGCCGATCAAGGGCATGGTGATCGAGCCGGAGGCGTCGATGGTGTAGGTGTTGGTGAGGCCGTCCTGCCCGTAGACGACGACGCGGAGCTTGTCGCCGGCGTCGAGCCGGTAGCCCGCGTCATATCTGACCGGCGCGGAAGGCGGCGCGGCAGCATAGGCATCGTAAGGCGTCGACGCCGCGGCTGACGGCGGCGCGTAGGCCGGCGGCGGAGTGTAGGCGGGAGGCGGCGTGTAGGCTGGCGGCGGCGCGTAAGCGGGAGACGGCGCGTAGGCTGGGGCTTGTGCGTAGGTGACAGAACGAGAAGCGCCGGCGAGAGCCCGGCGAAGCGCCGCGATGGCGCCGCCGCCATCGCTAGCCGGCTGAGGTGCCGCATAGGCGTTGGGCTGGCCGTAGGTCATGTAGTCGAGGTCGTTTTGACCCTGCGCCAGCGCCCCCGGCAAGGCCGCGACCAAGGAGCCGGCCAGCGCAGTGACCATGATCGACCATCGAAACGCGCGCGCAAACCGCACCGGAGCCATCCCTCACAACGAGATCGCTCCAGTCTTGCACCTGTTATGGTTAACAAAGGGTTTCGATCGCGGCGGCGCGAGGCTGACTGCCAATAGCCGCAGGTCATTCCGCAGCGATGCGCCAGCATCGAACTATGGTGCGCAATTGCACACCTGAGAATCTCGAGATTCCGGGTCTGGTCCTTCGGACCATCCCGGAATGACGGCATCGCAACTCAGGCCGACACACCGGCCCCGATCGGGCACGACACGCCGGTGCCGCCGAGCCCGCAATAGCCGGCCGGGTTCTTGGCCAGATATTGCTGATGATAGTCCTCGGCGAAGTAGAACGCGCCGGCCGGCACGATCTCGGTGGTGATGGCGGCAAGACCTTTGGCTGAGAGTGCCTTCTGATAGGAAGACTTCGACGCGTCAGCCGCTTTGCGCTGCGCCTCGCTCGAGGCGTAGATCGCGCTGCGGTATTGCGTGCCGACATCATTGCCCTGGCGCATGCCCTGGGTCGGATCGTGGCTCTCCCAGAACGTCTTCAAGAGGCGATCGTAGGCGATTGTCTTCGGATCGAACACGACCAGCACTACTTCGGTGTGACCGGTGCGGCCCGAGCAGACTTCTTCATAGGTCGGGTTCGGCGTATGGCCGCCGGCATAGCCGACCGCGGTGACGTAGACGCCATCGCCCAGCTCCCAGAACTTGCGCTCCGCGCCCCAGAAGCAGCCGAGCCCGAACACCGCCTGCTCGAGCCCTTCCGGATAAGGCGGCTTGAGCTTGTGGCCGTTGACGAAGTGGGTGGATGCGGTCGGAATCGCTTGCGCACGGCCCGGCAACGCTTCGGCTGCACTGGGCAGTGCGGTGGTCTTGCGCATGAACAGCATGGATTTTCTCCGGGCGGGACTCTTGCTGGAGCGAAAGACGCGTCCAGCCGGCAGCCCATTATATAGGTGTTTACGCGAGGCGACGCAGCCCCGTTGCACCCCTCGCTCAGCGGGCGGTCAGTCCCGGGAATAGCCGATCAGGGGTTTGCGCGGGCGGAACAGGATCATCAGGACAATCCCGACGATCCCGAGCACGGCAAAGACCGGCTGGTCGAGCACCACCTTGACGATGCTGGTCCAGAGCCACGGCGCCTTGCCCTCGACCCAGGCCCGGAACGCCGCCTGGCTCGCCTGGTTCATGTCGTTCCAGAACTGGCCGAAGCGGGTGAATTGCAGGCTCTGGTCGGCGACCCAGCGCGCCCCATCATAGACCATGAAGATGAATCCGCCGGCGAGCAGCAACAGCCCGACCAGTCGGAAGAAACCGCGGATCATGTGCTACCCACTCCCCTGATCGTTGCCCCAAAACTCACCCGAAAGGCGCCCTTGGCCTTACCGGGGTGATTGGGGAAATTCAACCTCATCAGTAGTTTAACGGCCATTTGCGACCGCACTTTATGGCCCCGACGCGCGCCATAAGGCGTTGACGCTGCAAAACCCTGCCTCTATAAGGGCGCCAATGGCGGTGGGCGCAATCCCGCCGCCGCGTTTCTTTGAGCCTTGCCGGGCGCTTGCGTTGGACTTGCCTGCTGCGACCCGCATCTCAAGGGCGTTCCGAACAACCTTAAAGCGTCGATCACGTGGTCGAGCACGATCCGGAAAAGTGGTATCGTTTTTCCGATCATGCTCAATGGAAGCGGCCGACGCGCTTATCCGCGATTGAACAGCAAGCGGTCTCCGCTAGAGGAATTTTGAGACGATGGCCAACACCACTTCCGCCAAGAAAGCGACGCGCAAGATTGCCCGCCGCACCGTGATCAACAAGTCGCGCCGCACCCAGATGCGCGGCGCCGTCCGCAATGTCGAGGACGCGATCAAGCGTGGCGACCGCGACGCTGCCGTGAAGGCGATGGCGCGTGCCGAACCCGAGTTGATGCGTGCAGCGCAGCGCAACATCGTTCACAAGAACAATGCGAGCCGCAAAGTGTCTCGCCTGTCGCACGCGATCGCGAAACTTGGCAAGTAGGTCTTCGCGCGACCTCCGCTGACGAAAAATCAAACGCGTCACCAAGCCCGGCCCTCGCCGGGCTTTTTCTTTTTCTGTCATAAAATCATCTTGCGAGCGCGCGCGATGCGAGTACAATTTTCGCGTGCCCGTATTTTGCCGGTGCGGTTTGCGCGCGCCCCGTAGTTTTACCTGGGTTGCAATTCTGTCGCACCGGAAACGCAGCGCCGTCACAAGAAATGCCTGTCCCATTTGGTGAAAATGGAATTCCATTCGAGCTTGCTCAAAAGCGACATGCGCGGGTTACCCGAAAAAACAATCGCGAAAAACTTCGTTTCGCTAATCACTTATCCACATAGCGACTCGAAGCATTTCGAAAATCGGCCGTTCACCAAGCAAACGTAAATATTTTATGAAAAATTTTTGCGACTGCGGCAGGATTTGTGACACGCGCGATTCCTCACGGTGATTCAAAAACTTGCTTTCGCAGTCGGCGACAGCAGCGCTGCAACACCGCGAAAGACTCGGCCGCGAGCGGTGATCAAACTGATTGCGAGAAATTTCGCATTGTGTATTTCTTAATGGCTCGCGGCGCCCACGATCTTTAGACCAGCGCGGTTTTGGAAACGGGGCGGACGTGCAAATCGGCGGCGGTGTGCGCGTTGGCGACGCTTTCCAAGCGATTGTCGGACCGTGACCCATGGCGACATGGGTAACGGAGAACTGCGTCTAAGTTTCTCGGACCCTGGGGCCTACGCGCCTCGCCGGTCGAACGAGAGGGATGGATTCAGTGGCCCGATGAAAGCGGAGGCTGCGACCCTGCGAGCGGGTAAGGTAGTTGCGGGTGAGAGAAGCGGCGTAGCGGCTGAACAGACCGGTTCAGACGTCGTGGACCTTGGAGCAGACTTGAGAGGACAGCTTGTCGGGAGCAATTCCGGCAAGGACGGGGAGGTTGCAATGGCCTACGTAAGCATCACGATATTTGACCGAAAGAAATTTTCGAGCCACGTCACTTTCGATGCGATCCATCTGCGCCCTCCGACGCGCAACCCCGACAATCCGTCGAGTACTCGCTGACCTCGCGGAAACCTTTCTGATCCTGACATCGTTGACCTGACCGCGGCGTTGCGCCGAACGGCGGAGCCATGTCCGGTGATGGAAAATTCGCTTGAGGTCGCGCCGCGGCAGGAAACCTGCACGGCGTTTCGCAGGACAGGGTTTCTTCTTTTGGAAAAGTTTAAGGCAATGACAAATTCGGAACACGAGCGCTGGACGCGCGTCAAGGGTCGGTTGCGGACGAGTGTCGGCGAGGACGTCTATTCGAGCTGGTTTGCGCGGATGGATATGGAAAGCGTGCAGCAGGAGAGTATCCGTCTCTCGGTTCCCACCACCTTCCTGCGAAGCTGGATCCAGGCTCATTATGCCGAGCGCGTGCTGTCGTGCTGTCAGGCCGAGATGCCCGAGGTGCATCGCATCGATCTGACGGTCCGCTCGCCCGCGCGCAGCCTCGCGCCCGCCAGGGAAGCCCCGGCCGCGCTCGAGGCGCGCCGCACAGAGCCGCGCGACAGCCGTCCAGCCGCCGAGCTGCGCGCGATCGCGTCCGCACCGGTATCCGCCAATCATGACGCGCTCGGCGGCTCGCCGCTCGATCCGCGCCTGACCTTCGCGAGCTTTGTCGTCGGCCGTTCCAACACGCTGGCGCATGCGGCCGCGCGGCAAGTGGCCGAAGGTCGCCGCGGCGATCCCGTGATGTTCAATCCGCTCTACATCCATGCCGGCGTGGGCTTGGGCAAAACCCACCTGCTGCAGGCCGTAACCTGGGCCGGCAATGCGGCGGGCGAGCGCAAGGTGCTGTATCTGACGGCCGAGAAATTCATGTACGGCTTTGTCGCGGCGCTGAAGACGCAGACCGCGCTTGCCTTCAAGGAAGCGCTGCGCGGCATCGACGTGCTCGTGATCGACGATCTGCAATTCCTGCAGGGCAAGTCGACGCAGGCCGAGTTCTGCCACACGCTGAATGCGCTGATCGATGCCGGCCGCCAGGTGGTGATCGCCGCCGATCGTCCGCCGTCGGATCTGGAAAGCCTCGACGACCGCGTGCGTTCGCGGCTCGCCGGCGGCCTCGTGGTCGAGATGGCCTCGCTCGGCGAGGAGCTCCGGCTCGGCATCCTGAAGTCGCGCGTCGCAGCGGCGCGCGCACATCATGCGAGCTTCGATGTGCCGGAGCCGGTGCTGGACTATCTCGCCCGCACCATCACCCATAATGGCCGCGACCTCGAGGGCGCGATCAACCGCCTGCTCGCGCATTCCAAGCTGAACAATCAACCGGTCACGCTGGAGATGGCCGAGCGCGAGGTGCGCGACCTGATCCGCCCGCAGGAGCCGAAGCGGATCAAGATCGAGGACATCCAGCGCGTGGTGGCGCGGCAATATAATGTCAGCCGCTCCGACCTGTTGTCCTCGCGCCGGACCGCCAACGTGGTGCGTCCGCGGCAGGTCGCGATGTACCTGGCGAAGACGCTCACGCTTCGCTCGCTGCCGGAGATCGGTCGCCGCTTCGGCGGACGCGATCACACCACGGTGCTGCACGCCGTGCGCAAGATCGAGGCGCTGGTGGCCAAGGACAATGCGCTGTCAGAGGAAGTCGAATCGCTGAAGCGCCAGTTGCAGGAGTAGTTCCCGTCATTCCGGGGCGCGCGCAAGCGCGAACCCGGAATCTCGAGATTCCGGGTCCGGTCCCTTGGACCGTCCCGGAATGACAATTTCGATCGATCCCGGCCGATTGCCGCAAAACGGGGGGAATCGATCCGCCGCTCCCTTGAATTAGCGTCCCATCCGCGCCACTTTACGCCCCCCGAAAGCCCCTCAAGAGGGCTTAAGGGTGCCATCAGCCGCGGCCCACCCGCCCGGCATTCCCACGACATGCTCTGTTGGATCGGGCGGATATAGCAATGAAGGTCACCGTCGAACGCGCGCAACTCCTGAAGTCGCTGGGCCACGTCCACCGCGTGGTCGAGCGCCGCAACACCATCCCGATCCTGGGCAATGTCCTGTTGCGCGCCGAGAACGCGCAATTGTCGCTGAAGGCGACCGATCTCGACCTCGAGGTGACCGAAACCCTCGCCGCCGAGATTGCGAGTGGCGGGTCGACCACCGTGCCCGCGCACATGTTCTACGACATCGTGCGCAAGCTGCCCGACGGCTCCCAGATCGTTCTCGAAAGCGACGGCGACCGCGCCGTGATGGCGATCCGCGCCGGCCGCTCGCGCTTCACCCTGCAGACGCTGCCCGAGAGCGATTTTCCGGATCTCGCCGCCGGCGACATGTCGCATTCCTTCACCCTGCCGGCCGCCGACGTGAAGCGGCTGATCGACCGCACACAATTTGCGATCTCGACCGAAGAGACGCGCTACTACCTCAACGGCATCTATCTGCATTCGGCCGGCAGCGCCAAGGCCGCGACCTTGCGCGGGGTTGCCACCGACGGCCATCGCCTGGCCCAGGTCGACCTGGTGCAGCCGAAGGGCGCGACCGGCATGCCGGGCGTGATCGTGCCGCGCAAGACCGTGGGCGAGGTGCAGCGCCTGATCGAGGACAATGAGGCGGAAGTCGCCATCGAGCTGTCGCCGGGCAAGATCCGCTTCACGCTCGGCAACGTGGTGCTGACCTCCAAACTGATCGACGGCACCTTCCCCGATTACGGCCGCGTCATCCCGCAGAACAACGACAAGGAGCTGATCGTCGACAAGGCCGATTTCGCCGCCGCTGTTGACCGTGTCTCCACGATTTCGAGCGAACGCGGCCGCGCCGTCAAGCTCGCGCTGTCCGCCGGCAAGCTCGTGCTCAGCGTGACCAATCCGGATTCCGGCAGCGCCACCGAGGAGCTCGAGGTCGAGTACGCCGCCGACCCGCTCGATATCGGCTTCAACTCGCGCTACCTGCTCGACATCGCCGCCCAGATCGAAGGCGAGGTCGCCGTGCTCAAGCTCGCCGACCCCGGCTCCCCGACCCTGGTGCAGGACAAGGACAACAAGAGCGCGCTGTATGTGCTGATGCCGATGCGGGTGTGATGTACCCTCTCCCCTTGTGGGAGAGGGTGGCTTCGCGAAGCGAAGCCGGGTGAGGGGTTCGTGCCGCAGGTACCCAAGCATCGGTCGACTTCGAAGCGCATCCGCGACTTCGCAAAAGCGATGCGTCGCGAGCCGACGGATGCTGAAGCGCGGATGTGGACATTGCTCCGTGATCGGCGGCTCGCGAATTTCAAATTTCGTCGCCAATTCCCGTTCCAAAACTACATTCTTGATTTCATTTGTTTCGACCAGCGCCTGGTCATTGAAATCGACGGTAATCAACACGCCTCTTCGAAGCGTGATGCAACGAGAGAGGCGGCTCTGGCGGCTGAGGGCTTTCAAATCGTGCGCTACTGGAACAATGACGTGTTGCAGCAGTCCGCGGCTGTATTGGAGGACATCCTTGCAAAGCTCGCCGAGCGGTGAGATACCCCTTACCCGTCGCCTCGCTCCGCGAGGCGCCACCCTCTCCCACAAGGGGAGAGGGGCAGAAGCGCGGCGATGACAACTCAAGCGCTCCGCGCCAACCAGCATGACCCCATCCCGCATTCATCGCCTGACGTTGACGCATTTCCGCAACTATCGCGGCGCGAGCCTTGAGGCCCGCCGCGACATGGTGGCCCTCGTCGGCCCGAACGGCGCCGGGAAGACAAATTGCCTCGAGGCGATCTCGTTCCTGTCGCCGGGCCGGGGCTTGCGCCGCGCGACGCTGGAGGATGTCGCCGACAACCAGGGCGACGGCGCGTGGGCGGTATCGGCCGAGGTCGCGGGTGCGCTGGGGTTGGCGACCCTCGGCACCGGCATCGAGGCGCCGCGGGGCGAGGCGTCCACGGGCCGGCGCTGCCGCGTCGATCGTGAGACGGTGGGTTCGGCGTCAGCCTTTGGCGATCATCTGCGCATGGTGTGGCTGACGCCCTCGATGGACGGCCTGTTCATGGGCGCGGCCAGCGAGCGGCGGCGCTTCTTTGACCGGCTCGTGCTCGCCATTGACAGCGAACATTCAAGCCGCGTCTCGGCGCTGGAGCGGTCGCTGCGTTCGCGCAATCGCTTGCTCGAGGTCCGCAATTTCGACGACCACTGGTGCGACGCGATCGAGCGCGAGACCGCGGAGCTCGCGGTCGCGGTTGCCGCAACCCGCGGCCAGACCGCGGTGAAGCTCGCCGCGATGCTGCGCGCCCGCGGCGAAGCCTCCGCATTTCCGTCCGCGCAAATCGCGCTCGACGGCTGGATGGAGAACGCCCTGCTCTCCGAGCCCGCGCTTGCGGTCGAGGAGCGCTACCGCAAGATCCTGCGCGAGAGCCGCGTGCGCGACGCCGCCGCCGGCCGCACGCTCGACGGGCCGCATCTCACCGACCTTGACGTCGTCTATGCGCCGAAGGCCATGCCGGCAAAGGACGCGTCCACCGGCGAGCAGAAGGCGCTCCTGATCGGGCTGGTGCTGGCGCATGCGACGCTGGTGGCCGAGACCACCGGCATCATCCCGCTGCTCCTGCTTGACGAGGTGGTCGCCCATCTCGATCCGGGCCGGCGCACTGCGCTGTTCAACGAGCTTGCAAAGCTCGGCGCGCAGGTCTGGCTCACCGGCGCCGATCCCGCAGGCTTCGCCGAGCTCCGCGCCTCCGGCGACGTCTTTGACGTCGAGAACGGGCGCGTCACGCGGCGCGCATGATCCGCAAGAGCGCTGCCCCGCACCTCGATGGCAGGATGGGCCCCGGTTTCCGGAAAACCATGCCCTCGGGCCTTCTGTCGCCGCTGCCATACGGCGCCGGGCCGGGCGGCTTGTGGGCTCAAAAACGAGCCGTCAGAGAGGTTCGAAACCAGCCGCCGGAACACGGTTTTCCAAGGCTTGCGAATCGGCTTTTTCGAGCCTTGAAGAAACGTTAAAAAACCCTATCTCATCAGTATCTTACGGGTCACGACTTTGCGCTAGGCGGAACCCTTTTTTCGTGGCACAAATAGCTCTGATCAGCCCTCGTCGCGCGTGGCTCGATCGGGACACCCTCAAAGGCCTCACATGACTGAACCAGCCCGGCAAACCATTGCCGACAACGAGCCCCCTGTCGCGAGCGAATACGGTGCGGAATCGATCCGGGTGCTGAAGGGCCTCGACGCGGTCCGCAAGCGCCCCGGCATGTACATCGGCGACACCGATGACGGCAGCGGCCTGCACCACATGGTCTATGAGGTCGTCGACAACGCGATCGACGAGGCCTTGGCCGGATACGCGACGCGCGTCGAAGTGACCCTCAACGCCGACAGTTCGGTGACGGTGCGCGACGACGGCCGCGGCATTCCCGTCGACATCCACAAGGGCGAAGGCGTCTCGGCGGCCGAGGTCATCATGACCCAGCTCCATGCCGGCGGCAAATTCGACCAGAACTCCTACAAGGTGTCCGGCGGCCTGCACGGCGTCGGCGTGTCTGTGGTGAACGCGCTCTCGAGCAAGCTGCAGCTTCGGATCTGGCGCGACGACAAGGAGCATTACATCGAGTTCGCCAATGGCGATTCCGTTGCGCCCTTGAAAGTGGTCGGCGCGGCGCCGGGCAAGCGCGGCACCGAGGTGACGTTCTTTGCCTCGCTCGAGACCTTCAAGAACATCGACTATGATTTTGCGACGCTGGAGCATCGCCTGCGCGAGCTCGCCTTCCTCAATTCCGGCGTCAACATCGTGCTCTCGGACATGCGCCACGCGGTCGAGAAGCGCGAGGAGATGCACTATCACGGCGGCGTCGAGGAGTTCGTCAAATATCTCGATCGCAACAAGAAGGCGATCGTGCCCTCTCCGATCATGGTGCGTTCCGAGAGCAACGGCATCGGCGTCGAGGCGGCGCTGTGGTGGAACGACAGCTACCACGAGAACGTGCTGTGCTTCACCAACAACATCCCGCAGCGCGACGGCGGCACGCATCTCGCTGGTTTTCGCGGCGCGCTGACGCGCCAGGTCAACGGCTATGCCGACGTCAACGCGAAAAAGGAAAAGATTCAGCTCACCGGCGATGATTGCCGCGAAGGCCTCACCGCGGTGCTGTCGGTCAAGGTGCCCGATCCAAAATTTTCATCGCAGACCAAGGACAAGCTGGTCTCCTCCGAAGTCCGTCCGGTGGTCGAGAACGTGATCAACGAAGCGCTGGCCGCCTGGTTCGAGGAGCATCCGTCCGAAGCAAAGGTGATCGTCGGCAAGGTGATCCAGGCGGCGGCGGCGCGCGAAGCCGCCCGAAAGGCGCGCGAGCTGACGCGCAAGAGCCCCTTGAGCGTCTCTTCGCTGCCCGGCAAGCTCGCCGACTGCCAGGAGAAGGATCCCGCCAAGTCCGAAATCTTCATCGTCGAGGGCGATTCGGCCGGCGGCAGCGCCAAGCAGGGCCGCAACCGCGAGTTCCAGGCCATCCTCCCCTTGCGCGGCAAGATCCTCAATGTCGAGCGCGTGCGCGCCGACAAGATGTTGTCAAGCGAGCAGATCGGCACGCTGATCACCGCACTCGGCGCCGGCATCAGCGACGACTTCGCGATCGACAAGCTGCGCTATCACAAGATCATCCTGATGACCGACGCCGACGTCGACGGCGCCCATATCCGCACGCTGCTGCTCACCTTCTTCTACCGGCAGATGCGCGAGATCATCGACCAGGGCTATCTCTATATCGCGCAGCCGCCGCTCTATAAGGTCAGCCGCGGCAAGTCCGAGCAGTATCTGAAGGATGAGCGCGCGCTGGAAGATTACCTGATTACGACCGGGATCGACGAATGCGTGTTCAAGCCGGCCTCCGGCGACGACCGCGCCGGCCGCGACCTGCTGTCGCTGGTCGAGGACGCCCGTATGATCCGCGCGGTCCTGCGCAACCTGCACAGCCGTTACAACCGCACTGTGGTCGAGCAGGCCGCGATTGCAGGCGTATTGCGGCAGGAGATTTTTGGCGATCCCAACAAGGCGGCAGCGGCCGCCGACTACATCGCCAAGCGCCTCGATGCGCTCGCCGACGAGGTCGAACGCGGCTGGACCGGACGGTTCACCGAGGGCGAGGGGTTCCTGTTCGAGCGCACCGTGCGCGGCGTCAAGGATGCCGCGATCCTCGATCACGCCCTGCTCGGTTCCGCCGATGCCCGCAAGCTCGACGATTACGCGCCGCGGCTGCAGGAAGCCTATGCGCGAAACGGCCTCCTGCGCCGCAAGGATACGGAGACGCCGATCCACGGGCCGGTGGATCTGTTCGAGGCGGTCACCGAGGCCGGCCGCAAGGGGCTCAGTCTGCAGCGCTACAAAGGTCTCGGTGAAATGAACGCCGAGCAGCTCTGGGAAACCACGCTCGACACCGAAGCGCGCTCGCTGTTGCAGGTGAAGGTCAAGGAGGTCGACGAGGCCGACGACATCTTCACCAAGCTGATGGGCGACGTGGTCGAGCCGCGCCGCGAATTCATCCAGGATAACTCGCTGTCGGCCAACGTCGACGTATAGGGGGCCGAGAGATCACATGCCGCCCATCCAATATATCGTAGAGGGCGGTCACCGGCTCAGCGGCGCCATCGAGCCCTCCGGCAACAAGAACGCGGCGCTGCCGATCATCGCGGCCGCGCTGCTCACCGAGCACCCGGTCACGCTCGACAACGTGCCGCGCATCCGCGACACCGAGACGCTGGTGGAGCTGATCCGCTCCGTCGGCGCGTCGGCCGAATGGCGCGGGCGCAATCGCCTCGCGATCCACGCCAAGGACATCCGCGCCGCCGATCTCGACCCGGATCTGTGCGCGCGCATTCGCGCCTCGATCCTGCTCGCCGGCCCCCTGCTCGCCCGCTGCGGCGAGGTGGCGCTGCCGCCGCCCGGCGGTGACGTGATCGGCCGGCGCCGGCTCGACACTCATTTCCTCGCCTTCGAGCAGCTCGGCGCCACCGTCACCTCGACCAACAAGCTGGTGTTCCGTGCCAGGGAGCTGCGTGGCGCCGACGTGTTCCTCGACGAGCCCTCCGTCACCGCGACCGAGAACGCGCTGGTCGCGGCGGTCGCCGCCAAGGGCACCACCTACCTGCGCAACGCCGCCTCCGAGCCGCATGTGCAGGATCTCGCGCATTTCCTGGTCGCGCTGGGCGCCAATATCGAGGGCATCGGCACCAACACGCTGGTGGTGCACGGCGCCGCGCGGCTCGGCGAGGCCAGCTACTCGATCCAGCCCGATCACATCGAGGTCGGCTCGCTGATCGGGCTCGCCGCCGTGACGCGCTCGCCGATGCGCATCGTGCGCGCCGGCGTCGAGCATCTGCGCTCGATCCGGATGGGCTTTGAGCGGCTCGGCATCGTCTGCGAGGTCGCAGGCGACGACCTGATCGTGCCCTCGGAGCAGACGCTGAAAATCAAGGACGATTTCGGCGGCCACGTGCCGAAGCTCGAGGACCAGCCTTGGCCCGCCTTCCCGGCCGATCTGATGTCGATTGCGATCGTCACCGCGAGCCAGTGCGAGGGCGTCATCCTGATGTTCGAGAAGATGTTCGAGTCCAGGATGTTCTTCGTCGACAAGCTGATCTCGATGGGCGCGCGGATCGTGCTGTGCGACCCGCATCGCGCGATCGTTGCCGGCCCGAGCCGCCTGCACGGCGCCTCGATGATCTCTCCCGACATCCGCGCCGGCATGGCGATGCTGCTCGCCGCCGTCTGCGCCGAGGGCACGAGCACGATCAACAATGCCGACCAGATCGAGCGCGGCTACGAGCGCATCGAGGAGCGGCTGAACGCGCTCGGCGCCAGGATTACGCGCGTGCCGGCGCGGGAGCGGTAATCGCTCGGAAGCGCAGATCCACTGTCAGCCCACTCACTGCTAGGAAACATCAGGACGCTTGTCGCGCCATGGCGTCGCACGCTCGAGGGCATGGGCGGTCCGCAGCAGAAGAGGTTCGCAGAACGGCCTGGCTACGATCTGCATCGCGACCGGCAACCCGCCTTCACCAAATCCGGTGCAAACGGACATAGCCGGGTAACCGGTCACGTTGAATGGAATGGTGAAGCCCGGCTTTTCCAGCGTGGCCCATTTCGGCACGGCCCGGATCTGCGGCGCCTCTGCCGGTTGCGCCGCGGTCACGAGCACATCGACATCCGCCATCGCCGCCGTCATCTCCAGGCACAGCTCGCGCCGCCGCCGCAGCGCCTGGACATAATGCTCCCCGCTCACCAGCGCGCCGAGCGCGAAGCGATCGCGGACCAGTTCGCCGTAATCGTAGAATCGTGTCGTCAGCCACGGCTTGTGGATCGCATAGGCCTCGGTAATCAGGATCAGGATGCCACATGCGTGATACTCGACGAGCGGCGACAGCGTCACGTCCGTGACCGTTGCGCCGAGTTCGCGCAGCACGGCCAGGCTATTCTCGATGCCCGCGCGTGTGGCGGCGCTGGCCACATTGTCGGTCTCGTGAAAGTGGCGGATCAGGCCCACCCGCAGGCCCTTGGTGCCGTCGCCGATCCCGGACGTGAAATCGGGGATCGGGCGATCCACACTCGCCGGATCGCCGGGATCATGTCCCGCCATCGCCTGCAGCAGGAGCGCGCAGTCCTCCGCCGTCCAGGCCATCGGCCCGGCATGGTCGAGTGTGAAGGAAAGCGGCAGGACTCCGCGCCGACTGACCAGGCCATAGGTCGGCTTGATCCCGGTGATGCCACAGAGCGCTGCAGGCAGGCGGATTGAGCCGCCGGTGTCGGATCCCGTACCACCCAGCACGAAGCCTGCGGCGACCGCGGCGCCTGTCCCGCTGCTGCTTCCTGCGGTGAAGTGATCCGGATTCCAGGGATTGCGCGCCGGCGGCCATGGCAGGTCGAAGGACGGCCCGCCCATCGCGAATTCGTGCGTGGCGAGCTTGCCGATCAGCACCGTGCCGGCGTCCGCGAGTTTGCGCACGCTCAGCGCATCTTCGGTCGGAACGTTGTGCTCCAGAATGCGCGAATGCGCCGTCGTTCGTATCCCGGCCGTGTTGTAGATGTCCTTGTGGCCGATCGGGATGCCGTCAAGCCTGCCCCTGGCCTGGCCGCTGCTCCAGCGCTGCTCGGACGCGCTTGCATCAGCCATCGCCCGTTCTTCCGTCAGCAGCAGAAAACTGTTCAGCCGATCGTCCGTCGCTCGGATCCGGCGGAAGCAGTCCTGCATCAGCTCTACCGGCGACAGCTTGCGCGCCGCAAACAGCCGCGACGCCTCGGCGATGGTGAGCTGCGGCGTCATGTGCGCTGCTCCGGATAGAACACGACGGCCGGTTCCGCCTCCACCGGCTTGTCGCGCGTCACGCGGGCGATGAGCGACTCAATATTGGCACTCGCGCGGCGCAGCTCGGCCATTGTCTCGGGCCTTAGTTGCAAGCCGCTGCGGCTGATCGCGGCCTCGAACTCATTGTCTGTCATGTGTGGTCTCCTCGTCCAGGCAAGCTTGCGGCAGACTTCACCAATCTCATCGGTACATCGATCTGAAGAGCGTCGTGAGAGGCGCCGATTCATTCCGCGGTGTGCACGCTAAACCATCTGCACGACGCAATTTGCACATGGCCGCCATGCACAAATTGCCCGTCGTGTTACTTTGTCGCAGCATCCTGCTATTGCGGAAAAACGGAAATGATCCCATTCTCCGCGGCATCCCGCCTCGACACGAGGGACGTTACGGCCAATCGTCACGAAACGTGGGGCGGGGATGCGGTGGACGCAGGTCGCGCGCAAGGACGAAGCGCGTGATGCGTTCGACGAAGCCGTGTGGTCCCGACACCCCGATGCCGGTGTCAAGCGCGCAATCTGATTGCGGGCGACGGTGACTACAAAGCCCGGTACGCCGAGGAGAGCACGGTATAAGTCGTCAAACATCGCGCGGGGAATGCCGGACGTGTTCGGTTGTACCTGTGATTAACTCGTGTGCGTTCTCTTGATTGTTGCTGCACACGAGACCGCGGGTGCAACGGCGCCCGGCATTCCCTGCGCCCTTCGATTTTTGAGGGTGGCATCTAGCATAGCCCGGACATTTCATGTCGCGGGAACGCGGGATTGTGCCCTCGTCGTTGCGAGCGAAGCGAAGCAATCCACATCGCCGTTGCGGACACAGCATGGATTGCTTCGTCGCGGAGCCTGTCATCGGGCCGCGCGTTCGCGCGGACCCGTTGGCTCCTCGCAATGACGGCATCAAATTCGTTCCAACTCTCCATCCTTCCGCCATGCGCAGTGCTATTGTGGTACCATGACCCTCTCAGACAAGATCGAGCGCACCGCTGCCGCGCTTTCCGCCGCGCCGAGTCATTTTTCGGCGGAGCTCTCCGAGACACTGCGGCTCGCCGCCCCGATGGCAGCGACGCAGCTCGGGCAGATCGCGATGATGACGACCGACCTTGCCTTCATCGGCCGGCTCGGCGAGGCGTCGGTTGGGGCCGCAGCGCTCGCTGGCACCATCTATTTCGTCGCCTTCACCGTGGGCCTCGGGTTGATGTCGGCGGTGTCGCCGCTCGCAGCCCAGGCCTTCGGCGCGGGCGATGTGCGCATGGTGCGCCGTTCGCTGCGTTCGGGCCTGTGGGCGGGGCTCTTGATCGCGCTGCCGATCATGGTCTTCCCGCTGCGCGGCGAAGCGATCCTGCGCGCGCTCGGCCAGGCGGAGGAGCCCGCGCAGCTCGCGCAACACTATCTGTTCGGCCTGGTCTGGGGCGTCGCGCCCGCATTGTGGTTCATCGCCATCCGCGGCTTCATGGGCGCGGTGAAGCGGCCGGAGGCGATCCTCTGGATCACGCTGGCCGCGATTCCGCTCAACGCGCTCCTGGTCTATCTGTTGCTCTACGGCGAGTTCGGCCTGCCAAAGCTCGGCCTGTTCGGCGCCGGCCTTGCCACGTCGACCGTCAACGCTTGCACCTTCCTCGCCGGCCTCTGCTTCGCCACGCGGGTGAAGCCGTTCGCCAGCTACCATATCCTGGCGCGGCTCTGGCGCATCGACTGGGGCCTGATGCGACGGCTATTCGTGATTGGCGCGCCGATCTCGATCGCATTCCTGCTGGAATATGGCCTGTTCTCGTCCGCGGCGCTGCTGATGGGGATGATCTCGACCACGGCGCTGGCCGCGCATCAGATTGCGCTGAACGTCACCGCCATCCTGTTCATGATCCCCTACGGCATCAGCATGGCGGCGACCGTGCGGGTGGGCCATGCTGTCGGCTCTGGCGACGTCGGCGGCGTGAAGCGCGCCGGCCAGATTGCAATGGGGCTCGGCATTGTCATCGCCGTCGTGCTGACGATCGCCGTGATCGCGCTCCGCTTTGCCATCGCAAAACTGTTCCTCGGCGAGGGGCTTGCCGATGCCGATACTGCCATCGCGCTCGCCGCCTGGCTGCTCGTGATCGGCGGCACCTATTTCGTCACCGACGCCCTGCAGACGATTGCCGCCGGCGCGCTGCGCGGCATGAACGACACCCGCGTGCCGCTGTTGTTCGCCGCCGTCAGCTATTGGGGAATCGGCTTCTGCTCGGCCTATGCGCTCGCCTTTCACACGACGCTCGCCGCGTCCGGCGTCTGGGTCGGCCTGTCGCTCGGCACCCTCGTCTATGCCAGCTTGTTGGTCTTGCGCTTCCACCTGCTGGCAGGCCGGCTGCAAGCCCGCGATGCGTAAAAGCAAGGGTCAGATGCGCCGCAACGGGCGTTGACGAGGTGTTATGCGAGTTCTACGAAATGTCTCAACGCGATCTGAGGAATTTCCCCGTCATTGCGAGCGAAGCGAAGCAATCCAAATTTTGACAGCGAAAAATGGTCTGAATTGCTTCGTCGCGGAGTTTATCATCGGGCCGCGCTTGCGCGGACCCGTTGGCTCCTCGCAATGACAGAAAAACATGAGGCAACGCCATGGCGCATGAAACCGAAACGCTCGCAGGCTATGTCGCCGAATTGAAATTCGAGGACATTCCGCCGGAGGTGCTGGAGCGCGCCAAGGTGCTGACGCTCGATTTCCTCGGCAGCGCGATCCGGGCCCGGCGTGACGCGGAATCGACGCCCTCGCTGCTCAAGATGCTCGAAGCGCTGGCGCTCGACGGCAAGGGCGAGGCCACCGTGTTCGGGGACGACAAGACCTGGACGCCGGCGGTCGCGGCGCTCTTGAACGGCGCGCTCGGGCATTCCCTTGATTTCGACGATACGCATGCGGACTCCTCGTTGCATGCGAGCGCGCCGGTGGTGCCGGCCGCGTTTGCGGTCGGCGAGATGATGGGCTCGTCCGGGCGCGATGTGCTGACCGCGATCGTTGCGGGCTATGAAGTGTGCTGCCGGCTCGGCAATGCGCTCGACCCGACCTCGCACTATGCACGCGGTTTCCACCCCACCGCGACCGCGGGCACCTATGGCGCCGCGGCCGCCGCCGCAAAGCTGTTCGGCCTGCCGCAGGAGAGGATCGTGGCGGCGTTCGGCGTCTCCGGCAGCCAGGCCGCGGGTTCGCTGCAGTTTCTGGTCAACGGCGCCTGGAACAAGCGCTACCAGGTCGGCGCTGCCGCCATGAACGGCGTGATCGCCGCCACGCTCGCGCGCAACAACTTCGTCGGCTCGACCGAAGCGGTCGAGGGCAAGCACGGTCTGCTCATCGGCTACAGTGACAATCCGCATCCCGACAAGGCAGTCGCGGGCCTGGGATCGACCTACGAGACCATGAAGATTGGCGTGAAACCCTATCCAAGCTGCCGCTACACCCACGCCGCGCTCGACGCCATCATTGCGATGCGGCGCGAGCACAATCTGACGCCGGACCAGATCAAGCGCGTCGAGATCGGCCTGCATCGGAACGGCATTACGCTCACCGGCGACGCGCCCACCAAGCGGCATCCGACCTCGATCGTGGGCGGACAGTTTTCCATGTTCTTCACCGGCGCGGTCGCGCTCGACCAGGGCGGTTTTGGCTGGGACGACTACGAGCGGATCGGCGATAAGGGGATCGATGCGCTTGCCGACAAGTTCGATGTCGTGCAGGACGACCGGCTCGAGATCGGCCGCAGCCATCCCTTCGGCGCGCGCGTCTCGATCACCACCGACGACGGCGTGCATGAGCGGCTCAATGCCGATCCGTCCGGCGAGCCCAATTCGTTCCCGGACGCAGCGGCGATGCAGCAGAAATTCCTGACGCTGGCGCGGCCGGTGCTGAAGGGCCGCGCCGACCAGTTTGCCGACGCGATCCTCTCGCTGGAGCGCTTCGATCGCGTCGAGAAGGCGACGCAACTCGGGAGGCAGTAGGATCGTTGCTACTCGTTACTGCCTGCCAGCCTCGCGCTGCCCGTCGTCGCCGCCACCACATCGCTGACAAGCTGCGATACGCCATCGGCGCCAAGCGGCCAGTTCACGGTGCGGCCAAGGCGGACGACGACGAGACGCTGCGACGGAATCACGATCACATATTGGCCGATCGATCCCTTGGCGAAAAACGCATCGCGCGGCCAGCCGTGCTCAATGCGGTAACGGGCGCCCATGCTGTCACCGAGGTTGGTCCAGAAGCCTGCGCCGTAACCGACAAAGGCATTCGGCGTCGGCGAAGCCGCATAGCTCGCCCAGCCCTCGGGAAGGATGCGTTTTCCCCCGACGATGCCGTCGTCGAGATAGAGCATGCCGAAGCGGGCCCAGTCGCGCGCGGAGGCGAGCATCTGGCTCGACCCTTCCGGCGTGCCGGCGCCGTCGAATTCGATCGTCACATGGCGCATGCCGAGCGGGCCGAACAATTCGGTCCTCGCAAAGCGCAGAAAATCGGCCGGCTTGCCGCCGGTGGCGTCGAGAATGAGCTTCGCGAGGATGAGATAATTGCCATCGTTGTAGTTCCAGGTGCTGCCGGGCGTTGTTTCGAGCGGGGCGGCCTCCGCGAAAGCCGCCATGTCAGTTTCCATGAACTTCATCCGGTTGACCTGCTCGAAGGCCGCTCCCAGCGACGCCTGCAGCGAACTGCCAAGCGCAAGGCCCGCGGTGTGGCGCAGGAGTTCATCGACGGTGATCGCGCGGCGGGGATCGTCGGGGCTCCGCCACGCCGCGACCGGCGCGGGCTGGTCGAGCTTCAACTTGCCCTGGCGCACCAGGATGCCGGTGAGCGCGGACATCACCGACTTGGTCGCGGAGAAGCCGAGCAGCGGCGTATCGATGCCGATACCGTCGGCATAGCGCTCCGCGATGATGCGACCGTCCTTCACTACGACGATGGCGCGGGCGCGCTTGAGCGGCGGCGCCTTTGGCTCGGCGAAGGCGCGGTCGAGCGCAGCCGCAAGCGCCGCGCTCTGCGGCGCAACGACCGAGGGACCAGCGATCTCGGGCAACAGCGGCACCTGCGGTCGGTCATTGACTGGCGGCAGCGCACTGTCGGCCACCGCATCGCCATGGTCGAGATAGCAACCGAGCGCACCGCGATAAACCGCATGGCTCCGGCCGAGCCCGAGCAGGCTCACCCTGACGTCCTTGCGTGCGCGATCGATGCGATAGTCCATCGCCCACGTAATCAGCCCAACGCCCGGCATCGCCGCCATGGTCTCGACGAAATTCTTTTCGGGATCGAGGCCGGAAACGAAGGTCTCCGAGCACAGCACGTTGGCAACAAAGCCGGTCGCAACCTTGGGCACGTCGTGGGCGCGGACAGCGGCGGCCGCCAGCGCGCCGAGCGCGGTGGTGGCGGCAAGGGCAAGGATCATTCGTCGTCGGGTCATGGCGGTCTCCGGCTGAAGTGTTGCCGGTCACAAGCCACGGCCCGAGGGGACGCGCTCGCCGGATTCGGAAATCAGCCTCGCCGCAACCTGGAACGGGCTCGCCGATTCCGAAATTATATCGTTATTACAACTATTTATGGATCAGGCTGCAGTGGCCTTGAGCTTGCGGTATTCGCTTGGGGTAACGCCGGTCGTCGCCTTGAAGGCGCGGTTGAACGGCCCAAGCGACTGGAAGCCGGCATCCATGGCGATGGTGATCACGGGCACCTCGGCCTGCGCCGGATCGGCGAGCGCGGCCTTGGCCTCCTCGATGCGGCGCTCGTTGAGGAAGACATTGAAGTTGCGATAGCCGAGCCGCTGGTTGATCAGCCGCCGCAACCTGTATTCGGGAACCGACAGCCGCGTCGCCAGTGTGCCGATCGTGATGTGGTCATGGCGATAGATGCGCTCATCCGCCATCAGGCGCGTCAACGCATCGATCAGCCTCTGATCGGCGGCGGCGGTCGCATCGACGACCTTCGCCGGCGCAGGCGCTTCACGCGGCGGCGGAAACAGATCGCCGGCCGTGACCTGCATCATCGCGCAAATGATCGCGGCGACGATGGCCGCGAGCACGGCGATATTGGCAAGGTTGGCGATCCCGGCGGCGTCGCTGGGGAGCGCCAGCATCTGCAGAATTGCGTTGAGGCCGCCATAGAGCGCGGCCGCGGCGACGATGAAAATGCGCAGAGTTCGGCGGCCCTCCACGAGGTCCGCGGACCACGATGCCACTGTCTGAATGACGGCGAGAATAATGAACCCGAGCGCGATCATATTGACGGTCGTGATCGCGAGGCGCGCACTACCGCTCCGAGCGATCCACAGGCAATTGACAAAGCTGAAAGCGGCGACCGCGAGCCAGATCAGCCCATGCCACCAGCGCAAGGCGAAGGCATCATCGCACAGCGCGCGGCAAAACAGCCAGAACACCACGACATTGCCGGTCGACAGCGCGATCAGCGGTCCATGCCAGGCCGTGAGTGGCGACGGTGTCCCGATCGCCGAGGTCGCGGCATGGGCGGCAGAGCCGAGCGCAAAGGCGATCGCAAGCCGGCCGGTGACGACATTCCTGAAATCGCGGAACAGCGAGGTGGCGAGCACCAACAGCATGGCGACGGTCGCGGCGCGCAACGCAAGGTCGATGGTGGCAAGCGGCATCAGATCGGCTCGATCGCGAATGTAACGATGATTCTAATGGAGATCGCCGGCCGGTTCAAATTGGCTGAGCTAGCCGTGCCATTTGCCGCGGTGCGTGATCCAGAGATCGCAGGCGTGGCCGAGCAGAATGGTCTCGCCGTCCTTGGTGGCGCCGAGCCGCCGCGCCACCGCTTGCGACGCACTGTTCTCGGCATCGATGCAGTGAACGATCTCATCGAGATCAAAGGTCGCGAACGACCAGTTGATCGCGGCCCGCGCCGCCTCGACGGCATAGCCCTTGCCGCGAAACGCATTGGCGATGCCCCAGCCGACCTCGAAGCCGGGCCAGACCGGCGGATAGAAGGGACCGACACGGCCGACGAACTTGCCGGAGCCCTTCTCCTCCACCACGAACATGCCAAAGCCATGCAGCACCCAGTGTCCCGCCATGATCGCGGCATTGCGCCAGCCGGTCATCGGCTCGGTGACAGGCTTGCGGTCAGCCGTGATGAAGCGCGCGCTGAGCGGGTCGCCAAGCATGGCCGTGTTCTCGGCGATATCGGAGGCGCGCCATTGCCGCAGGATCAGGCGCTCGGTCTCGATCCCCGGCCAGTTCGGTTGCGGCAGCGTGGCGCCGGGTTTGAGCGGAGGAATCATGCTTTCGTTATCCTGTTCGTCGCCGTGACGACGGACCATATAATTGCTGCTAAGGTCCCGCCAAAACTACGGAGGCGCAAATGAGCTGGCAACCTTCCGAAGATCCAATCCTCGGCGATCCCAGGACATGCGACGCGCTTGAACTCATCATCGTGCCGCGCACCCGCGACCTCGGCGACGGCTTTGCCGTGCGTCGCGCGCTGCCACATGGCCAGCGGCAGATGGTCGGCCCCTTCATCTTCTTCGATCATTTCGGCCCGGTGCAGTTCGTCTCCGGCAAGGGCATGGATGTGCGGCCGCATCCGCATATTGGCCTTGCCACAGTCACCTATCTGTTCGACGGCAGCATCATGCACCGCGACAGCGAGGGCAACGTCCAGGAGATCACGCCCGGCGCGATGAACCTGATGACCGCGGGCCGCGGCATCGCCCATTCCGAGCGCACACCGGATCTGCAGCGAAAGACAGGACAGCACATGCTCGGCCTGCAAAGCTGGATCGCATTGCCCGCCGGGAAAGAGGAGATTGCGCCGTCGTTCCAGCACTACGCCGCAGGCGATCTCCCGATGATTTCCGAGCACGACTTCACGGCGCGCGTGATCGCAGGACGGGCATTCGGCATCACCTCGCCGGTCGAAATGATCTCGCCCTGGTTTTACACCGAGGTCACCGCCGCGGCGGAAGCGAGCATCCCGCTCGACCCCGACCACGAGGAGCGCGGGATCTATCTGGTCGACGGCGAAGTGGAGATCGCAAGCGAACGGTACGAAGGCCCAAAGCTCCTGATCTTCCGGCCCGGCGACCGCATCACCGTGAAGACGGTCAAGCCGACGCAGATGATGTTCCTGGGTGGCGACGCGCTGGAAGGCCCGCGCCATATCTGGTGGAATTTCGTCTCCTCGAGCAAGGAGCGCATCGAGCAGGCGAAACAGGATTGGAAAACCGGCCGTTTCGCCCCCGTTCCGCAGGAACACGAGTTCATTCCGCTGCCGGAGTAGCGCATGATCCGGACCCGGAGGGCCGCGTTAGCGCAAAGTGTGCAGCGGTTTTGCGAAAAGATCATGCGCCGACAAAAAACCTGGGCTATTTCCGACTCTCCCTCTCCCCTCCCCCCGCGGCCCGCGCTTGACGCGTGCGGCCTATGACCTGAAAGTTCTGCCGATGACTGCGATGCGTGCCAGTGAACTCCCCTTGCCGAAGATCGGACGCGGCAAGGTGCGCGACATCTATGCGGTCGGCGAGGATCGTGTGCTCCTGCTCACCACTGACCGCGTCAGCGCGTTCGATGTGGTGATGGCGGAGACGATCCCAATGAAGGGCGCGGTGCTGACGCAGATCAGCGCGTACTGGTTCAACGAGCTCAAGGATGTTGTGCCGCATCACATGATCTCAGCCAATGCCGACGAGATCATCAGCGAAGTACCGGCGCTGAAGGACCATCGCGCCGACATTCTCGGCCGCGCGATGCTGTGCAAGCGCACCACCGTATTCGCGATCGAATGCGTGATCCGCGGCTACATCTCGGGCTCAGCCTGGAAGGAATATGCCGCAAGCGGCACGCTGGCGGGCGAGAAGCTCGCGACGGGACTTGTCGAAAGCGCCAGGCTCGAGCCCGCGATCTTCAGCCCGGCGACCAAAGCCGAGAGCGGCCATGACGAGAACATCACGATTGCCCGCATGCGCGAGGTGGTCGGCGTTGAAGTGGCCGCCACGCTCGAGCGCATGACCCGCGCGGTCTATACGCGCGGCGAGACGCTCACGCGCGAGCACGGCATCATCATCGCCGACACCAAGTTCGAATTCGGCCGCGACAAGGACGGACGCATCATCCTCATCGACGAGGTGATGACGCCGGACTCATCGCGCTTCTGGGCTGTCGATGCCTATAAGCCGGGTAAGCCGCAGCCAAGCTTCGACAAGCAGCCGTTGCGCGATTATCTCGACGCCGAGCGCCGCGCCGGGCGCTGGAACGGCGACGCCCCCGCGCCGCCGCTGCCGGCAAGCGTCGTGGATGCGACGAGCCAACGCTATCTCGAAGCCTATCGCAGGGTGACGGGACGGGAGCTGAAAATCTAGCTCGTCATTCCGGGGTGGTCCGCCAGGACCGAACCCGGAATCTCGAGATTCCGGGTTCACGCTTCGCGTGCCCCGGAATGACTACAAGAAAAAGGGAGGCGCAAATGTCCGAACCCGATGCCGTACTGGTTGAACGCGATGGGCCTGTTACCATCGTCTCCATCAACCGTCCGCATTGCCGCAACGCCGTCGACGGCGCCACGGCACGAAAACTCTACGACGCGTTCCTCGCCTTCGACGCCGACGCGGATGCTTCCGTTGCGGTCTTCACCGGCGCCGGCGGATATTTTTGCGCCGGCGCCGACTTGAAGGCTGTCGCCAAAGGCGATCGGGAGAAGAAGCGCGAGGTCGGCGGCCACAACACCATCGCGCCGATGGGTCCGAGCCGCTTGCGCCTGTCAAAACCCGTGATCGCGGCGGTCGAGGGCTTTGCGGTCGCGGGCGGCATGGAGCTCGCGCTATGGGCCGACATGCGCGTGGTCGCTGAAGATGCGACCTTCGGCATCTTCTGTCGCCGCTTCGGCGTGCCCCTGATCGACCTCGGCACCATCCGCCTGCCGCGCTTGATCGGGCATTCTCAGGCGATCGACCTGATCCTGACCGGACGTCCCGTCGGCGGGCCCGAGGCGTTGCGGATGGGGCTCGCCAATCGGCTGGTTCCCGGAGGCGAGGCTCGCGCCCACGCGATCGCGCTGGCCAAGGACATCGCGCGCTTTCCGCAAGTTTGCCTGCGCGCCGACCGCGTGTCCGCGCTGCGGCAGTGGGATTTGTCGGAGGAAGAGGCGATCGCCGCGGCGATGCGCGGTGGGCTGGAGGTGATCGCTTCCGGCGAGACGCTGTCAGGGGCGACGCGCTTTGCCTCCGGCGCCGGACGCCACGGAGCATTTGGCGAAAAGATGGGAAACGGCTGATGACCTCGTTGCAAAAGTTCGAACCAAAAACCTTCGTGATACCCGAGTTTCGATTGCAAAGCGGGCGCGTCATGCGCGACGTGACGGTCGCCTACCGCACGCTGGGCACGCTCGCACCATCACGCGACAACGTGGTACTCGTTACGCACGGCTACACCAGTGGACCCCAGATGATCAGCCCGGGTGGGGTGACCGGCGAAGGCGCCTGGAGCCAACTTGTCGGTCCCGGCAAGCCGGTCGATACCAACCGCTACTTCGCAATCTGCCCCAACATGCTCGGCTCATCCTATGGATCGACCAATGCGGCGAGCATCGATTCCGCCACGGGCAGGCCGTACGGACCGCGATTTCCTGACATTACCGTCAGCGACATCGTCGCCACGCAGCGATTGCTGCTCAACGATTTCGGCGTCGACAAATTCGTCGCCGTGGTCGGCCCGTCCTATGGCGGATACCAGGCTTTTCAATGGGCGATCGATTATCCGACAGCGATGCGGGGGATCGCGCCGGTCGTGACCGCGCCCAGCGTGTCGCGCGAGCGGTCGGAGGCGCGTGCCGCAAATTTTCGCGCAACACTATCGCAAAACCCGAACTGGAACGGCGGCGATTACTACGACGCCGGCGGCGTCCTCGACACCATGATCGATATCCGCGTGGCGACACTGAAAACCTACGGCATCGAGGCGAGATTGAAGCAAAGCATGACCGATCCGAAGGAGATCGAGGCCGCGATCCGCAAGGAAGCCACGCAGTGGGCCAAAGGCTTCGACGCCAATTCGTTGATCATCCTGGCGAACGCGCTGCGAGGCTTTGACGTGACTCCGCGTTTTTCAGATATCCAGGCAAAAGTGCTGTTCGTGTTGTCACGCACCGACCAGCTGTTTCCGCCGGACATTGCGCCCGGCGTGATGAAAGGGCTGAAGAGCGCCGGCGTCGATGCCGATTATTTTCTGCTCGATAGCGATTTGGGCCACTCAGCGTCTGGCCTCGACGCGCACAAATGGGCGCCGCGGCTACGCGCGTTCATGGAGAGCCTCAATTAGCCTCGCGCGTTTGCCGATCGGGAGCTTGCGTAGGCGGCTCCGTGCTAGGCGCCCATCATGGAGTCCTGGCTGGCGCCCGGCCGCTTCTTCTTGTTCTTGCCTTTGAGGAACTGGACATCCATCTCGGTTCCGTTCACGCGCACGAGCTCGCAGCGGCGATAGGCCAGACCGGTCGACGACAGCAGCAGGAAGAACTCCTTGAGATTGAGGCCCTGGATCGAGCCTTCGACCGTGAGGATCGCATCGTTGTCGGAGATCGCGTTGAGCTGGCAATCGCGCCGCCAGGTTCCGTCGATGGCCATGATGCAGACATCATAGCCGCGACTGAAGGTGACGCGATCCACGCCCTTGTTGTCTTCTGCCACGCTAGCCCCCTGCCATTGCGAGCCTCGGCGCGGCCATGAGCGAGATTGCAGGCCTCGCCTGCGGCGCGCGCATTTGGCCCGACCGATAAAGACTGCGCCGGTCGGCAACCGGCTTGAACGCTTCCGTCAAGCCCACCACGGTCTCGGCCGCGCCCAACACCAGGAAGCCATCCGGCTCGACGATGCGCGCAAGGCGGCTGAAAACATTGGCCTTGGTCTCCTGATCGAAATAGATCAGCACGTTGCGGCAGAAGATCACGTCGAAGCTGCCGAGCTGCGAGAAGTCGTGCAGCAGGTTGAACGACCGGTGCTGCACCATCGCGCGCAGCTCGGGATTGATCTGCCAGAGCTCGCCGATCTGCTTGAAGTATTTCACCAGCAACTGGATCGGCAGACCGCGCTGCACCTCGAACTGGCTGTAGATTCCGGCCCTGGATTTCTCCAGCACGTCTTGCGACAGGTCGGTCGCGAGGATCTCCACGCGCCAGCCCGAAAGCGCCGTGCCCATCTCCTTCAGGCACATCGCCAGCGAATATGGCTCCTGCCCGGTCGAACCGGCCGCGCACCAGATCCGGATGCTCTTGCGGGTCGCCCGCGCCTGCAGGATCGCGGGCACGATCGCATCGCGGAAATGCTCGAACGGGACCTTGTCGCGGAAGAAGAAGGTCTCGTTGGTGGTCATGGCTTCGACCACCTCCGCGATGAAGTGGCTCGCACCGCTCTTCATCTTCTGCACGAGATCGCTGATGCCGGAAAGGCCGGCTTTCCGCGCGATCGGCAGCAGGCGGCTTTCGATCAGATATTGCTTGTCCGCGGACAGATCGAGACCGGAATGGTCCTTCAGCAGTTTACGCAGGTACTCGTAATCGGGTGGGGTCACTCAAGGGCCTCTTGCACGCAGGCTGAAGGGTCAGGTGGTTTCAGGCAACGTCAGGTCAACCAGACCGACTTCCTGGAACTTGGCGGCGACAATGTCCTTGTCGAACGGCTTCATGATGTATTCGTTGGCGCCGGCATCAAGGGCGCGGGCGATGTGGTCCATGCCATTCTCGGTGGTGCAGAACACCACCCTGGGCGCATCGCCCCCCGGCATGCCGCGCAATTGGACGAGGAACTCGTAGCCGTCCATGACAGGCATGTTCCAGTCCAGCAGGATCGCCTCGGGGAGCGCCTGCCTGCAGGCCTCCAGCGCCTTCGAGCCGTCCTCGGCTTCGATGACATGAAAGCCCAACGCCTCGACGATGCGCCGCGCGACCTTGCGCACCACACCGGAGTCATCGACCACAAGACATGTCTTCATTTCTGTCTTCACCCTGTTCAGCTCGCAGGCCGCATCACGCGGCGAGGGAAGTCGTCTCTCGCGAACTCAGCAAGCGATCGCGCTGCGGTCCGAACAGCGCCGCATGACTACGCCAGACCGGACGGGATCCGGCCGGGCCGGTATCCTTTCCTGGCGCGCTGGGCAGGCGTATCCCGCCCAAGGAGTTCAATGGGCTCCCTTGTTCAATCGATAACTGTGCCGGTTTGTCATTCCCGTTAATTTCGATCTCCGTGCTAATACGGATGAACGGGCACAGCTCTTGGGCGCGCCGCGATAAGCCGCTCGCCGGGGGGTTCTGCATGGGACGGATGGGCGCCGCCTGCTGCGGGCCCCGGAGATCATCAGGTCAGGCGGCCGGACACGCCTCTTCGCGCTTCATCAGCTTCCCGATCTCCTTCAGCGCCTTGTAGAGCGCGCCGGCGGAAACATGACGATTGATGGTGGCGATCGCCTCGGCAGAGCCCGGACAGGCCTGCTGCAACTCCCGGATCAAACCAAGATAGGGCGCCCGATAGCGCGGAATATCGTTCTTCAGATACATCGTCTGAACGCAGTGATAGAGCCGCTTCGCCGGGGTATCGGCA
This sequence comes from Bradyrhizobium sp., assembly GCF_035309285.1. Lineage (GTDB taxonomy): Bacteria > Pseudomonadota > Alphaproteobacteria > Rhizobiales > Xanthobacteraceae > Bradyrhizobium. The sequence goes on along the minus strand of NZ_DATGFH010000094.1, from coordinate 418 downwards.
GTCTCCGCCGTGACGGTGTCTTTCTCGCGGAGGACTGGCGCGTCACCGTCCACCAGGAACGAGGTACGCGTGCCCGAGTTGATGATGACGCTCTCACCGATGATGATGCGTTCGAATGGTTTCAACTCGACCCGGAGCGGCATCGTCGTTGTCATCCACTGGGGGAGCGGCGCCCGGTGTGGCCGCATCAGACGGCTGGTGTCCGCGTCGGCGTCACTGATTTCGGATAGCCATCAGGTGGAAGCGGCGGGGATTGCCCCGCCGCTCCGATGATGTGGTCGATAGCTCAGGCTTAGCGCAGGAGCTGCAGCACGCTCGCCTGCGACTGGTTGGCCAGCGCCAGCGCGGAGACGGCGATCGACTGGCGGGTCGAGAGCGCCTGGCTGTTGGCCGCCTCCTCGTTGGTGTCGGCCAGCGT
>NZ_DATGFH010000093.1:0-175426 GCF_035309285.1 Bradyrhizobium sp. | reverse complement strand
GCCGCCGCGTCTGGTCGCGCACGCCTTCGAGAGCGTCGATGATCAGTACCGCGCCGTCAGCCTGCGAAGCGCCGGTGATCATGTTGCGCAGGAATTCCGCGTGCCCGGGCGCATCGATCAGCACGACGTCGCGCGAACGGGTGCGGAAGCGGATTTGCGTGGTGTCGATGGTGATGCCCTGGTCGCGCTCGGTCTGCAGCGCGTCGAGCAGGAACGACCATTCGAACGGCATGCCGCGTCGCGCGCTGACGGCTTTCAGCATCTCCAGCTTGCCCTCGGGCAGGCTTCCCGTCTCGTGCAGGAGGCGTCCGACCAGCGTCGACTTGCCGTGATCGACATGGCCGACGATGACGATGCGGACCTGCGGCCGGGTGGTGCCGTTCGGCGTCGCCGAAAGCGAATGGTTCAGGATCATGTTCATGGCAGCGCTCGCGCCCATCGAAGTTTACAGGTAGCCCGCGACGCGGAGCCGCTCGAATGCGTCTTCGGTTTCGTGGTCGAGCGCGCGGCCGGCGCGCTCCGGCACCTTGGTCTGTTCGAGCTCGAGCAGGATTTCATCGATATTTGCGGCGTGCGACTGCACGGGGAAGGTGATGTCGGCATCGCCGAGCGAGCGATAACGCTTGCCCTCTTTAGCGAGGTAGAGCGGAATGATCGGGATGTTCTCGCGCCTGGTGTAGGCCCAGATATCGGACTCGGTCCAATGCAGGATCGGGTGGATGCGCAAATGCGCGCCAGGCGGTGGCGAGGCGTTGAACTGGTCCCAGAACTCAGGCGGCTGGTCGCGCACGTCCCATCCGCCTTCGAGCCCGCGCGGCGAGAACACCCGCTCTTTCGCGCGCGTCGCCTCTTCGTCGCGGCGGATGCCGGCGATCAATCCGTCGAAGCCGTATTTGGCAAGGGCCATCTTCAGCCCCTCGGTCTTGCGCGCCGCCGAGCGCGCCGCCGGCGGCAGGGTCGGATCGACCGCATCGATCGGCGGGCACGGCTCGACGCGCAGGTCGAGCTCCCATGCCTTACCGTAGTGATCGCGGAACGCGTACATCTCGGCAAACTTCTTGCCGGTGTCGACGTGCAGCGCCGGAAACGGCACACGGCCGAAAAAGGCCTTGCGCGCGAGCCAGATCATCACGTTGGAGTCTTTGCCGAGCGACCACAAGAGCGCGAGCTTCTTCAGTCGCGCAAACGCCTCCCGAAAAATGTAGATGCTCTGCGCTTCGAGCGCGTCGAGGTGGTCCATTGAGACGCTGTCGGGAAGAATTTGCGGCATGGAAGATGCTTGTAGCAGCGAACCGTGACGCGACTGGTGGGATGCGGATTCGTGGATGAGAACAGACATCTCGTCGACCTTGCCTTGGAGAGGCGAAACTTCCATCTGCGATGCGCAATAGAGAAGAAATAATTTTCTCTTTGCGAGGGTTGCAAGACACTTAGAGAGAAAATAATTTCAGTCAACCCCGAAGTGGGAAGGTGAGCTTGGAATGCGCTATCTGCCGGTCTTCCTCGATCTACAAAGCGGCCTTGTTGCCCTGTTGGGCACGGGTGAGCTCGCGCGCGCCAAATTGCGCGTGCTGGTGGCTGCCGGTGCGCGCATCCGCTGGTATTCGCCTGAAGGCGAGCACGACATCCACGGGCTCGAACCCGCGCAGCTCGCGCGCATCGCGTTCGCCAAGGGCGATCCGCTCACCGAAGATCTCTCCGGCGTGGTCGCGATCTTCTGCGCGGGCGCCGGCGACGTTGGCGTCGCGATGTCGGCGCGTGCGAAGTCGGTCGGCCTGCCCGTCAATGTGATGGACGACGTCGCGCATTCAACCTTCATCTTTCCCGCGATCGTCGATCGCGGCGATGTCGTGGTCGCGATCGGTACCGGCGGCACCTCGCCGGTGGTGGCGCGCCGGGTACGCGAGAAGATCGAGGCCGTGCTGCCGGCGCGGATCGGCGATCTCGCCAAATTCATCGGCCGCTTCCGCAAATCGATTCACGCGCGCATTCCCGAGACGCCGCTCCGCCGCCGCTTCTGGGAGCGCGTGATCGACGGCCCGATCGGCGCGCTGGTTCTTTCAGGCCACAAGGATGATGCGGAAGCGGCGCTGAACAACATTTCCGACCCGTCGGCATTCGCGGGCGCGGACGTGTCCGGCAAAGCAAAAGGTCATGTCATGCTGGTTGGCGCCGGCCCCGGCGATCCCGATCTCTTGACGATCAAGGCCTTGCGTGCGTTGCAGGACGCCGACGTCGTGTTCCATGACGAGCTGGTGTCGTCCGAAATCCTTGACCGCATCCGCCGCGATGCTGCGCGCGTGTCTGTCGGCCGCCGCGTCGGCAAGCCCGGCGTTGGCCAGGACGCGATCAACGAGCTGATGATCGCAGCGGCGAAATCCGGCCGGCGCGTGGTGCGGTTGAAGGGCGGCGACGGCTTTGTTTTCGGTCGCGGCGGCGAGGAAATCGACGCGCTGCGCAAGGCCGGCATTTCCTGCTCGGTGGTGCCGGGTATCACAGCGGCCATCGGGGCTGCCGCGCAATTCGAAGTGCCGCTGACGTTCCGCCGCAAGGCGCTGCGCATCACCTTCCTCACCGCGCACAAGGCCGATGACGCGGATCTGGTCGACTGGTCGACGCTGACGGATCAGCAGATGACCGTCGTCGTCTACATGGGCGTGAACGCCGCGCCCTCCGTGCGCGACGGCCTGCGCGCCGCCGGCCGCTCGCCTGATACGCCCGTCGGCGTCTTTGCGCGCGTCACGCGCCCCGACGCCAAGGCGGCCGTCGGCACGCTCGAGCAACTGCCGGACCTTATCGCGCAAGTCGACGGCGGTCCCGCGATCCTCATCATCGGCGACGTCGTGGCGCACTCCGCGCCATGGCGCCGCCAGAACCTCAACCTCGTCCTCTCAGGCCTGTTGGAAAGAGCCCAATGACCTCGCCTCTCGAACAAAAGAAGATCAAGATTTCCGGTCCGTCGATCGTGACCGCCAACCGCACCTGGGATGGCGCCGTGATTTATCGCACCGCGGGCCAAGGGTGGTCGAATGAGCTCGGCGATGCCGCCATCGTCCGCACCAATGACGATGCGCGCGCGCTGCTTGCGGAATCGGTCGCCGATGATCTCGGCGCGGTCGGCGCCTATGTCGCGCCGGTTGCGATCACCGAGGGCGGCAGGATCGAGCCGGGTAACTTGCGGGAGCAGATCCGCCGCTCCGGCGTCACCATCGGGCTTCCGGTATCCATCGGACTGCCAGTGCAAGTGTAAGAGTTTCTCCATGTACGCCTATGACGAGATCGACCGCACGCTGGTCAACGAGCGGGTTGCGGAGTTTCGCGATCAGGTGAAGCGGCGCCTCTCCGGCGAGCTCACCGAGGACGAATTCAAGATGCTGCGGCTGCAGAACGGCGTCTATCTGCAGCTTCACGCCTACATGTTCCGCATCGCCATTCCCTATGGCACGCTGTCATCGAAGCAGCTTCGCCGGCTTGCGCATGTCGCGCGCCGCTACGACCGCGGCTATGGCCATTTCACGACGCGCCAGAACATTCAGTTCAACTGGATCAAGCTCGCCGAGCTGCCCGACGCGCTCGCCGACCTCGCCGAGGTCGGTATCCACTCGATGCAGACCTCGGGCAACAACACCCGCAACGTCACCTCCGATCAGTGGGCCGGCGTCGCGCCCGGCGAGATCGAGGATCCGCGCATCTGGTCGGAAATCCTGCGGCAATACACCACGCTGCATCCGGAATTTTCCTTCCTGCCGCGCAAGTTCAAGTTCGCGATCACGGCGTCCGCCCACGACCGCGCCGCGATCAAGATCCACGACATCGGCCTACGGCTGCACAAGAACGTGCAAGGCGAGACCGGCTTCGAGGTGATGGTCGGCGGCGGGCTCGGCCGCACGCCCTTCCTCGGCAAGACCATCAAGCCGTTCGTGCACGGCCGCGATCTCCTGAGCTATGTCGAAGCCATCATGCGCGTCTACAACCAGTATGGCCGGCGCGACAACATCTACAAGGCGCGCATCAAGATCCTGGTGCACGAGCTCGGCGTCGAGAAGTTTGCTCAGGAAGTCGAGGAAGAGTGGCAGCAGATGCGCGATAGCGCGCTGAAGCTCGACGACGAGGTGGTCGAGGACATCCGCTCCCGCTTCTTCTATCCGACCTACGAGAAGCTGCCGCACATGCCCGACGAGCTGCGCAAGGCCGCGCAGGATCCGAAATTCGAGGCCTGGCGCACCAATTCGGTGTTCCCGCACAAGGCGCAGGGCTATGCGATCGTCACCATCTCGCTGAAGCCGGTCGGTGGCCCGCCCGGCGATGCGACCGCCGACCAGATGGATGCGCTCGCCGATCTCGCCGACAAATATTCCTTCGGCGAAATCCGCGTCGGCCATGAGCAGAATCTGGCGCTGCCGCATGTCGCCCGCCGCGACCTGCCGGCGCTGTGGAGAGCGCTCGACAAGATTGGGCTGGCGACGCCGAACGTCAATCTCGTCTCCGACATCATCGCCTGTCCCGGGCTCGACTATTGCTCGCTCGCCAATGCGCGCTCGGTCCCTATCGCACAGGAATTGTCCCGACGCTTCGCCAACCACGACACTGCGAACCTGATCGGCCGGCTGCACATCAACATCTCCGGCTGCATCAATGCCTGCGGCCATCACCACGTCGGCCATATCGGCATTCTGGGCGTCGAGAAGAACGGCGAAGAGGTCTACCAGATCACGATCGGTGGCCGCGCCGACGAGCAGGCCGAGCTCGGCACGTTGATCGGGCCCGCCGTGAAGTTCGATGAGGTCGCCGATGTCATCGAGGACATCGTCGAAGCGTATCTGGCGCTGCGCGCCCGCCCCGACGAGCTGTTCATCGACACGGTGAAGCGGCTCGGCGTCGAACCGTTCAGGGAGCGCGTCTATGCCACTCGTTAAGGGCGGGAAAATCACCGACGATATCATTGTTCCTATCGCCGACGGCGCGGAGCTGCCGCCAAATGGCAGCGTGCTGGTATCGGCGGCACGCTTTCTCGAAAACCCGGAGGCGCTGTTCGCGCGCTCGGGCAAGGTCGGCGTGATCTGGCCGAACAACCGCGATGTCGACGACGTCGTGCCCTATCTCGATCGCCTCGGCGCCGTCGCGCTGGTATTTCCGACGTTCCGCGACGGCCGCGCCTATAGCCAGGCGCGGCTCCTGCGCGAACGCTTCCTCTATCGCGGCGAGTTGCGTGCGACGGGGCAGGTGCTGCGCGACCAGTTCGTCTTCATGCTGCGCGCGGGCTTCGACGCCTTCGACGTGAAGAAACAGGCGGATGCCGAAGCCTTCGCGCAGACGGTCAAGCGCTATTCGGTGTTCTATCAGCCGACCGGCGATGGCCGTCTCACGGCGCTGCACCGGCGCATGCAGCTTCGCCATTCCGAAAGTGCCGGCCTATGAATGCGCTCGCGTCCAAAGTCTCATCCGCCGCCGTGGCGGCGTCGCTGCCGCCGGCGGACGAACTCGACCGCTCGCTTCGCAAGGCTTCGCCGCATGAGGTGATCTCGGCAGCGTTGAAGACCGTCGGCCGCGACCGTCTCGCCCTGGTCTCGTCCTTCGGCACCGAATCCGCTGCGCTACTCAAGGTGATGGCGGATGTCGATCCGGCGATCCCTGTGATCTTCCTCGACACCGGCTGGCTGTTTCCGGAGACGCTCGCCTATCGCGATGCGCTGATCGAGAAGCTCGGACTTGCCGACGTCCGTTCGATCAAGCCTGCGGAGGAGGCGCTCTCGCGCGAGGACCCGGACGGTGAGCTCTGGTATTCCAACCCGGACGCCTGCTGCCGCATCCGGAAAGTCGAACCGCTGGCACGGGCGCTGAAACCGTTTTCCGCCTGGGTCAACGGGCGCAAGCGTTTTCAGGGCGGCCTGCGCGCCGATATTCCCGTCGTCGAGGCGGATGGCGCACGGCTGAAATTCAATCCTTTCGCCAATATCTCGCGCGAGGAGATCGAGGCGATCTTCAAGCTCGCCGACCTGCCGTCGCATCCCCTGGTCACGTCGGGCTTCCTCTCGGTCGGCTGCATGCCCTGCACAAGCCGGACCGCGCCCAACGAGGATGCGCGCGCCGGCCGCTGGCGCGGCCGCGGCAAGACCGAATGCGGCATCCATACGATGGCGACGTCGTAAGTTTTCAACGTCATTCCGGGGCGATGCGTTAGCATCGAACCCGGAATCTCGAGATTCCGGGTCTGCGCCTAACGGCGCATCCCGGAATGACACCGGAAATTTCCGCCAAATTCACCTTTCGGCCACGGTTTGTATGCAACAACAGCCGCCAATTATGGGGCTGGGATTTGATGCGCGGACTTGCGGCCGTTTTCATTACTTTATTGCTTGCAGGCTGTGCATCGGAGGCTCCGGTCCAAACGCCGGCGATGTATGTCAACATGGCCGAGCCGGGCGCGAGGCTCGACGCAGCCGTGGCCGCCTCGATGATCTCACAATACCGCCAGAACAACGGGCTTGGAGCCGTTGAGGTCGATCCTGACCTGGTGAAACTCGCGGAAGCCCAGTCCGGTGTCATGGCGGCCAAGAACAAGCTCGACCACGACGCCCATGCGCCGCTGGCCAAGCGCCTGGCGGCGGACGGCTATCCGGCCTCTGTGGCGGTCGAGAACGTCTCGGCGGGCTATCATACGCTGGCGGAAGCGTTTTCCGGCTGGCGTGACTCGCCGCCCCACAACGCCAACATGCTGAAAAGCGGTGTCACAAAATTAGGCATAGCCGCGAGCTATGCACCGAATACCAAGTACAAAGTGTTCTGGACCCTGATTTTGGCGTCTACTGGCCGCGGTTGATACCGGCGATCGGCGGTTTCCCGCGGCTGGTTGACGCCTTCGTGAACTGACGCCGCGCTTCAACCGACCTATCCGGAGGCCATGATGGATCAGTCCCCATCCGATGAAGCGAGCACTCCGGCCAGCGCCCGCCGTGTGCTGGTGTTGCAGGGCGGCGGCGCGCTCGGCTCCTACCAGGCCGGCGCCTTTCAAGCATTGTGCCGCGCCGGCTTCGAGCCGGAATGGATCGCCGGCATCTCGATTGGCGCGGTGAATGCCGCCATCATCGCCGGCAACGACAACGACAAGCGCGTCGATCGCCTGAAGGAATTCTGGGAGCTGGTGTCATCGCCGGTGCCGTGGAATCCGGTTCTCAAGGGTGAGAGAAACCGCACCCTGTTCAACGAGACCTCGGCGGCGATCATCGCGACCTTCGGCGTGCCCGGCTTCTTCACCCCGCGGATTCCGCCGGCCGCACTCTGGCCGCACGGCAGCCCGCAATCGCTCAGCTATTACGATACTTCGCCGCTCAAGAAGACGCTGGAGCGGCTGGTCGATTTCGACCGCATCAACGATTTGAAGACCCGCCTCTCGGTCGGTGCGGTCGGTGTCACCTCGGGCAATTTCCGCTACTTCGACAATGTCGAGTTCAAGCGGCAGGGCAAGCGGATCGGGCCAGAGCATATCATGGCGTCGGGTGCTCTGCCGCCGGGCTTCCCTGCGATCCTGATCGACGGCGAATATTATTGGGACGGCGGCATCGCTTCCAACACGCCGCTCGACTTTGTGCTCGATGCCGAGACTGACCGCGATCTCCTGATCTTCCAAGTCGACCTGTTCTCTGCTCGTGGCCGTCTGCCCGAGACGCTGTTGGAGGCGGCGGAGCGCGAGAAGGACATCCGCTATTCCAGCCGCACGCGGATGAACACCGACAAGAACCGGCAGATCCACAACGCGCGCAGGGCAGTGCGCGACCTCATCGGCAAGCTGCCCGAGAGCCTGCAGGACGATCCGAGCGTAGCCTTCCTGCGCAAGGCGGCGAGGGAAAACACGGTCACGGTGGTGCACCTGATCTACAGGAGCAAGAACTACGAGACCTCGTCGAAGGATTACGATTTTTCCCATGTCGGCATGGTCGAGCACTGGAACGCGGGCGTTCGTGATGTGCATTTGTCGATGCGTCACAAGGAGTGGCTGGAACGGCCGCAATCCGACGAAACCATGGTGACCTACGATTTGACGGGGGATGAGGCTCCCGTCAGCAAAAAGGAGTAAAGACAATATGGGTACGCTGACAGGCAAGAATGCAGTTGTGACCGGTTCGACGAGCGGCATCGGCCTTGCGATCGCGCGCGCCTTCGCCGGCGCCGGCGCCAATGTGGTGATCAACGGCTTCGGCGCGCCCGCCGACATCGAGAAGGAGCGCTCGGCGATCGAGACCGACTACAAGGTCAAGGCGCTCTATTCCGCGGCCGACATGACCAAGCCCGCCGAGATCGCCGAGATGATCGCGACCGGCGAGAAGGGGTTCGGCTCGGTCGACATCCTCGTCAACAATGCCGGCATCCAGTTCGTCTCGCCGATCGAGGAATTTCCGATCGAGAAATGGGACGCGATCATCGCGATCAACCTGTCGTCGGCGTTCCACGGCATCCGCTCCGCCGTCCCCGGCATGAAGAAGCGCGGCTGGGGCCGCATCATCAACACGGCGTCCGCGCATTCGCTGGTGGCTTCGCCGTTCAAGGCGGCCTATGTCTCGGCCAAGCACGGCATCGCCGGCCTCACCAAGACGGTCGCGCTCGAGCTTGCGCAATTCAAGATCACCTGCAACTGCATCTCGCCCGGCTATGTCTGGACCCCGCTGGTCGAGCATCAGATCCCGGAGACGATGAAGGCGCGCAACATGACCAAGGAGCAGGTCATCAAGGACGTGTTGCTCGCCGCGCAGCCGACCAAGGAGTTCGTCACCGCGGACCAGGTCGCTGCCCTGGCGCTGTACCTCTGCGGCGACAATGCTGCGCAGATCACCGGCGCCAATCTCTCGATCGACGGCGGCTGGACCGCGGAGTAACGAAAGCTCTTCGTAGGGTGGGCAAAGCCAACGGGTCCGCGCGAGCGCGCGGCCCGATGACAGGCTCCGCGTGTCCACCATCAATCAACAAATTGGCGAGGAGGTGGTGGGCACGGCGCAAGAGCGCCTTTGCCCACCCCACACATTGTCGATCGATCAATGCCCCGCGCTGCGGGTGAACGCCATCAGCGTCGAGGTCGGCAGCTTCAGCTCCTCCGAGGCGATCTTGCCGGCCACCAGGAGCAGGATGGTGGCGAGCACGACGCGCAGCACCGCCTGCGGCACGCGCACCGCGCAGTAGCTGCCGACGATGATGCCGGGCAGCGAGCCCAGCAGCAACGCGCCCATCAGATGCCAGTCGACGGCGCCGACCGCCCAATGTCCCGCGCCCGCGACCAGGGTCAGCGGCACGGCATGCGCAATGTCGGAGCCGACGATCGTCGCCATCGACAGGCGAGGGTAGAGCAGGAGCAGTGCGGTGACGCCGACTGCGCCGGCGCCGACGGACGAGATCGAGACCAGCACGCCGAGCGCCGCACCGGTCGCTATCGTCGCAATCGTGGTTGTCGTGGCGTCGATGCGCTCCAGGCGCGCGCGATAGCGATCCAGGATCGATTTCCGGAAGATCAGCGAAGTCGCCGTAAGCAGCAGCGCGAAGCAGAGCACGAGGTTGACCACGCTGCGCTGGGACGCGGCGCTGAGTTCGAACTGCCACATCAAGGACAGCGTCAGAATGCTTGCCGGGATGCTGCCGCAGGCGAGCCGGATCACGGCCGGCCAGTGAATGCTGCGGGAGAGACCATGCATCAGGCTGCCGCCGGTCTTGGTGGCGGCGGCGTAGAGCAGGTCGGTGCCGACAGCGGTCGAGGGATGAATGCCGAACAGCAGGATCAACAGCGGCGTCATGAGGGAACCGCCGCCGACGCCGGTCATGCCGACAAGGAGTCCAACGCCGAAACCGGAGGCGACGTAGAGTGGATCGATCATATTCACGCGATTTCAGTTCATCTCTGCGACTATCTAGGGGCGCGGGACTCCTGCCCGCAATGCGCGGCGGAAAATAAGAATGTTTGATGCGCGCAATGAAATTGCGTGGTGATTTTCGCCCGTCGCAGACGCGAGAGCGGCATCGGTGTCCTGCCACCGCAGACTGTGGAACTGGCAGCCAAGCCAATGCCCGAGGGCGGGCAGAGATGACAAATTTCTAGTTATTTTCCGAATGCCAGCACGTGCAGGCCAAGCCGGCGGCGCACGATCCAGAACAACAGCACGGTCTCGAAGGTCAGTGACAACGACGTCGCAGCCGCCGCGCCGTGGCCGCCGAAGCGCGGCCCCAGCGCGACGCAGAGCATGACGTTCATGGCAAACGCCAGCGCATAAGCGAGCGCGCAGATGTGCTGGTGGCCGAGCATGTTGAGAAGGCGCTCGACCGGCCCGATCGCCGAGCGCACCACGAGCCCGATCGCGGCGACGAACATGATGTCGTAGCCGACCACGAATTTTGGTCCGAACAGCCAGAGCAGCGGCTTGCCCATCGCAAGCAACGCGATGGTCGCCGCAAGCGAGGGCCAGAACGTCCAGTTGATCGCATGCGCGACGTAGGCCTCCAGCCGCGGCTTGTCACCAAGCGCGTTATATTCCGCAAAGCGATGCGCCGTCGTCGCCGACATCGCGTAGTGAATGAAAGACACCAAGGCCAGCGTCTTCACCACGGCGAAGTAGACGCCGACCTCCTCTGAGGAGCGGAACTGCTGCAGCACCAGCACGTCGGTGTAGGAGAGCAGGAGGTAGAAGCTTTCGACGAGCAGGATCGGCAGCGAGATCGCAAGCCAACCGCGAACGTCGTAGGCCTTCGGTCCCTGTTCGACGCGCAAGCCGAGGCGGCGGTTGAGCACGATCATCTGTCCGATCATGGCGATCCATACCGCCGCCGCGCTTGCGGCCATCGCGGCGCTCGCGCCGAGATCGAAGCCGAGCACGAACAGTCCGGCGGTGATGCCGATCATCAGCGCCTGGCGCACGATGAATTGCGGCATCAGGCCGAGCCGCATCCAGTCATGCGAGCGTGCAATGCCGTCCTGCGTGTTGGCAACGACGAAGGCAGGCAGCGTCAGGCAGCCGATCACGAGCGGCACGACCTCGCCCGGCCGCATCCACGGCGACAGCAGTTTGACGATGCCGGCCAGTCCAAGTGAGATCGCAGACGAAACCGCAAAGGTCATCCAGCGGCTGCCGGAGAGAAAGCCGCGGAGCAGCGCCTGCTCGCCACGCGTGCGGTATTCCGGGATGATCTTCTGCGCGGACGCCGAGATACCGAAATCCATCATGCTGCCGAGCAGCAGCACCCAGGTCCAGACATAGACGTAGATGCCGTAGTCCGATCCGCCCATCCAGCGCGCAAGCAGGATCTGCGAGAGATAGGCCATCGCCGCAGAGAGCACGCGGATGATGAAGATGGTGCCGGCAAGCCGCCGCGTCAGCGATGCTTCGCTTGGGCCCCCGGCGAGCTTCGCCTTCAATCGCGCAAAGAGCCCGCTTCGTGGCGCAGTTGCAGGTTGAGCATCGATGGCGGCCACGGCGAATTCCTAATGCCGCGCATGGCGGCGACGATTTGCTCTATCAACGGTTCGTTAAGATTTGGTTGGATGTGAGCCGTCGTTCCGGGGCGCGCAGCGCGAACCCCAATGCGCAATGGCGCATTGGGGAACCTCGAGATCCCGGGTTCGCGCCGCACGCGCCCCGGGATGAGGATTGCCGTCGTCTCTCGACGACGGCAATCCTCAATCCAGATTGATGTTGAACTCGTAGCTGTGATCGCCGCCGACCAAGGTTAGCTTCAGCGCGGCGCCGTCCGGATTGACGCCGGGCGGCACGCCGTCGAGCTGGAACGCGAAGCGCTTGATGCCGGGCGGGCTGTGCTCGACCAGTTTCGGCACCGGCAGGCCCCAGTCCGGCGTCGGCCCCTCGACGAACAGGTTGACCGGCCGGTCGTTGGGGCTGGCCACGTCCACCAGGACCTGGTCCTTGCCCTCGCGCCTGACGTCAAGGATGGTCAGCGGATTGGGGTCACCGACATTGGCGGGCTTTGGAACCGTGTCGAGCGCGGCGAACAGCGCGCTATCTTCCGTGCTCGCCACGCTGTTGAAGGTCAGTTCGGCATTGGCCTCGACCGGGATACAGAGCTTCTCGCACACGGCGTAGTTGATCGCGGCACGCAAGATCACCGGCTTGTCGATAGTCTTGGCAACGATGCGCAGCGGCAGCACGACCTGGTCGTGGTAGCCCAGCGATACGCCGCCGGCGCCGTCATCGAATTTCTTCGGCGCCGGCCACAAAATCGTCACCGCCTCGACATTGTCGGACTTGGAGAAGTCGAAGCGTGGCGGAACACCGGAATCGCCGGGGGTGCGCCAATAGGTCTTCCATCCCGGCTGGAGCTGGAAAGCGACGCCACCGAGCAGCACGGCGCCGCTGCGCGAGCCCGCGAGCAACCGTACCGCCGAATGCCCGTCCTTTTGCCAGGGCGAGGCATCCTGGGCGTGGGCGGTGGTGGCGAACGAGGCGGCAAGGAGGGCTGCGGCCAAGACGAGTGCGGAAGCTGAAGGAACTGTGGCGTTCATGAGACGTCTTTACAGGCTCGACGCGAGGCAAACCATTGAATTGCTTGTGAGCGTCAAGCCCTAAGCTTGATTGACAGGCCCGCCGCCCAATATCAGGATGGTCCCCAACATGAGAGTGCTTTGCGAATGGACCCTCAGGATAAAAAACCGGGCGACATTCGCCGCAAGCCCGCCGGCAGCGGTGCCGGAAAGGCGGCCGGCATCGGTGACAATTCGTCCAGGCGTAGCTATCTCGACGGCCAGCTTCTGATCGCCATGCCCGTGATGGGCGATCCCCGCTTCGAGCGTTCGGTCATCTACATGTGCGCGCATTCCGCCGACGGCGCCATGGGCATCATGGTGAACCGCCCGGCGGGCAGCATCGATTTCCCCGATCTCTTGGTGCAGCTCAACATCATCAACAAGGATGAGCAGATCAAGCTGCCGGATACTGCGGAAAGCATGAAGGTGATGCGTGGCGGGCCGGTCGAGACTGGCCGCGGCTTCGTGCTGCATTCCTCGGATTTCTTCCTCGCCAATGCGACGCTGCCGATCGACAGCAAGATAAGCCTCACCGCGACCGTCGACATCCTCAAGGCGATCGCCGACGGTAAGGGACCCAAGCACGCGATCCTGGCGCTCGGTTATGCCGGCTGGGGGCCGGGCCAGCTCGAGACCGAAATCCAGGGCAATGGGTGGCTCCATTGCGACGCCGATCCCGATCTCATCTTCGGCGACGACGTCGACGACAAATACGCCCGCGCGCTTGCCAAGATCGGCATCGATCTCGGCATGCTGTCCAATGATGCGGGGCACGCTTAGCTCCGCCCGTCGTGACCGGGCTTGACCCGGTCATCCATCATTTTCGCAAGAGTCTTTCTAGGCGATGGATGCGCGGGCCTTCGCCGCGCCGAAGGGGCTTCGGCCCCGCAGGCGGGTCAGCCCCCGCGCATGACGAGTTATCGTTGCTGAGCCTACTCCGCCGCTTCCTGCGCGACCGTCGGCATGGTGCCGGCGACGGTGGCGCGGCGCATGTCGCGCGGCTGCGACTGATCGTAGCGACGGACGCGGTGCATGGTCTGGCGGTTGTCCCACATCACGAGGTCGTGCAACGTCCATTTGTGCACGTAGACGAACTCCGGTTGCGTCGCGTGCTCGGTGAGATCGCGCAAGAGCAGCCGTCCTTCCGGCATGCTCATGCCGCGCACGGCGCCGGCATGCGAGGAGAGATACAGCGACTTGCGGGCATGCACCGGATGCGTGCGCACCAGGCGCTGCAGCACGGGCTTGAACATCTGCTTCTCCTCCTCCGTGTAGTCGAGGAAGCCGAGCGAGCCGCGCGAATACATCAGCGAATGCTCGCAGATCAGGTCGTCGATCTCGGCCTTGGTCTCGCCGTCGAGCGCGTCATAGGCCGCGCGCATGTCGGCGAATTCGGTGTTGCCGCCCTTCGGATTCACCACGCGCGCCGATAGCAGCGAGAATTTTGCCGGGATCGCGCGGAATGACGAGTCCGAGTGCCACAGGCAGTTGCCGAGGTTGAACAGATGCACGCGGCTGTCGCGTGCCAGCGGCTTGCCGTCCTTGCCGAGATTGGAGACGTCGTTGAGCCCGGCGGAGCCGAGGCGGTAGTCTTTCTGCTTGGTGATATTGCCGCCGTGCGGATTTTCGCGCTCGCCGAAATTCAGCGCAAACGCCATCTGCTGATCGTCGGTGATGTCCTGGCCGTGGAATACCAGCACGGCATATTTGTCCATGCCGGCCTCGATCTCGGCGGCTTCGGCCTTCGTCAGCGGCTTGCGCAGATCAAGCCCTGAAACCTCGCCGACAAAATGCTTGTGAAGCTGCCGGATTGCGATCGCCATCACTTTAACTCCTCAGCCGTTTCTCTCCTGAAGCGAAAGGCGGTTGTCCCGCTCGATTGCATGAAAAGCTACTACCGGCGAAGACGATGTCAACGCTTCGGCAGCATGGCTGGTTTACGCATTCCGCGCCATCAGCCCGCCGTCGACGGGAATGACGGCGCCGGTCAGGAAAGAAGCCGCCGGCAGGCACAGGCTCAACGTCATGTGCGCGACCTCCTCGGGATCGCCGTAACGGCCAAGCGCGGTGCGGCGCTTGGCGTAGATGATCTTGTGCTCCTCGGGAATCCGCTCGGTGATGGCGGTGCGGATCGGGCCGGGACAGATGCAGTTGACGGTGATGCCCTCGCGGCCGAGCTCGACCGCCAGCGAGCGCGTCAGGCTGGTCACGCCGCCCTTGGCCGCAGAGTAGGGGCTGTGCAGAGCGGTTGCGCCCAGCGCTTCGGTGGAGGCGATATTGACGATGCGCGGGCATGGCGATTTGCGCAAGTAAGGCAGCGCCGCGCGGATGATACGCGGATGCGCCGTCAGCATGACAGCAATCCCTCTCGCCCAGGCATCCTCATAGGCGGGATCGTCGATCGCGACCCGCACGGAGATGCCGGCATTGTTGACGATGATGTCGAGGCCGCCGAAATGCGCGGCGACCTCGCCCACGACGCGGTCGATCGCGCTGGCGTCGCCGACATCGAGCGCCCAGGCTCTTGCGGTGGCGCCGCTTGCGCCGATCTCGTCGGCGACCAGCTTCGCGCCGTCGGCGGAGACGTCCGTCACCGCGACATGTGCGCCTTCATCGGCAAACACGCGCGCGGTGGCGCGACCCATGCCGCTCGCCGCGCCCGTGACCAGAACACTCAATCCTTGCACCGAGCGGCTGAGCTGTTTGAATTCGGACATGGTGTCTCCCCAAGCGATCGATTGACAAGGTCGTAAGCCATCCTAGAGCACCATGGCGCCAAGTTAAGCGCCATCGTGCTCCAGATTCATGTTTGAGCATGATCTTTTCGGAAAACCGGTGTCCACTTTTCCGGATCATGCTCTAAGACGAGACGAACAGCGACGGGAAGGGATAGACATGAACGAGCTTGATTTCTCGGGGAAGCAGGTTCTGGTCGTCGGCGGCTCCTCCGGCATCGGCAACGGCATTGCGCAGGCATTCCGCGCCAGGGGCGCGCGGGTTGCGGTGTGCGGCACGCGCGCGGCGGCCTCCGACTACTCACCGGACGACGGCTCGCACCTCGACGGCCTCGATTACTACCGGCTCGACGTCGGCGACGCCGGCGCCATCGATACATTCAATCCGTCGCTTGAGAGGCTCGACGTGCTGGTGCTGGCGCAGGGCGCGGTGATCTATCGTCGCGGCGAGTTCGAGATGACCGGCTTTCGCGCCGTGCTCGAAGTCAACCTGATGAGCCTGATGGCTTGCGCGACGAAATTCCATGCGATGTTGCGCGCGAGCAAGGGCGCGCTGATCATCGTGAGCTCGACCGCGGCCTATCATTCGACCATGGGCAATCCCGCCTACAATGCCTCCAAGACCGGCGCGGTCGGGTTGACGCGCACGCTTGGCGACGCCTGGGCGGAGGACGGCATCCGCGTCAACGGCATCGCGCCGGGACTGGTTGATACCAAGATGACCAAGGTGACGACCGCGAACCCGAAGCGGCTCGAAGGCGCGCTGGCGCGGATTCCGCTGAAGAGGCTCGGCACGCCGCAGGACATGGCCGGCGCGGCGTTGTTTCTGGCCTCGGAGCTGGCGTCCTACATCGTCGGCCAGACCATCGTGGTCGATGGCGGGCTGATTTTGTGACGTCGCGGGATTATTGTATCCAGGCCGAGCGGCCAACGGGGGCAGGCGGGCGCGGGATGGACTGACGCGGCGGCACCTGACGCTGCGGCGAATTGCCGAAGCCGAAGAAATTGCCAAACGGATTGTTTTGAGGCGGCGGCTTCCTGGCCGGCTGAGGCCTCGGCGGCGCAACTGCGGCAGCCGGCGCTCCTGGCGCAACGGGGGCGGCCGGCGTGATCGCGCGCTGGCCGGGCGTGCCGGCGCGCGGTCCCGGCCTCGCGTTGGCGACCGGCACGTCGCCCTTGGCCGGCTCGCGTGCGGCCTCGCGGCGCGGCCAGGCGTAATCGTCGGCGCGACCGGCAGGCGCGGTCAACGCCTCACCCTTGACCAACGTGCGCGCGGCCAGCGGATCGACCGCGGCAGGCCGCGTGCCTGGACCACCGAGCAATTGATCGCTGCTGACGCTGGCGGCGACCAGCGGCAGGATCGGTCCCGCCATCGGGCGCGGTGCGGGCTGGCCGGGCACGGCGTTGGCCTCGGGCGTCGCGGGCTCCGTCGGCAATGCGAGCGGCGCCGAGCGGGCGGCGAGCAGGCGGGTGACCTCGCGCTCGACATAATGCGCAAGCTTTCGCGCGCCATACTTGGTGAAATAGACGCCGTCCCAGGAACGGAGCTGGCGGATCTGGCCTTCGAAGTCAGGGCCTTTTTGCAGAAAGAGGCCGCGCTCGTCGACAAAGCCGTCCCAGACGTCGACATAGGTGATTCCGGCCCTGGCCGCCTGCTCGCGATAGAGCGAATCCAGGAACAGCATGTCGGAGGTGCCCTTCGGTCCGCGGATCGCGGGGAGGCCGACCCAGACCACCGGCACCCCCTTGGATTTGACGACCGCGATCATCTCCTCGATCTTCTTGGAATAGAGCTCGACCCAGCGCTCGTCGCGGAACTCGTAGATGCCGTTCGGTGAGCGCGGGGCTTTTTCCTGTGGGGGCGGCGTCTCGCTGTCGGCTTCGTCGAGCTCGGCGTCGGCGCCCTTGTCGTCTGCCTTGTTGTCTGTCTTGGCTTTGTCGCCCGCTTTTGCTTTTTCGTCCGCCTTGCTTTCCGCGGGCTTGCCCTTCTTGTCGCCCTTCTTCTCGGCCGACTTTTCCTTGTCCTTTTCCTTGTCCTTCTCGACCACGGGCTCGTGGATCGGAATGCGGTCGTTGAGGCCGAGCATCACGACGATCGCATCCGGCTTCTCGGTCGCCAGAATGCCCTTGGCGGCGGCGGCCCAGTCGGCGGGCTCGCCCTTGGGCTGGTAGCGGATCAGGCCGGAGGTGTTCCTGGCCTTGCGGATCACGCCTATGTCGGGCTGATCGGCGTAGGCGTCTTCCAGCCCATAGGCGAGCCAGTCCGCCATGCCGTCGCCCATCACCAGGACGTTGCGCTCGGGCACGGTTTCGCGCTTCTCCGGCGGTGGCGCCTTGGAGAAATCCTGGTAGACGCGCCTTGGCGCCTGCGGCTGGAACGGGGCAAAGAAGTCGCTGCCGAACCAGCCTCCACCGCCGCGCGGTGCCGCCCGCGGCGGCCCGCCGAAATTGCCGAAATTGAAGAACTGTGCGGACGCAGGTCCCACGATGCCGATCAAAAGCGCAATCGCCACCGCGAGCACGGCCAGCGGACCGGTCTCGGTGAAGATCTTCAGGAATGACGGCGGCTTGATCATGCGGCTCGGTCAGTTGAGGAACGGCAACATCATAATAACGGAATCGGGCCGCAAACGGGCAGTTTCCTTCCCATAAAACGGCCTCCGCCGCACCGGTCAAGGGCGCTGCGGAAATGTGCTTGATGGCGTTGTTCTTAACGCGAAACGGGCGATTTAGTGCCCGCGGAGCTGTTCAAGCACCTCGGAGGTGGCAAATCCGTCGGCCGGCGCGCCGATAGAGGCCTGGAAGCTGCGGAGCGCCTGCCTGGTTTCGCCACCGAACTGGCCGTCCGGCGTGCCCTTATAGAAGCCGCGCTGGGCCAGAAGCTGTTGCAGCTCCAGCCGTTCGGCGAGCGACAGGTCGCGCTCCTGCCGCGGCCAGGGTTGAATGAAAGGCTGGCCGCCGCGCAGACGGTCGGCGAAATGGCCGATCGCAAGCGCATAGGCCTCCGCGGGGTTGTATTTCATGATGACGCGGAAATTCTGCAGCATCAAAAAGCCCGGACCCGACGCGCCGGCAGGTGTCAGCAGGTAGGCCTTTTCATTGGGATGCGGGAAGGGCTGGTTGTTGGCGCGCACCACGCCGAGATGCTGCCATTGCGCCATGGTCATGACCTTGGAGCGGTCGGCCAGCATGTAGTTGAAGCCCTGCGGCGCCGACACCTCGTAGCCCCAGGTCTGGCCGGTCTGCCAGCCGTCCTTCTTCAGGTTGTTGGCGGTCGAAGCGATGAGGTCGGCGGGATCGTCGACCACGTCGCGGCGGCCGTCGCCATCGGCATCGACCGCGTAGCGCTTGAACGCGGTCGGCATGAACTGCGTCGCGCCGAACGCACCGGCCCAGGAGCCGTGCAACTGGTCAGGCCTGAGATCGCCGTGGTTGAGGATTTCCAGCGCCGAGAGGAATTCCTCCCTGAAATAGGCCTGGCGGCGGCCGATGCAGGCGAGCGTCGCGGTCGACTGCAGCACGCTGCGGTCGCCGATCTGGGTCGAATAATTGGATTCGACGCCCCAGATCGCTGCCACGATGTTGCGGTCGACGCCGTAGGCCCGCTCCATCGCGTCGAACTGCGGCTTGTACTTGGCCAGGGTCTCCTTGCCCGCGGCAAGGCGATCGTCGTTCACCAGGATGTCGAGATAATCCCAGATCGATTTGGTGAACTCCGGCTGTGCATCGAGCAGGTCCATGATGTGCAGGTCGGGCGTCAGCCCTGCAGTAAAGCGCTGAAAGTTCTGCTGGCTGATGTTGCGCCGCGCGGCGTCGGGCCACATCCCGGCGACGCAATTGTTGAAATTGGCCGCGGCCTCGCGGATCGCGCTCGCCGTCATCAGGGGATGACCGGAGGCGCCGTCCTGGCCGCTCCAGGGGATCGTGGAGGGATCACCGGGCACTGCCGGCTGTTGCTGCGCCGGCGTGTCGGTTCTCTGGCCGGAGAAAACGCCGCCGAACAGGCTGGAAAGCCCGCCGCCCGATTGCTGCGCGGAGGCCGGACCTACGAACATGCGGGCCGCGATCAGCGCCCCCAGAAGCGACTTCGTCAAAAGTTCCGTCCGAGGCGTCATGTCCCACCCGCTGCCCGACAAACAGGCTTTCCCGACAAATCAGGCTTTCAGGAGGCCTGCTCACGGTTTCCAATGGATTAACAAAATCGGACTTTGTGCGTTACCCACCTTTGTGACCGGCCGAAAAACCGGCTAACAACCCCCCCTCGTTTCCTTCTCCAGCTCCCCAAATCCCATGAAAATCCGCAAAGCCGTCTTCCCCGTCGCCGGACTCGGCACCCGCGTCCTTCCCGCCACCAAGGCGATGCCGAAGGAGATGCTGACCATCGTCGACAAGCCTCTGATCCAGTACGTGGTCGACGAGGCGAGGGAAGCCGGCATCGAGCATTTCGTCTTCGTCACCGGCCGCAACAAGGGCGTGATCGAGGATCATTTCGACCGCATGTTCGAGCTTGATGCCACGCTCGAGGCGCGCGGCAAGAAGGCCGAGCAGGACATCCTGGCGCGCGACCAGCCTGACGCAGGCGCGATGAGCTTTACGCGACAGCAGGCCCCGTTGGGGCTCGGTCACGCGGTCTGGTGCGCGCGCGACGTCGTGGGCGATGAGCCGTTTGCGGTGCTGCTGCCCGACGAACTCGTGCTGAACACGCCCGGCTGCCTCGCCCAGATGATCGAGGCGGCGGCCAAGCTGCCCGATAAATCCAATCTGATCGCGGTGCAGGAAGTACCTGCCGATCAGACCCATCAATATGGCATCTGCGGCATCGGCAAGCGTCTCGCCCAGCGCGGCGTGTTCGAGGTCGCCTCGATGGTGGAGAAGCCGCCGAAGGGCACTGCGCCGTCGAATCTCTCGATCACCGGGCGCTATATCCTGCAGCCGGAAATCTTCAGGATCCTTCAGACGCAGGAGCGCGGCGCGGGAGGCGAGATCCAGCTCACCGACGCCATGATCGGGCTGTCGAAGTCGCAGACGTTCTACGGCGTAGAGTTCGAGGGCGAGCGCCATGATTGCGGCTCCAAGGCGGGCTTCCTCCGCGCCAACATTGCTTATGGCATGGCCCGCGCCGATTTGCGCGATGGCCTGCGCGAGGAGATGAGGAAGTATCTGGAGCAGTGACGACGGTCGCGCTGCGCGTCCGTCGTCATTCCGGGGCGCCGCAAAGCGGCGAACCCGGAATCTCGCCGGCGTTTGCCTGCTCAACAACTTCGAGATTCCGGATCGGCGCGCGCCGCGCGCCGTCCGGAATGACGGTACGGCCTAAGCCGCCAGCGGCAATACGGGTATCGGCGCCATCACGCAGCAATTGCGGCCCGCCGCCTTGGCGGCGTAGAGCGCCTTGTCGGCGGCATTGACGAAGGCATGCCAGTCCATCGCAGCGGTCGGCGTGACGCTGGCAATCCCGACGCTCACCGTGGAGATGGTGGGCTCGTCCGACCATCCCTGCACCTTGCGGCGGATGGTTTCGGCCACCATCATGGCCTCGGCACTGGCCTGACCCGGCAGCAGCACGGCGAACTCCTCGCCGCCATAGCGCGCGGCGCAGTCGCCGGCTCGCGTCGCCGCATCCGAGATGCAGATCGCGATCCCGACCAGCACCTGGTCGCCGGCCTGGTGGCCATAGGTGTCGTTGTAGGCCTTGAAGTGATCGGCATCGATCATGAGCAGCGACAGCGGCGTCTTGTAGCGCACCGCGCGGCGCCACTCGATCTCGATGGCCTCGTCGAATTTGCGGCGATTCTTCAACCCCGTCAGCGCGTCGGTGGTGGCCAACTCCTCCAGCTTGTCCTCGGCCGCAGCGCGGCGGCGGATTTCACGCGCCAGAAACAGCGTGACCGCGAGCACGAAGGCAATCAGCGCCATCACCAGGGCGCCGATCCGGATCGCCTCGGTGCGCCAGAGATTGAAGACGTCGCTGATGGGCTTGCCAACCACGACGATGAGCGGACTGTTGCTTGCGACGCGGACATAAAGGCGCGGAATGTCATCGACGGGGCCTACGCCGGAAAACATTCCGCCTGGTTCCACGCCCGGCTGCTTGCCGCGCGGCAAGTCGCTGATCTTCTTCCCGATCACGCCGAGATCGAACGGGCGGCGCATGATGATGGTGCGGTCCTTGCGCAGCACGCAGATCGTGTCGCCCTCCGAAAGCTGCAGGCGGGCGAACAGCTCTTGGAAATAGGTGAAGCGGATCGAGCCGACGACCACGCCGAGAAACTTTCCGTCCTCGCCGCTGATGCGGCGGCTCAGCACGATCGAATAGGCGCCGCGATGCATGATCGGCCCGCTGATGTAGAGGCCGACATCGGGATTGTCGCGATGAACCTTGAAATAATCCTCGTCGGCGCGGTTCTCGCGCACAGGATCGAGCGTGGATGCGTCCGCAGTCAGCCGCCCCTCGGCGTCGAACACCTGGATCGCGCCGAAATGCTTGGCGGTCGCGGCATGATCAAACAGGATCAGTTGCAGGATCGGCCTCGAGACGTTCTTGATCTCCGGCAGCACAATGTTGCTCGCGACCGCGCGCAGCGAGAGGTCATAGACTTCGATGTTGCGGCTGAGATCGGCGTCGATGCTGGAGGCGAGAGTCTCGAGCGACTGCCGGGCAAGCGTTTCCTCGCCGCGCCGCATGTCGAGCATGACATTGGCGCAGATCGCGGTAAAGCCGATGACGGTGGCAATGGAGGAAGCAATCAGCAGCCTTGCCGATAGCCGCCACCGAAAAAGCCCGATTTTGCTCCGTCCAAATGGCATGCATGCGCTCCGTCGTCCTGCATGCGCCAGAAACATTGCCGTCGGCTTAAATGACGACAACGATGCGTTAATCAGTTAACGGTTCCTTAGCCTCGCACTCGGTTTTTGAATGGAATCGCAATGCGGCGGGCGCGTACAGGGAGACACGCGGAAGTGAACGATTACGACGCGCTGCGCGATTATCTCAAGAAGCAGAGCCTGCCCGAATTCGTGCTGAGCTTTGCCGAGATCGAGGAGATCATCGCAGGCGAGCTGCCGCGCGCAGCGCAGCGCGCCTCCTGGTGGGATTCGCTCCGCAGCCCGCAGGAGAAGATGCCGCAGCGCGAGGCCTGCCTTGCCGGTGGCTACGTCGCGACCCGTCTGCCGGACGGCAAAAGCGTGCGCTTCCGGCGGCTGAAGAAATAGGTCCCGCTCGCGCTCCGCCCCTGGCGCCTCTACGCTCAGAAAGCGCCGAGCCTGACCGTCGCCCTGTCGTAGAGGCCGTCGCCCATCTTGCCGGCTTCAAAAATGCCGTGCTTCTCGATCCATTCGAACGACTGCTCGTAGACCTCCCGCGAATAGGGCTCGAACACGATGCGCTCGCCTGGCCCCCAACGCCGCGTGTCCATCGCCGCGTGGAAGCTGTCGGGAAATTCGTTCTTGTAATAGTGGGTGTAGAACTCGGGACGCAGATCGATGTCGCGCTGGGCCTTCTTCAAGGCGCGGAAGTAGCGCTTGATGTCCTCAGGCGCCGGATCGCCGTTGATCATGGATGCGATCATGAAGGTTGTATCGATGATCTTCCGGTAGCCGAGCTGCTCGGCAAAGTAGTAGGGGCCGTTGAACAGCGCCGCTGCCTCGCTCTTGCCCTCGAACAACAGCTCCATCCTGCGGAACAGCATGCCGTCCTCGAACGTCAGGTTGATTTCGCCGGGCTGCAGGTACTGCTCGAGCGCCTGGATCGTCGAGTAATGGCTGCCCGACTGGAATCCGACCGAGATGGGCACGCCGGCGAGATCGGCTGGCGTGCGAACTTTCGAATCCGCCGCAACGAAGATTCCGGAAGGCGCTACCGAGTAGACGTCGGCGTAAAGCTTGGCGTGGCCTTTCGAAGCGGCGACATTGACGGTCCAATGGCAGGCGCAGCTCACGTCGGCCTTGCGCCCCTTCTCGATGCTCTGGAAGGCGCCTTCGTTGACCTTGTTGTGGTGCTGGCCTTCGGTCGAGCGGATCAACTCGCGGAACTCATAGTCGAGCCCTTCGGCGCCGAAATAGCCTTTCTCCTCGGCGACCCATTCCTGCAGGCGAAAATGCGATTCGATCACGAACTTGGTCATGTTTCTCTCCATGGCGGCGCGGCGGGTCCAAGCCGCCGATTTTCTTTGACGGCAGGATAGCAAAAGGCGATCAATGATCCATGCCGAAAAGGGAATGTTTCATATGCCTGGACGGGAATCTCCGGAGCTCGATCTCCGCAGCCTCAGGATGCTCGACGCGCTGATCCGCGAAGGCAGCATCACGGCCGCCGCGCAAGCGCTTGAAACCACGCAGCCTGCGATCAGCAAATTATTGCGCCGGTTGAGAACGCATTTCGACGACCCGCTGGTGGTCCGCCGCGGCCGCGGCGTGCAGCCCACCGCGCGCGCCGTGGAGATGTCGGCACAGATCCGCAGGCTCCTCGAGATGGCCGACGGCCTCCGGCAACAGCGGATGCCGTTCGATCCCGGGAAGTCGGAGAGGACCTTCAGCCTGCTGGTGACCGATGTCGGCATGGTCCGTTTCCTGCCGCCGCTGGTTGCCCGTCTCGCCGGCTTGGCTCCGAACATCAAGGTGCGGGCGCTGCCGCTCGACTCCCGCCACTTCGCGCTGAAGCTGGAATCTGGCGAGGCCGATCTCGCGCTCGGCGCGTTTCCAAGGGCCGCCGGTCACCTGCGCGTCCAGCGGCTCTATTCTGACGGCTATGCGAGCGTGGTGCGGCGTGGCCATCCGCGCGCGGCCGAGGCTCGCACGCGCAAGGGCTTTCCTGGCGAGCAGCATATCCTGATCACGGCGTCCGAGACCGGGCATGCGGCGCATCTCGAGACGCAGCGCGCGCTGACGCGTGCGATTGCGCCATCCAACATCCTGCTGCAGGTGCCGAGCTTCATTGCAGGCGCGATCGTAGCCTCGCAGACCGATGGCGTGGCGACGCTGCCGGCCAACCTCGCCGCGCTCGTTGCCGCGCCGCTCGGCATGAGCGTGTTCAAGACGCCGGTGCCACTGCCGCGCATCGAGATCGCGCAATACTGGCACGAGCGGTCGCATCGCGATCCCGCGCACCGCTGGCTCCGATCAATCACGCTCGAGCTGTTCGGCGATCGTGAATGAGTTGCCGGTTGTTCTCGCGCTTCAGCCGGTGCCGCGACCGGAGATTGCGGCAGCGAGGCCAGCAGCAACACGGATGCTGACGCAGAGCGGGACGATGTCCTTGAAGATGAACTCGCCGGTCAGATTCCACGCCATCGGATTCTCATCCGCACTCCGACAGCATCTTCTGGAGTATCGGCTCAACCGAGTGCGGCGAAATCCCAAGTTCAACAAAGCCAGGCATCTCCGGCGATGACACGGTATCGATCTGCATCAGTTCCACCTGATTGCGCGTGAGAAGTGGGGCCGGGAGCATTTCGGAGGCCCATGCCAATGCGCGCCAAACGGCAAACGGGATTGGAATCAGGATGGGCGCGACGCCAGCCTGGCGCGCGACGAGTCCGACAAGTTCCTCGTATGAGTAGACGCGAGGGCCGCCGCACTCGAAGGTCATCGGTTGCGTCTCGACCCGCTGGATGATCCGAACAATCGCCTCCGCCACATCTTCCACATAGGCCGGCTGCAGCCTCATCAAGCCACGGCCGAACATCGGATAGATTGGGAGTCGGCGGAGAAGCTTGAGGATGGTAGTGAGAAATTCATCGTCCGATCCGAACATGACCGCCGGTCGGATGATATGTGCGTCGGCGAAAGCTGCCCGGACCACGCGTTCACCTTCGCCGCGCGCTCGGATGTACCGTGATTGGGATGCGGCATCGGCGCCGATTCCTGAAATTTGAATGAGCCTCTTGACCCCGGCCCGGTACGCTTGGGCCGCTATCCTTTGGGCCGCTTCGACGTGAACGGAATGAAACGTGCTTTGCCCGTGCTCGACGTAAAGGCTGACCGTGTTCACAGCGGCGTAAGCGCCGGCAATCGCATCCGCGACAGACCGTTCGTCGTGAATATCGGCCTCGACGGATCGAAGTTGCGGATCATCACGGCCAAACTGACTGTGCGCCCGATCTGGATGCCTTGACGCGATCCGGACGAGGAATTCCTGACGGCGCAGATGCCGGACGATGCGGCGACCGAGGAAACCGGTTCCGCCGAACACGGTGACGGTGCGACCGTTTGTTGCCATCCCTGGATGTCGCTCGAGAGATAGCAGCATAGCACGCTGCCATCGCGCTGACCAACGCTGTAGCGTTTTCGAGAGAGGCCGGCGGCCTCTCCGGTGGCCTGTTCAACACCTGCGGCAATCTATCGAGCATCACGACCCCGATCATCATCGGCTATATCGTGGCCGCGACCGGGTCGTTCAACGGTGCCTTGGTGTTCGTCGGCCACAACGCGCTGGTTGCCGCGATCGCCTATCTCTTCATTGTCGGCAAGATCGAGCGGGTTCAGTTGCAGGAGGTGTGAGGTTTGCAGCATAGGTAAAAGCATAACGGCGACCATCTCGGCCGCCGTCTTTGTTTCCGGGAAGATCGATGCTAGAAATGGCAAATAAGCGCCTCGTCTATTCCGGGCATGCATCGATGTTCGACCTGAACCAGCTCCGCTGTTTCGTCACGGTTGCGGAAGAGCTGCACTTCGGTCGTGCGGCGGCGCGGCTCAACATGACCCAGCCGCCGCTCTCCCGGCAGATCCAGGTGCTGGAGCACATCATCGACGCGCCGCTGCTCGAGCGCACCAGCCGCTCGGTCAAGCTGACGCCCGCCGGCCGCAGCTTCCTGCCCGAGGCGCGGCGCATCCTGAAACTGGCGGAGACCGCCTCGCAGGTCGCGCGCCGCATTGCGCTCGGCAAGACCGGCTCGCTCAAGATCGGCTACACGGCGGCCGCCTCCTACGGCTTTCTGCCCGATCTGATCGCAGCCTGCCGCGCGCGGCTGCCGGAGGTCGATTTCTCGCTGAAGGAGATGGTGTCGGGCGATCAGCTCGAGGCGCTCGCCTCGGGTCAGATCGATGCCGGGTTGTTGCGACCACCGGTCGCGCGGCCGGAGTTGGCCACGAAACGCGTGCTGGCCGAACCGCTGATGGCCGCGATTCCGAAGAAGCATCGCCTGGCGGCGCAGGCGACGGTGGCGATCAAGGATTTCGACAACGAGCCCTTCGTGATGTATTCGCCCTATGAGTCACGCTACTTCCACGATCTCCTGGTCGCGCAATTCTCGCGCGCCGACATTTTGCCGCGCTATGTGCAGCATGTCGGCCAGATCCACTCCATCCTCGCTTTGGTGCGCGCCGGCCTCGGTGTATCGATCGTCCCGGCGGCTGCGGCGAACCTGAAGATTGCCGACGTCAGACTGAAGCCCTTGAAGCTGCGCGCGCCGGCGGCGGTGGAATTGTTCATGGTCTGGCGCCGCGAGGACGAAAATCCGCTGCTGCCGGCGCTGATCGCAATCGCCGGCGATGTCGCAGGCCCCGACGCGCGCGACCATTGATGCGGATTGTGCATTGGTTGATACCGCCATTGGCTTGGACGCGCATCGCGCTCGCTTCTAGAACAACAGTCACAGATGCGCGCTCCGCGCGTCCGCCAAATCAGCCGAGATTTCAGGGAGTGGTGCGATGAGCAAGATGACCCCGCAGGAGATGGCCAAAAAGATCGGCTCTGGCCTGCTGTCGTTTCCCGTGACGCCGTTCAAGGCGGATTATTCGTTCGACGAGGCGACTTACCGCTCCAACCTGGACTGGCTCTGCGGCTATGACGTCGCCGGCCTGTTCGCCGCCGGCGGTACCGGCGAGTTCTTCTCGCTGACGCCCACGGAAATGCCTGAGGTCGTGAAGGTCGCGGTCGACGAAACCAGGGGCCGCGTGCCGGTGCTGGCCGGCACCGGCTACGGCACGGCCATCGCGCGGGAGATCGCTGTCGGTGCCGAGAAGGCCGGAGCGGATGGCCTGCTGCTGCTGCCGCCCTATCTCGTCCATTCCGAGCAGGAGGGTCTCGCCGCCCATGTCGAGGCGGTCTGCGCGTCAGTGAAGATCGGCGTCATCGTCTATAATCGCGACAATGCCATCCTGCAGCCCGACACGCTGGCGCGGCTTTGCGAGCGCTGCGAAAACCTCGTCGGCTACAAGGACGGCATCGGCGACATCGAGCTGATGACGCGCGTCTATTCCAGGCTGGGCGACCGCCTCACCTATATCGGCGGCCTGCCGACCGCGGAAACCTTTGCGCTGCCGTATCTCGACATGGGGGTCTCGACCTATTCGTCGGCGGTGTTCAATTTCGTGCCGGAATTTGCCACCAGGTTCTACGCCGCGGTGCGCCGCCGTGATCACAAGGTGATCCATGCGGGGCTAAAGGATTTCATCCTGCCGCTGATCTCGATCCGTAACCGCAAGAAGGGGTATGCGGTCTCGATCATCAAGGCCGGCATGAAGATCATCAGCCGCGATTCCGGCTCCGTCCGCCCGCCACTGACGAATTTGACGGAGGCCGAGATGGCAGAGCTGGCCGCGCTGGTGAAGAAATTGGCTTCGACGACGGCGGCGATGCAGGCGGCTGAGTAACGCGAAGCCTGAGACCGAGGGAGGAGCCCATGATCCCGGAAGCGATCCGCGCCGGTTTTTCCGGCGCGCCCGCCGTGACGAGCATGGAGGTGATCCCGGTCGCCGGCCGCGACAGCATGCTGCTCAATCTGAGCGGCGCGCATGCGCCATTCTTCACCCGCAATATCGTCATCCTCACGGATAACTCCGGACATACCGGCGTCGGCGAAGTGCCGGGCGGGGAGAAGATTCGAAAGACTCTGGAAGATGCGCGTCCGCTGGTGGTCGGCAAGACCATCGGCGCTTGCAACAACATCCTCGCTTCCATGCGCGAGACCTTTGCCGATCGTGACGCCGGCGGCCGCGGCAAGCAGACCTTTGATCTGCGCGTGATGATTCATGCAGTGACTGCGGTGGAATCCGCGCTGCTCGATCTGCTCGGCCAGCATCTTTCGCTGCCCGTCGCGGCGCTGCTCGGCGAGGGCCAGCAGCGAAAGAGCGTCGAGACCCTCGGCTATCTCTTCTTCGTTGGGGATCGCCGCAAGACCGATTTGCCCTACGTCGAAGGCGAGACCGGCAAACCGGCCTGGTTCAATTTACGCCATCAGGAGGCTATGACTCCCGATGCAGTGGTGCGGCTCGCCGAAGCGACGCACGATCATTACGGCTTTGTCGATTTCAAATTGAAGGGCGGCGTGCTGCGCGGTGAACAGGAGATCGAGGCGGTCACCGCGATCGCAAAGCGCTTTCCCAACGCCCGCGTGACGCTTGACCCGAACGGCGGCTGGATGCTGGAAGACGCGGTCCGGCTCTGCAAGGACATGCACGGCATCCTCGCTTATGCCGAGGACCCCTGCGGCGCCGAGGCGGGCTTTTCGGGCCGCGAGATCATGGCCGAGTTCCGCCGCGCCACGGGGCTGCCGACCGCGACCAACATGATCGCGACCGACTGGCGCCAGCTCAGCCATGCCCTGCGGTTAGGGGCCGTCGATATTCCGCTCGCCGACCCGCATTTCTGGACCATGCAGGGTTCGGTCCGGGTCGCGCAGACCTGCCGCGACAACGGGCTGACCTGGGGCTCGCATTCCAACAACCATTTCGACATTTCGCTTGCGATGTTCACCCATGTCGGCGCCGCCGCGCCCGGCAAGGTCACCGCGATCGACACGCACTGGATCTGGCAGGACGGCCAGGCGTTGACTCAGGAGCCGCTTGAGATCAAGGACGGCAGGATCGCCGTGCCCGATCGTCCGGGGCTCGGCATCGAAATCGACCGCGCGGCGATTGATGCGGCCTACGCGCTCTACAACCAGTATGGCCTAGGAGCCCGGGATGACGCCATCGCGATGCAATTCCTGATCCCGGGCTGGACATTTGATGATAAACGTCCCTGCCTGGTGCGCTAGCGAGATTGCGCTGAGAAGAAACTCAAGTGGGAGAGAAAGATGACAGCGATCCTGAAAAACTTCATCGCCGGCGAATGGATCGACGGCTCGGGCATCACCAGAAACATCAATCCCTCCAACACCAAGGATATTGTCGGCGAATACGCCAGGGCCGACAAGGCGCAGACGGAAAAGGCGATCGCAGCCGCCAAGGCTGCGTTCCCGGCGTGGTCGCGCTCGACCCCGCAGGAGCGCTATGACGCGCTGAACAAGATCTCGCTGGAAATTTTGGCTCGCAAGGATGAGCTCGGCCGCCTGCTGGCGCGCGAGGAGGGCAAGACCTTGCCGGAAGGCATCGGCGAGGTCGCGCGGGCCGGGCAGATCTTTGCGTTCTTCGCCGGCGAGGCGCTCAGGATGATGGGCGAGAAGGGCGCCTCCGTGCGCCCCGGCCTTGAAGTCGAGATCACGCGCGAGCCGATGGGCGTCATTGGCCTGATCACGCCCTGGAACTTCCCGATCGCGATTCCGGCCTGGAAGATCGCGCCGGCGCTTTGCTATGGCAACACCGTGGTGTTCAAGCCGGCCGAACTGGTGCCCGGCTCGGCGCACGCGCTCTCCGAGATCATCGTGCGCTCCGGCCTGCCGGCGGGCGTGTTCAATCTCGTGGTCGGCCCCGGCTCGGTCGTGGGCCAGACCATCCTCGAGAGCCCCGACGTCGCCGCGGTTTCCTTCACCGGCTCGGTCGCGACGGGACGCAAGCTGGCGCAGGCCTGCGTGATGTCGAGCAACATGAAGAAATTCCAGCTCGAGATGGGCGGCAAGAATCCGCTGGTCGTGCTCGACGATGCCGACCCCAAGGTCGCCGTCGAATGCGCCACCAACGGCGCCTATTTCTCGACCGGCCAGCGCTGCACCGCCTCCTCGCGGCTGATCGTGACGTCAGGCATCCATGACAAGTTCGTCGACGCCATGACCGAGCGGTTGAAGGGCCTCTCGGTCGACGATGCGCTGAAACCCGGCGTCCATGTCGGCCCCGTGGTCGACCAGAGCCAGCTCGACCAGGATTTGCGCTATCTCAAGATCGGCCAGGACGAGGGCGCGAAGCTGCATTGGGGCGGCGAGCTGTTGAACCGCGAGACGCCCGGCTTCTACCTGCAGCCGGCGCTGTTCACCGAAGCCAGCAACGCCATGCGCATCGCCCGCGAGGAGATTTTCGGCCCGGTGGCCTGCGTCATCCGCGCCAAGAGCTATGACGAAGCGCTCGCGATCGCCAACGACACCGATTTTGGCCTCGCCGCCGGCGTCTGCACCACCAGCCTGAAATACGCCTCGCATTTCAAGCGCAACAGCGAGGCCGGCATGGTGATGGTCAACCTGCCGACCGCCGGCGTCGACTATCACGTTCCGTTCGGCGGCCGCAAAGGCTCGAGCTACGGCGCCCGCGAGCAGGGCTCTTATGCGCGCGAGTTCTATACGACCGTGAAGACGGCTTATACGAATCCGGGTTGAGGCTTGTTGACAAATAGGTGCCGCAGCGGAAGTGCCACCTCTCCCCTTGTGGGAGAGGTCGGATCGCATCGTAAGATGCGATCCGGGTGAGGGGTTTCTCTCCGCCCGGTAGACTGGCAGTTGAATCCGCTGATGCAACCCCTCATCCGGCGCTTCGCGCCACCTTCTCCCGCAAGGGGAGAAGGAACAGTACGCCGATAGAGAAGGAGCAGCGACGATGGGCAAGAGGGAAGTCGTTACCGAAACGCCCCGCTACATCAAGCTCAACGCGCGCGACAATGTCGCGATCGTCGTCAACGACTTCGGCTTGCCGGCGGGCACGCGATTTCCGTGCGGCCTCACGCTGCGCGCCTTCGTGCCGCAAGGCCACAAGACCGCGCTCGTCGATATCGACGACGGCGCGCCGATCATCCGCTACGGCGAAGTCATCGGCACTGCCTTGTCGCCCATTCGCGCAGGCGAATGGGTCGATGAGGCACGCATCCGCATGCCCGAGGCGCCGCCCCTCGACAGGCTCGAGATCGCAACCGCCGTGCCGGCAGCGCTGCCGCCGCTCGAGGGCTATACTTTCGAAGGTTATCGCAATCCCGACGGCTCGGTCGGCACGAAAAACATCCTCGGCATCTCGACCTCGGTGCAATGCGTCAAGGGCACGCTGGACTATGCGGTGAAGAAAATCCGCAGCGAGCTCCTGCCCAAATATCCCAATGTCGACGACGTGGTGCCGCTGACGCACGCCTATGGCTGCGGCGTCGCCATCACCGCGCCCGATGCGGTGGTGCCGATCCGCACGCTGCAGAACCTCGCGCTCAATCCGAATTTTGGCGGCGAGATCCTGGTCGTGGGCCTCGGCTGCGAGAAGCTCGCGCCCGAGCGGCTGGTGCCGGAAGGCATTGGTGACGCCATCGTGCGCATGCAGGATGAGGCCTTTGACGGCTTTGGCGCGATCGTGGACGCCGTCATGACCCAGGCCGAGGCGCGCCTGAAGATACTCAACCAGCGCAAGCGCGAGACCTGCCCCGCTTCCGATCTCGTCATCGGACTGCAATGCGGCGGCAGCGACGCCTTCTCCGGCGTCACCGCCAATCCGGCGGTGGGCTTCGCCGCGGATCTCCTGGTGCGCGCGGGCGCAACCGTGATGTTCTCGGAAGTGACCGAAGTGCGCGACGCGATCCAGCTTCTCACGCGCCGCGCCGTCAACGAGGACGTCGGCCGCGCCTTGGTCCGCGAGATGGCCTGGTACGACGCCTATCTCGCCCGCGGCGGCGCCGACCGCTCCGCCAACACCACGCCCGGTAACAAGAAGGGCGGGCTTGCCAACATCGTCGAGAAATCACTGGGCTCGATCGTCAAGTCCGGCTCGAGCCCGATCGCGGGCGTGCTCGCGCCCGGCGAGAAGGCGCGCCAAAAGGGCATGCTGTTTGCGGCAACGCCCGCATCCGATTTCATCTGCGGCACGCTGCAGCTTGCCTCGGGCATGACGCTGCAGGTGTTCACCACCGGCCGCGGCACGCCCTATGGGCTAGCGGCTGCGCCCGTCATCAAGGTCGCGACCCGCAGCGAATTGGCGCGGCGCTGGAAGGACCTGATCGATTTCGACGCGGGCCGTATTGCGACCGGCGAGATGACCATCGAGGAAACCGGCTGGGAGCTGTTTCGCCTGATCCTCGACGTCGCGAGCGGGCGGACCAAACCGTGGTCCGACCGCTGGGGCATTCACAACGATCTCACGCTCTTCAATCCCGCACCGGTGACCTGATGGCGCGGAGCGCTGTCATCGTGCGCCTCAATTTGACTCTCTTTCGTCGCGAGAGCGAACCGATTCGACTTTGTGCGGATGCCGAGGCCGTGGTGGCGGCAGAGAAATAGGTCAGGATTGTTGTCCGGCTTAGTTACAATAGTCCGCTCGCGGGATCGCGCGTTATGGTGTTTACACAAGAAAAAAGAACAGCAATGCCGGTGGACGAGCCCATCCTTAATCTGGATTCGCCTCCTCTGACCGGAACCGAACCGAGGAGGGAATAGATGAGTTCGAAGCCGTTTCCACGTGTCACGAGGCGCCGGTTCCTCAAGCAAACCGGCCTCACTATCGCCGCTGCCGGCGGCGCACCACTGATCTCCGCACCCTTCGTTTCAAGTGCCTGGGCCGACACCAAGACGCTGTCGATCGTGCAATGGAGCCACTTCGTTCCGGCTTACGACAAGTGGTTTGACCAATTCGCCAAGGATTGGGGCGAGAAGAACAAGATTGCGGTCACCATCGACCACATTCCGGTGGCGAACGTTGCCGCGCGCGCGGCGGCGGAAGCCTCGGCCGGATCGGGACACGACCTGTTCGGATGGAACGGCGCTGGCGGCGCGCATCTCTATCGCAAGTTCCTCGTCGACGTCACAAAGCTCGTCCAGTCCGTCGAAAAGAAACACGGCAAGGCTACCACGATCGGTCGGCAGATCGCTTACAACCAGGATGACCACACCTGGTCGGCATTCCCCGACTACTACATCAACTTCCCGGTCATGTACCGAAAGAGCCTGTGGGACGGCATCGGAGTGAAGCCGGACTCGTGGGACGATATCCGCGTCGGTGGCGCCAAGCTGAAAGCGAAGGGCAACCCGGTTGGCATTTCGCTCGGGCACAGCAATGATCCGGAGAATACGTGGCGCGGCGTGCTGTGGAGTTATGGCGGCCACATTCAGGACGAGAGCGGCAAGAAGGTCGTGCTCAACAGCAAGGAGACGGTCGAGGCGGTCAAGTTCGCCGCCGCCCTCTACAAGGAAGCGATGACGACCGACGTACTGTCCTGGAACGATGCCAGCAACAACCAATACATCGATTCCGGGGTGTCCTCGCTAATCATCAACCCGATCTCGGCCTATCGCACCGCACAGCAACTCAACAAGCAGGTGGCCGACGACATCTTCGTGCTGGAAGCGCCCAAGGGTCCGGTACGCAGGCTGATGGCTGGTGCTCCGGAATTTTACGGCATCTGGAAGTTCTCGAAGAACCAGGACGCGGCAATCGCGTTTCTGGAATATTACTCCGATCACTGGGTCGACGCGTTCAAGGCCAGCACCGGGTATAACATGCCCATTTTTGCCAATCTCGTCCCGAAGCCGATGCCGATTCTGTCCGATGACCCGACATCGACGCCGCACGACAAGCTGGCAGTGCTGCAGAATTCTGACCAATGGTCTGCTGCGATTGGCTACCCGGGACCGTCCTGGCCGGCCACTGATGAGATCTACAACAACTTCATCGTCAGCGACATGATGGCCAAGGCGGCAACCGGTGCGATGAGCCCTGAGGATTCGGTGAAGTGGGCTCACCAGCAATGCGAGGCCGTCTTCAACAAGTGGCTGCACAAGGCCTGATGGCCAGCGCCCGGACCGCCTCGAACGGCGGCCCGGGCCATTCCTGCCGCGGCGCAAACAAGAAGAACAACAAGCGCGAGGCGCGCGGGGCGATTTTGTCCGATGCCCGTGCACGCCAGATGGGGGCGAGCGGCGTTTTGCCGCGAGCAGGCGACGGCATGCGCGGGATATGTTTGAAAGTTGGGAGGATCAATGGCTGGCGTACTTGCAAGGGACATCCGCAAAACATTTGGCGACACGCATGCCGTCGACGGCATCTCGCTCACGGTCGCGGATGGTGAGTTCATGGTGCTGCTGGGACCGTCGGGCTGCGGCAAGACGACGCTCCTGCGGATTATCTGCGGGCTCGAGCAACAGACCAGCGGCGACCTCATGATCGGCGGACAGCTCGTCAACGAGATGCCGCCGCGTGCGCGCGGCGTCGCCATGATGTTCCAGAGCTATGGCCTTTATCCACACTACACCGTCCGCAAGAACATCGCTTTCCCATTGCGCACGACGCGCGTGCCGAGTGACGTGATCGACAAGAAGGTCCAGTGGGCCTCGCAACTGCTCGGCATCGATCACCTGCTGGACCGGCGGCCGCGCCAGCTTTCGGGCGGCGAGCGCCAGCGCGTGGCGCTTGCGCGCGCGCTGGTTCGGGAGCCGACCGCGCTTCTCCTGGATGAGCCGCTCTCGAACCTCGATGCCAAGCTGCGCGCTTCGGCCCGCCAGGACATCAAGCAGTTCCAGCAACGCATCGGCGTGACCACGATCTACGTCACCCATGACCAGGTCGAGGCGATGGGCATGGGCGACCGCATCGCGGTCATCGACCATGGACGGATACGCCAGCTCGGCACGCCGGCCGAGATCTATGATGATCCGGCCGACATGTTCGTCGCGACCTTTGTCGGCGCGCCGCCGATGAACCTCATCACCAATAACAGCGGCTATCTCGGTTTCCGCCCCGAAAACTTCCTGCCGAAGGAAATGATCGACGACGGCGAGTTCACCGAATTCTCCTTCCGTGTCGACCGCTCCGAATACCTCGGCGCCGAGCGGATCGTGTACGGCACGATCGACGGCGTCGAGTCCAAGCAGCTCATCACCGCGAAACTGCCGCCGGCTCACGTGCCCGAGGAAAGCATCCGGCCCGGCGAGTGGCACCCCTATGCCGTGCGCAACCATGCGCTCCGCCGTTTCGACAAGGACGGCAAGCGCGTGAGCCGCCACTGATGCGAGGTTTACGTTGATGGTCTCGATTGCTGAACCCGTTGCCAAGCCGGTCTCGCGCCTTCACTTCTTCCTGGACCGGCGCGAGGTGCTTGGCGCCGTCTTCGTCGCGCCGGCGATCCTCTATGTCCTCTTGCTGGTCGGCGTGCCGTTCCTGCTCGCGCTCTACTATTCGGTCAGCGCCTACACCATCTACGACCCGTCATGGCGTTTTGTGGGGCTGACGAATTTTGCGCAGATTCTGCAAAATCCGGTTTTCCTTGGGACGCTCGGCAACACCTTCCTGTTCACCTTCGGATCGCAGTTCCTCGGCCTCGTCCTCGGCAAGTTCGGCGCCTTCCTGCTGCTGCGGCCATTCCCGGGGCGCAGGATCGTCCGCGCGCTGATCATCCTGCCCTGGGTGGTGCCGATCGCGCTGGCGACGGTGGCCTGGCAGTGGATGTTCGATTCGCTCTATAGCGTCATCAACTGGTCGCTGATTGCGCTCGGCATCATCACCCGCGCCGAGGCGCCGAACTGGCTCGGCACGCCGCACCTTGCGATGCTCTGCGTGATCGTGGTCAACGCCTGGCGTTTCTTTCCGTTCGCGATCGTCATCTTCCTTGCCGGCATCACCTCCGTGCCGCAGGACATCATCGATGCGGCCACCGTCGACGGCGCCGGCTTCTGGCGCCGCAACTACCAGATCATCCTGCCGATGATCCTCCCGATCATGACGATCGGCTTGATCTTCGGCATCGTGTTCACCTTTACCGATCTTTCCATCGTCCTTCTCCTGACCAATGGCGGACCGGTGGGCGCGACCTCGGTTCTCGGCTACGAAGGCTTCCAGGTCGGCATCGTCTCCGGCGACGTGTCGCACGGCGCGGCCATCTCGCTGTTCATGTTGCCGGTGCTGTTCCTGCTGGTGATCGGCATGCTGCGGTTCATCCGCCGAAGGGAGATCTGACATGAGGGTCTCCGCCGCCAAAGCCGCCCGCGAAGTCGCGTTCTTCGGCGCGATCGGGCTCTTCGTGCTCATGACGACGTTCCCGTTCTACTGGATGCTGATTACCTCGCTGAAGAGCAACAGCGACCTCTACAACGTCACCAACATCCCGTTCTGGTTCAACCAGGCGCCGACGCTGGAGCACTTCCGCTACCTGTTCTCGCAGACGCTGTTCACCACCTGGCTTTTGAACTCGCTGATCATCGGCCTTTGCGTCGTCGCGATCACCCTCGTTACCGCGTTGCCGGCCGGCTACAGCCTCGCGCGCATGACCGGGCGCACCGGTGAGACGCTGGGCATCGGCATCTTCCTGACCTATCTGGTGCCCCCGACGCTGCTGTTCCTGCCGCTGTCGCGCATCATCAGCGATCTCGGCCTGCAGAATTCGATGTGGTCGCTGGTGCTGGTCTACCCGACCTTTACCATCCCCTTCTGCTCGTGGCTGATGATGGGGTTCTTCAAGGCGATCCCGCGGGAGATCGAGGAGGCGGCGATCGTCGATGGCTGCAGCCTGTTCGGGGCCTTCATCAAGATGGCGGTCCCGCTCTCGCTGCCGGCCATCCTCACGGTCGTGATCTTCACCTTCACGCTGACCTTGCAGGAGTTCGTCTATGCCCTGACCTTCGTGTCGGCGTCGGACCAGAAGCCGATCACGCTCGGGGTCACCACCGATCTCGTGCGCGGCGACATCTTCTTCTGGGGCGAGATCATGGCCGGCGCGCTGCTCGCCAGTATCCCCGTGGCGATCGCCTACAACCTGTTCCTCGACCGCTTCATCTCCGGCATCACCGGGGGGGCGGTGAAATAGGCCGACCGAAGCGGCGCAGGCGAGCCTGCGCGCTGCAGGGACGGGCTTACACTTCGAGGGACGGCGCCGGCGTGGTGGTTTCCACGCTGTACACCAGGCGAAGGTGACTGATGGTGCAGAGCACGCCGTGCTCGGCTTCCCCGGCAAGGCGATCAAGCAGATTGGCCCGGGCTTGATCCTTCTCGGTCAGCGCCAGCGCGCGATAGCGTGCAGCGCGTATGTGGTTTCTCGCTATCATCGTCCTTCTCCGGCATATCAAGCCAGTTGACCCTGGCAGACGAACCTCCCTCTTGTCGATCGGATCGTGCGAGGCCTCTGGTCTTCAAAGTCTCTGTCGGCGCCAACGGAGCCAACGTTCGGTCCGGCGAGCTGTTTCACACGCAGTGCGGCGTACCACCGTGACCTCTGTCACGCAAAGCCGACACATTGTGCCAGCGATTGGGTAAAAAAAGCCTTTCAGAACAGTCATTTCTCCCAA
Source organism: Bradyrhizobium sp. (assembly GCF_035309285.1). Lineage (GTDB taxonomy): Bacteria > Pseudomonadota > Alphaproteobacteria > Rhizobiales > Xanthobacteraceae > Bradyrhizobium. The sequence continues at coordinate 137,855 of NZ_DATGFH010000093.1, read as the reverse complement.
ATGATTTGCCCGACGGCTGATTTTCAGAAATGACTGTCAACCTCCGTAAAGAAAAATATTTCGCTTTATCGGAATACGGAATCATGCGTATGTTGCACCCATCCTGATTCCACCAGAGGGGCGACCGCGCATCGCCACGGACGTCGGTTTCGGGATGCGATGGACGCGACGGCGCGGCTTGGCGAGCTGCGGTTGGCGCGGACGAGCGAAATCGCGTGGTCCTGGCCCCCCGACGCTGGGGTCAAGCTTTGCGAATTGATCTTCGCGAAGTGACGGTGGCTAACAAGCCCGGTACACCGAGGAGATCGCGTATAAGCCGTAAACCATCGCGCAGGGAATGCCGGTTGATTTGGCTGCCCTGTTGTTGCTTGCGTGCGTAAGTGCACTTTCCTTGCACGCAAGGCTCACGGGTGCGGCCTGCATCCGGCATTCCCTGCGCCCTCTGACTCTTCGAGGGCGTTGATTTTCAAAACTCGGGCAAATCCTGCCGCGGGAACGATGATGTGCGACCTTGGCGACGTCATTGCGAGGAGCCAACGGGTCCGCGCGAACGCGCGGCCCGATGACAGGCTCCGCGATGACGTGTCCGCCGCAGCACAAAGAGCGAAGGCGGAAGCGATCCAGATCGTCGCCGGGGCGTCATTGTGGATTGCTTCGCGGAGCCTGTCATCGGGCCGCGCTTCGCGCGGACCCGTTGGCTCGCAATGACGAAGTCGAGATGCTCCTGCGAATCGTAGGGTGGGCAAAGCGTAGCGTGCCCACCATTGAGCGTGAGAATGTTGAAAGCTGGTGGGCACGGCGCAAGCACGCCTTTGCCCACCCTACAGCGCCGGACCTAGCTCGCCGCTTCCAGCCGCTCTTCGGTCAGAAGCCGCATCGCGGCATCCGCGTCCATCGGCTCGCCGAAGGCAAAGCCCTGCGCGTATTCGCATCCCAATTGGTAGAGCTCGACCGCATCCGAATCCGTCTCCGCGCCCTCGGCGACGACATCCATGCCGAGATCATGTGCGAGCGCGATGATGGATTTCAGGATCACCGGCCGCGTGCCGCGGCTCGTGGTGCGGACGAAGGATTGGTCGATCTTCAAGGTGTCGAAGGGGAAGCGCTGCAGGTAGGACAGCGAGGAATGACCGGTGCCGAAATCGTCGATCGAGAGCCCGACGCCGAGCTCGCGGATGCGGGTCAGCATCTGCGCGGCGTGCTCGGGGTTGTCCATCACCAGCGATTCCGTCAGCTCGAGCTTGAGCGTGCCGCGCGCCACCGACGAGCGCGACAGCACGGTGCGGATGTCGTGAAGGAGGTCGTGGCGCAGCAACTGTCGCGAGGAGACGTTGACGGACGCAAAGATCGGCTCGCGCGCGCGCATCGCGCGCTGCCATACCGCAAGCTGCCGCGCGGTCTGGTCCATCACGAAAGTGCCGAGATCGACGATCAGGCCGATCTCTTCGGCGATGTTGATGAACTCCGACGGCGACATGCGCCCGAGCTTGGGATGATCCCAGCGCGCCAGCGCCTCGAAGCCGGCGATCGAGCGGTCTTCCAGCCGCACGATTGGCTGGTACAGGATCGCGATCTCCTCGCGCCCGATGGCGCGGCGCAGCTCGCTCTCGAGCGTCAGGCGGTCGGTCTTGCGCGCGCGCATCGCGGGCTTGAAGACGTCGATGCGGTCGCCGCCGATGCGCTTGGAGTGGTACATCGCAAGCTCCGCGTCCTTGATGATCTCGTCGGAGAGCTGGGTCTGCGGATCGGACAACGCAAGACCGATCGAGGCGGTCAAGAAGATCTCGCGGTCGTTGAAGGCGATCGGGGCTCGGATGGTCTTGCGGATGGTCTCGGCGAAATTGGTGATGCGCGCGGGATCCTGCTCGGACAACAGAATCAGGCCGAACTGATCGCCGGCCAGCCGCGCCAGCGTGTCCTGGGGCTTGAGGATGCGCGTCAGCCGCCGCGCCAGCGTGAGCAGGATGGAATCGCCCACCGCAATGCCGACCGAATCGTTGACCTGCTTGAAGCGGTCGAGGTCGATCACCATCAACGTCGGCCGCAGGCTCGGCATGGTCTTGGCGAAATTCGCCACTGCGCCGAGCCGGTCCATGAACAGCTTCCGGTTCGGCAATCCCGTGAGATTGTCGTGCACCGAATCGTGGAGCATGCGCTCCTCGGAGTTCTTGATGTCGGTAACGTCGGTCAGCGTTCCGATCACGCGCGCAACCTCGCCGTCGGAGCCGACCACGGGCCGCGCCTTCAGCGCGAACCACATGAAGTGGCCGTCGGGGGTGCGCAGGCGGAAATCCTGCACCAGACGGCCGCGGCGCTGGTCCAGCACGCTGTCGAGCGCGGCGCGAAAGCGGTCCTGGTCGAGCGGGTGCAGCACTTCCAGCCACTTCGCGGCGGGGCCTTCCAGCGCGCCGCGCTTCAAGCCCAGCAGGCTTTCGGTTTCGGGGCTGGTGAACACCTTGTCGGCGGAGACGTCCCAGTCCCAGATCAGATCGCCGGAACCTGCGAGCGCCAGCGCGCGCCGCTCGACGTCGGAGACGATGCCGGTCGAGGCGCCGCCGGCGAAGGCGTGCTGCATCACCGTGAAGCCGATCAGCATCACGATCAGCACCAGGCCGCCGAGCAGGGCGGGGCCGACGATGTCGTTGGTGACGTAACCGCCGACCGTCATGCCGGCCGCGATCACCCACACCACGAGCAGGAACCAGGTCGGAATCAACAGCACCGCGCGGTCGAAGCCGTGTGTGGAGAGATAGACGATCAGCGCAAAGCCAGCGAAGGCGATCAGCACCAGCGACATCCGCGCGATGCCGGAGGCGACCGCGGGGTCGAACATTGCGAGCGCAACCAGCGAGCCCAGGAAGAACAGCCAGCCCGCCGTGATGTGGGAATAGCGCACATGCCAGCGGGAGAGATTGAGATAGGCGAACAGGAAGACGAGCAGGGTTGCAGCGAGGATCGCCTCGCCGGAGGCGCGCCAGACACGCTCGGCGTTGTTCGACATGTCGAGCACCTTGGCCCAGAAGCCGAAGTCGACGCCGATATAGACCAGCACCGCCCAGGCGAGCGCCGCGGCCGCGGGAAACATGATGCTGCCCTTCACCACGAACAAAATTGTGAGCACGAGGGCAAGAAGTCCGGAGATGCCGATCACGATGCCCTGGTACAGCGTGAAGGAGTTGACCTTGTCCTTGTAGGCATCGGGCTCCCACAGATAGAGCTGCGGCAGCTTGTCGGTGCGCAGTTCCGCGACATAGGTGACGACGGAGCCGGGATCGAGCGTGACGCGGAACACGTCGGCCGTCGGACTCTCGACGCGATCGGGGCGGTCGCCGGTCGAGGGTGTAATCGTGGCGATACGGGAGAGCCCGAGGTCGGGCCACAGCAGGCCCGAGTTCACGATGCGGTAATGCGGCGCGACGATCAGGCGATCGAGCTGGTCGTCGGTGTTGTTGGCGAGCGCGAACACGACCCAGTTCTGCCCGCCTTCGCGGGCGCGGACTTCAATGCGCCGGACGATGCCGTCGGTCCCAGGCGCGGTCGAAACCTGGATGCGGTCGGTATCGCTGTGCTGATGTTCCAGCACGTCGGTGAGGTCGATGGCAGGCGCGTCGCCGCGGACGCTGACGGCGTCAAGCGCGTATGCCGACGAAGCGGCGACAAGAATCACGAGGCCCAGCGCAAGCTGCGCGAGGCACCTGATCAGACGCAATGTCAGTTCTCCGCATGCGACCGCAACCGCGTTCGGTCGTTAAGCGATCATTGCCACGAATGTGAGGGAAATCAAAGGGTTTCCAGCTACCCTTTGGTCGCGAGCGTTAAAGCGATAACACAATTTTGCCAATATGTTCGGAGGTCTCCATCCGCCTGTGAGCGTCCGACGCTTTTTCCAGCGGAAACGAGCTGTCCATCAAAGGTCTTATGCGTCCCTCGCGCAGGAGAGGCATCACCTTGGCCTCGATGGCGGCCACCATCGCCGCCTTGTCCGCATTAGTACGGGGGCGGAGGGTCGAACCGGTATGGGTAAGGCGCTTGACCATCAGCTTGGTGAAATTGGCGGTCGCTTTCGGCGAACCCGACAGGAACGCGATCTGGACGATTCGGCCGTCGACGGCGGCCGCGTCATAATTGCGGTCGGTATAGTCGCCGCCGACCATGTCGAGGATGACATTGGCGCCGACGCCGCCGGTCGCCTTTTTCGTCGCCTCGACGAAGTCCTCGCTCCTGTAGTTGATGGCGTGATCCGCGCCGAGCTTCACGCAGGCGTCGGCCTTGTCCCTGGAGCCGACGGTGACAATGACCTTGGCGCCGAACCCCTTCGCCATCTGGATCGCCATCGTGCCGATGCCCGACGAGCCGCCATGGACAAGCAGCGTTTCGCCCGCCTTCAGCGCGCCGCGCTCGAACACATTGTGCCAGACCGTCATCAACGTTTCCGGCAGCGCGCCGGCTTCCTGAATGGTAAGCGAGGGTGGTACCGCCATCGCCTGCGCATCCTGCGCGATGCAATATTGGGCGTAGCCGCCGCCTGCGACCAGCGACATCACCTTGTCGCCGAGCTTGTGCTTCTTCGCATTCCGGCCTGCGGCCACGACGACGCCGGCAACCTCAAGCCCGGGCAGGTCGCTCGCGCCGGGCGGGGGCGGGTAGTGGCCCTGGCGCTGGGCCACGTCGGGACGGTTGACGCCGGCCGCCATCACCTTGATCAGGATCTCGTCGGGACCGGGCACAGGCACCGCGCGCGTTTCCGGCTGCAAGACGTCCGGACCGCCGGGCTTGTTGAAGCCGATGACGGTCATTTGCGAAGGGACCTGTTCCATGATTTGTCCTTGCGGCAGGCTCATACGAGGCGGCATCTGATTACTCAGCCGGAACAGGGCTGGCAACTGGGCCGGAGGCCGACAAACAGGAGGGTACGCATGCCCATGGAAGACGACGACCGGCCAAAGAAAAAAATCTCGCACGAGATCGGGCAGGATCTGTCGCTGCTCTCGGTCGAGGAGTTGACCGAGCGCATCGCGCTATTGAAATCCGAAATTGCGCGGCTTGAAGAGGCGGCCACGAGGAAGCGGGCGTCGAAGGACGCCGCAAATACGTTCTTCAAATCGTAAGGCTCAAATCGTAATGCACCATGCTGTGCGCGCAAAAAAAGAGCCGCCGGAGACCGGCGGCTTTGAAAGTTGATAACAGGGAGGCGTCAAACAGAGTGGACAGGAGCCACTCGGTGTCCAAACGAGGACGCTGATAGTCATAAACCCGAAAGCTTAATCGATCGTAAGCAAACCATTCTTTTTAGGGCTCGTTATCCATGTCGGTCATTGGCCGAGCTACCCTGCTTTATGTAATTCGCCACATCGGCCGGAAACCATATTGAGGGAAGTCGCTGGACTCTTCGACCGGCCCGAGCAATGATTTGTTCATCATAAGCCGGCGCGCGAAGCCGGGCGGCGTAACCGTTGCGTAAGAGGCGTTAACCATGACGGACCGTTTGCATAACGATGGCGCGTTGGTCCAGTTCAGCGAGCGGCTCACCAATTCGCAGGCGTTTGGCAGTCTGTTTCGTGAAGGCATGGATCTGGTCGAGGAGACCGCGGCCTATCTCGACGGCGTCGGCCGCGCCGAGGCCAAGGCGCTCGATCGCGCCGTCAGCCTGACCTACGCCACCGAGAGCATGCGGCTGACCACTCGCTTGATGCAGCTCGCCTCCTGGCTCTTGCTGCATCGCGCGGTCAAGGAAGGCGAGATGACGCTGACCCAGGCCAACCGCGAGAAGACCAAGGTGAAGCTCTCGGCCGCCGATCCCGGCCCTGCCGATATGATCGAGAAGCTGCCGACGCAGTTGCAGGATCTGATCGCGCGCTCGATGAGCCTGCAGTCGCGCGTCCGCCGTCTCGACACCAACATTCACGCGACGCCTACGGAGCGTACCTCGATCGGCAATCCGCTGGTGCCGCAGCTCAACCGCCTCAAGGCGGCCTTCGAGCAGTAGTAGTTCGCGCCGCAGCGTCGTCGCGCGCGGGTCGCGATCCTTCAAATGCGTGCTCACATGCACTAGATTCGTGCCTGTAGTGAAAGGGCACGACATGTACATTCCGCCTCTTTTCAAGCTGTCCGAGCTCAGCGCGATCCACGCCGCGATCCGCGCTGCGCGCCTGGCGAGCCTTGTGACCGCAACGGCCGAGGGACTGATCGCGACCCCGCTGCCGATGATCCTAAATGAGAGCGAGGGCGAATACGGCACGCTCTACGGTCACGTCGCAAAAGCCAATCCGCAGTGGAAGATGCCCCCAACGGGCGAGGCGATGGCGATCTTCATGGGTCCCGATGCCTATGTGACGCCGTCCTGGTACGTGACCAAAGAGGAAAACGGCAAGGTCGTGCCGACCTGGAACTACGTCGCCGTGCACGCCTATGGGCCGGTGGAGTTCTTCGAGGATGCGGACCGGCTGCTCGCGATCGTGACCCGGCTGACCAATCTGCATGAAGGCAAGCGCGATGAGGCCTGGAAGGTCTCCGACGCGCCGCCGGACTTCATCGCGGCGCAGTTGCGCGCCATCGTGGGCTTGCGGATGCCGATCACGCGGCTCGATGCCAAGCGCAAGATGAGCCAGAACCGGCGCGCGGATGATCGCGCCGGTGTCGTGGCGGGCCTTTCCGCCAGTGCGGACCCGATCGACCGCCAGGTCGCAGCCATGGTTGCAGAGGAAATGGGAGGCGTGCCCGCGAAATAAAAACGCCCCCGCGGGACGCAGGGGCGTTTGTTGTCCGGCCGCAAGCCGACCGGCGAAAAATCACTCCTTCTTGAGGAAGCCCGAAAACTTCTTCTGGAAGCGCGAGACGCGGCCGCCGCGGTCCATGATCTGCTGGGTGCCGCCGGTCCAGGCGGGGTGCGATTTCGGGTCGATGTCGAGGTGCAGCTTGTCGCCTTCCTTGCCCCAGGTCGAGCGCGTCTGGTACTCGGTGCCGTCGGTCATCACGACCGTAATATTATGATAATTCGGGTGAATTTCGGCTTTCATGGCATATCCTTGGAGCCGGCGGCGCCGGTCTGATGTAACGCTGCAATGACGGATTTGGGCGGCTCTATAGCCGATCCCACCCCCCAAAACAACCCATCGAGCCTTCGTATCTTGCCGGATTTGCCAGCCCCCTCCGCGGCGCCTATTTGGGGGTGGACTTATGTGGATGGGCCCATCGGATGAGCGCAGTTGAACGGCTTGAGGAGGAGGATGGCAGGGCGACGCCGCCTGCCGGCCCGGTCGCCACGACCGAGGCGCCGCCGCCGCCCTCGCAGGGCCGTCCCAGGTTGCGCCCGCTGCTTGCGCTCTCGCCCTATGTCGCACGCTATCGCGGACGCGCCATTCTCGCTTTGATCGCGCTGACGATTGCCGCGCTGACCACGCTGATCGTGCCGGTCGCGGTGCGGCGGATGATCGACTTCGGCCTTACGCCGAAGGGCATTGCGATGATCAACAGCTATTTCAGCGTGATGATCGCCGTCGTCGCAGTGCTCGCGCTTGCGAGCGCCTCGCGGTACTACCTCGTGATGACCATCGGCGAACGCATCGTCGCGGATCTGCGCCGCGATGTATTCGCGCATCTGATCTCGCTGTCGCCGGCCTTCTACGATGCCGCGCGATCGGGCGAATTGATCTCGCGGCTCACCGCCGACACCACGCAGATCAAGTCCGCGGTCGGTGCCTCCGTCTCGATTGCGCTGCGCAATCTCATGCTGTTCCTGGGCGCGGCGGCGATGATGGTGGTAACGAGCCCGCGGCTGTCCGGCTTCGTGCTGCTCGCCATTCCGTTGGTCGTGATCCCGCTCGTCGCCTTCGGGCGCTGGGTGCGACGGCTGTCGCGCAATGCGCAGGACACGCTTGCGGATGCCAGCGCCTACGCTTCCGAGCTGGTCGGCGCGATTCGAACCGTGCAGGCCTATACCGGCGAGCAGCTTGCGAATGCGCGCTTCGGCAGCGAAGTGGAGCAGGCCTATGAAGCGGCGCGCACCTCGACCCAGGCACGCGCGGTCCTCACCGCGATCATCATCTTCATCGTCTTTACGAGCGTGGTCGCGATCCTCTGGATCGGTTCGCATGACGTCCTGACGGGCGCGATCACGCCGGGGCGGCTCGGCCAATTCGTGCTCTATGCCGTGTTCGCCGCCGCCGGCCTCGGCCAGCTCAGCGAAGTCTGGGGCGAGGTTTCGGCGGCGTCGGGTGCGGCCGAACGGCTGCTCGAGATCCTGCACGTCAAGCCCGAGATCGCGGCGCCGCCGTCACCGCGTGCGCTGCCGCAGCCTCCGCGCGGCGATGTCGCGTTTGAGGAGGTCAGCTTCGCCTATCCGACGCGACCCGAGGTCCCTGCGATCCATCGCGTGTCGTTCGCGGTCAAGGTCGGCGAGAAGGTTGCGATTGTCGGCCCCTCGGGCGCGGGAAAAAGCACGCTGTTTCATCTGCTGCTGCGGTTTTACGACCCAACGTCAGGCACAATATCCTTTGACGGCGTGGCGGTGCGCCAGGCCGATCCGCAGGCGGTGCGCAGCCACATCGCGCTGGTGCCGCAGGACTCCGTGGTGTTCGCTACAAGCGCGCGGGAGAACATCCGGTTCGGCCGGCCGGATGCGACCGATGCGGAGGTCGAGCGTGCCGCTGATCTTGCGCATGCAAGCGAGTTTATCCGCCGCCTGCCGGAGGGGTTTGCCACCCAGCTCGGCGAGCGCGGCGTGACGTTGTCGGGAGGCCAGCGCCAGCGCATTGCGATCGCCCGCGCGATCCTGCGCGATGCGCCGCTCCTGCTGCTGGATGAAGCGACCTCATCGCTGGATGCGGAATCCGAGACGTTGGTGCAAACCGCGCTGGAGGAATTGATGCGCCACCGCACCACGCTCGTGATCGCGCATCGGCTCGCGACCGTTCTGTCATGCGATCGGATTCTCGTGCTGGATCAGGGCCGCATCGTCGAGCAGGGCACGCATGCCTCGCTGGTTGCCCAAAACGGACTCTATGCCCGATTGGCGCGGTTGCAGTTCGAGGGCGCGTAGGAGCTTAGAGTTTTGTCATTGCGAGCCAACGGGTCCGCGCGAACGCGCGGCCCCGTTGGCTCCTCGCAATGACGGGGCTACCGCTCCGTCAGCTTCAGCTCGATGCGGCGGTTGCGCTTGTAGGCGTCCTCGGTGTTGCCGGGGTCGAGTGGCTGATATTCGGCGAATCCGGCTGCGACCAGCCGCTGCGCCGGCACACCTTTCGAGATGAGATATTGCACCACCGAGATCGCGCGCGCCGAGGACAATTCCCAGTTCGACTTGAAGATCGGGCTGTTGATCGGCCGTACGTCGGTGTGGCCGTCGACCCTGAGCACCCAGGGGATCTCCTTCGGGATCTGCTTGTCGAGGTCCAACAGGGCGCTGGCGACGGTGTCGAGTTCGGAGATGCCTTCGGGCAGTAGCGTTGCCTGCCCGGTATCGAAAAACACTTCCGACTGGAACACGAAGCGGTCGCCGACGATGCGGATGTCGGGCCGGTTACCGAGGATGGCGCGCAGGCGGCCGAAGAATTCCGAGCGGTAGCGCGACAATTCCTGCACGCGCTGCGCCAGCGCGATGTTCAAGCGCTGGCCAAGATCGGCGATCCGGCTCTGCGATTCCTTGTCGCGCTTCTCGGAAGCATCGAGCGCCTCTTCCAGCGCGGCCAATTGCCGGCGCAGCGCGCTGATCTGCTGGTTCAGCACCTCGATCTGCGACAACGCGCGGGCCGAGACGCCCTTCTCCGATTCCAGCGCCTTGCTGAGCTCGGCGTTGCGGCCGGCGGCGTCATTGCCGGCGTTGGCAAGACCCTCATACAAGCCCTTGACGCGGTCGCGCTCGGATTCGGCGGAAGCGAGCCCGGCCTTGAGCTGCGCGACCTCGTCATCGAGATTGAGCTTGCCGAGCTTTTCCAGCGACAAGAGATCGTTGAGCTGGGCGATCTTGGCTTTCAACTCGTCCAGTGCCTTGTCCTTGCCGGTGACTTGCTGCGACAGGAAGAACTGCACGACCAGGAAGATCGAAAGCAGGAACACGACCGACAGCACCAACGTCGACAGCGCGTCGACAAAGCCGGGCCAGTAGTTGAAGCCGGATTCCGAGCGGCGGGCACGGGCAAGGGCCATTCAGGTCTCGCTACGTTTCGGCAGGAACCGGATCATCCCTGCGGGGTGTGGCAGACGGCCTCGATATTGTGGTCGTCGGGATCGAGGACGAAGGCACCGTAGTAATTTGGGTGGTAGTTCGGCCGGATTCCAGGTTTTCCGTTGTCCTTACCACCGGCCGCGATCGCCGCTTCATGAAATCGTTCGACGGTCGCCCAATCCGGCGCCGCGAAAGCGATGTGAGCACCGGTTTGGGGAGTTTCCCGCACCCCGATCCAGAAGAAGGCCTTGGGTGCGACGCCGTAGCCCGCGTACCGCTGGCCCTCTGCATATAACCGCGCGATCCCCAGCGGGGCCAGGGCCCGGTCGTAGAATTTCGTCGACTGCTCGACATCGCGAACGCCGATGGTCACATGATCGAGCATATCGCCTCCCAGGCTAAAGCGCGATGATCATCGCGCTTTAGCTCTTTGTTCGCGCATGATCTTTTCGGAAAACCGCTGCCCACTTTTCCGGATCATGCGCTAGCTCTTTTCCGGCTGTTTCGCGAGCCGCTCCAGGAGGCGCTTGATCTCGCGGTTCTGCTCGCCCTGGCCATCGGCCCATTCCCGGATCATCTGTTGCTCGGTGCGCATATGCGCGACCAGCCCCTGGATCGCCTCGGCGAGGTTCGCCATCGCTGCCGTTGTGCCCCGGCTGCTGCCGACCTCCTCAACCGCCGTCCGCAGCCGGTCGAGCGCGACCGAAACCTCGCCCGTCGGGCCGTCGTCGCCGTAATGGCGCACGGTGGTGGCAAGCCAATCCTCGAGATCGGTGTAGAAGCGGTGTTGCGCCTGGCTCGATTGCAGATCGAGGAAGCCCAGGATCAGCGAGCCGGCGAGGCCGAACAGCGAGGACGAAAACGAGATGCCCATGCCGCCGAGTGGGGCGGCGAGGCCCTCTTTCAGGGTGTCGAACAGCGCCCCGGCATCGCCGCCGACTTTGAGCCCATTGATGATGGTGCCGACCGAACCCACGGTCTCGATCAAACCCCAGAAGGTGCCGAGCAGGCCGAGGAAGACGAGGAGGCCCGTCATGTAGCGGGAAATATCGCGCGCCTCGTCGAGGCGGGTTGCGATGGAATCCAGTAGATGCCGCATGGTCTGCTGCGAAATCAAAATCCGCCCGGTGCGCTCGCCGCCGAGGATCGCGGCCATCGGCGCGAGCAAGGTCGGGTGGCGGTCGATTGCCAGTCCCGGATCGGCGATGCGGAAATTATTGACCCAAGAGACCTCGGGATAGAGCCGGATCACCTGCCGGAATGCCAGGATAATGCCGACGGCGAGCACCACGCCGATCAACGCGTTGAGGCCCGGATTGGCGAAGAAGGCGAGGGCGATCTGCTTATAGAGCACCACGGCCACGAGGCTGCAGGCCACCAGAAACACCAGCATCCGCACCAGGAAGATGCGGGGCGTGGACAGCTTGGTCAGTTCGATCTCCATCGCGGAGCGGGAAGCGGGGCCGGCGGGCATTCTTTCATCCGTAGCAGGGAGCCGATCTTGAGCCTCACTATGGCACAGCGGCGGCGGGAAAAAAGCGTGTGTCCAGCCAAAATGCGGCGTTGCCACGGAACCGAAGTCAGAAACTGGGTGTTGGCTCGCCACGTCGTTCAGAGGAGGCCCAAGCCTTAAATCCCAGCCTGCCGGCAAGACCGGAAGTCCCCATGACCCTCCCGTATCTTGAAGCCCTTGCGGCGATTGCAGTATCGCTCGCGATCCTGATGGCCGTTGGTTGGGCGGTGCTGCAGAAAACCGGTCATCCCGGCTGGGTGGATACCGTCTGGACCCTTGCGGTCGGCCTGGTCGGTGCCGGCGGCGTGCTCCGGCCGGCCGGGGGCGTTTCGCCCGGTGCGCGGCTGGTCGCAGCGTTACCCTCCGGTCGCCTTGGCTTGGTCCGCTATCACGATCCGCGCCATGCGGCATTCGCCAAGAGGTGGGGCTGCCATTCGGCTCGGCGGATGTTCGTCATGGCGAACCAGGCCTTCGGCTCGAATCCGCCGGCGAGAACCGTGAAGCGTATCAATTGCGGACCAGCAAGGTCCTTCCACTCCCCCCACACAAGGACGTGGTGACATGAGCTTCATCTCCACCATCATCGGAACTGCCGAACGGGTGCCGCTGCCGGATGTCGTCATCCGCGCCACAATCCATCATCGTTGCTCGCGCACCGCCGCCCGACTTGCTGGCGGCAGCCGCGAGCGCGACGCCGCGTTCGCCCGCGACATGGCGTGCCGCGCCATCGCCGAGCGCTCTGAGGCCGCCAATACCCAGCATTACGCGGTGCCGGCGGAATTCTTTGCGCGTGTGCTCGGCCCAAACCGGAAATACTCCGCCTGCTATTATAAAAGCGGGGCATCGACCTTGCAGGAGGCCGAGGAGGAGGCGCTGCGCCAGACCGTGGAGCATGCCGATCTCGGCGACGGGCAATCGATCCTCGAGCTCGGCTGCGGGTGGGGCTCGCTGTCGCTGTTCATGGCGCGGCAATTTCCGCGTGCGAGCATCGTCGCGGTGTCCAATTCCAGTTCGCAGCGTGACTATATCGAAAGCGAGGCAGGCAAACGCGGGCTGACGAATCTCCGCGTCATGGCCGCCGATATGAACGAGTTCGATCCGGGCGAGAGCTTCGACCGCATCGTCTCGGTCGAGATGTTCGAGCACATGCTGAACTGGCGGCAGCTCCTGACGCGCCTGCGATCATGGCTGAAGGTCGACGGCCGCTTCCTGATGCACATCTCCACCCATCGCGCCGGCACGTACCTGCTCGATCGCGCCGACCGCGAGGACTGGATCGCGCAGCACTTCTTCATCGGCGGCATCATGCCGAGCCATCATTTGATCCGGCAATATGCCGACCTGTTTGCGATCGAGAAGGAATGGCGCTGGAGTGGCACGCACTATCAGCGCACTGCGCTCGACTGGCTCGCCAATTTCGATTCACGCGCGGACGAGATCGAAGCCGTGCTGCACTCAGTCTATGGCCACGATACGTCTCTGTGGATGCGGCGCTGGCGCCGGTTCTTCCTCGCGACCGCCGGCTTGTTCGGCTATGCCGATGGTGACGAATGGGGCGTCAGTCACTATCGGATGAAAGCGGTTTGAGGCGCCGGCTTGCGGCCTTGGCCGGATCCACAACGAAGGCCCTAAGAGCGCGGATCATCGACGAAATCCACCGGCGTGCCCTTGGAGACGCGGCTTGCAACCTGCTCTGCGTCCCAATTGGTGAGCCGCACGCATCCGTGCGATGCGGCCTTGGATACTTTGCCTGGGTTAGGCGTGCCATGGATGCCGTAACCCTGTGCCGAGAGATTGATCCACACCGTGCCCACCGGATTGTTCGGACCAGGCTTGATCTCGAAGGGCTTCCTCGCGTGCACGCCCTTAAAGTGATACGCGGGATTGTATCGATAGGTCGGGTTGTGGTTGATCGCGGTTACCTTGAAGGCGCCGGTCGGAGAGGGCTTCTCCTCGCTGCCGACGGTCGCGGGATAAAAGCCGATCAGTGCGTTTGAACGATCGAACAGCTTGACCACCTGCCCGTTCTTGTCGACTTCCACGCGGGCTGCCTTCGCTGCCGGGCCGGTGTCGCCGGTATCCACCACCACGATCGACGCGCCGGCGCGATCGAAATGCTGACCGGGGTTGAGCGAAGCGAGCAGCGCCTCGCTCATGTGGAATTTTTCGGCCAGGCCCTCCCGCGGGCTGGTGTAGCTCAATTTCGGAATGTGCTTCATGTCCTCCATCCTGCTTGGCAGGTGATGCAGGAACGGGCCGGCAACGTCCTTTTCGGTAATGGTGTAGTTCGCAAGCGCCGCCCGGTCGTCGGTCTTCAGCTTTTGCCAGACGTCATCGCTCGGCTTGTCGGAAGGCGGCGATTGCTGCGCTTCGGCATAGCCGCGCAGCGCCTTCTTCGCGTTCTCCCCGAATTTTCCGTCGATCTCGCCCGGCGAGAAATGGGCGCGAGCGAGCAGTACCTGAAGGCGGACGCCGAACGGCGTGGGCTTCTCCGATGAAAATGCCTTTGGCGAAAATTCGGCGGAGTTGATCGCATCCGGCGTCAGGCTCGCTGCCTGCAGAGGTGTTGCTGCCAGCGCGATGATCAGGGCGAGACACAGGCGGGAGGCGGAGCATGCGCAGTGCTCGAAACGCGCGGTTCGCTGGAGCGCCATAAGCTTAACCTCCCTCCGAGCCTTAACGGAAATCGAGGCTGCGTGTTCCTCGTCATTCCGGGGCGCGCGGAGCGCGAGCCCGGAATCCATCCGGCCGCAGAGCAAGTGGGAGAACGGATTCCGGGCCCGCGCCAAGAGGCGCGTCCCGGAATGACGGAGAGAGTTACTCGTTCGCGCCTTCAATCGCCGCGATCAGGCCTGCCGTGACCTCTTTTGTCGTCGCCTTGCCGCCAAGATCGGGCGTGTGCAGGCGCGGGTTCGCGGTCACGTGTTCGATCGCCTTCATCAGGCGGCTGGCGGCCGCTCCCTCGCCGAGATGATCCAGCATCATCACGGCGGACCAGAAGGTGCCGACCGGATTGGCGATGCCCTTGCCCATGATGTCGAACGCGGAGCCGTGGATCGGCTCGAACATCGACGGAAACGTCCGCTCCGGGTTGAGGTTCGCCGTCGGCGCGATGCCCAGCGAGCCGGCGAGCGCAGCGGCCAGGTCGGACAGGATGTCGGCGTGGAGGTTGGTTGCCACGATCGTGTCGAGCGACTGCGGCCTTGTCACCATGCGCATGGTCATGGCGTCGACCAGCATCTTGTCCCAGGTGACGTCGCGGAATTCGCCCGACACTTCGCGCGCGATCTCGTCCCACATCACCATGGCGTGGCGCTGCGCATTCGACTTGGTGACGACCGTCAGGAATTTGCGCGGCCGCGACCGCGCCAGGGCAAACGCAAAGCGCATGATGCGCTCGACGCCGGCGCGGGTGAACATCGAGACGTCGGTTGCGGCTTCCAGCGGCGAACCCTGGTGAACGCGGCCACCGACCCCGGCATACTCGCCTTCCGAGTTCTCGCGCACGATCACCCAGTCCAATTCCTTGTCCGTCACGCTGCGCAAGGGCGAGGTGATGCCGGGCAGCACGCGCGTTGGCCGCACATTGGCGTACTGATCGAACGGCTGGCAGATCGCGAGCCGCAACCCCCACAGCGTGATGTGGTCGGGGATATCGGGATGACCGGCGGAGCCGAACAGGATGGCATCGTGCTTCCGGATCAAGTCGCGGCCGTTCTCCGGCATCATGCGGCCGTGCTTCTTGTAGTGCTCGCCGCCCCAGTCGAAATGGTCGAATTCGAACCTGAACCGGCCCTCGCGGGAGGCGATCGCGTTCAAGGCCTCGACCCCCGCGCTGATGACCTCGGTGCCGATGCCGTCACCGGGAATGGCGGCGATCTTGTAGGACTTCATGGCGGGACTCCGTGCGGGCGTTTGGTGGGCGATAGCGGCGACTAAAAGCGCGCGCGGGCGCGATCTTCAAGCCGCATTGAATTATACAAATTATTGCAATAATGTCGCGATCATCCCCCGGAGCCGGAATGGACCTGCACCAGCTTCGCTGCTTTCTCGCCGTTGCGGAAGAGCTGCATTTCGGCCGCGCGGCGCAGCGGCTCAACATGCTGCCATCGGCGCTCGGCCGTCATATCCGCCTGCTCGAGGAGGAATTTGGCACGCAGCTCCTGTTGCGCACCACCAGGAACGTCGCGCTGTCCCAGGATGGCACCGCCATCCTCGCCGATGCCGGGAGCCTCGTCGCGAAAGCCGATGAACTCAAGCGCCGGATTCGCGAGCGTGGCCGCAAGCGCGCGCATGCCCTGAGGCTGGGCGCGATCGACACCGCCGCGGCCGGGCTGGTTCCGATGCTGCTGCATGATTTCAGGAGCCGGCGGCCCGACGCCGCGGTGCAGCTCCTGGAGGACAAGACGATCCGGCTGTTGCCGCGCCTCCTGTCCGGCCGGCTCGACCTCGCGTTCGTCCGGCCGCCCGGGCATCGCGACCGGCGGCTCGAATTCCGGATGCTGTTCCACGAGACCGCGGTGGTCGCCGTGCCGACCTCGCACAGGCTTGCGAGCCGCAGGCGGCTAGCCATCAAGACGCTCGCGGAGGAGCCGCTGATCGTGCCCGATCGCCGCTCGCGGCCGCACAGTCATGACCTCACGATGAAACTGTTCGCGGAAGCCGGCCTGCGCCCGGTCATCGCGCAGGTGGCAGAAGAGAAGCAGATGATCGTCAATCTGGTTTCGGCCCATATCGGGCTTGCGATCGTGCCGCGCTGGGCGTCACGGCTTGCCGTCACCGGCGTCCGCTACATTCCGCTCGATGTCCGCGCCGCCGGCCGGCTCGACATGCTGCCGCTTGCTGCGGCCTGGCTACGCGGCCCGCAGGACCCGCTTCGCAGCGAGATCATGGCGACGCTGAAGGCGAATTTGCAGCGGTATGCTGCGCAGGCATAAGGAACGCAGGGCGAATTCAGTGGCGGATGCCAACCGGCGAAGCGCCGGGTAGCATGAGCGAATTGATGTCGCTGGGCTGCTCGGTGTAGCTGGCCCCGAACTGCAGGCTGAGATTCGAGGTCGGGCGGATCTCGACGCCGGCATGCGCGCTGTAGCCGTTCAGCGCGCCGGAATTGGAGTCGAAGGGGGCAAATGGATTGCCGATGCCGGAATTGTATTTCAACGTGTCGACGCCGCCAAAAAGGGTGACGGGCGAATTCTGGAAGTTGTAGCCGAACTGCGTGCCTTCGACGTGAATCGAGCCGAAATTGTCGAACGCTGCATCCTGGCTGATGCCGCTCAGGCCCAGGCTGGCGCGTTCGCTGCCGACAAACCAGCCATTCCCGAAATTGTACCGCGCATAGGAAAAGCCGCCGCTGTCGGCCGCGCGGCCATCAAAGCTCGGAAAGTTGCCATAGGTGACTGGGCCCTGGCTGGCGGAGAAACTGCCAAGGCCGAAGGGCGAGTCCGGAATCCAATAGGATAAAGGGGCAGCCTGGGCGTGGGCCGTTCGCACGCCGAGGCAAAGCGCCGCCAATACGAGTGCGAAACCGAGCCTGCCTGACAAGATGAACATCCGAGCTACCGACAAATGTTTTGAAACTATACGCGCCTGATCTCGGGAACGCCAGCGTGGCAATGTTTCCCATCGTCTCAAGCGCAGATGCGATGATTTCTCCTGCAGGTTCCACCATCGTCGGCGCCCGTAGGAGCCCGACGCCCCGCGGCGCAAGACGCAGACTTTGATGGCCGCGAGAATCTGCCATAGTAAATCAGGTTCCTGCTGCAAGCGCCAAGGGGGCGAATATAGGCCGTGACGCAAAACATACTCACCCCGCTCATCCCGCCGCCGATTCCGGCCGAGGCGTTCACCGATGCCGCTTTGGCCGTGGGCCGCCTGGAAGCGATCTATGAGCGCAACACCAAATTCCTGCGCGATCACTTCGAGGCGTACATCAACGGCGCGCCGCTCGTCTCGCGGGTGCGCGCCAATTATCCGTTTGTGCGGATGACGACCTCGACCCATGTGCGGCTCGACTCGCGCCTTGCTTACGGCTTCGTCGCGGGGCCGGGCGTCTACGAGACCACGGTGACGCGGCCGGATTTGTTCCGGAGCTATCTCACGCACCAAATCCGACGGCTGATCGAAAACCACGGCGTGCCGGTGGAAATAGGCCAGTCGGCTGAGCCGATTCCGATTCATTTCGCCTATCGCCGGGACATCAACATCGAGGCTGCGCTTTCTCCCGGTGACAAATCCGGCGTTGTGCGCTTGCTGCGCGATCATTTCGACGTGCCCGACCTCGCCACGATGGATGACGCGATCGCCAACGGCACATTGCAGCCTGTCCCCGGCGCGGCGGAGCCGCTCGCCCTGTTCCGCGCGGCCCGCGTCGATTATTCGTTGCGCCGGCTTTACCACTATACCGGGACCGATCCGGAGCATTTCCAGAATTTCGTGATCTTCACTAACTACCAGTTCTACATCGATGCCTTCGCTGAAGCGTGCCACAAGCGCCTGGCGGCCAGCGAGATCGGGCCCGAGGCCTTTGTCGGCCCGGGCAATGTGATCACGAAGAATGCGCGCCTTGGCGGCGGCACCACGGGGGTCGCGCCAGAGCGCATGCCGCAGATGCCGGCCTATCATCTGGTCGAGCCCGGCTATCGCGGCATCAGTCTGATCAATGTCGGGATCGGTCCATCCAACGCGCGCAACGTCACCGATCATGTCGCGGTGCTGCGACCGCACGCCTGGCTGATGCTCGGGCATTGCGCCGGCCTGCGCAACTCGCAGCGACTCGGCGACTACGTCCTCGCCCACGGCTATGTGCGCGAGGACCATGTGCTTGACCAGGAGCTGCCGCTGTGGGTGCCGATCCCGGCGCTGGCCGAGGTGCAGGTGGCGCTGGAGGAGGCGGTCGGCGAAGTGACGGGGCTCGAAGGTTTCGAGCTGAAGCGGTTGATGCGCACCGGGACGGTCGCGAGCGTGGACAACCGCAACTGGGAGATTGGCGGCCCCTCCATGATCCGGCGCCTGTCGCAATCGCGCGCGATCGCCCTCGACATGGAGTCGGCGGCGATAGCCGCCAACGGCTTTCGCTTTCGTGTCCCCTACGGGACGTTGCTGTGCATCTCCGACAAGCCCCTGCATGGCGAGATCAAGCTCGCCGGCATGGCGAGCGATTTCTATCGGCAGCGCGTCGGCCAGCATCTGACGATCGGGTTGAAGGCGCTCGAGCGGCTGAGGGAGCAGCAACTGGAGCGATTGCATTCGCGCAAGCTCAGGAGCTTTGCCGAAGTCGCGTTTCAGTGACGCTTCGCACAGAGCGGTGATTGGCTGGATCGCAGGATCGAAGCGCTGCCGTGTGCCGGGACGCAGCTGGGGCCGATCGTCGCAGGTCTCCTCGCGCCCGCATGACTGATCCCGGCAGGTTGGATAGTTTGCGACCGATTCGATAAGGGGCTGGGGCCAGTGAACATCCTTGGGATCAACGCGGTCTATCACGAATCGGCAGCCGCGCTGCTCGTCGACGGCAAGCTCGTCGCCGCCGTCGAAGAGGAACGCTTCAATCGCATCAAGCACGGCAAGGAGGCGGACTTCGACAACCCGCATCAATTCCCCGAGCGTGCGATCCGTTACTGCCTGAAGCAGGCCGGCCTCACCGCCGCCGATATCGATCACGTCGCATTCTCGTTCGACCCGAAGTCGCGCCGAAAGCAGTATCGCGCCGAGTGGTGGGATCCGCGGCTCGAGGAAACCTTCCGGCTGCGGATGGGCGAGGTGCCCGCTGTCGCCGACGAGCTCTTCGGGCGTTCGCTGGGGCAAAGGCTTCATTTCGTCTCTCACCATCTGGCCCACGCCGCTTCGGCGTATTTCCCCTCAGGCTTCGATCGCGCGGCCATCCTCAGCATCGACGGGATCGGCGAGGTGGCCGGCTCGACGCTCGCGAAGGCCACAGGCAACCGCATCCAGACCATCGAGACGTTCGACTATCCGCACTCGCTCGGCTTCCTGTGGGAAGTGTTCAGCGGTTATCTCGGCTTCTCGCACTACGACGCCTCGAAGGTCATGGGGCTTGCGGCCTACGGCAATCCCGAGGTTTTCCGCGGCGAATTCCAGTCGATCCTGCGCGCCGGCAAGGAGGATTACGCGGTCGATCAGCGGGCGCTTGGCTTTCAATCGACCAAGTTCGACCGGCTGGAGTCCCTGTTCGGCCCGCCGCGCTGGCAGGATGCCGGGATCGAGCGGCGCCATGCCGATATCGCGGCCGCGCTGCAGGAGGCCACCGATGCTGCGGTCACAGCGCTGGTTCGGCGCCTCAAGCGCAAGGTGCCGTTCGACAATCTGTGCATTGCTGGTGGCGTCGCGCTCAATTGCGTGACCAATGAGGTGATCCGGCAATCGGGTGAGTTCTCCGATGTATTCATACCTTCCGCGCCGCATGATGCGGGCACCGCGATCGGCGCCGCCCTGGTCGTGCATTGCGCAAAGGAGAAAAAACCTCCGCAGCGCGGCTACTCCACGCCGTATCTGGGTCCGGCGTTCGACCGGCGCGATATCCTTGCCGCCGTCAAGTCGGCCGGCCTCACGCCCCACCGCAGCAAGGCGCCGGCGCGCGAGGCCGCGGAGATGATCGCCGACGGCAAGATCGTCGCCTGGTTTCAGGGGCGCATGGAGTTCGGGCCGCGCGCGCTCGGCAACCGTTCGCTGCTCGCCGATCCGCGCCGGCCGGACATGCGCAGAATCCTCAATCAGAAGGTCAAGCACCGCGAGGATTTTCGTCCCTTTGCGCCGAGTGTGATGGCCGAACTTGCCGACGAATGGTTCGAGGTCGGCGCTCACCTGACGAGCCACGAGTTCATGCTGTTTGCGCCCCAGGTCAAAGCCGAGCGGCGCGATCGTATCCCCGCGGTCCTGCATCAGGACGGCACCGCGCGGGTGCAGCTCGTGAGCGAGATGTCGAACCCCCGTTTTCACGAGCTCCTGTCCTGCTTCCATGCCCAGACCGGCGTGCCGCTCGTCGTCAATACCTCCTTCAACGACAGCGAGCCCATCGTTTGCACGCCGACCGACGCGATCGTCACCTTCCGCAAGTCCGGCATCGACGCGTTGTTCATGGACGACGTGGTTCTGACGGCGCAGACCTGACCAAAGTCCTTTTGGCCCGCCTGCGATCGACAGCCTGGTCGAGCTCCGCGCCCCGCGCCGGCCAATATTCGATTTGAACCACCCTTGGACAGACGGACACCAACGAGCACGACGCAAGGCGTAGTTTTAAGCCTCGGAGGGGGGTGCTTTCGCCCAATGGAGGATTCGCATGTCCGTGCAACGCAAATTATCCGCAGCAGCGCTGCTCGCTCTCATGGCGACGACCGCGATGGCCACGAGCGCCAACGCGTTTCAGCCGCGCAAGCTTCGTTGCGATCTTTACAACAACTGGTGGGCCTGCGGGACCATGATCGATCAGCAAACGCTGTCTCCCGAACGACGCCGCGATCAGTCGCCGACTTACATGGACTTCAATGATCCGCGTTACAACTCCTCGATGCGTGACGGAGGTGGTGGCGGCGGAGGCGGAGGCGGCGGTGGTGGTGGTGGCGGCGGTCGTTAGCCACAAGCTACCCGGCCGAAGACATGACGCTGCCGGAGGTGCCGGCAGCGTTAGCTCGATGAGCCGTTACGAGCTGGCGCAGGGAACGCCGGTCGCGGAGCGGAGAATCGGCTGGGCGGATTTTCCGCACTTCATCATATTTTTACGATGTCGAGGCTCGATTGCCGAGGCGGGCGGGCGCCGCGCTGCAGCAGCCGCTAGAGTCCAGCGGAAATTGGTCGCCAGTCATTAACCCTCCTCGGGCAACTTTCAGGTCCGGATTAGGGAAAACTCAAGCGAAGCTTCTGATGATCGAGGGATGCGCGATCACTCCCAACGCTATGGCTTGACAGCGAGACTCTCGATCGGTCTCGCGGGCTTGCTGTTTGGCGCCATCATCGTCGGCATTTTTGCGGCCGACGCGCGACAGCGCTATGACCAGGCCATTGAGGCTGCGAAAAAGGACACGCTGAATTCCGCCGAGATTCTGGCCGAGCACACCAGGCTGACATTTCGAATTTTCGACAACGCTCTGCGGGAAGCCGAGGCGATCCGCCGGAATGATCTTCAGGGAGCCTACCCTTCGCCGGGTGCTGCGCATTGGGCATTGCACCATCTGGTACAGACCTCGCCTGCCATGGTCGCGATCGGCTGGACCGACGCACAAGGCAATCTGCAGGCCTATTCCGACGATCATGCCCCGCCGCGCAGCAATATCTCCGACATGGCTGATTTTGTCGCGCAGCGCGATCACAATGACATCGGTCTTTTCGTCTCTCCGCCCGACCTTTCGGCGGCAGGGGACCGCTGGCTCAGCGCGGTCTCCCGGCGATTGACCAATCCGGACGGCAGCTTCGCAGGGGTCGTCACGGCGTCGATCGATCAGTCGTACTTCAACAAGCTGTATCGGTTCGTCGACCTGGGCAAGCTTGGTTCGATCACGTTGATCCATCGTGAGGGTCGCGTTCTCGCGCGCGAGCCCTTCGTTAAGGGCATCATCGACAAGCCGATCGCGGCGCCGCGGCTTCCATCACTCTTCCGTGATTCGTCCGGCTCTTTCGAAAGCGTCAGCCCAATCGACGGAGTGCCCCGCGTGGTCGGCTTCAGGGCGGTACCTGGTCTGCCGCTCGGCGTTTTTGTAACAAGAGCCCGGTCCGAGGTGTTGGCGGAGTGGTACCACTTCCTTTACGTTAGCGGCCCAGTAACCTTGCTCATCATTCTCGGCGTCCTTATCGGCACGCTGCGGCTGCTTCGACAAACCCGTCTTCTCGCGGAAGACACAAATGCTCTTGCGAACACCGCGGCGTCATTTGAACAAACGAACAAGCGGTTCCACGCCGCGCTGTCCAGCATGTCGCAAGGCCTGTGCCTGTTCGACGCCGAGCGGCGCCTCGTCATCTGCAATGACCGCTTCCGCGAGATCTATGGCTATCCCGAAGATCTGGTCCGGCCGGGAACGCCCCTGAAGTCGATCCTCGATAATATCGTGGCCCGGGGCGCGAAGCAGGGCGACATGACGGTCGAAGAGTATATCGACGGGCTGAGGACGAACGGCGCCGAGACCGTCTTCAACCTCGACGGTCGCATCATTTCAATCATCCGGACGCCGACGGCCGACGGCGGCTGGGTGGCGACGCACGAGGATATTACCGAACTGCGGCTCAACGAGCGGAAGCTGGCTTCGACCGCAGCCGAGCTTCGGCTGAGCAACGAGCGCTTCGCCGCGGCGATCAGCAACCTGCCCCAGGGATTTTGCGTGTTCGACGCAGAGCAGCGGCTTGTGATGTCAAACCGCCGCTTCCAGGATTTCTACGGCTATTCGGATGATCTGCTCCAGCCGGGCACGTCCATCCAGACATTTGCGGCAGACCTGGCTCACCGGGGCGTCGTGCCCGACATGCCGCTTGAAAGGCTGCCGGACCTTGCTCCGCATGAACAGCACCGGTCGGTCGCGCAAGTAGGCGGTCGCGCGATCGCAATCCTGCGGCAGCGCACAGCGGAAGGTGGCTGGGTCTCAACGCACGAGGATATCACCGAGCAGCGCCGCGCCGAGGAGCTTCTGGCCGAAAAAGCCGCGGAGCTCCGGCAAATCAACGAACGATTCGACGTCGCCGTCAGCAACATGCCGCTCGGAATCTGCCTGTTCGATGCCGAGCTCCGGGTGGTGATGTTCAACGAGCGCCTGCGCAAGATCTACGATTTGCCGGCGGGACTGTTAAGGCCGGGCCTGCCGAGGCACGAGCTCGTGCACGCCATGGCGGCGAAGGGCTTTGTCCCCGACAACATGTCGGTCGATGAATTTGCCGACTTCGTGCCGGAAGGTTCGCGGCAGTTGATGATCTCCGAAAGCGGCCGAACGATCTCGACTTCCCGCGCACCGATTCCGGGCGGCGGCTGGATCGTCACCCATGAGGAGATTACCGAGCAAAAGCATGCCGAGCGCTTGCTGGCGGAAAGCGCCGCAGCCGTGAAACGGGCCAGCGAACGCTTCGAGATCGCAATCAACAACATGCCCCAGGGAGTTTGCCTGTTCGACGCGGAGCAGCGCGTGGTCGTGGCAAACGCGCGCTATGCCGAGCTCTACCACCTCGAGGTCGACCAGGTGAGCCCGGGTACCACGTTGCAGCAGATTCTCGAGTATCGGCGTGAGCAGGGCACCAATTTTGCGGTCGCCCCTGAGGTCTATCGCAGCGTCAATATCAGGAAGAGCCAGGAGGTTCAGGAACTGGCCGATGGCCGGATCGTGTCGATTTCGCGCGCGACGATGTCGGACGGCGGCTGGCTGACCACGCATGAAGACATCACCGAGCGCGCGCAGAGCGCGCGCAAGATCGCCTACCTCGCTCAGCACGACATGCTGACCGGCCTCGCCAATCGCGCGCAATTCACCGAAAAGCTCGACGAAGTCTGCAAGCGGCACAAGCGTCACGGCAGCAGTTTTACCGTGCTGATGCTCGATCTCGACAGGTTCAAGGCCGTCAACGATACGCTCGGACATGCGGCCGGCGACCAGCTCCTGAAAGAGGTGGCGCTGCGCCTCAAGGAGACGTTGCGCGAAACCGATGTGCTGGCCCGGCTTGGCGGTGACGAGTTCGCGATCATCCAGGATGGCGAGGCGCAGCAGCGCCAGGCGGCGATTGCTGTTTCGCTCAGGATCGTCGATGTGCTCGGCAAGCCGTTCGAAATCGATGGCCAGCAAGTCAACATCGGCACCAGCATCGGCATCGCTTTTGCGCCGGAGCATGCAGCCGATCCCGGCGAGTTGTTGAAATGCGCCGATCTTGCGCTCTATGCAACAAAGGCGGCGGGACGAAATGACTTCCGCATCTTCAGCCCGGACATGAGCCACGCTGAAGACGCGCAACGCGCCGGCGAGTTGCGGGACGCCATCGCCAGGCATGAATTCGAGCTGTACTATCAACGGGTCGTCGATGCGCAGACGCAGGAAATCCGGGGCGTGGAGGCGTTGGTGCGATGGCGTCATCCAAAGCGCGGGTTGCTCGGTCCCGACAAGTTCATCCCGCTCGCGGAGTCCACAGGTCAGATCGTGCCGCTCGGTGAATGGATTCTGCGGCAGGCTTGCGCGGATGCCAGGTCGTTCCCGGAGCAAATCAAGGTTGCTATCAACATCTCGGCCGTCCAGTTCCGCAAGGGCAACCTGTTCGACGCTGTGCTTTGCGCGCTGGTCCAGAGCGGGGTGTCGTCGAATCGGATCGAGCTGGACATCACCGAGACGACATTGCTCGATCAAAACGCGGCGCATCTGGCGACGATGCGGCAACTCAAAAATCTCGGCGTTGGAATCGTGCTTGACGACTTCGGCACCGGATACGCGTCGATGCAACATCTCATCAGCTTCCCGTTCGACAAGATCAAGATCGACAGGACGTTGACGCAGGAAGCGCCAACGCGCCGCGATTGCGCCGCCGCGATCTCCTCGATCCAGGCTCTCGCCTGCGGTCTCGGCATCGCAACAACCGCGGAGGGCGTGGAGACAACGGAGCAGGCGGATTACCTCGCGGCTGCGGGCGTCGATCTCCTTCAGGGATATCTGTTCGGGCGTCCGGTCCCGCTTGATCAATTCAGCCAGGATCGCCCCCCGATGCGCGATGGCATGGTCGCCTGACCAAAGAGAGTTCAGAAGCTTGCGTCTCGCGATCTGGCAATGGCATCGCCCGCTTGCCGCACCGGAGGTATAAGGGTGGGCTCTGCGCCGCCCGAGTCTGGTCGGCCGGTCTTTTCGGCGGCGATGCCAGTTGAAGGCGGCAACCGGGGTGCTATCGTCGGCCTCGTCGTTCGGCAAACCGGAGTATGTCTGTGAGAACGATCACGGCATCGGCGGCGAAGCAACTCGGCAAGTTTCTGTCGAAGGATTTCCGCAAGATCTTCGGCCCCGCTTACGCCGAGACGGCCGACCGGCTCGGATCGATGGCGCGCAGCACCATCGAATGCCTGGGCAGGAGCGATGCCCTCTATCACAATCTCGAGCACACGTTTCTGGTTACCCTGGTCGGACGCGATATACTGCAAGGCCTTGCACTCGTCCATCGCATCGAGCCGGATGAGTACAGCCATCTCATCACCGCCTGCCTGTTGCATGATATCGGCTATGTCCGGGGCGTCCTGAGCGGCGATACCGAGACCGAGTATGTGATCGATCAGGAAGGCACGAAGGTCACGGTGCCGCGCGGGGCATCGGATGCTGCGCTGATGCCCTATCACGTCGAGCGCTCCAAGATGTTCGCGCTGGAGCGGCTTGGACCCTCCCCGCTGGTCGACGCCAAGCGGATCGCAAGGGCGATCGAGCAGACCCGGTTTCCCGCAAGCATCGACCATACTGTCGAGACGGTCGGCCTGGAGCCGAAGCTGGTGCAGGCCGCCGATCTGATCGGGCAATTGGGCGACCCGCTCTATCCGAAAAAGGCGAACGCCTTGTTTTACGAATTCGAGGAGACCGGGCTCAACCGGCAGTTCGGATATTCATCGCCGGCGGACCTGATCGACAAATATCCCGCCTTCTTCTGGAATTCGGTGTCGGACCACATCTGCGAGGGGACAAAACTCCTCAACCTGACGGTTTCGGGCCGGCAGTGGATCGCCAATCTGCATCACCACATCCTCTGTGCGGAGAATGCCAACCGCATGATGGGTCCCCAGCGGTAGCGCTGTGAGGACATCACGCCGGTCCTTTCGGAATGGCCCGCAGCCCGAGGACCGAACGGTCTACCTGGCCTTGATACCGGCGGCGCGGATCACTTTGCTCCACGTCTCGGTTTCATCCGCCACCAGTTCCGAACTCGGGCGGCCGTCCCCGGCATCGGCTCGCCGCCGAGAGCTCTATATTATTCGGTGTGGGTCAACAGCCCGAAGTCGACTCCTGCGTGCTCTCGACTTACGCTCGACCAGATATCGAGGGGAGATCGTACGTCACCAGTGCAAGCGGATAATCCGGAATCGATGGCAGGTGTTCTCGCGCCATGAAGCAGATCCAGGTTCTCATCGCCGGCGGCGGCCCGGTGGGCTTGACACTCGCGCGAGACTTGGCGCGTCGTGGCATCACCTGCGTTTTGGTGGAGCGCAATCGCACCACCACACGTCATCCCAAAATGGACATCACGAACGCCCGCAGCATGGAGCTGTTCCGACGGCTCGCTTTGGCGGACCAGCTCCGGGCCGTGGCAGTGCCTGAGAGCAGCAATTTCGACGTCTCCTGGATCACGTCGCTTTCAGGGCACGAGCTGCATCGCTTCCAATACCCGAACGTCACAGAGTGGTGGCGACTGATCCGCGATACCAACGACGGCAGCATGCCGGGCGAGCCGCCAATGCGGGTGTCGCAGGTGGAGATCGAGCCGGTGCTGCAGCGTAGCATCCAGGCCGATCCTCGCGTCGAGGCGCATTGGGGCGTCGCCTTCGAGGAGCTATCGCAAGATGCAGACGGGGTGACCGCGACGCTCCGCACCGCGGACGGGCGGACCGAACAGGTGCGCTCTACTTACCTGGTCGGTTGCGACGGAGGTCAAAGCCAGGTGCGCAACTGTCTTGGCATTCGCCTTGAAGGTCAATCGCGCGTGATGCAGCGCTTCATGACGCACTTCCGCTCCAGGGCGACCAACGTGCTGCAGCGTTGGGGAGTGGCTTGGCATTATCAATCGGCTGTCGGCACGCTGATCGCGCAGAACGATCGCGACACATGGACCCTTCAGACGCGATGGCCGGCAGGTGTTGCACCTGAGGCGGTGGACCCGCACGGGCTGCTGCGGGAATTTGCAGGCTGCGACTTTGAATACGAAATCCTGGTTGCCAACGCCTGGACTCCGCACCTGCTCGTGGCGGAGTCCTATGGGACCGATCGGGTCCTGCTGGCAGGCGACGCTGCTCATCAATACATTCCAACCGGCGGTTATGGCATGAACACCGGCATCGGCGATGCTTGCGACCTCGGCTGGAAGCTCGCCGCAATCTTGCATGGCTTCGGAGGTCCAGGCCTGGTGGCGTCGTATGATGCCGAGCGACGTCCGATCGGCCTTCGTAACCGGGCGGCTTCTGCCCGTCATAGCCAGGTGCGCGCTGAAATCGGAGCGCTTTACCATCCTGACTTGGCGGCGCCGGGATCGCGGGGCGAGGCGGCACGAGCCCAGGCAGGACTGCGCATCGCTGCCTTAGGCAACGCCGAGAACGAGAGCTTTGGCATCGAGCTCGGCTATGCTTACAGCCACTCGCCGATCATCTGCAGCGAACCCGGCGCGAAAATCCCGGGAGATCCTTTGCGCTACTTGCCGACAAGCGTGCCTGGAGTGCGCATGCCCAGCGTGGTGATGGGCGACGGCACGCCGATCTTTGATCGCCTCGGGCCGTGGTTCACGCTCGCCTGCTTCGGGGTGAGTCCCAGCGAAACACTCGTGGCCGCCGCCGCCAAAAGAGGTGTGCCGATGACGGTGATACGGAGTGAGGCGCCCGATCTGACAAACATCTATGGTCGGGGGCTTCTGCTGGTGCGACCAGACCAGCACATCGCGTGGCGCGGCTCCGGCTGCGATGACTCGCATGTCGCCGACGGCATCATGGCCCGTGTGTTGGGTTGGCAGGAAGGAACACAATGACGCGGTTGGAGGAAGGAGCCCTGACCGGTTCAACTGCGACCGGGGCTTGGACCAGGAAAAGCTTGCTGCAGGACGGGGGATTTTTGACGGAACGGCAGGATAGCGCCGGCCTACACCGCCTTCAAAATCTTCACCAGCTCGCCGCGCACGAACTCGTTGCCGCACACGACATTGCCCGTCGTCAGCGCGTTGTCGTGGCCCTCGATGCCTGAGACCATGCCGCCGGCTTCGCGGACCATGATCTGGCCGGCCGCCATGTCCCAGGGCGAGAGGTTGCGCTCCCAAAAACCGTCGAGCCGGCCGGCTGCGACAAAGGCCATGTCGAGCGAGGCCGCGCCAAAGCGGCGGAAGCCCGCAACCTTGTCCTGCAGCGCGGCCATCTCCTTTAAGGCAAGCTGATGGTCGCCGCGTCCGATATGCGGCAGGCCGCAGGCGATCACGCATTCGTTCAGCTTGCGGCGGCCGGCGACGCGCAGGCGCTGGTCGTTGAGGAACGCGCCCTTGCCGCGCTCGGCGATATAGAGCTCGTCATTGGCGGGGTTGTAAATCACGCCCGCGATGATCGTGCCTTCGCGCGACAGAGCGATCGAGATCGCAAATTGCGGGATGCCGTGCAGGAAATTGGTGGTGCCGTCGAGGGGATCGACGATCCAGCTATGGCTCTTGTCGGTGCCTTCGCGCTGTCCTCCTTCCTCGCCGAGGAAGCCGTAGCCCGGCCGCGCCTTGGCGAGATCGGTGTAGAGCATCTCTTCGGCGCGCTTGTCGGCGAGCGAGACGAAATTGGCCGGGCCCTTCAGCGAGACCTGCAGATGCTCGATCTCGTTGAGATCGTGCTTGAGGCTGCGGCCGGCGCGGCGCGCCGCCTTGACCATGACGTTGATGAGGGCGGAATGGAGCATGGCGTTACGATGTCGTCTCAGCGATTAGCGGCGGCGGGCAAGGATGGGACCTGCGGTATGCCGGGGACTGCCCCCGGGGACACCAGGTCGGGTATGGCGGGCGCGATCTGGTGTGGTTGCCCTGCGGGCGCGGCCGCGTCAAGCTGGTCGCCGAGCCAGTGATGCGCTCTCCTCTCGGCCTCGGCGCGATCCTCCGGGCTCAGCTTGGACAGTTCGATGTCGAGATCGGGATCGTACTTGCCGGCGGTTTTCGCGATCAGGTGCCATTTCAGCCCCTCGACCTTGTCCACCGGCACGCCGCCCATGCCGTTCACCAGCACATAGGCGAGCCGGTTCTGGGCGATCGGGCTGCCCTGCTTGGCGGCCTTGCGCAGCAGCGCGATCGCGGCCGGCTGGTTGCGCGGCGTGCCGGTGCCGTTGAACAGTGCGATGGCGTATTCGACCTCGGCGTCGACATTGTCGGCGAGCGCCGCGGCCTGCAACAGCGTCACCGCCTTCTCCATGTCCTTCGGGACGCCGTTGCCTTCCTTGTAGAAGGTCGCCAGCGCGTATTGCGCCTCCGGGTTGCCGGCATCGGCCGCCTGGCGGAGCAATTCGGCGGAGCGCTTGACATCCCGCGGCAAGGTCTGTCCGTCGAGATAGAGCAGCGCGAGGTTATAGGCGGCCTTGGCCTCGCCGAGCTTGGCGGACGAGGCGAGCAGCTTCACGGCCTCCTGCCTGTCGGCCTCCTTCTTGTCGGCGGTGGCGCCGAAGCCGCCGAGGCGCATCATGGCGAGCGCCAGCATGGCCTCGCGGTCGCCGCCGTCGCTGGCCTTCTTGTACCACTCGGCCGCCTTGGCATAGTCGCGCTTGACGCCGAGGCCGTTGGCATAGAGCTCGCCAAGCATGGTCATGGCGTGGATGTCGCCGGCTTGCGCCCGCGGCAGCGCCAGATTGAGCGCGGTCTTGTAGTAGCCGCGCTGATAGGCGCCGTAGACCAGGTCGACATTGGGGTCGTCGGGCGCAGGTGACGGCGTGGGCGTGGGCGTCGCGGCCGCGGCAGGTGGCGCGGCCTCCGGTTTTGCCTCGGACTTCTTGGCAACCGCCGGCCTTGGCTTGGCCTTTTCGGCAGCCTTCTTCACCGGCTCCTTTTCGGCCGGCGTCGGCGGCGTGATCGAAAGCTGCGCCGCTGCGCCGGTCATCAACAGCCACGAAAGTACAAGAACCGATGAGGAGAGCCGGAAAGTCATGACCACCTATCTCTGTCCGGCTTTCGCGGCAGCACGCGCGTCGGCATGCGCCTGGCGCAGCGCCTGGCCGAACTCGGCGAGCGCTGCCTTAGCGCCGCGCGCATCACTCCAGACCGCGTCACCGACCAGAACGAAATCGGCGCCGGCGCGCGCGAGCTCGTAGGCTTCCTCGCCCGAGGCCGCGTATCCGATGCAGGGCGGCTCGAACAATTCGGCCCACCAGTCGAGCCGCTCGGCGACCGCTTCCAGCGACGGCCGATGACCTTTCGCATCCACCTCGCCGAACAGCACGTAGTCGGCGCCCAACTCTCCCGCGGTCATGGAATCGTGCCGCGTTGCGAGAGCGCCGACGCCGGCGATGCGATCCGGCTTCAGGCTCGGCAACGCCTCTTCCAGCGCGGCAAGTCCTGAAAGGTGCGCGCCGTCGGCTCCGGCGCGCGCGACTAATTCCGCATGACCATCGAGCAAGAGCGCCGCGCCGGCGTTCTGGATCGAAGGCGCCAGCGCCTTGATCCGCGCGATCATGGTGCGTTGGTCAGTCATCTGAAGTTTGAGCAGCACTGCCGCAATGTCGGCATCAGCGAGCAGGCCCGGCAGGCTCGACACCAGCGCAGACGGGTCATCCACGACCGGTGTTGCGAGATAAAGTCGCGGAATGGGACGCAGCGGAGCAGGCTTGGAGGCCAATTCTCAAGCCGCCTTCTTTTCCATGTCGGTCGCCCACTGGCCCGTGCTCGCCAGTGCATTCATGCGCGCGCGATGGGTAAAGGCGCGCTGGCCGGCCGCGACGTTCTCCGCTCTTCCGGACCACGCCTTCTGCGGAGCAGCCTGCAGCGCGCGGCCATAGGAGAAGGTCAGCCGCCACGGCAGGTTGCCGATCGCGTTCATCGCATTGAGATGCGCGGTCGCCTGCTCGTCCGACTGGCCGCCGGACAGGAACGCAATGCCGGGCACCGCAGCCGGCACGCAGGCCTTCAGGAGGTGGATGGTCATCTCCGCCACCTCGTCAACGGACGCTTGCTTCGCGCTCTTCTTGCCCGCGATCGCCATGTTGGGTTTGAGGATCATGCCTTCGAGCTCGACGCGCTGGGTCCTGAGCTCGCGGAAGGTCTGGTTCAGCACGCGCTGGCTCACCTCATAGCAGCGGTCGATGTCGTGATCGCCGTCCATCAGGACTTCCGGCTCGACGATCGGCACGATCTGCGCGGCCTGGCACAGCGCGGCGTAGCGCGCCAGCGCATGCGCGTTGACGCGGATCGCGGTCATGGTCGGGATGCCGGCGCCGATATCGATCACCGCGCGCCATTTCGCAAAGCGCGCGCCGCGCTCGTAATATTTCTTCAACCGCTCGGCGAGCTTATCGAGGCCGGCCGTCACGAGTTCGCCGGGGCAGGCCGGCAAGGCTTGCGTGCCCTCGTCGACCTTGATGCCGGGGATCGCGCCCGCCTGCTCGATCAGCTTGACCAGCGGCGTGCCGTCTTTTGCATTTTGCCAGATCGTCTCGTCATAGAGGATGACGCCGGAGATGTATTTGCTCATCGCCTCCTGCGAGCGGAACAGCATCTCGCGATAGTCGCGGCGGTTCTCTTCCGTCGATTCCACCTTGATGGCGTCAAAGCGCTTCTTGATCGTGCCTGAGGATTCGTCGGCGGCAAGGATGCCCTTGCCCGGCGTGACCATGGCGCGCGCAACTTTGTTGAGACCTTCGAGATTCATCGGTTCCTCCGGCGGGTGATCTATTTGCTCATAAAATAGACCGTAATCGGGCAAATGCCGAGCGTAACGTTTGTCGCGGGGGAGGGGCAGAACCGCGAATTCTCCGTCATTCCGGGGCGCGCGAAGCGCGAGCCCGGAATCCACAACCACAGTCTAGGATTATGGATTCCGGGTCTGCGCCGTCCAAGTCGGCTGTTGCCGACTTGGACAAACAATAAGACCGAACCCGGGTAAACCCGAGTTCGGTCGGCGCATCCCGGAATGACGACGGAGAGACTGCGTGCCCGATCACGCCACCTTCGGATCGAACTCGCCCTTGGAATAGCGCTTGGCCATGTCTGCAGTGGTCAGCACCTTCTTGATCTTGCTCGCCTGGCCCGCGGTATTGAACTCCTGCAGGCGCTGCTTGCAGAGCCTGGTCATGGCTTCCATGGCGGGCTTGAGGTATTTGCGCGGATCGAACTCCTCGGGGTGCTCCTTGAACACTTTCCGGATCTGGCCGGTCATCGCCATGCGGTTGTCGGTGTCGATATTGATCTTGCGCACGCCGTTCTTGATGCCGCGCTGAATCTCGGAAACCGGCACGCCCCAGGTCGGCTTCATCTTGCCGCCGTTGGCGTTGATGATCTCCTGCAGGTCCTCCGGCACCGAGGAGGAGCCGTGCATGACGAGATGCGTGTTCGGCAGCTTGCGATGAATCTCCTCGATCACGTTCATGGCGAGGATGTTGCCGTCGGGCTTGCGGGTGAACTTGTAGGCGCCGTGCGAGGTGCCCATCGCGATCGCGAGCGCGTCGACCTTGGTCTGCTTCACGAACTTCACCGCTTCATCCGGATTGGTGAGGAGCTGGTCGTGCGACAGCTTGCCTTCGGCGCCGTGACCGTCTTCCTTGTCGCCCATGCCGGTCTCGAGCGAGCCGAGCACGCCCAGCTCGCCTTCGACCGAGATTCCGCCGAGATGCGCCATGTCGGTGACGGTCTTCGTCACGCCGACATTGTAGTCCCAGTCGCCCGGCGTCTTGCCGTCGGCTTTCAGCGAGCCGTCCATCATCACCGAGGTGAAGCCGGCCTGGATCGCGGTCATGCAGGTCGCGGGCTCGTTGCCGTGGTCGAGATGCACGCAGACCGGGATCTGCGGATAGATCTCGGTGACCGCATCCATCATGTGGCGCAGCATCACGTCGTTGGCATAGGCGCGCGCGCCGCGCGAGGCCTGGATGATGACGGGCGCATCCATGGTGGACGCCGCGTCCATGATCGCCAGCGCCTGCTCCATGTTGTTGATGTTGAAGGCCGGCACGCCGTAGTCGTGCTCTGCCGCATGGTCGAGCAATTGACGCAAGGTGATGCGAGCCATCGGTATCTCCGGTAGATGTGTTTGCGGTCTAAAAAACTCAGCGTATTTTCAAAACCTCGACGCCGGGCAGGGGTTTGCCTTCCATCCATTCGAGAAACGCGCCGCCCGCGGTCGAGACATAGCTGAAGTCATGGGCAACGCCGGCCTGGTTCAGGGCCGCGACCGTGTCGCCGCCGCCCGCAACCGAAATCAGCTTCTTGGCCTTGGTGCGCTCGGCGGCGTGTTTTGCCGCAATCACCGTGCCCCTGTCGAACGGGGTCATCTCGAAGGCGCCGAGCGGGCCGTTCCAGACCAGCGTTGCGGCATCGTCGATCGCCGCATGAATCCGCGAGACCGATTGCGGGCCGACGTCGAGGATCATGCCATCGGGGGGAATTGCATCCAGGCCATAGGCATGCGAGGGCGCATTCGCCGCGAACTGGCCCGCGACCACCGCGTCCACGGGCAGGATGATCGCGCAATTGGCGTTGTCGGCCTTTTCCAGGATGCGCAGCGCCGTCGCGGCAAGGTCCTTCTCGGCGAGCGACTTGCCGATGTGCACGCCCTGCGCATGCAGGAAGGTGTTGGCCATGCCGCCGCCGATCACGAGCCCATCCACCTTGGCGACGAGGTTTTCGAGGAGATCGATCTTGGTCGAGACCTTGGCGCCGCCGACGATGGCAATCACCGGCTTGGTCGGCGCCTCCAGCGCCTTCGACAGCGCGTCGAGCTCGGCCTGCATGGTGCGGCCGGCATAGGCGGGGAGCTTGTGGCCGAGGCCTTCGGTCGAGGCGTGGGCGCGATGCGCGGCGGAGAAGGCGTCGTTGACCCAGATGTCGCCGAGTTTTGCGAGCTCTGCGACAAAGGCCGGGTCGTTCTTCTCCTCTTCCTTGTGGAAGCGCGTGTTCTCCAGGCAGAGGATGTCGCCATCCTTGAGCGCCGCGATCGCATTTTGCGCGGCCACGCCGATGCAGTCATCGGCAAAGTTGACCGGCTTCTTGATCACCTGCGACAGCGCGGCGGCGACCGGTTTGAGCGACTCCTTCGGATCGCGCCCCTTCGGCCTGCCGAAATGCGCGAGCAGGATCACTTTCGCGCCTTTGCCTGCAAGCTCGATAATGGTCGGCCCGACGCGCTCGAGCCGCGTGGTGTCGGTGACGCGGCCGTTTTCGGTGGGAACATTGAGGTCGACGCGGAGCAGCACGCGTTTGCCCTTCACGTCGACGTCATCGAGGGTGCGGAAGTTTTTGGACATGGGCGGACTCTAACTCCGGGCAGTCATTCCGGGGCGCGCGAAGCGCGAATCCGGAATCTCGAGATTCCGGGTCTGGTCCTTCGGACCATCCCGGAATGACGGTGCATCAAGACGCGGATGCCCGGCACTCCAAAGCGAAGACGCGCTTCGCGCTTCAGGCCGGGCACGACGAAAACATTTGCCTTAAATCACCTTCCCCATCGCCACCGCGGTGTCGGCCATGCGGTTGGAGAAGCCCCACTCGTTGTCGTACCAGCTCATCACGCGCACGAGGTTGCCGTTCATGACCTTGGTCTGGTCCATGTGGAGGGTCGACGAATGCGGATCGTGGTTGAAGTCGATCGAGACGTTGGGCGCGGTGGTATAGGCCAGAATGCCCTTGAGCTGCTGCTCGGAGGCGCGCTTCATCGCCTCGTTGATTTCCTTGGCGTCGGTTGCGCGCTTCGCCACGATCTTGAGGTCGACGACCGAGACGTTCGGCGTCGGCACGCGGATGGCAACGCCGTCGAGCTTGCCTTTCAACTCGGGGAGCACGAGGCCGATTGCCTTCGCCGCACCGGTGGAGGTCGGGATCATCGACATCGCCGCGGCGCGGCCGCGATAGAGGTCCTTGTGCAGCGTATCCAGCGTCGGCTGGTCACCGGTATAGGCATGGATCGTGGTCATGAAGCCGGTCTCGATGCCGACGGTGTCGTTGAGCACCTTGGCGACCGGGGCAAGGCAGTTGGTGGTGCAGGAGCCGTTCGAGACCACCAGGTGATCCTTGGTCAGCGTCTCATGGTTGACGCCGTAGACGATGGTGGCGTCGGCGCCGTCGGCGGGCGCGGAGACCAGCACGCGCTTGGCGCCGGCAGTCAAATGCGCAGAGGCCTTGTCCTTGGCGGTGAAGATGCCGGTGCATTCCAGCGCGATATCGACGCCGAGTGCCTTCCAGGGCAGCTTTGACGGATCGCGCTCGGCCGAGACCTTGATCTTGCCGTTGCCGAGGCTGATCGAGTCGCCCTCGACCGTCACGGTTCCGGGGAAGCGGCCGTGCACCGAATCGTAGCGGAGGAGATGCGCGTTGGTTTCGACCGGTCCGAGGTCGTTGATGCCGACCACTTCGATATCCTTGCGGCCGGACTCGGCGATGGCGCGTAGGATGTTGCGGCCGATACGGCCAAACCCGTTGATACCAACCCGGACTGCCATTGCGTTTCTCCTCTCAAATGCCCAAGCCGTCCCCACAAGGCGGCGCCCGGCGGAGAAGCTGACGGCGGTTTCGCCCGGTTCGGCCGGGCGGGGACGGAAAAGATGACAATGTCCTAGCCCTTTTCGGGGCCTAGCTCAACCGGTTCCCAGACGCTTCAGGACTGCGTTAACCGCGGCCTCGGCAGTAATGCCGAAGTGCTTGAAAAGGTCCTTGGCCGGGCCGCTTTCGCCAAAACCATGCATGCCGATGAACAGGCCGTCATGGCCGATCACGGCGTCCCAGCCCCAGCGCACCGCGGCCTCGATCGCGACCTTGAGGGGGGCGTTGCCGATGATGGCCTTCTGCTTGTCCTCCGGCTGCGAGAGCAGGAGCTCGAGCGAAGGCACCGACACCACCCGCGACGCGATGCCGCGCTCGGCGAGCTGCTTTTGCGTCGAGACCGCGATCTCGACCTCTGAGCCCGAGGCGAACAGAGAAACCTTCGCCTCGCCCTGGGCGGCAACCAGCTCATAGGCTCCCTGCGCGCACGGATTCTCCGCCGGTGCGTTGGTGCGGAGCTGTGGCAGGTTCTGGCGGGTCAGCGCCAGCACGGTCGGGCCGGTGTTGCGGTTGAGCGCAAGCTCCCAGCATTCGGCGGCCTCGATGGCGTCGCACGGCCGGAACAGGCGCATGTTCGGGATCGCCCGCAGCGCCGAGAGATGTTCCACCGGCTGATGCGTCGGCCCGTCTTCGCCCAGCCCGATCGAGTCATGCGTCATCACGTAGACGACGCCGTTGCCCATCAGCGCCGCGAGCCGCATCGCCGGGCGCGCGTAGTCGGTGAAGACGAGGAACGTCGCGCCGTTCGGCGCAAAGCCGCCGTGCAGGAAGATGCCGTTCAACGCTGCCGCCATGCCGTGCTCGCGGACGCCGTAATGGATGAAGCGGCCCTTCGGCTTCTTGGCGGAGAAAGCCTCTGCCGATTTCGCCTTGTTGTTGTTGGAGCCGGTCAGGTCTGCCGAGCCCGCGACGAATTCGAACGGCATCGCTTCGGCAATGACATCGATCGCCGCTTCCGAGGATTTGCGGGTCGCAACATTGAGCGGGTTTTCGAGCAGCTTCTTCTTGTGGTCGCGCAACGCCTTCGCCAGCGACGCCGGCCGCTCGTGGCGGAGCCTGCGTTCGAACTCGGCGCGCTTGCGCGGGCCCATCTCGGCGAGCCGCGCTTCCCACTCCTGTCGCGCGGCAGCGCCGCGTGCGCCCACCTCGCGCCAGGCCTTGAGCACATCGTCCGGCACCGAGAACGGCTCCAGCGAGATGCCGAGCTTCTCCTTCGCCGCCTTCAACTCATCAGCCCCGAGCGCCTCGCCATGCGCCTTCGCGGTGCCGGCCTTGTTCGGCGCGCCGTAGCCGATCGTGGTCTTGCAGGCGATCAGCGAGGGCTTGTTCGATTTCTGCGCCCGCGTGATCGCGGCGGCGATCGCGGCCTGGTCCTGGCCGTCGATCAAGTCGGCGGCCCAGCCCGCCGACTTGAAGCGCTTGATCTGGTCGACCGAGTCCGCGATCGAGGTCGGGCCGTCGATCGAGATGCCGTTATCGTCATAGAGTACGATCATCTTGTTGAGCCGCCAGTGTCCGGCGAGCGCGATCGCCTCCTGCGACACGCCTTCCATCAGGTCGCCGTCGGAGGCGAGCACGTAGGTGTGATGATCGACGATCTTCTTGCCGAACTCAGCGGCCAGCATCTTCTCCGCGAGCGCCATGCCGACTGCGGTCGAAATGCCCTGGCCGAGCGGGCCGGTGGTGGTCTCGACTCCCTTGGTGCGGAAGTTCTCGGGGTGGCCCGGGGTGAGCGAATCGACCTGGCGGAAGCGCTTGATCTCGTCCAGCGTCATCTCTTGATTGCCGGTGAGGTAGAGCAGCGCATAGAGCAGCATCGAGCCGTGACCGGCCGAGAGCACGAATCGGTCGCGGTCGGGCCAGGAAGGATTGCCGGCGTCGTATTTCAGGAATTGCGTGAACAGGACGGTCGCGACATCCGCGGCGCCCATCGGCAAGCCTGGATGGCCGGATTTCGCCTTCTCCACGGCATCCATCGCGAGCCCCCGGATCGCGTTGGCCATACGGGTGTGGTCGACCTGCGTCATGAGTGAAAATCCGTCTGAAATGAGGTGCTTGGTCACGTGCGCAACGCGGGCGGGAACGGGGCGCTTGCGGCGTCAAGGGGCTGATAGCATCTTGGTTCCCGTTGTCCAACGCCTTCCTTCCCCCAAAAGTTGCTTTGCGGTGCATAGCTTTGCGCCGGCGTTGCGCCGGATGGCCAGCGCACGTAAGCTTCCTGCCATAAGGGCTTGCCGGACCGTGGATTTTACGGAGTCGTCAGCGCTTCTCCAGGGCCAGTATCCAGTCGCATGAACGATCGTCCCGCCAATCATCCAGCGCCAGTGGAACCGCCGTTTGCGGACATCGACTCTGCGACGCGGCGGCTGATGCAGGCCTTGGACGCACTGGAGCGCGCGGTCGAGCGGCGGCGCGAGGCCGACCGCGACGAAGACGAATTGGCAACCCGCATCCAGGCGCTCGGCGCCGACCGCTCGCGCCTTGCCGACGAGCTCGACATCAGCCTCGTCAAGTCGCGCAAGCTCGAGCGCACCAGCCGCGAGATCGCCGAGAAGCTCGACTACGCCATCGACACCATCCGCGAGGTGCTCGGC
Organism: Bradyrhizobium sp.; assembly: GCF_035309285.1. Taxonomy (GTDB): domain Bacteria; phylum Pseudomonadota; class Alphaproteobacteria; order Rhizobiales; family Xanthobacteraceae; genus Bradyrhizobium. The sequence continues at coordinate 99,190 of NZ_DATGFH010000093.1, read as the reverse complement.
AACGCGGCCAAGGCCGCGCAGAACGGCGAGGATCATTCGGACCATTCGGAGCTGGTGGCCGCGCTCGCCGAAGACGTCGATGATGACGAAGAAGAGGACGAGGAGGAATGAGCCACATCAACGTCACCATCAACGGCCGACAATACCGCATGGCCTGCGAGGAGGGGCAGGAGGTGCGGCTGTTGAAGCTCGCCGAGAGCCTGGAGTCGCGTGTGGAGCAGCTGCGCGGAAAATTCGGCGAGATCGGCGACCAGCGCCTCACCGTGATGGCGGCGCTGACCGTCTGCGACGAGCTGCTCGATGCGGGGCAGCGCATCCGCAACCTCGAGCAGGAGCTCAACACCTTGCGCGACGTCCGCTCCGTCGCCGTCGACCGCGCGCGGCAGACGCAGACAGCAGTTGCGAACGCGCTCAACGCCGCCGCGGAAAGGATCGAGCGCACGACGCAGGTGCTGAACCGGACGATCGGGGGCGGGGTGGCGATCGGGTAGGGGGCGGCTAGCGTTCGATCGCTTCATGCATGTCGCGTGGAAGAAATCGTTTAGCTTGCACAACTGAAACTGCGTCGTCATGCCCTTGTCCCGGCCATCCACGTCTTTCTTGCCGATGACGCTAAGACGTGGATGCCCGGCACAAGGCCGGGCATGACGAACCTGAGCAGCTAGCGCGATCACTCGCATGTCTCTGTCGCTCATGCAGGTCACCTGCTAAGTAACGGCGTAATGGAACGGTCCGCCGCCTCAATATTTTGCCGAGTTTGCAAAGCTCGCTCCACGGTGTCGAGTGAGCTTGTTGAGTGACGACTCGCGCAGGCTCGGTGTCGTTATCAACGTGTTGGTGGACGAACTAAGGGTGAAGGTTAATTGGAATTATAGGGATCTATCTGTTGCGGTGAACACCGCGATCAATGCGGATAGTTGGACGCCCGGTTGGGCCGCCGTTTTCTTCTTATTTCCTTTATTTCGAGAAGACGAACGCTGCGCAGGCAGGGGTGCAACCCCTCACGCCATCGCCGCCAGATACACCACGTTCCGCGCGCGCCAGTTGATCCGCGCCATCACGGCCTCGACGAGCGGCCGCACTGGATCGAACATTGCTGCGACGATGCGCGGCGCTTTGCGGCCTTCGATATATGGCCCATGCAGCACGTCCATTTCGTGCTCGTACACCAGCACGCCGACCGCCGTTGCTGCGAAAACGAATCCAAAAATCCCCAAGACTTCGATCCCCAAGACGTCCATATGAGCCCCCCAGCTCGTTTGTGCTTATGCGCCCAACCATACCGCTAAAATTTTAAGGTCCGCCTCGCCCGAAACCGCGCATTCGAAGGATCGCGGTAACGATTTGCTAACCATCCGGACCAAGATCGGGCTTGACTATTTGTTCACGGTTTGTACTTATGGTCCCATTCCTCTTCAGGAGGCTTTGATGGACAACCGGCTGAACCAAATTCGTAAGGAGATGAACGTCTTGCGCGCGGACATGCTGCGCGCCGAGGGCGTGATCCGTCACCAGGTCAATCACGACCAGGACTGCACGCAGGCCGCGCTCCGCCTGATGGCGATGCGCGCCAGGATGAGCGCGCTGGTGCGCGAGTGGCAGCTTCTCGGCGGCATTGCGCATCTGCCCACCATCGAGGAGCGGCTCAAGGGACGGCGCGGGGCAAAGCCCGGTGGGCGCGCCGTGCGATTGCCGACGCTTGAGAAGCGACGGCTTGCGCCGCGCGCTGCGTCATAGCGTCACAAGCGATCTGCGCCGGGCGATTGAGGCCATGGCATTGCGCCCGCTCGATCGTGTCGGGGTGCCGCTTTGAGACGATGCTTGTTGTAAAATCCCGCTTTTTCGGCGTCTTATGCAACTTAACGAGAGCAGCGGGTCTATTGTCCAGCACGTTGATTTATGTAATCGCGCCGATGCCGCGCGCGGCGTATGCTTCCTCCAGTACCATAGGATCCTTTTAGACAATTGCCGGTGATGAGAACGCCAGGTTGCGCTCCCGCTCACTCGACCATCAGGAGCGTGTCATGCACAGGCGACGAGTCAAGCAGACTGTACCGTTGGAAGAGAGGCTTCGCGTTCAGGCGCAAGCGGACCGTGAACGCGCCGAGGCGCTGCCGCCGTGCCGGGAGCGCGACGAACTTTTGTTGAGAGCAAGACACGCCGAGACCACATCTCATCTCACGGAGTGGCTCAACTCGTCCGGCCTGCGGCCGCCGAAATAAAACGTGAGATAACAGGATGGGTTAGCGAAAGCATAACCCGCCGATTTCCTGGCGACAAAACAGTGGGTTATGCCGCAGCCTATGATCGGGACGCGCCTTGCGCGGACCCCTTGGGCTATCCCACCCTCCGAACTCAACGAACGAGGAACGGAACGGTTGTTCCCCGGGTTGGCTCCGATTGGCGAGGCGCCGGCAAGACGATGGCCGACTTTCGCAGATGGAGGAGAGAGCTCATGATGACCGTTCGCAAATTCGCGGTTGCAGGCACCGTCCTGATGTTCAGCCTCAGTGCGGCCTCTGCGGGTCCCTGCAGCACCAATACGGCGAGCAGGGACGCAGGAGCCGGAAACGTTCCCGGCTATGCCGGGCAAACCACCGGCAAGGCGCCGGACAAGCAGCATCCGCCGACCGCCTCGATGAACAAGGCCGTCGGTAACACCGCAACGTCCTCGCAGGACACCCAGCGCCAGATGCAGGGACAACCGACCGCCGCGGAGCAGGCGAAGAATCCCTCTGCCAAATCCAATCAGGGCTGCTGAGACTTTAAGAAGCGCCTCACCATCGCACGCGCGACAGACTCTCGTCATTCCGTAGCGCGCCGGCGCGCGGCCCGACGACAGGCACCGCGACGACGTGTGTCCGCCGTAGCAGCGAAGGCGGAAGCAACCCAGACTATCTCCGCGGACGCAGTACGGATCGCCGCGCTTCGCTCGCAATGACGGGAGAGATCGGCTATTTGAAATTCGAATCCGAGATTAGCCCGGATGAGCCGCCCGTCCGCCGTAGATCGGAGAGCGCCATGCGGGCTACGAGTTACCCGCATCCGGCGCATGAGAGCGGGGACTACCCGCCCCGCCGCTGGCGGTCCGCCCGCATCATTGCTACATTGCGTTCTGCGAGGCTGCGCCGCGCGTCAGGAGCCATATATCCCCGGGGCCTTATCGATCCTTTAGGGAACTGTCCCTGGCCGGGTCCGTGGACCCGGACATATGGTGCCCACCTACTTTCGTAGGGAACTCCGGGATCGAGTGCTTCAACGGCGTTCGCGGCTTCGCACTTTGCCTTGCTTGTTGTCCGCGTCAGTCCAGTACACCGCTCGGCCGAGCGGTTCACCCCGGTTCTGGAAAATGGCATCGCCCGCCGCGTGCGGGCGGCAGGAGACATACGGCGCATGTCAGCAATCCCGTCGAAAGCCGAGCTGCGCAGCGCAGCGCTCGCCAAGCGCGAGAAGCTGAGCGAGAAGCAGCGCAATGCCGCGGCGAACGCGCTCGCCAAACGCGGCCTGCCGTTCGCGATTACCGAAGGCCTCATCATCTCCGGCTATTCGCCGATCCGAAACGAGATCGATCCCTTGCCGTTGATGGAGAAGCTTGCGAAACAGGGCGCGCGGCTTGCGCTGCCGACGGTGACCGCGCGCGGCAAATCGCTGATCTTCCGCAGCTACAACGTCGGCGACCGGCTTACGCTCGGCATGCTCGGCATTCCCGAGCCGTCGCCGGCGGCAGCCGAAATGTTGCCCGACATCATGCTGGTGCCGCTCGCCGCCTTCGATGCCGCCGGCCATCGCATCGGCTACGGCGCCGGCCATTACGACTACACCTTTGCGCACCTGAGAAGGCACAAGCCCATCATCGGCGTCGGGCTTGCCTTCGCGGCGCAGGAAATCGCTTCCGTTCCGGCCTTGTCGCACGACGTGCCGCTCGATTATGTGCTAACGGAAAAGCGGGTGTTCGATTTCCGGAGCGGTTAGCGTTGCGAATTCTGTTTGTCGGTGACGTCGTGGGCAGGGCGGGGCGCGCTGCGGTGAACGAGCATCTGCCCGGCCTTATCCGGGGCTGGTCGCTCGATCTCGTCGTCGTCAACGGCGAGAATTCCGCCGGCGGCTTCGGCATCACGGAGACGATCTATCAGGAGCTGATCGACGCCGGCGCCGATGCCATCACGCTCGGCAACCATGCCTGGGATCAGCGCGAGGCGCTGGTCTTCATCGAACGCGCGCCGCGGCTGGTGCGGCCCGCGAATTTCCCGAAGGGGACGCCGGGGCGGGGCGCGGCGTTGATCGAGACCAAGACCGGCAAGCGCGCGCTCGTCGTCAACGCCATGGGCCGCGTCTTCATGACGCCGTTCGACGATCCCTTCGCCACCGTTGCGCGCGAGCTCGAGGCCTGTCCGTTGCATGTGGCGTGCGACGCGATCGTGGTCGATTTTCATTGCGAGGCGACCAGCGAAAAACAAGGCATCGGCTTTTTCTGCGACGGCCGCGCGAGCCTCGTCGTCGGCACCCACACCCATGTGCCGACCGCCGATCACCAGATCCTCTCCGGCGGCACCGCCTACATGACCGATGCCGGCATGACCGGCGATTACGACTCCATCATCGGCATGCAGAAGGAGGAGCCGCTGCGCCGCTTCACGTCGGGTATCCCCTCGAGCCGCTTCGAGCCGGCGATGGGCGCTGCGACGCTGAGCGGGGTCGCGGTCGAGACCGATGATGCGACGGGGCTCGCTCGCAAGATCGCGCCCGTGCGCATCGGCGGCCGGCTGGAGCCCGCACTGCCGGGATTTTGGGGGGCCTAGCCGTCATTCCGGGGCGCGCGAAGCGCGAACCCGGAATCTGGAAATTGCGGAGCGAGATTCCGGGCTCGCTCGCTGATGCGAGCGCCCCGGAATGACGAAGGATCACTTCTCCCTGAATCCCATCCGGAACGCGCCCCAGTGGCGGCCGCGGATGAAGATCGGCGAGGACAAATCCTTCATCAGCACGAAATTGCCGCCGCCCATGTCGCGCCGGTAGGTCTGCACCAGAAACGGCTTGGTGTTGGCCGCGACCTTCTTCACCGCGCGGTCGTTAAACAGCCGGCGGTTGCGGCAGTTGGCACTGTTCCACACCGGGTCCTTGCCCTGCGGCTTGCGGTAGTTCGGATTGTGCGTCGGCAGATAGCCGCCCTTGGCCCAGGCCACGCAGAACACGATGCGCGGATCGGACTTCTGGATCGGATCCTGGATGGCGGGGAGCACGCGATCGGTGAACTCCACGTAGTTCGTCATATATTGCTTGGGACTGGTGCCGGGGATCTCGCGGTAGTTCTCGTCCATCAACTGATCGAGCCGGATTTCGCCGCGGTCGATCGCCGCCTCAAACGTCTGCGAGATGCGCCTGGCGGTCTCGACCACGACGCGGATCAGCGGCGCGTCGGAGGTCTCCACGCCGGAGTCGGCGATCATCGCGATCAGACCCTCGGATGTTTCAAGCAGCTTGGCGACGCGCTCGTCGGCATGCTTGAGATCGCTCGAGGACAGATCGACGCCCTTGGCGAGGTTGGTGAGCTCCTCGATCACCTCGTCGCAATGGGCGAGGTTGGAGGTCGCGGCCTTCGCTACGCCGTCGATCTCGTGGCCGACCCTGGCAAAGCCGTCCTGCACGCGGCTGATGATGCCCTGGATTTGCGCAGCACCTTCGCCGGCATTCTTGGCGCGCACGGATGCCTCTCCGCTCTCGCCGATGAGCGAGCCGAGCTGGCCGTCGAGGCCGCGCACGGTGTCGCCGATCTGCTTTGTCGCCTGCCGCGTCGCTTCCGCGAGGTTCTTCACTTCGGCTGCGACCACCGCAAAGCCGCGGCCCGCATTGCCGGCGCGCGCGGCCTCGATGGTGGCGTTGAGCGCGAGCAGGTTGGTCTGCTTGGCGATCGCTTCGATCGACGTCGACACCTGCGCGACCTGCGACAGCGCGGACGAGACCGCGCCGAGCCGGCTTTCGATGCGGCCGACCGCTTCGATGAGTTGCGCGATGTGGCCGACTGCGGTCTCCACCGCGGTGCGCGACTGGGTGATCTCCTCGACGGCCGCCGAAGACGCCGTCTGCACCGCTTTCGAGGCGCCGGCGATGTCGTGGTTGGCGGAGACCATGGTCTCCGCCGTCTTCTGCAGATGGCCGAACCGCTCCGACTGCGCCGTGACGCGTTGCGCCACCTCCTGCACATTGCCGGCGACGTCGGCGAGCTCGACGCCGAGGCCGCCGATGCGGTTGGAGAGTTGATCGACGAGCCGCTCGCTCGCCGAGGGGGCGGAATTCAATTTGGAAGCTTCGAGAGTCATCGTCATAGTTTATACGCCGTGCGGAACCCACCCCAAGGCCGGCCGCGCACGCGGATCGGCACATTGGTTTCGCGCATCATCACGGTGTTGCCGCCGCCGATGTCGCGCGCATAGCTCTGGATCAGATAGGAACGCTGATTCTGCCCGGCCGCAAGGCCGGCCGATGCCTGCTGGGGCGCCTTTGCTTCGGGAACAAGCGCAGCCGGCTCCGGCACTCGATTTCTGAATAAGCCGAACGCCATGATGTCTCTAACGGGCAAGCGGGAGTTGCGAACGTTATCCTTGCACTTAGCTGTGAAGTGAGGGTTAACGATTGCCTCATATTCCGGTAGGCGGCAGTACCGGTTTATATTCCGGGGGTGCCCAAATCTTTGATTTTGGCGGCCCTTGAGCCTATAAGGCCGCGCTTTTCGCCCTACATCATCGATTCCCTAACGAGATACCTGCATGGCCGGCCATTCCCAATTCAAGAACATCATGCACCGCAAGGGCCGGCAGGATGCCCAGAAGTCGAAGCTGTTCGGCAAGCTGGCCCGGGAAATTACGGTCTCGGCGAAGCTGGGAACCCCGGATCCCGCCATGAACCCGCGGCTGCGGGCCGCCGTGGTCGCGGCGCGCCAGGAGAACATGCCGAAGGACAATATCGAGCGCGCCATCAAAAAGGCGATCGGCGGCGAGGGCGAAAACTACGACGAAATCCGTTACGAGGGCTATGGCCCGGGCGGGGTCGCCGTGATCATCGAGGCGCTGACCGATAACCGCAACCGCGCTGCCTCCGACATCCGCTCCTACTTCACCAAAGCGGGCGGCAATCTGGGAGAAACCGGTTCGGTGTCTTTTATGTTCGATCGCACCGGCATCATCGAATACGACCGCAGCGTCGCCTCCGACGACGCCATGCTCGACGCTGCGATCGAGGCCGGCGCCGACGACGTGATCTCCGGCGAGAGCGGTCACGAGATCTATGCCTCGCAGGAGGGCTTCCGCGAGGTGGCGAAGGCGCTGGAAGCGAAATTCGGCGAGCCGCGCAAAGCTGCCCTGACCTGGAAGCCGCAGACCACGGTCGCCGTCGACGACGACACCGGCGAGAAGCTGCTGAAACTGATCGACCTGCTCAACGAGCACGACGACGTGCAGAACGTGTTCGCCAATTTCGAGGTGTCGGACGCACTGATGGCGAAGATGGTCGGCTGACGAGCTGGGGTAAAGCGTTCTGTTTCTGTTTCGCCCATAGCGCCGAGCCGCTATCACTGTGGCATGGCACCGCAAGCGATTCGCGCCCCCCTTCGCATCCTCGGCATTGATCCGGGGCTCCGCCGCACTGGTTGGGGCGTGATCGAGAGCGACGGCAACCGCCTTTCCTTTATCGGTTGTGGCTCGGTCGAGCCGCCGGATGGCCTGCCGCTCGCAAGCCGGCTATTGGCCATTCATGACGGCCTTGCTGCCGTGCTGCGCGATTTCAAGCCGGCGGAAGCCGCCGTCGAGCAGACCTTCGTCAACAAGGACGGGGTCGCCACGCTGAAGCTCGGGCAGGCGCGCGGCGTTGCCATGCTGGCGCCCGCAATGTTCGGCATCGCAGTGTCCGAATATGCGCCGAACCAGGTGAAGAAAACCGTGGTCGGCGCGGGCCATGCCCAAAAGAGCCAGATTGCGGTGATGCTGAAGATCCTTCTTCCCAAAGCTGAGCCGGCTTCCGCCGACGCGGCGGACGCGCTCGCGATTGCGATCACGCACGCGCATCATCGCGGTAGCGCGACGCTGCGACTGAAGGCGGTCGGCCTATGATCGGCAAGCTCAAGGGCCTGATCGATTCCTATGGCGAGGATTTTGTCATCCTTGACGTTGGCGGCGTCGGTTATCAGGTGCATTGCTCGGCGCGCACGCTGCAGGCCCTGCCCTCACCGGGCGGGGCTGCGGTGCTCTCGATCGAGACCTATGTGCGCGAAGATCAGATAAAACTGTTCGGCTTCAAGAGCGACATCGAGCGCGAATGGTTTCGCCTGTTGCAGACGGTGCAGGGCGTCGGCGCCAAGGTGGCCCTCGCAGTGCTCGGCACGCTGCCGCCGGCCGAGCTCGCGAACGCCATCGCGCTGCGCGACAAGGCCACGGTGTCGCGCACGCCGGGCGTCGGCCCGAAGGTTGCCGAGCGCATTGTCACGGAATTGAAAGACAAGGCGCCCGCTTTCGCCAACGTCGATCCGGCCGTGGTCAACCTCTCCGGCGCGATCGACGATCAGCGCGCGCCACGCCCGGTGACCGACGCCATTTCGGCTCTGGTCAATCTCGGCTATGGCCAGCCCCAAGCGGCAGCCGCGATCGCCTCTGCCTCGCGCAGCGCCGGCGAACATGCCGAGACAGCACAATTAATCCGGCTGGGCCTGAAGGAATTGTCGAAATAGACTATATCCGTCGTACTACCGATCGACGAAAGAATGCACTCCCCAGCATGCTGAGCAAGAAAGACAAGGAACTGATCGCAGCCGCCACCCATGCGATCAGCGAGCGTTATCGCAACGACTGGCAGGAAGTCGGCGCTGCCTTGCGCACCCGCGACGGCCGCATCGTCACCGGCGTGAACATCGACGCCTATATCGGCCGCATTGCGGTCTGTGCGGAGGCGATCGCCATCGGCCGGGCCATCACCGAGACCGGCGATCATGGTATCGAGACCATCGTTGCTGTGCGCCATCCCAAGCCCGGCGAGCCTGGCAAGATCGCGGTGGTCTCTCCCTGTGGCATCTGCCGCGAGCTGATCCACGATTATGACGCCAAGGCGCGCGTCATCGTTCCCAACCACGGCAAGGAGCCGAAGGTCGCCAGGATCGGCGAACTCTTGCCGAACAAATACAAGCGGGGCAACGAGTGAACACACCCTCGCGCATCGTCACGCCCGAGAGGCGGAACGAGGACACCGGCGACACCGCGCTGCGTCCGCAGATGCTGTCGGAGTTCGTCGGCCAGGCGCAAGCGCGCGCGAACCTCTCTGTGTTCATCGAGGCGGCGCGCAAGCGCGGCGAGGCGCTCGACCACGTGCTGTTCGTCGGTCCTCCGGGTCTCGGCAAGACCACGCTCGCGCAAATCGTGGCGCGCGAGCTCGGCGTCGGTTTTCGCGCGACGTCCGGGCCTGTGATCGCCAAGGCCGGCGATCTCGCCGCCCTCCTCACCAATCTCGAAGAGCGCGATGTGCTGTTCATCGACGAGATCCATCGCCTCAGTCCCGCGGTTGAGGAGGTGCTCTATCCTGCGATGGAGGATTTCCAGCTCGACCTCATCATCGGGGAAGGACCTGCGGCGCGCTCGGTCAAGATCGAGCTGGCAAAATTCACGCTCGTCGGCGCCACCACGCGCGCGGGCCTCCTCACCAATCCGCTGCGCGATCGCTTCGGCATTCCGGTGCGGCTTAATTTCTACACCGAGGAGGAACTCGAGAAGATCGTGAGTCGCGGCGCTCGCGTGCTCAAGATCGGCATGACGGAAGATGGCGCCAACGAGATCGCCCGCCGCGCCCGCGGCACGCCGCGCATTGCGGGGCGACTGCTTCGCCGCGTGCGCGATTTTGCTTCCGCGGCAAATGCCGAACAGATCGACCGCAGGATCGCCGATCACGCGCTGAGCGCGCTCGAAGTCGATGCCGCCGGCCTCGACGCCATGGACCGGCGCTATCTCACGACGATTGCCGTGAACTATGGCGGCGGGCCGGTCGGCGTGGAGACGCTTGCCGCCGCGTTGTCGGAGCCGCGCGATGCGATCGAGGACATCATCGAGCCGTTCCTGATCCAATGCGGCTATCTGCAGCGCACGCCGCGCGGGCGCTTGCTCACCTCGCATGCCTTCCGCCATCTCGGCGTCGCGGAACCCGCGCGCGATCCCGCGCAGTTCGGTCTGTTCGGCGATGGCGAGGATGACTAAAGGTTAACGCGGCCTGCTGAAGGGCTGCACGAACGCACCCGAATTCCGCTGCAATCCAAATCCAGGAAAGACAGGCATCGTAAGCCGCCTGCCTTCATGATCTCACGTCGCAAGTTCCTGAAATTCCTCGCCGGCCTCGGCACCTTCTCCACGTCCACCGCCGCCTATGGTGTCGGCGTCGAGCCGCTCTTGCGGCTTCGCGTCGCCCGCTATCGCCTCACGCCGCCGAAATGGCCAACGGGATTTGAGCTCAAGGTCGCCGTCATTGCCGATCTTCACGCCTGCGATCCCTGGATGTCGCCTGCGCACGTCGAAACCATTGTCGAACGCACCAATGCGCTCAATGCCGATGTCATCGTCATGCTCGGCGACTACGTGGCGGGGCTCCGCTACGTGACTGAGCCAATGCCCGCGTCGGAATGGGCGTCGGTCATCGCGCAGCTAAAGGCACCGCTCGGCGTCCATGCGATCCTCGGCAACCACGACTATTGGTCCGACCCGAAGGTGCAGCGGGAAGGAACGGGCAAGACCGTCGCGCGGCGGGCGCTGGAGGCCGTGGGCATTCCCGTTTACGAAAACGACGTGACGCGTCTGACCAGGAATGGTCATGCCTTCTGGCTGGCCGGGCTTGGCGACCAGATCGCTTTCGTGCGGGCGTGGCGGCTCGGCACCCGGCGCCGGATGGGCGTCGACGACCTCGACGCGACGCTTGCGAAAGTCACCGACGATGCGCCGGTGATCCTGCTCGCGCACGAACCGGACATCGCCATGCGCGTGCCGAAGCGCGTCGCGCTGCAGCTGTCGGGTCATACTCATGGCGGCCAGGTGCGGCTGTTCGGATGGTCGCCGGTCGTGCCGTCGCGCTACGGCAATCGGCTCGCCTACGGTCACGCCAGGGTCAATTGCGACGTGATCGTCTCCGGCGGCCTCGGCTGCAGCATCATGCCGTTTCGCCTGGGTGTGCCGCCGGAAATCGTGGAAGTGACGCTGGGAGTCGGGCCGGCTTTGTCCTGAGGCACCGCACGGAGTGCGGCGGGCATGGAAATCCGCATCAAGTGGTGCTATATTTGATGCGGCGGAGATATGCCATGCGGACGACAATCACCCTCGACGATGAATTGCTGGCTCGGGCAGAGCAGTTGACCAGCTTGCACGAAAAGTCCGCTCTCATTCGGGAGGCCCTGAAAGCGCTGATCGAGCGTGAAGCCGCGCGCCGCCTTGCGCGACTGGGCGGCAGCATGCCGGATGCCAAAGCGCCGCCCCGCCGCCGCTTCAAACGATGATCCTGGTCGATACTTCGATCTGGATAGATCATCTTCGCGGTGGCGACAGGCAGTTGGCCCAACGTCTTGATCGCGGCGAAGTTGCCATGCACCCCTTCGTGGTTGGCGAGCTGTTGCTTGGAAATGTGAAGGTCACCAAAATGGTCGATGACTTGAATGCCCTGCCAAAAGTTGCTGTCGCCAGCGATGGCGAAATCTTGAAATTCATCGCCGAGCGAAAATTGCCGGGTTCAGGCATCGGATATGTCGATGCCCATCTGCTGGCGGCGACAGCGCTGACCCCGGAGACAGCGATCTGGACGCGTGACAAACGATTGCTCGCGGTGGCCCGTTCGCTATCGCTTGCTGCTGATGTCAGGGAGTAGAAGCCGCAGCGTACGTCTAAGTGGTCCCGCCGGAAATCGTGGATGGGACGTTGGGCGTGGGACCGTCGGTGTCGTAGTCCCGCTTGCGCGGGCAATAGTTTTGCGCAAAACGGTACCTGGGACAATCGGGGGCCACGAGTGACCAATCCCATCATCGACGGCGAGATCCGTGACGGCCGTCATCACATGCTGATCCGCGTCTATTACGAGGACACGGATTTCTCCGGCATCGTCTATCACGCCAACTATCTGCGCTTCATGGAGCGCGGGCGCACCAATCATCTCAGATTGATGGGCGCCGAGCAGCACGCGCTGTTCGCAGAAGCCGAGACGGAGACGCCGGGCTTTGCTTTTGTGGTGCGCTCGATGACGCTCGATTTCCTGAAACCTGCGCGGATGGACGACATGCTCGAGGTCGTGACCTGGCCACTCGCGGTGAAGGGCGCCTCCATCGTGCTGGGGCAGGAGGTGCGGCGCGGCGACGACGTGCTTGTGAAGGCCCAGGTGCGCGTCGCCTTCATCAGTGAGGGCGGGGCGCAGCCGATCCCGAAATCGATCCGCGCGCTGATGAAGGCCGATCTGATCTAGCTATCGCCCGATAGGTGATCGGCCATCGACTTGCAGTGTTGCGGCGGTAGAGTGCGTATCCCTTCAAGTCCGAGGCCCCGCCATGTCACGTCCGCCGCTGCCGCCGTTCACGAAAGAGACTGCCATTCAGAAAGCCCGCATGGCGGAAGACGCCTGGAATTCTCGCGATCCCGAGCGCGTTGCGCTCGCCTATACCGAAGACAGCCGTTGGCGCAATCGCTCGGAGTTCTTCGAAGGGCGCGCGGCGATCGTCGCCTTCCTCAAGCGCAAATGGTCCACCGAGCGCGACTATCGCCTGATCAAGGATCTCTGGGCCTTCGACGGCAACCGCATCGCAGTGCGCTTTCAGTATGAGTGGCATGATGCTGATGGCCAGTGGTATCGCTCCTACGGCAACGAGCAATGGGAGTTCGACGAGCGCGGCCTGATGCGCCGGCGCGAAGCCAGCATCAACGATGTGAGGATCGCCGGGAAGGACCGACGCTTTCATTGGCCCGCGCCCGGCCCGCGGCCGGCCGACGTGGCGGGGCTGAGCGAGAAGCCGTTCTAGGCACGTGGCCCGCGGGTCAGAAAGCGGGTGATCGCGCCGCCGAGCGCGGCATTGTCGACCGGCTCTGCGAGCGACGCCTTCGCCTGCGCAACAACGGCATCGGGCGCGTGGCCGTCGCGCAGCCCGCAGCACACATAGGCAAAGGCGGTGTCAAACTCCGGATGCGGCTGCACCGACAGCGCCGCGCCGTTGCCGTAGAGCAGTCCGGCATGTTCGGTGAAAGCGGAGGACAGGATCGTCCGCGCCCCAGGCGGCGGCTCGATCACCTGATCCTGATGGGAGGCGGCGATGGCGATTTGCTTGCCGTCGATGACACCGTTGCCAGGCGCAATGTTGTAGATGTGTCGTCCGATGCCCCAGCCCTTTTCAGACTTCCGCACGGTGCCGCCGAGGGCCTGCGCCATCAGCTGATGGCCAAAGCAGACGCCGACCGTCGGGATTTGGCTCGCATAGGCGTTGCGTACGAACTCCTCGAGCGGCGCGATCCAGTCGAGCTTGTCGTAAACGCCCGCCGCGGAGCCCGTAATGAGGACCGCCTGCAAAGTATCAGGATTCGGAAGCGGCTGGCCGTTGACGATGCTGACGATGTCGAAATCGATTGACGCATCTTCCGCGCGGATCATGCGTTCGAACATCTCGGGGAAGGAGCCGTAGCGCGTGCGGTCTCGCTTGCTGACAAGTCCTGTTTCGATGATCGTAATGCGTGACATGGAGCGTCGCGGCACTGCAAGAGCGCGCTCAGAGCTGAGCGCTGGTCTTGCCGAAGTAACATCGCGGCGGCGGCATTCCAAGATCAGCCGTCCCCGCTTTTGGCGGGGACGACCATGCGCACGGCGCTCACGCCGCCGCCTTGTGACGCGCGATCTCGGCCTTGTAGAGCTCGAACTCCTCCGCAAGCGCCTTCGCGATGCTCGGCCGTGTGCGCAGCCGCTCGTAATAGGCCTTCACGGCCGGCCATTTCGCAAGCTCCACCGGCGGCGTCGCCATGGTCCAGTTGATGACGGTGACGAGATAGGCATCCGCCACGCTGAAATGGTCGAGCAGGTATTCGCGGCCTTTCAGATAATTCTCGAGGTAGTCGAGCCGCGACAGGTTCTTCTCCAGCACGTAGCTCTTCACTTCCGGTCCCGCCTTCTTGTCCAGGAGCGGAACGAACAAACCCTTGTGCAGCTCTGTCCCGATGAAGCAAAGCCATTGGTGCAGCCGGCTGCGCTCGATGGCGGAAGTGGTGCCGAGACCGGCCTTGGGGAAGCGGTCAGCAACATATTGCAGGATCGCCGCGTTCTCCGTCAGCACGGTGCCGTTGTCAGTGCGCAGCGTCGGCACCAGGCCAAGCGGGTTCACGTGTCGGAAATCCGAGCCGTCGTTCCGCACCACCTTGGTCTTGGGATCAACCTCGAGATAGTTCGCGGCTTCGCCGGCCTCGTAGAATGCGATTCGGGTCGCCATCGAGCAGGCGAGCGGCGAGAAATAAAGGTCCATCGGGGTGCCTCCTAAAGCAGTTGCCCACGCAAAGTGAGCCGGGATTGATTTTTATACTGTCTCGCATAATATATCGACGGTCAAGGAATTATTTGCGAAATGGTACAAAAAAGTAAGAGAGCCGGTCCGCCGGAAGCCGCGGCACCCAAGATCGAGCCTGTGGCGCCCAAGCGCCGGGGCCGGCCGCGCGCCTATCAGCCCGATGTCGCGCTAGGCAAGGCGCTCGACCTGTTCCGCAAGGACGGCTTTGCGGCGACCTCACTCGATGACCTCAGCGCTGCGACCGGCATGAACCGGCCGAGCCTCTATGGCGCCTTCGGCGACAAGCGCGAGCTCTACATCAAGAGCTACCAGCGCTACCGCGATGACGCGCGCACCCGGATGATCAATCTGTTCCGCGACGAAATCCCGATCCGTAAACGGCTGGAACGCATCTACGCGGCCGCGCTCGATATCTATCTTGGTGGCGAAAGCCCCCGCGGCTGCTTCACCGTGATGACAGCGGCATCCGAAGCGGTGTTTGATCCAGAGATCCGCGCGATGGTGCTGGACGGTTTTGGCGAGCTCGACAAGGCCTTTGCGTCCTGCTTCCGAAAGGCCAGGGAGACAGGCGAGCTTGCCGAGAGCGCCGACCCGATTGTGCTGTCGCAACTCGCATCCGCCACCATCCACACCATTGCGATCCGTGCCCGCGCCGGTGTTCCGCGTCGGGAATTGGAAGCGATCGTCAAGGGCGCCATCGACGTGATGTTGCGCGCGGCCTGACGCCGCGGCGGAAAATCTCGACAGGGTAACCGTCAGACCGTACGCCACCTCTTGTCGCTTGCGTCCCGTCCAATAATGTGGTCGCCACAGGCTTGTGGTGGCTACACGAGACGGGACCAGGATCCAATGAATCCATCGGAACGGATTGACCGGATGATTGCAGAGCTTGCGGATTGGCGTGGCAAGACCATTGCCGGCATCCGCAAGCTCATCCTTGAGACCGACGGCGAGATAATCGAGGAATGGAAGTGGATGGGAACTCCGCTGTGGTCTCGCGACGGAATGATCGCCATCGCCAACGCCCACAAAGGCAAGGTGAAGGTTACGTTTGCCTATGGGGCCCATCTGCCGGATCCCGACAAGCTCTTTAATGCTGGCGAAGGCAACGCCAGACGCGCGATCGACATTCTCGAGGGCGACGAGATCAACGAGCGCGCGCTGAAGAATCTCGTCCGCGCCGCGATTGTTTACAATCACGCCAAGCTAAAGAAGAACGCGCCGAAGAAGACGGCGGCGCCCAAGCGAGCGAAGGCTGCCAGAGCAAAGACGGCATGAAGCGACAGGCGATCGCCCCGGCGGGTCGGGGCAATCGCTTTGCAGCGCCTAATACCCCCGTCCGCGGTCGACGACATTTTCGAGCGGGTCGCCCGCCTCAAAACGTTCGATCTGGCGCGCGACATAGTTGGAGATCTCGTCGGGATCGGTGTCGGCGGCATTGTGCGGCGTCAGCACGACCTTCGGGTGTGTCCAGAACGGGCTCTCCTTTGGCAACGGCTCCTCAGCGAACACATCGAGCGACGCCGCACCCAGCGTGCCGTCGTCGAGGCAGGAGAGGAGATCGGCTTCGTTCTGCAGCCCGCCGCGGCCGGCATTGATCAGAACCGGCGCGCCCATCGGGCTATCGCGATGGAGCTTTGAAAAAACCTGGCGATTGAGGACGTGGCGCGTGCCAGGCGTCAGCGGCAAAAGGCAAACCAGAATATCGGTGCGGCGCAGGAAGGCCTCAAAGCCGGCCTCGCCGTGAAAGCATTCGACGCCCTGAATCGTCCGCGCGCTGCGGCTCCAGCCCGCAACACCAAAGCCGATGCGGGCGAGCACTTCTGCCGCGTTGGCGCCAAGCACCCCCAGCCCCATGATGCCGACCGAGATCGCGCCCGCCGGCCACTGTGATTTCGGCGCCCAGCGCTTTTCGCGCTGCGACTCGCGCAAATAGAGCTCCTGCCGATGATGCATCAGCACATGCAGCACAACATATTCGGCCATGCGGCCGGTGAGGTCGTCGACGGCGACCCGCACCAGCGGCACGTCCGGCAAGGTCTTGTCGGCCATCAAGGCGTCGACGCCCGCGCCGAGATTGAAGATCGCCTTGAGATTTGCAAATCCGGCGAGCTCGCCCGGCGCCGGCTTCCAGACGGCGGCGTAGTGAACCTCGCCAGCCGCCCGTTTCGCTTCGGCCAGCGGCAGCACGCGGCGCTCGCGGCAAACCTCGTCGAATCTCGCTTTCCAGCGTTCCGGCGACCAATTGTCGGTTCCACCGTGGATCAATAGCGCCAGCGCGCCTTTGCTCATGAAATTTGCCCCAAAAGACTCAGCGTGACCTGCACCACAGTGCGGATCGGCGCAAGGGTCCAGTTTGCCGCCACCGAACACGGAGACCCTCCCATGCGCAAGCTGATCCTGATATCTGCCCTGCTTCTGGTTTCGGCGTCCGCCCAGGCCGGCGGGTCCAGCACCGATCCGACTCTTGCCGCCAATGACCCGCCCCCGGCGGCGACCACTGCTACGGCTCAGCCGCTTCCGCCGGTCGCTCACCCGGACGCCGCCAAGCCCGCGGAAACGCCGAAGCCGCAGGTTGCCGATAGCGGCAAACCCCACGCGTCCAGACGACATGTACAGGCCCGCGGCCATGAAAGCGACGAGGCCAAGGCGCGGCGGATCGCCGCCAGATACGGCATCTCCTGGTAATTCGCACGATTTTTGCGGCCGCGGTGATGCCCTTTCGCCGCGGCCGCCCCCCGGAGTTGCGAAAGACGCGCTTGATTGCGCGGAACCTGCGCCAGAAAATTTTCTTACCTGTCGCTGTCGGCAGCGCGCATACTCGTTCGTCTTCGAGATGAACGGGGACCGTAACGCATGCTCTACGCCATCCTTTGCTACCATGACGAGGATTTCGTCGGCTCCTGGACCAAGGAGCAGGACGAAACCGTCATGAAGAGGCTTTCCGCCGTGCAAGAGAAGCTCGCCAAACAGGGCCGGCTCGGTCCGGTCGCGCGGCTATTGCCGACCACTGCAGCGACCACGCTCCGCAAGGACGATCCGCCGTTGGTGCTGGACGGCCCCTATGCCGAGACCAAGGAGCAATTGCTCGGCTTCTACGTGATCGACTGCAAGAATCTGGACGAAGCGCTCGACGTCGCGCGCGATCTCGGCGCCGCCAATCCTGGCGGGGCCTATGAAATTCGCCCGGTCGGCATGTTCTCGCCCGGGAGGGCGCCTGCATGACCACGACCGACACCGCCTGGATCGACGCCGCGCTGACGTCGGCGCGGCCCCAGGCGGTCGGCGCGCTGCTCCGCTATTTCCGCAATCTCGACACCGCGGAAGAAGCGTTCCAGAACGCCTGCCTGCGCGCGCTGAAGACCTGGCCGCAAAACGGCCCGCCCCGCGATGCCGCCGCCTGGCTGATCATGGTCGGGCGCAATGTCGCGATCGACGAGGTGCGGCGCCATCGCAAGCAGCAGCCGCTGCCCGAGGACGACCAGGCGATCTCCGATCTCGACGATGCCGAGGAAGAGATCGCCGAGCGGCTCGACGGCTCGCATTACCGCGACGATATCCTGAGGCTCCTGTTCATCTGCTGCCATCCGGATTTGCCGGCGACGCAGCAGATTGCGCTGGCGCTGCGCATCGTCTCGGGGCTTACGGTGAAGCAGATCGCGCGCGCCTTTCTCGTTTCCGAAGCCACGATGGAGCAGCGCATCACGCGCGCGAAGGCCCGCGTCGCGGAGGCCAATGTGCCGTTCGAAACGCCGGGTGCAATCGAGCGCTCCGAGCGGCTGATTGCGGTGGCCGCCATGATCTACCTGATCTTCAACGAGGGCTATTCGGCAAGCGGCGATACCGCCGAAATCCGAAAGCCGCTGTGTGAGGAGGCGATCCGGCTGGCGCGGCTGCTCTTGCGGCTGTTCCAGAGCGAGCCGGAGATCATGGGACTGACCGCGCTCCTGTTGTTGCAGTACGCGCGCACCGATGCACGATTCGCCGCGGATGGTTCGCTCATTCTGCTGGAGGACCAGGACCGGTCGCGCTGGAATCAGAAGCTGATTGTCGAGGGGCTCGCGCTGATCGACAAGGCTGTGCGCCATCGCAAGAGCGGGCCCTATCAAATCCAGGCCGCGATCGCGGCCCTGCATTCCCGCGCGGAAAAGCCGGAAGATACCGACTGGAGGCAGATCGACCTGCTCTACGGCGCGCTCGAAGTCATGCAGCCCTCGCCGGTGGTGACGCTCAACCGCGCGGTCGCGGTCTCCAAGGTGAAGGGCGCCGAGGCGGCGCTGGAGATGATCGAGCCCCTGGCGTCGCGGCTCTCGAATTACTTTCATTTTTTCGGCGTGCGCGGCGCCTTCCTGCTGCAGCTCGGCCGCAATGAGGAAGCCCGCGTCGCCTTCGACCGCGCCATCGCGCTCGCCAATACCTCGGCCGAGGCCGCCCACATCCGCATGCATCTCGATCGCCTGATGCGCGACAGCAAGCAGCGCGATGCGAAAGCGGGGAAGTAACTCCAACCTACGACCTCGTCATGGCCGGGCTTGACCCGCCTGCGGGGCCGAAGCCCCTTCGGCGCGGCGAAGGCCCGCCATCCATCACCTAGCAATGACTTTGCTTGTCCTGATGGATGCCCGGGGCAAGCCCGGGCATGACGACAGAATGGATTGCGAAAAATTTGCACCCACCTGTCGGTCCGCGTCTTCCCCGTTCGTCTATTGGCCAGAGCATCACTGATGCAGACGAATTTCGGGGAGAGTGCCATGTCGACCTACGCGCTGGGCGAGCCGGTCTCGATGCGGGCCTATTTGCTGGGCCGTCTGATCGGCGGACTTGTCATCCTGTTCCTGCTTTTGGACGGCGTGAACCGGCTGGTGCCGTGGCCGGTTGTGACGGAAGCGATGGACCGGATCGGCTACGGTGCGAGCGAGGCGCTGGCGCGTGCGCTCGGCACCATCAGCATGCCGTGTCTGGCGCTAACGACCTTTCCGCCGACGTCATTCGTGGGCGCCATCCTGTGGACCGGTTATCTTGGCGAGGTCGTCGCCACGCACCTGAAGATCTTTTGAGAGCAAATGGAGCTATTCATGTTCGAGACCCTGATCATCATTAGCGCCGTGCTTGCGATCATCATCGTGGTGGTGCTGATCCTGGCCGCGCGCAAGCCCGATACCTTCCGCATCGAGCGCACGGCCGTCGTGAACGCGCCGGCCGACAAGGTGTTTCCGCTGATCGCGGATTTCCATCAATGGCTGAAATGGTCGCCATGGGAGGGACGCGATCCAGCGCTGAAGCGGACCTATTCGGGAGCCGAGCGGGGCAGGGGCGCGGTCTACGCCTGGGACGGCAACAAGAATGTCGGCTCCGGTCGCATGGAAATCCTCGAGGCGACGCAGCCCTCGAAGATCGTGATCAAGCTCGATTTCTTCAAGCCGTTCGAGGGGCACAACACCGCCGAGTTCACAATGTCGCCGCTGGGCGGTGCCACCAATGTCATCTGGGTGATGCATGGTCCTGCTCCCTTCATGTCGAAAGTGATGCAGGTGTTCATGAACATGGACCGCATGATCGGCAAGGATTTCGAGACCGGCCTCGCCAACCTCAAGACCATCACCGAGACCTAGTTCCACCCGCCCATCACCCACCAAGGAGCAAGCGATGTTGAATCCTTACCTGTTCTACAACGGCAACTGCGAAGCAGCGTTCAAGTATTACGAGAAAGTGCTGGGCGGAAAGATCGAGTTCTTGCTGCGCGCCGACGAGGGGCCGGCGGACATGAAGCCGCAACCCGGCTGGGAAAAGAAGATCATGCATGCGCGGATGTCGATCAACGGCCAAACCTTGATGGCCTCCGACGCCCCTCCCGGACATTTCAACAAGCCGCAGGGATTTTCGGTGTCGCTGACGATTGCCGATCTCGCCGAGGCCGAGCACAAGTTCAAGCAGCTCGCCGATGGCGGAGCTGAGAACATGCCGTTCGGCAAGACCTTCTTCTCCAAGGGCTTCGGCATGTGCGTCGACCAGTTCGGCACGCCCTGGATGGTCAACTGCCCGCTCGAAGGGATGTGAGCTGACTTGGCAGGGTGGGCAAAGGCGTAAGCCGTGCCCACCATCTATCTGATGTCGCGATGGTGGGCACGCGGAGTCTGTCATCGGGCCGCGCGTTCGCGCGGACCCGTTGGCTTTGCCCACCCTACGAACTTCCGCACAATCTCAGACCGTGATCGTCACCGGCACGAGCGGTACATCGCCGCCAGCTCGCGTCCGCGCAACAACAACAGGTGCGACGTCAATCCGCCGCGGCGGATGATCCAGTCTCTCACCGGGCCGGGATAGGCTTCGAGCACGAGCCTTGAGGCTTCCGGCTCGGCATAGATGTGCCCGCGGCGGTCGATCGAGCGGGCGGCATGGAAGCCAAGCACCGCGCGCCGCGTCACGCAGATGCGGTTGCTCGGCACGATGCTCAACACCAGTGTGCAGGCCGACATGCAGGGGCCGTCGATGACGACGCGCTCTCCGGAGGTGCGCACCTTGTCGAACAGGTCGATGAAGGGCTCGACCGCGCCGCCAGGGCTGCTGAGGATGCGCACATCCGCGCGCGCCAGCCTCGCTGCGAAGAACCACAGCGCGATTGCAAGCAGGAGAATGAAGATGATACGCATCATGCTCATGGTCTGCTGTCCTCGGGCGCGTCATCCGTTTCGGCGCTGGCCGCGCAGCGTCGGCAGGCCGATGCCTGCGGCATCGAATCCGCCATCGACCGCCAGGATCTGCCCCGTAATGTAGCTGGCGCGATCGTTGCTGAGGAAAAAGATGGCCTCGGCCAGCTCCTCTTCAAGGCCATAGCGGTTGAGCGGGATCGCATCGTGATAATCGGCGCGGATTTCGGCCGTATGGACCGCCTTCGCCATCGCGGTGTCGACCGGCCCGGGCGCGACGCCATTGACGCGGATGCCAAGCGAAGCGAGCTCGACCGCGAGCTGCTTGGTCAGGTGCGCAAGCCCCGCCTTGCTGGTGCCATAGGCCGAGCGCAGCGTGGAGGCGCGCACCGCCGAGATCGAGGTGACGTTGACCACGGCGCCGCCGCCGTGCTCGCGCATCAGGGGCGCTGCCGCCTTGGTGCAGAGAAACGGTCCGGTGAGATTGACCGAAAGGATCCGGCTCCAGTCGGCGTCCGAGGTTTCCAGGAGCGGCGCGAACACCGCAACGCCGGCATTGTTGACCAGCGCATCCAGCCGGCCGAAGCGCTTTGCGATTTGAGCGATAGCCCCCGCCACCGCGGCGGAATCGGAGACGTCGCAGTTTAGCGCCAGCGTGTCGTCCGGCTTCTCGAGCGCGGCCACCGCGCGGTCGAGCAAGTCGCCTTCGATGTCGAGCAGCGCCACGCGCCAGCCGTCGGCGAGAAAGCGTTTGGCGGTCGCAAGTCCGATGCCGCGCGCGGCTCCCGTGACAAGGGCGACTTTTGGCGCGGAAGCGGTCATCGATGGTCCATCCTTATCCTGTCAAATCTGGCGTAGCGGCGAGCGGTCTGCTTTTACTGCGCGGACGGACGGTTACGCGAGAGGTTTGTCATGACGATCTGCGATTCTGCCAGGTGCCCGGTGGAACATTGGCGCCCGGGCGTTGAGACACGGATGCTGTTTTCCGCAGAGCGCGGGGCAGCGCAGCTTTGCATCTTCGAGCAATGGGTCGCTCCCGGAACCGGCGCGCCGACGCATTCGCATCCGGTGGAAGAGGTGCTGACCGTGCGCGATGGCGAGGCCGAGATGTGGATCGACGCCGATCATGTCAGGGTCACGGCCGGGCAATCGCTGTTGATCCCTGCCGGGCGGCTGCACGGCTTTCGCAACAGCGGAGAAGGCACGCTGCATCTTCACGCGGTGCTGGCCTCGCCTATCTTTGAGGCGACGCCGGAAGGCGAGAGGGAACCGGTGCGGCGGTGGGTAGGAACGAAATGACAGGCGAGCACGAAATAATGTTGGCCTGGCATGTCGCATCAGGCCGGCCTCGTTCGTCTTAGCACTGCGGATCAAAATTTTCGGGGAGTAGCAGGATGCAAGGATCGGTCGCGATCGGAGGCTTGTCGAAGGCCCGCCTGAGGCGCATGCGCGACATCATGTCCGGCCATGTCGAGAACGGCAGCATGCCGGGTCTGGTGGCGCTGGTGAGCCGTCACGGCGAGGTGCATGTCGATGCTATCGGCAATATGGCAATAGGTGGCACGCCAATGCAGCCCGATACGATCTTCCGCATTGCCTCGATGACGAAGGCGGTCGGCGCGGTCGCGGCGATGCTCCTGGTCGAGGAATGCAAGCTGCGGCTCGATGATCCCATCGACGATATCCTGCCGGAGCTTGCCAACCGCAGGGTACTGCGCTCCATCGAATCCGAGATCGACGACACCGTGCCGGCGAGGCGCGCGATCACGTTGCGCGACATCCTGACCTTCCGCCTTGGCATCGGGATGATCCCGGTCTTTCCGGATCGCTATCCGATCCAGAAGGCAATCACCGCGATAGGCCTCGCGCCGGGACCGGTGTTTCCACAAATGCCGCCGGACGAATTGATGCGGCGTTACGGCACGCTGCCCCTGGTCTATCAGCCGGGCGAGCGCTGGCTCTACAATGCCGGTTCGGAAATCCTGGGCGTGTTGATCGCGCGCGTCTCCGGCAGGACGCTCGGCGCATTCCTGCGCGAGCGCATCTTCGAGCCGCTTGGTATGAACGACACTGGCTTCTACGCGCCGCCGGAGAAGCACGACCGCTTCGCCACCACCTATGTCCGCGATCGCGAGTCCAACAAGCTCATCGTGTTCGATGATCCCGTCACCGGCAAATTTTCAAGTCCACCGGTGTTCGAAAATGCAAGTGCCGGGCTGGTCACGACCGCGGAAGATTTCAACGCCTTTGCACAGATGCTGTTGAACGGCGGCCGTCTCGGCAATGAGCGCATTCTGTCGCGGCCCGCGGTCGAGCTGATGACATCCGACCAGCTCACAGCGGAACAGAAGGTCGGCTCGGAGCTGTTCTTCAACGACAATCGCGGCTGGGGCTTTGGCGTTTCTGTCTTCACCAGGCGCGATCACCTTCACACCAACCCCGGCCGTTTCGGCTGGGAGGGCGGCTACGGCACGTCCTGGTATTCCGACCCCAGGGAACAGCTCACCGGGATCCTGTTGACCCAGCGGCTGATGGACTCGCCGATAGCTCCACAGGTGATGGCCGACTTCTGGACCGCCGCCTATCAGGCGATCGACGATTGAGCCTCGACGCTCATGAGGCAACCACGTCGGAATAATTCCGCCAGGACTGTCGGCGCCGCACAACCTCCATCGTCTTGTTGACGAGTGTCGGCTTGAGCCGCCGCCAAAAAGACTTCGAAACGGAGAAACAAAAATGCGATTCATGATGCTGATGATCCCATCGGGCTACGAGACCGCGCCGCCCGATGTGAAGCTCGATCCCGAGCGTGTGGCGGCGATGATGAAATACAACGAGGCGCTGAAGGAGGCCGGCGTGCTGGTCACGCTCGACGGGCTGCATCCGCCGTCGATGGGCGTGCGCGTCTCCTTTGCAAGCGGCAAACCTGTCGTGACCGACGGGCCGTTCACTGAGGCCAAGGAGGTGATCGGCGGCTACTGGATGATCGAGGTGAAATCGAAAGAGGAGGCGATCGAATGGGCCAAGAAATGCCCGGCTTCCAATAACGAGGTCATCGAGATCCGCCAGGTGCAGGAGATGGCCGATTTCCCGCCGGAGATTCAGGAGGCGGCCTCCGGCTTTAACGAATTGCAGGCTCGCAAGAACTGATCCATCGCCTCAACCAGGGAGACACACGATGAGCAACACTTACCTCGCCG
Organism: Bradyrhizobium sp.; assembly: GCF_035309285.1. Lineage (GTDB taxonomy): Bacteria > Pseudomonadota > Alphaproteobacteria > Rhizobiales > Xanthobacteraceae > Bradyrhizobium. The sequence continues at coordinate 74,807 of NZ_DATGFH010000093.1, read as the reverse complement.
TTTTCGTCGGCAGCAAGAACAGTGCGAAGCGGGCCGCATGGGACGCGCTATCCGAGGCTGAGCGGAAGGCCAAGGAGAAAGAGGGCATGGCCGCCTGGAATGCATGGGTGGCGAAGCACCAGGGGGCGCTCGCAGACATGGGCGGGCCGCTCGGCAAGACCAAGCGGGTTGGCGCGAGCGGAATTGCCGACATCAGCAACGAGATGGGGGCCTTCACCGTCGTTCGCGCCGAATCGCATGAGGCGGCGGCGAAGATGTTCGAAAGTCATCCGCATTTCGCGATCTTTCCGGGTGAAGCCGTCGAGATCATGCCGGTGTTGCCGATCCCAGGCCGTTAGCGGTTGTTGCCGCCTCGTTCATTCGCATGAATGCCGCGCCGGCCTGCGCGGCATTGCTAGTGCTTTTTGCGCCGGCTTCATGTAAAAGCTGTTTACATGAACTGGCGCAAGGATCAGGGCCGCGAGCGCGGCTACCATCACGGCAACTTACGGGAAGCGCTGCTGCAGGCAGCGCTTGACCTGATCGGGCAGAAGGGCGCGGCCGGCTTCACCTTTGCCGATGCCGCGCGCATGGCGGGCGTCAGTCCCGCCGCGCCCTATCGTCATTTCCGCGACCGCGACGAGTTGCTGTCGTCTATCGCCCAGCGCGGTTTTGAGCAGTTCGAGGCGGCGCTGACGGACGCCTGGGACGACGGTCGTCCCGATACCGTGACCGCCTTCGAACGCGTCGGCAGGGCCTATCTGGACTTCGCGCGTGAAAATCCCGCGTACTATTCGGCCATGTTCGAATCGAGCATTCCGCTCGACACCAATTCGGCCTTGCTTGCTGCCAGCGAGCGGGCGTTTGCGATCATCCGCGCCGCGGCCGAGCGACTGGCTGCGCTGGCGCCCCCTGGCGTGCCGCGCCCGCCGGCCCTGATGATGGCGCTGCACATCTGGGCGATGTCGCATGGCGTCGCGTCTCTGTTTGCGCGCGCCGACGGCGCCCGGCGCAGGCTGCCGATGACGGCGGATGAATTGCTCGAAGCCGAAGTGCTGATCTACCTTCGCGGACTCGGTTTCCCCATTGATCGCCGCTCACCCGAGCCGAAGCCGGCGGACGAGAAACCCAGTCCCTGGGGCAAGCCGAAATAATGTTCCAAAAATAAGTTGGCCGGCGCGACCCGTCGTCGGCTTGACAAAATCCGGGGATGCGATACGTATGTAAATGTTATTTACATTCACGGCGGCGTGATGCCGTAGCGTGATGATGTATGGAGAGGCAGATGGCCTACACCTCAGATGTCAATCGATGGCGCGGCCCCACAGAAGAGCCCTACTACCGCCCGCGCATGCTCGAGAGTCCGTGGCACCCCGGCTGGATCGCCGTGACCATCCTCGGTTTCCTGATCTGGTGGCCGATCGGACTTGCCCTTCTCTTTTTCACACTCGGGAGCAGAAAAATGGGTTGCTGGAACGGCTACGACCGCGATCGCTGGAACGACAAATGGCAGAACAAGATGGAGCGGATGCAGTGGAAGATGGAGCGCATGAGGAACCGCATGGAGCGGCATGGCTTCGGCTTCGGTCCGCCGTCGAGCGGCAACCGCGCCTTCGATGAATACCGTCAGGAGACGCTGCGGCGCCTGGAGGAGGAGCAGCAGGACTTCAAGGAATTCCTGACCCGCCTCCGCCACGCCAAGGACAAGGAAGAGTTCGACGCGTTCATGGCGCAGCACCGCAACCGTCCGACGACCCCGCCGAACGACCAGCCGCCGCAAGGCTAGTGCTTCACATGATCCGTAAAAGTGCGCAGCGGTTTTCCGATCGGATCAGGCGCTAACCTTAAGCCAAAGCCCGGGCGTCATGCCCCCAAAAAGCCCGAGGCCCCACAGAACCGCCCGTTTGCAAGCCGCAAACGGGCGGTTTTCTTATCCGGGAACATTAAATCTGTTTGGCGGACGCTAATCCTGCCGCATTTGACGCAGTTAAAATTCCCCTTTGGTAACTGGACGTTAACTCTGATTAGCGTTGGGTAAGCAGGGTAACGCCGGGCACGAAGCCCTCGTTTTGACATGTTGGCAGGGGATTGCAGGCCTCACGGCTTCGGCGGGCCTCCCATGCGAGAGACAGGGCTTTTTGCGCAGGCGCTTACCGCCGCGGCTCGAGCCGCGCGGGTTTTGAGTCCGGCGGCCGACTAGCGCTCCGTAAATTGGGACACTTGCGTTGAAGGGATATCGCTGATGAATCCGGCCGATGTGGCCCAGGCAGCCATTCCATTGCCAGCTGCCGCAGACGTATCGCTGATCGCGTTGTTCTGGCAGGCGCACTGGATCGTGAAATGCGTGATGCTCGGCCTGTTGTCGTGCTCGGTCTGGGTCTGGGCGATCGCGATCGACAAGTTGTTTCTGTATTCGCGCACCCGCCGCGCCATGGATCGTTTCGAGCAGGCGTTCTGGTCGGGTGAATCGATCGAAGAGCTCTATCGCGCGCTGGCAGCCAAACCGACGCAATCGATGGCGGCCTGCTTCGTCGCGGCGATGCGCGAGTGGAAGCGGTCGTTCGAAAGCCACGCCCGCTCGATTGCCGGCTTGCAGATGCGGATCGAGAAGGTGATGAACGTCTCGATTGCGCGCGAGATCGAGCGGCTGGAGCGCCGGCTGCTCGTGCTCGCGACCGTCGGCTCCGCGGGCCCCTTCGTCGGCCTGTTCGGCACGGTCTGGGGCATCATGTCGAGCTTTCAGTCGATTGCGGCCTCGAAGAACACGTCGCTCGCGGTGGTCGCGCCGGGCATCGCGGAAGCCCTGTTTGCTACCGCGATCGGCCTGATTGCCGCCATTCCGGCGACGATTTTCTATAACAAGTTCACATCCGAGGTGAACCGGCAGGCCCAGCGGCTCGAGGGCTTCGCCGATGAATTTTCGGCGATCCTGTCCCGTCAGATCGACGAGCGGGCTTGAGGCACGGTATAATATGAGCGGAGCGGTGAGCACCAAGACATGGCGATGAACGTGGCAAGCTCGTCCGGGGGTGGCGGCCGCCGCGGCCGGCGCAAACCGGTGATGGCGGAGATCAACGTCACGCCGATGGTCGACGTGATGCTGGTGCTCCTCATCATCTTCATGGTGGCCGCACCTCTGCTCACCGTCAATATCCAGGTCGATCTGCCGAAGGCCGCCGGCGGCACCGCAAGCAACGCCGACACGCAGCCGCTCGAGGTGACGGTCAAGAAGAACGGCAACAGCACCTGCGTCTCCAATGTCGATATCTATCTCGGCGACACGCAGATCCCGTTGGATCAACTTGGTCCCAAGATCAAGGCCATCAAGGATTCCAAGGGCGGCGGCGAGCAGGTGGTCAAGATCCGCGGCGACCGCGACACCTGTTACTCCGACATGATGAAGGTGCTGGGCCTGGCGCGCGACGCCGGCTATCGCGCCAGTATCGTGGTGGTCCCGGAGCAGGGTTCGTGAGAGCCGGCGACCTCATCCGGAAACTGCGCGAGCGTAAGGGGACGGCGCTGTCCATCACCTTGCACGTGCTTGTGATCGGATGGGGTCTGATCTCGTTTTCGGCGCGCTCGCTGGAGGCGCCGCCGCCGGAGGATATCATCCCCGTCGACATCTCGATGGACGACACCTCGAAGATGACCGCCGGCATCAAGAGCGGCAAGAAGGAAAATCCGAAACCCCTGGTCGACAAGGTTGCCGAGGCAAAACCCGTCGATGACGCGGTCGGCAAGATCGACAAGAAGGAGGTCGTGACCTCAACCTCTACGCCTGATCCGCCGCCGAAGCCCGTCGACAAGCCGATCGAGAAAAAGCCCGACCCGAAGCCGGAGCCCAAGAAAGCGGAATCCAAGCAGGCGGACAAGAAGCCTGATGAGAAGGGCGACGATCCGATCGCCGATGCCTTGAAGGCGGACAAGAAGAAACCGGTGCCGAAGCAGGCAGCCAAAGTCACGCCGCAGCCGCCGAAGCGGAAGGAGCGCATCTTCGACGAGTCGAGGATCGCCGCATTGCTCGACAAGCGCGATCCGACGCGGCAGGCCGTGACCGGTGCCGTGATCAATTCCAACGCCGCGCTCGGCACCAAGACTGGCAACGCCAATGCGATGATCGCGACCTGGAAGGGCGCGTTCGTCGGGGCGGTCCGCCGCTGCTTCAACTTCCCCTATAACGGGCAGGACGCCGATCAATTCGAGGTCGATATCGACATCCGGTTGCGGCTCGACGGCACGGTGGCCTCCGAGCCCGTGATCGTCGCCGTCCGTGGCCCCTCGCGCTCGGTCGGTAACGCCATGGCCGAGAGCGCCAAGCGCGCCGTCGAGGAATGCCAGGCCTATGCGTTCCTGCCGAAGGATCAGTATGACACCTGGAAGTACATTCCGATGACGTTCGGCCTTAAAGACTTGCTGTGATTGTAAATCCAAGGCAGTGGTTGAAATGAGCAACATCCCCTTTGTCACGCGACGCCGGTTCATGATCGCCACCGGATCGGCGGTGGCCACCCTCGGTATTCAATCCGCATGGGGGCAGGGACGGCTGCGAATCGATCCAGGCGAATTCCAGCCGATGCCGATCGCGATCCCCAACTTCGTCGGCGGCGCGCCGACGGACGACGATGTCGGCGCGGGCATCACGGGGGTGATCACCAACAATCTGAAGCGCTCGGGGCTCTTTGCTCCGATTGACCAGAATGCCTTCATCGAGCAAATCAAGAACCCTGACCAGCCTCCGACTTTTGCAAGCTGGAAGCAGATCAATGCACAGGCGCTGGTGACGGGCCGTGCGACCCGCCAAAGCGACGGCCGGCTCAAAGCCGAATTCCGTCTCTGGGACGTCGGAAGCGGCCAGCAGCTCACCGGCCAGCAATACGTCACATCGCCGGAATATTGGCGCCGCATCGCTCACATCATCTCCGATCAGATTTACGAGCGGCTCACCGGCGAGAAGGGCTATTTCGACAGCCGTGTCGTGTTCATTGACGAGAGCGGCCCCTCGCAACGCCGCATCAAGCGCCTCGCGCTGATGGACCAGGACGGCGCCAACGTGCGCTACCTGACCAAGGGCGCCGATCTCGTGATCACCCCGCGCTTCTCGCCCTCGACCCAGGAAATCACCTATATGGAATTCGGCCAGGACGAGCCGCGCGTCTATCTCTTCAACCTCGAGACCGGCCAGCGCGAGATCGTCGGCAACTTCCCCGGCATGTCGTTCGCGCCGCGCTTCTCGCCGGACGGTCAGCGTATCATCATGAGCCTGCAGGAGGGCGGCAACGCGAACCTGTTCGTGATGGACCTGCGCTCCAAATCGACCACGCGCCTCACCGACACGCCGGCGATCGATACCGCGCCTTCCTATTCGCCGGACGGCAGCCAGATCTGCTTCGAGTCCGACCGTGGCGGCAAGCCGCAGATCTACGTCATGCCGGCGGCCGGCGGGCAGGCGCAGCGCATCTCCTTCGGCGACGGCACCTATTCGACGCCGGTCTGGTCGCCGCGCGGCGACTACATCGCCTTCACCAAGCAGGGTGACAGCCAGTTCGCCATCGGCATCATGAAGACCGATGGCTCCGGCGAGCGCATCCTGACCTCCGGCTTCCACAACGAAGGGCCGACCTTTGCGCCGAACGGGCGCGTGCTGATGTTCTTCCGCGACCCCGGCGGCAACAGCGGGCCGTCGTTGTTTACCGTCGACGTCAACGGCCGCAACGAGCAACGCGTGCCGACGCCGGGCTATGCCTCCGACCCCGCCTGGTCGCCATTGTTGTCGTGAGCATGCGCGAGCGGATGATCCGGACCCGGAGGTGCGCGCCGGCGTAAAGTCGGCGATCGGTTTTCAGGCCAATCAGGTGCGAGCGAGCAGGAAGGCTGAGCGAAAAGGACATTCGTCCGCTTCCCATTGCGTTTGTCGCCGCCCGCCTGAACACGCACTGTTTTCGGAAAACTTTGCACGCTTTTTCAGGCGCATGCGCGTTCGCTTTGCATCGTGGTCGGCAAACTTTTCCTATTCAATTGATTGTATGACGGAATTTCGTTCATGCGCGATGCGAGACAACGCGCCTTTAACGATGTTCGCTCAGAAAGGCTTCATTTAGCAATTGTAGAACTGCTCTCGAACAGGACGCGCCGTCTTCAAATGCAGCTCCAAAGCCAGAACAAGGAGACAGATCAGCAGGTCTCGCCGAACGTTGCGGCGGCGCTGACCGATTCTCTCTTCGAGGCTCCTGGTACGGTGCTGACCGGCATTGTCTTCTCGGCCTTCGCGGCATCCCTGACCGCGTTGAAGACGGGACAGATTTTGATCTGGATGTTCGTTCCGCTGCTCATTCTCGCCGGAGCTGCCCGCGCGTATGATTTGTGGCGGTACCAGACCCGCAAATCGACCCTGACCGCCGAAGAAGCTGCGCGATGGCAGAGGCGCTATCAGGTGGGAGCGATGATCCAGGCGGCCGTGATCGGCCTATGGTGCTTCGCCAGCCTGTTGAGCAATGACGACGCAGTCGCTCACATGATCGCCCTGTCCGTTACCACGGGAATTGTGGCGGGAGCTGCCGGGAGGGCCTACGGACGGAAGGGGATATTCCGTCTCCAGGCTATCATCATGTTCGGCCCAACCGTGATTGCGTTGGCGTTGCATGCCACTCCTTACTACATCGCGATGTCGGCCGTCTGCGCCGCATTCCTCTTTGCCGTCATGCAGCTCTCGGCCAATCTGCACAGGATTTTCATGCGCGCGGTCGTGGCGCGCGAACGCGAAGCAGCGCTGGCGGGCCAGTTCGACACGGCCCTGAACAACATGCCGAACGGCCTTTGCATGTTTCGGGCCGACGGGCGACTGGTCGTGATGAACAACTGCTTCCGTGAAATGCTGAACCTGCCGGATGACGCCCTCGACCGCCATCTGAGCGCGTCTGATCTCATCGAAGCCTGTGTCGCCGCGGGATCGATCCCGGCGGAGGGCGGCACGATGATCCTCGCCGAGATCGAGCGCACGCAGACGCGCGAGATCATCACGACCGATCCCGATTCTGCGCGCGGCCGCTCGCTGTCCTGGAAGTTCCAGCCGATGGCCGGCGGCGGCGTCGTGCTGCTCGAGGACATCACCGAACGGCGCAACGCCGAAGCCCGGATCATCCATCTGGCGCGCTTTGACGAGCTCACCGCGCTGCCCAACCGCGTCAATTTCCGCGACGAGATCGAACGCCTGCTCAAGGCGCCGTGCGATGCCGACCGGCTCTCGGCGTTGTTGTTCATCGACCTCGACCAGTTCAAGCAGGTCAATGATACGCTAGGTCATCCCTGCGGCGACCAGCTCTTGTGCGCCGTCGCCGAGCGGCTGCGCAACATGATGCGGCCGGAAGATTTCGTCGCGCGCTTCGGCGGCGACGAGTTCGTGGTGTTCCAGCAGAACATCCATGGCGCCGATGACGCGGCCGGCCTGGCGCGTCGCATCGTCGACCACTTGAGCGAGCGCTACAAGATCGATAATCACCTTGTCGAGATCGGCGCCAGCGTCGGCATCGCGATGACCTCGCCCGGCGTCTCCGCCGATACCCTGCTCAAGAACGCCGACATGGCGCTATACCGTGCCAAGGCGGACGGCCGCGGCACCTTCTGTTTCTTCCGCGACGAGCTCGCGCAGATCGTCGAGGCTCGCCGGACTCTCGAGCTCGACCTGCGCAAGGCGCTGGCGAACGAGGAGTTCGAGCTCTTCTACCAGCCGCTGGTCAATCTGAAGTCGGGCAAGATCACCACCTGCGAGGCGCTGTTGCGCTGGAATCATCCGGTGCGCGGCACGGTGTCGCCGATCGACATCATCCCGGTTGCCGAGGACATGGGACTGATCGTCGATCTCGGCCGCTGGATCCTGCGCAAGGCCTGCATGGAATGCATGAAATGGCCGGAAGGCGTCAGCGTCGCCGTCAACTTCTCGCCGCAGCAATTCCATCAGCGCGATATCCTGAGCGAGGTTCGCTATGCGCTCGAGGTCTCGGGCCTGCCGGCACAACGGCTCGAGATCGAGATCACCGAATCCTCGCTGTTGCGCAACACGCAGCTCACTCACGACGTGCTGTCGCAGCTCAGCGCCACCGGCGTGCGTATCTCGCTGGACGATTTCGGCACCGGCTATTCGAGCCTTTCCTATCTGCATAACTTCCCGCTGCAGAAGGTGAAGATCGACCGCTCCTTCCTCGAAGGCATCGACAGCGATCGCCCGCTGACGCTGCTGCGAGGGGTGGCTCGGCTTTCGGCCGATCTCGGCATGTCCGTCGTGGTCGAAGGCATCGAGACCAACGAGCAGCTCGAGCGGATCTCGGCCGACGGCACGGTGACCGAGGCGCAGGGCTATCTGTTCAGCCGGCCGGTCCCTGCGGTTCGCGTGCGCCAGCTCCTCAACGCTTCGCATGGCCGCCGCACTCCGGAGGATCGGATCGTCTCCGTCCCTTCGCGATCGATCGCCTGATCTGTCCCGATCCGCCGCTTTTTTCCCCGGCATAACCGGGTTTTTGCGGTGCCGAAAGGTTAACCCTAACCCTTTCAAGGCTTTGCAATTTCCTTAAGGAACCGTTAAGGTCTCCCACTCGCGGAAGTTGATAGGAAGTTTGGGAGTACCTGATGAAGTCCGGCGCCGAACCCAGCTCGCCGCTTGTGCGAGGAGCAAGGCTGTTTGAGCGCGTCGACTACCGGCTGATCGAAGCTCCCGAAGAAAAAGATGCCATCTACTTGATGCGTTACCGGGCCTACCTGCATGGCGGATTGATTTCGCCATCGGAGTCGCGGCGCGTCATTGATCGTTATGACGATGCGCCTAACGTCTGGCTTTTCGGCATATTCGTCGATGGAGAGCTCTGTGGTTCTTTCCGTATCCATGTGCTGACGTCGGAGTGGCGGCAGTCCTATTCAACTGAATTGTTTGGCGATGTCCTTCACGAACGCCTCGATCGAGGCGAAGTTTTCGTCGACCCGGCGCGCTTCACGGCAGACCCGGAAAAGGCGCAACGGTTCCAGGAACTCCCTTATCTGACGGTTCGGCTCGCTTATATGGCCTGCGATTATTTCAACGCCGATACGGGCCTTGCGATGGTGCGTACCGATCATCAGGCGTTCTATCGCCGCGTCCTTCTGTCCGAAACGATCGCCGGACCGCGTCCATTTCCGGGCTGGAATACCAGACAGGTCGTCTTGATGGCGTCAGACTTCCGGAAGGTCCGTGAAAAGATTCTGGCGCGGTTTCCCATCATGCGCTCGAATGCATTCGAGCGGCGGATGCTGTTCGACCGCACAAGCCACCGCAAGGCTTCGCCGCGGCCGGTCCTCGCTTCGGTGCCGCTCAGCCCGGACGAGGCCCTATCGCTTTAGCCGGCCGCCGGTTCCCTCTCACCCGCGGCGCTCCGCGGTGGCATTCGGACAACACGGGCAAAATTCCCGCGAAAAGGGGCGCCTGCGCTGCCTGACGTGACTTGCCTTCACCCTCGCGCCACATTTACAACCCATTAACTATTGCCGCGGCTTTTCGCGGTTCGGGGGCATTTGATCGGGCGAGGCAACACCCCATCAAGGTTGACGGAACGTTCGCTTAACCAACCCCCTGTAGACCGGATGGCAGTACCAAGACGTGAGCGTGGAGGCTCCGGAATGAAAAATGCTATGCGTATCCTCCAGGGATTGAGGCTGGCTGCGGTGCTGGCTGTCGCGCTGTCAATGGGCGCCTGCGCCAACAAGCTCGGGGCCGACGCGATGGCGAGCGCTGCGACACCCGGCAGCCAGCAGGACTTCGTGGTCAATGTCGGCGACCGCGTCTTCTTCGACAGCGACCAGACCGACTTGAGCCCGCAGGCGGTTGCCACGCTCGACAAGCAGATCCAGTGGCTGCAGGCCTATCCGCGCTACAGCTTCACCATCGAAGGCCACGCCGACGAACGCGGCACCCGCGAATACAATATCGCGCTCGGCGCCCGCCGCGCCCAGACGGTCAAAGCCTATATGCAGGGCCACGGCATCGATCCGAGCCGCATGCGCACGATCTCCTACGGCAAGGAGCGCCCGGTCGCAGTCTGTAACGACATCTCCTGCTGGTCGCAGAACCGCCGTGCGGTCACTGTGCTGAACGCGAGCTCTTGAGAAAGCGGCGCGCAAGCCAGCCTCGAATTTGCCGGCGCCTTCGGGCGCCGGTTTCATTTCAGCAGGCTCGCACGCGGGCATCGCGCGCCGCGGCTGGCGGTGCTGAAGCCGGCGTGGGATGAACCGCGGAATTGCCCCAGGTTCCGGCCTCAGTCATCTTGATGAACAGCCTGCGCCAACAAGCCCCTTGCTTGTTTGGAAGCCGGTACTAAACCTGACCTGCGCGATCCGGCGTCGGATTCGGAACTCCGGTCACAATTCCGGCGTACTCCGTCTCCCATTTGTGCCGGGCTCGCCGATGTCGGGCTGATTTCCTCGTCAGGGCAATATGTCGTCGAATTTCCTCAAGCTGACCGGCGCCGCGGCGATCGCCGCGCTGGTCTTTCTGTCGTCGCAGGCCTTTGCTCAATCGGATGATGCGGATCCGGAGATGCGCATCCAGAAGCTGGAAGAGCAGCTTCGGCAGCTCACCGGGCAGAACGAGGAATTGCAGCACCGCAATCAACTGCTCGAGCAGCAACTGCGGCAACTCGGGGCCAACCCACAGCCGGCGCAGGGGCAGCAGCCCAGCGTCGCCGCGTCGCCGCCGGCGCAGACCGCGCCGAGCTATAACCAGCAGCCGGCCCAGGCGGGTTATCAACCCGGCTATCAAGGCGGTTACACGCAGCCGGGTTACGGGCAACAACCCCAGCCCGGCTATAGCCGGCCGCAGCAGGGCTATCCGCAGCAGCAGGCTTACCCGAGCCAAGGCTATCCGCAGCAGCAGATCGCGACCACTCCCGCGCCGATCGTTGAACCGGCGTCGCGCGGCGGTCGCGGCGATGCCTTCGATCCCACCCAGAACCCGAACGCGCCGGGCGCCCCGCAGGCCTTGGGCGGCGGCCGAATGCCGATTCAGGCCGACGGCTCGGGCGCTGTGCCCGACGGGCGCGTACCCGGCGCGCCGCTCGACCTCTCCAACGGCGCCAACATCCAGGCCGGCCTGCCGCCGCAGCAGGGTGCTCCGCCGCCCCCGCCGCCGCGCAATCCCAACGGCACCGGCGGTGGCCTCGTCACCGCGCCGCCCACGAACTCGCCGCGCGACGAATACGATCTCGGCATCGGCTACATGCAGCGCAAGGACTACGCGCTCGCCGAAGACACGATGAAGAATTTTGCGCAGAAATATCCGAACGATCCCCTGGTGGGCGATTCCCAATACTGGCTCGGCGAAAGCTACTTCCAGCGCCAGCAATATCGCGACGCCGCCGAAGTCTTCCTCAATGTCACCAGCAAGTACGACAAGGCGACGAAGGCGCCCGATGCGCTCTTGCGGCTCGGACAATCGCTCGCCGCACTGAAGGAGAAGGAGGCCGCCTGCGCCGCCTTCGGCGAGGTCATGCGCAAATATCCGCGCGCCGCCGCCGGCGTCAAAGCCGCCGTCGACCGCGAGCAGAAGCGGGTCAAGTGCTGAGATCGAGGCGTGCGCTGCGCCTGATCCGGTAGCGCCTCGCATCTCGCGCGCTTAGGATGAGCGGGCTCGAACTGCAGCACCGCCATGCGAGATGACGACCAATCCCCGATCTCGGCCAGCGACGCGAAAACCCTGTTCGCGGGCTGGAGAAACGCGCCAGCCCTGGTACTTGCGGTGTCCGGCGGGCCCGACTCGGTCGCGCTGATGTGGCTTTTCGCGCGCTGGCGCCGCGCGCTTTCGCGCGGGCCGCACCTGATCGCGGTCACCGTCGATCACGGCCTGCGGACGGAATCTGCGCGCGAGGCGCGCGACGTCAAGCGGCTTGCGCGTTCACTTGAAATCGAACATCGCACCATGAAATGGACCGGCGCCAAGCCGAAGAACGGCATTCCGGCCGCGGCCCGCGCCGCGCGTTACCGCCTGCTCGCTGACGCCGCGAAAAGCGCGGGCGCGACCCATATCCTCACCGCGCATACGAGCGACGACCAGGCCGAGACGGTGTTGATGCGGCTGTTCCGCGGCAGCGGCATTGCGGGCCTGTCGGCGATGGCGCGCGAGAGCATGCGCGACGGCGTCGTGCTGGCGCGCCCGCTGCTCTCCGTTCCGAAATCGCGGCTGGTGGCGACGCTGGGCAAAGCGGGCATCGCCTACGCCGACGATCCGACCAACCGCGACCTTGCGTTCGCCCGCCCGCGCTTGCGTGCGCTGCTGCCGATGCTTGCAGCCGAGGGCGGCGACGCGCGCGGCCTCGCCCGGCTTGCCGCACGGCTCGGTCGGGCCAATGAGGCGGTCGAGGTGCTGGCCGATGGCGCCGAGCGCTATCTTGCGTTGAGAGGGCGCGCGCCGCCGCGGCAGGAGGGGCGGGAGTTCGATGCGGAAGCCTTTGCCGCGCTGCCCGAGGAGATCCGGCTTCGCCTTTTGATCCGCGCTATCAACGCCTTCGGACATGAGGGCCCGGCCGAGCTCGGCAAGGCCGAGACCCTGCTCGCGCAAATGGACCGGTGTTTTGCCGCAAACGGCGCCGAAAGCAGCCCGAAGCGAGCGCAAATCCACCTGAAACAGACCCTTGCAGGCGCCCTGGTAAGCGTCAGCCGGGGCCGGGTCCTGATTACGCCGGCGCCCAAGCGGCGACGCGGATCAGCCTCAACGGGTGGCAAATAACACCGAAGGTTGCGTCATAATCCGCGTTGCAGAGTCTTAACCACCTCAGAAAAGGCCGTTTCCAGCACCATTTTTTTCCCGGGAATCTCGCCCGGATGCGCTAAATAGTCAGGCGTGGTTCCCTTGGCATCGAGGCGGGCGGCACCTAAATTTGCAATATGGTCGTGGAGGGGATTCCCTCGTGGCTACCAAGGGATCAGTCCAAAAAGGACACAAGGCCGCGATCCGCGCGACCACGAAGGAAAATCGATGAACGCCAATCTGCGCAATTTCGCCCTCTGGGTCATCATCGTGCTGTTGCTGTTGGCGCTGTTCACGCTCTTCCAGAATCCCGGTCAACGCACCTCCTCCCAGGATATCTCGTTCTCGCAGCTCCTGACCGAAGTCGATCAGGGCCATGTGCGCGACGTCGTGATCCAGGGCCCCGAAATTCACGGCACCTTCACCAACGGCTCGAGCTTCCAGACCTATGCTCCGAGCGATCCGACGCTGGTCTCGCGCCTCTATAACGGCAAGGTCTCGATCACGGCGAAGCCGCCGGGCGACAACGTGCCGTGGTTCGTCTCGCTGCTCGTCTCCTGGTTGCCGTTCATCGCGCTGATCGGCGTGTGGATCTTCCTGTCGCGGCAGATGCAGGGCGGCGCCGGCAAGGCGATGGGCTTTGGCAAGTCGCGCGCCAAGATGCTGACCGAAGCGCATGGCCGCGTGACCTTTGAGGACGTCGCCGGCGTCGACGAAGCCAAGCAGGACCTGCAGGAGATCGTCGAGTTTCTGCGCGACCCCGGCAAATTCCAGCGCCTGGGCGGACGGATTCCGCGCGGCGTGCTCCTGGTCGGCCCTCCCGGCACCGGCAAGACCTTGATCGCGCGCGCGGTCGCGGGCGAAGCCAACGTGCCGTTCTTCACCATTTCGGGCTCCGACTTCGTTGAGATGTTCGTCGGCGTCGGTGCGTCGCGCGTGCGCGACATGTTCGAGCAGGCGAAGAAGAACGCGCCCTGCATCATCTTCATCGACGAGATCGACGCGGTCGGCCGTCATCGCGGCGCCGGCCTCGGCGGCGGCAATGACGAGCGCGAGCAGACGCTGAACCAACTCCTGGTCGAGATGGACGGCTTCGAGGCCAACGAAGGCGTGATCCTGATCGCCGCGACCAACCGGCCCGACGTGCTTGACCCTGCGCTGATGCGCCCCGGCCGCTTCGACCGCCAGGTCGTGGTTTCCAACCCCGACATCGTCGGCCGCGAGCAGATCCTGAAAGTTCACGTCCGCAAGGTGCCGCTGGCGCCCGACGTCAACCTGAAGACGATTGCGCGCGGCACGCCCGGCTTTTCGGGCGCCGACCTGATGAACCTCGTCAACGAGGCTGCGCTCACCGCGGCGCGGCGCAACAAGCGCATGGTGACGCAGGCCGAGTTCGAAGAGGCCAAGGACAAGGTCATGATGGGCGCCGAGCGCAAGTCGCTGGTCATGACCGAAGAGGAAAAGCGCAACACCGCCTACCACGAGGCGGGGCATGCGATCGTGGCGCTGCACGTGGCTGCGAGCGACCCCGTGCACAAGGCGACCATCATCCCGCGCGGCCGCGCGCTCGGCATGGTGATGCAGCTCCCCGAAGGCGACCGCATCGGCTATACGCGCCAGTGGTGCGTGTCGCGGCTTGCGATCGCACTCGGCGGCCGCGAGGCCGAGATCCTCAATTCCGGTCCGGACCGCGTCACCAATGGCGCTTCGGGCGACATCCAGCAGGCGACGAATCTCGCGCGTGCCATGGTGATGGAATGGGGCATGTCCGACAAGCTCGGCCGCGTGCGCTACCAGAGCAATGAGCAGGAGGTCTTCCTCGGCCATTCGGTGGCGCGCTCGACCAACATCTCCGAAGAGACCGCGCGCCTGATCGACGCGGAAATCCGCCGCCTCGTCGAGGACGGCGAGCAGGAGGCACGCCGCATCCTGCTCGATCACCGCGGCGACTGGGAGAAGATCGCTCAGGGTCTGCTCGAGTTCGAAACGCTGACCGGTGACGAGATCAAGGAGCTTATCAACGGCAAGAAGCCGAACCGCGAGTCGGTGCTGGAGCCGACCACGCCTCGCGCCTCCGCGGTGCCGCCGGCCGGCAAGCCGCGCCCGCGTCCCGATCCGGACCCCGGCCTGGAGCCGCAGCCGCAGGCTTGAGGTCCTTCGAAAATGGCCGGGTATTCCGGTAAGTCACTCTCGCAAAAGCTCGGCATCAAGCCGGGCTTTTGTATTTTCGTGGACGGCTCGCCCGCGGACTATCGCAAGATCGTCGGCGAATGGCCTGACGGCGCGAAGCTCGTGCGACAACCACAGGTGCCGCTCGACATGGTGCATCTGTTCACAAGCGAGGCGAAGGGGCTTGCCGCTGCCTTGCGCAAATATCGCGAGATGATCGCGCCCGACGGCATGATCTGGGTGTCCTGGCCGAAAAAAGCTTCAGGCGTAGAGACCTATCTCAGCGATGTCGCGGTGCGCGACACCGCGTTGCCGCTCGGCCTCGTCGACACCAGGGTCTGCGCCGTCGACGAGGTGTGGTCCGGGCTGAAGTTCGTGATCCCGAAGGCGGAGCGCGGCAAGCATTCGAAGTAGCGCTGACGCTTTGGACTCTCCGCGGTTCCGTCGCTCACCGTATCCTTCGTTGAACCAGCCCCTCACCCAACCTCTTACCGCGAAGAGCGGGGAGAGGGAGAAGGAAGGGCACCATCACGGCCGCGGGCTTGCCTCCAGCGGCAGCGGCTGGTCGCCAAGCATCGCCTTGACGACGACCTCGCGCGCGAACGCGGAATCGAGCGCGTGCGCGGCGATCAGATCCTCGCACTCCCTGACGATCAGGTCGGCATCCTGGGTGATCTTCAATTCCTTGTGCCGGTCGCGGCGATGGAGGCCCATGCTTTGCCCGAGCACCTCCAGGATGTTGAGGATGCGGAACGGCTGGTCGCGCTCATGCGCGCACAGCTCACGGTGATCGGAATGGTAGATCGTGACCAGCGCGTCGATGCCCGCCTCACGTGCCGCCTCCAGCTCGGCGCGCTGCAGCTCGCGCTTGTAGTCGGGGAGCACTGACATGCTCGCGCTCTGCAGCCCGGCCGCTGGCTGCCTGAGATCGACGATCTCCATGCCGGGCACGGCCTCAAGCAACTCGAGCACGGCTTCGACGATACCGGCGACGCCGGAATGGCGATGCAGCGCGACGCGCATTTCGACCGGCGCACGCAGATGCGGCCGCAACTGGTCGAGCCGGCCGCGCAGGAAGCGCAGGAACGGCGTCATCTCGAACGGCTTTGCGCCGCGCTGCCGTTCGATCGCCGGCAGCGTCGTCTCGCTGAACTGGACATAGCAGCTCGGGCACCAGGACAAGACGCCCGACCTGCTGCTCGACATCTTGTCGACGGAGCTCGTGCCCATGCGCCCGGACATTTCGGTGTCGCCGGTGCGGAACTGCATCACGCCGCAGCAATGGCTGGGGCCGCCCATCACCGAATAGGAGATGCCGAGCACATCCATGATGTCGAGTGCCAATAGCGCGATGTGCGGTGTCTTCAGCACGTTGCAGCCGGTGTAGAATACGAAATCTGGCACCTCGTCCTTCGCGGCGAGCGTGGCCGCCCCCTGGCCGAGGCGCTCCAGTGCGGCATGGTCGAGCTGCATCCGCGCCAGCGTCGCGACGTCACGGCTGGTCTCGCGATAGCGGGTCACGCCGGCGCGGCGCCGCGTGGCGAGATCCGACTCCTTCCGCCGCATGGCGCTGCGCGCCATCGCGAGCAGGAAGCGCGGATTGACGCCGTAGTCGCAGGCGCGGATGCAGTCGCCGCTCAGCATGCAGGAGGATGCCCATTTGCGCGAGGCTTCGGAGCCTTCGCCCAGCCGCACCAAATCGATCACGCCGGCGATCACATCGGTCGGGGACGCGTCCGCGATACCCGCAGGCCGAACGCTCGGACAAGCCTCGACGCATTTGCCGCACCTTGTGCAGGCATCCAGCATCTCGCCGACGCGCTCGTTCAGGGCGGCTTCAAAGCTGAGATCGGTCATAGGATCGGTCCTGGCCCAAAAGGCAGCCAAAGTGGCAGCCAAACCATAACGGCCGCGGGCCACCCTGCCAATCCGGCGCCGGTAGCCCCTTCCGGGGGGGGCCGGCCCCGTTGAATCCAAGATTTCTCCTCTTTTGGACCTCGATAGCAGGCTACCGGTCGAAGAGGACAACAAGAGGAGACGTCCCAGTGCCGACGGAAGACAGGTTTGCCCCTGACGATCCTTTGCCCCTGTTTCTCTCTCGTCACGCTGATGAAGAGGAGCAGCGCGACTCGCCCGTACTCCTCAATATGAGCATTTTGGTCCTGACGACGGCGCTGGTCGGGTTGGCGATGATGCTATCGCTGGGAAATCCGGCGAAGGTCTTTGCTGACGTCAGGGCTTCGCTGACCGGCACGTCGACCTCTCGGCCCGACACCGTTCGAGCGACGGTGAAAATTCAATCAGCCGCTGACGTTCAGGCTTTGCCGGCGACTTTGCCTCCGACCGCGACGGGCGCGCCTGGGCGCGACAACATCATTTCTGCCACTTTTGACAACGCCGATCAGAAGCAGGCAGAAACCAGCGAGGCATCATCTGCCGCCCTGTTTCAGCAATTTCAGGCATGGGCGGCTCAACAGGATGCAGAGGCACAAGTCGAGCAGTCTGTGCGACCCGTGGAAGACGCACGGGCGCAAGTCGAGCCGGTGCAGCCTGTCGAAGATGGACCAGCACCAATTATGCAGGATGCTCAAGCATCGGTCCGGCCCGCTCTAAAGCACAAAAAGATCCGACACGTGCAAAATGCGCGGGCAGACCAAAATGCGCGGGCAGAGATGCGACCGGTGCGGAACCCCCGCGCAAGGGTCCAGCGGGATCGGAATGCGCCGGTTGAACCCCGGCAAGCACAGGGTCAGCCCGTACAAAATGCCCAGCCACCCCAGGCCCCATCGTTCTTTCAAAGCCTCGGTGGGCGCCAATAGATCAAGTCGGCATCAGCCAGTCTGAGGCCCTGAGCGCACCTTCAGGGCATCCAGTCGAATTTGTAGTTCAACCCGGGCTGG
This sequence comes from Bradyrhizobium sp., assembly GCF_035309285.1. GTDB lineage: Bacteria > Pseudomonadota > Alphaproteobacteria > Rhizobiales > Xanthobacteraceae > Bradyrhizobium. The sequence continues at coordinate 56,999 of NZ_DATGFH010000093.1, read as the reverse complement.
ATCGTCCTGGTGACTTGAAAACTGTTGGTTGATACGCCGTTGGAAACCGTGACCAGGTCGGCGTGCTCGAAGTCCATGGACTTGCACTCGACCTTGGCCGAGAGGTTCCGTAAAACGCCTTGGACATGGGCGCGGGAGCCGGCTACGAAGCGGCTCGCAACTTGCGCTGCGCGGCCGCTGGTTGTGGGTTCACGAGTCTCAAGGCGATTTTCTCCATGATTGCACGCCTCCAGTACGGCACGACGGCTAAGGTGTTTCACTGGCTCATCGTCGGGCTGCTGGTCGTGCAGTACCTGATCGGTTGGCTGATGCCGGACATTCACCGCGGTCAAGAGCCCGGTGCCGGTATGACCGCCCACATTTCCCTGGGCATCTCGATCCTCATTCTGATCGTGCTGCGCTTCATCTGGCGCCTTACCCATCCCGTCTCGCTCGAGAGCACGTTGCAGCCCTGGCAGCGCCTGAGCTCCGCACTGGTGCACTGGACGCTCTACGTCCTGGTGCTCGCAACGACCTTGTCGGGCTGGCTGTTCGCATCCTTTCGTGGCTGGACCGTGTCTTTCTTCGACCTGTTTCCGCTCCCGATGCTCGCTGCCGACAATGCGGCCGCGGGCAAGGCGATTGACGGCTGGCACCAGGTGGCCGAGTGGACGCTGCTGGTCTTCGTCGGCTTGCATGTGCTTGCGGCCCTGGTGCACATCTTCGTCTATCGGGACCGCGTCATGCAGCGCATGCTCCCCGGCTGATCTTCACCCGTGAGGAATTTGCGCTCGTGAGTCCGGCTTGCGATGAACCGGAAATCCCCCATGCGCCGCTCGGATCTGACAATTGGCCTGATAACCGATGAGGTTTCGCCTTCGCTCGACGACGGGCTCGCCTTCGCACGCGAGGAGGGGATCGGCACGATCGACCTGCGCGTCATCGATGGCCGCAATGTGCTGGCGCTGTCACGCGGCGAGCTGGCCGAGGCGGCACGGCGCGTGCGGGCTGCGGGACTATCGGTGTCGTGCCTCTGCACGCCGCTCCTGAAATGGAGCCCGCCCGGCAAGACGGCGCGAAGCGAAGGCGATCAGTTCGGCTTCAAGCTCGGCGACCATACGCCGCGCGACGTCTACGCCCACGCCTTCGCGGCCGCGGAGATCCTCGGCGCGCGCAAGCTCCGCGTCTTCAGCTACCTCGCCTACGACGGTTACCGCCAGGATGATCTGCGCGAGCCGATCGACGAACTGCTCGGCTTTGCGGAAAAGTTCGACATGACATTGCACGTCGAGAATGAGGGCGTCTGCAACATCGCTGGTCTAGCCGAGCTCGAGGCGCTGATCACGGCGTATCGGCATCCGCGGCTCAGGGCACTGCCCGACATCGCCAATGCTTATCTGACGCCCACGCCGCCATCGGCAGTCGATCTCGCGCGGCTGTTGCCGTTCACCGATATCCTGCACATCAAGGACTACGCCAATGCGGCGCGCCGTTTCGTCGCCGTCGGCGAGGGAGACATCCCGATCGCGGCCCTGCTGGCTGCGACGCTGCCCGCCCGCGAGGCGCCCCTGACGCTGACGATCGAGACGCATGCCGCCTCGGAGCCGGCCGCAACCACGCGACGATCGGTCAACGGGCTGCGCCGGATAGTCGATTCTCTTGGGCTTCCCTGACGTCTCCCATTGTTCGGCAAACGGGCCGTCGCATCGGTATTCGCATCCTCGCTAATGAGTGGAGGTTCGGCGAACCCAATTCAGGTGTCAGTTTCACTTTCAGGTTGCATCCCGCCCGGTCCGATGGTTCGATCCGTGGCGTGATCCTCGAAATAATCGCCACCTCCAGCACGCGGTAGTTTCCATGAACACAGCGGTCTCGTTCGGTCTTCTCGCGATGTATGCGGAGGACATGTACACCGGTGGATTGCTCAATCCGCCCGCCGATCCCCGCGTCGCCGCGGCAGGCTGGGACATCGCGGCTTATCTCACCGCCAACGATGTGCTGATCCCAGACCCCAGCGACGCGGACCGTCGATTGACCGTCGATCGGTCACAGCGCGTGTTCTACGGCTTTCTTGCGAAGAGCAAGGCAGATCCCGCGTCCTTTGTCGTAGCGGTCCGCGGCACCGACGGTCTGGTCGAATGGCTCATCGATGCGAAATTCCTGCTCGTCAAGCATCCGGCCTATCCCACCACTCAGGTGGAGCAGGGATTTTTGGGTGTCTATCAGACCATGAGTCTTGCAGATCCCGCGACGGGCGCGACCACGCATGCAAATGCGGCGGATGGCATCGCGGCCATGATCGGCGCCGGCTCCGTCACCCTCACCGGCCATAGTCTCGGCAGCGCGCTCGCGACCTATCTCACCCTCGACGTTGCGGTGAAACTTGGAGCGCGCGCCACGGCGTGCCTGTTCGCTTCGCCGCGCACCGGTGATGCCGCCTGGACGGCGCTGTTCGACGGAACCGTCGCGAACTACCAGCTCTACAACTACATCCTCGATCTCGTGACGCATGTCCCTGCGCTCGGATATGCGACGCTGTCGAAGGCCACCGTCCTTCAGCCGTCAACGGCGCAGGCCGACATCCGCCTCGATATCTTCTGCAATCATCACGTGATCTGCTACGCTGCCATGATCGACTATGCCGCCGCCATGGCTGCGCCAACGTTGCCCGAAGATGTCAAATGCGAGCTCTGCATTTCGCCGCCACCGATGTCCAAGGCTGCAATCGGGCTTGCGGATGTGATCAACGAGTTCGGCGTCGGCGACGAAAAGGCGCTCGTGATGTTGAAGGCGTTGCACACGATCAGCGCGGTCTAGCTAGCTGGTTCGGTCTGTACGTGTCATGGTGACCCGATCAGGGTGGAGAGCGATGGCGAGAGAGTTGGAAGGCAAGATTGCCGCCGTGACCGGGGCGGCGTCGGGCATCGGATTGGCGAGTGCCGAGGCGATGCTGGCGGCAGGCGCGCGCGTGGTGATGGTCGACCGCGACGAGAGGGCCCTGAAGGCGCTCGGCAACAAGCACGGCGACGTCGTGGTCCCCCTGGTCATCGACCTGCTAGAGCCGAAGGACTGCGCGACGTTGCTGCCCAAAATCCTGGAGAAGACCGGCCAACTCGACATCCTGCATGCGAATGCGGGGACCTATGTCGGCGGCGATCTGGTGGATGCCGATACGGCAGCGATCGACCGGATGCTGAACCTGAATATCAACGTCGTGATGAAGAATGTGCACGACGTGCTGCCTCACATGATCGAGCGCCGGACGGGCGACATCATCATTACAAGTTCGCTGGCCGCGCATTTTCCGACACCATGGGAACCGGTCTATGCGTCGTCCAAATGGGCGATCAACTGCTTTGTCCAGACGGTACGACGACAGGTCTTCAAATACGGCATTCGCGTGGGCTCGATCTCGCCCGGACCCGTCATCACCGCACTGCTCGCGGACTGGCCACCCGAGAAGCTGAAGGAAGCCAGGGAGTCGGGAAGCCTCCTGGAGGCCAGCGAAGTGGCTGATGTGGTGACGTTCATGCTGACGCGGCCGCGCGGCATGACCATTCGCGACGTCGTCATGCTGCCCACGAATTTCGATCTTTAGGGAGCATCCCGGTCTTGCATACAACGGCGCGCCGCGTGACAGTGCCGTATCCAAAAGGCAGGATGAGTTCTGATTGAATCAGTCGGCCGCGAATTCGGTTCACCTCTCCCAAAGGGAGAGGTGGAAGCTCCGATGCCGCGTCAGTTCAAACTTAACTTCATCAAAGTCCTAAGGCACGGGAGCGAAACATGCCGAACCTCACCGCGAAGCTTGCCCGCCATATCGTTGGCTATCGCAGCGCCGAGCTGGATCGCGCGGCGCTGACGGTGGCCAAGCAGTGCGTTCTGGATTGGTACGGCGTTACGCTTGCCGGCACCAACGAGCCGGTTGCGCGCATTCTGCGTGAGGAGCTGGCGGCCTCTGCGCAAGGTCCATCGTCGATCGTGGGCTTCAATCTGCGCTGCTCGCCGGTCGATGCTGCCTTGATCAACGGCGCGACCTCCCATGCGCTCGACTACGACGACGTTCATCCGCTGATCGGTCATCCCACCGCCGCAGTGCTGCCGGCGGTGCTGTCGATCGCTGAGGCGAAAGGGCGTTCGGGAATGGACGTGCTGCGTGCCTTCATCGCAGGCTATGAGGCGGCCGGATTTGTCGGCTCGCTCGTGATGCGCTCACACTATGAGCGTGGCTTTCACTCGACCGCGACCCTCGGCTCGTTCGGTGCGGCCGCAGCGGCTGGGCTCCTGCTCGATCTCGATGAGGCGCAGATGACGATTGCGCTTGGTCTTGCCGGCACCCAGGCGGCCGGGCTGAAATCGATGTTTGGCACCATGGCCAAGCCGTTCCATGCCGGTCGCGCCGCGGCCAACGGCGTGCTCGCTGCACGCCTTGCGGCGCGCGGATTCACGGCCAATCCCGGCGTGCTCGAGGCGGCGCAGGGATTCGTCGCGACCCAGAGCGATGGCGACCCATCGGCCGATCTGCCCTTGCCGCGTCCGGGCAGCCTGGTTGTGGAGACGCTCTTCAAATACCACGCCGCCTGCTATCTCACCCATTCCAGCATCGAGGCGATCAAGCTGTTGCGCCGGCAGTTGTCCTTCAGCGGCCCTGATGTGGCAAGCATCGACATCCATGTCGGGCCGGGACATCTGTCGGTTTGCAACATTGCCTCGCCGCGGAGCGGGCTCGAAACCAAGTTCAGTCTGCGTCACACTGCTTCCCTCGCCGCTTGCGGCAAGGATACCGCCGCGATCCAGACTTATTCCGATGAGAACGCCCGTGATGCGACGCTCACCATGGTTCGCGAACGGGTGACTGTGCACGCCGATCGCGGTGCAGGCCGGGATGCCCACGTCATGGTCAAGACGAGCGGCGGCCAAACGGCTGACGCCAGCTTTGACGTGGCGATCCCGGATCGAGATCTGGATCGCCAGGGTGGGCGCCTCGTGGCCAAATTTCATAGCCTCGCCGATCCGGTCATTGGAGCCGAACGAGCGAGCATGCTCCAGCGCCAGGTCGCCACGCTGGACGAGGACCACGACATCCACATGCTGATGGCCGCATAAGAGTTCGGACGGCCTCGACTTCGATCAGGGGCCATTGGCGCCAGCGGTCCGCTTTCGAGCCCGACGACGTGGGTCATGCGCCTGCAATCGTACCCCATGCTCACGCTCTGCGCACCGGCGGCGACGAGCTGCACTTGACACGTGATGGGATCATCGGCCGAAATGCGTCAAGCCTTACAGTGCAGGCGATGAACGGCTATCCCGCCGCGCAAGCGGTGAACTGCATCAGGCGAGCTGGTCGAGCAGCGCCTTGGCGTCTCGCAGGACCGGCGTGTCGAAGCCCTCGGTGAACGAGAGATACGCCGGTACGAGGCGGTCGTGAGCTTCGGCGCACCTGGCTTGATCGCGCCACAGGCGGGCGAGGCTGGTTGCCGCGTGGAGCCCAAGCGTCTTCGCGCTTTGGTGCTCCGCCAGAGCGAGCGCTCGATGATAATTCTGCTCTGCAGCAGCCTGGTCGCCTCGCGCATTCATCATGTCGCCTCGAAGTCGATACAGCTCGACCTCGCCGCACCGCTCGTTGGTCGTCTCGATCAGCTGCGCAGCCTCAACGAGGCAATTCTGCCCCTCCTGCAGAAGCCCAACCTTGGCGTGAGCCTCGGCGAGAAAGCAGAGCGCGAGCGGCGTATGCACGACGGCTCCGGCAGCACGAAGCACCGAGAGCCCCCTGGCGAGCAGCGCGAGGCCGTCCTGCACCTGTCCAAGTGTTGTCAATGAACGACCGTGCTGAAGAAGTCCGACGCCCAACCAGAGCGGAAAGCCGTGCTCGTTGGAGAGAGCCACGAGCTCCTCCGCGTGCCGCCTTGCGTCATGCAGCAAGCCGGCGGCCGCCTCCACCGCACACACCTTGCTCAGCACAAAGGCCACCGTGAACGGATGGTCGAGCCGGCGGGCTTCCGACAACGCTTCGTCCGCGCGCGCACATCCCTGATCGATCTCGCCCAAAAGCGCCAATGTCGACGCCAAGTGACCCAGGCTCGCCGCGTGCGGATCGGCCACGGCTATCGCGGCGCAAATCGTGCGGGCGGCCGGATCTCTCAGGCCATCACACCGCTCGAGAAGGGTTCGCGCTGCCACAAACTCCCCGCGAAAGTAGCAACTGGCGCCGTGAATATAGTGACCCAGCAGGAGAGTGGCTTGATCTTTTCTTGTCTCACCCAATTTCTCCATCTGCTCGGCAAGCGACACCGCCAGCTCGTGCTCGGCCCGAACCATATGGAAACCCCATTGGAAATAGAGCAGCGGAGCGAGACGATCCGCCCGGTCGAACCGCTCAGCGAGTGTTCGCGCCCTGAGGAGGGTGTCTGCCACCACTGGTGCCGAATACCCGCTCGCTGCCATCTGGGCCCGCCCGAGGGCAATTTGCAGGTCGAGCTCATGCTGCGGGGGCCGCGACTCCTCGGGCATGTTCGCCAGCAATTCCAGACCCCTCCGCAATTGCGCCACCGCTTCCGTCATCGCCGACCGCGCGAGCGCCTGCTGACCGGCCTTGAGCCGGTAGCCGACCGCCTTGTCGTTGAAACCAGCCTCCGCGCAATGGTGGGCCATGAGTTGCGGCTGAGCGGCTGCGATCTCAGGGAACTGGCTCTCCAGCGTCGTCGCAACGCGAGCATGAATCTGCTGGCGTCGGCCGCGCAGCATGGTGCTGTAGGCTGCGTCCTGGACCAGCGCGTGCTTGAAGGTGTACTCTGCCTCGGGCGCGGTACCCCGCTGGAAGACTAGTTCAGCACGCACGAGCTGCGCCAAGGCCTCGTCCACCTGTTGCCGCGGAATGGGCGAGACGGCACTGATAAGCTCATGCGAGAACGACCGACCGAGAGCCGAACCGATCTGCGCAATCTCGCGCACGGGTGCCAAGTGATCGAGCCGTGCCAGGAGCGAGGCGTGGAGCGAGCTTGGGATGGCAAGCGGAGGCACGGGCCCCCTCGCATCAAAGCGGTCGCCCGCGTCGGTCAGCATGCCGCTTTCGATCACCGTCTTGGTCAATTCCTCGATGAATAGCGGTACTCCATCGGTGCGATCGATGATCCGTTCGGCGATCTCCCGGGGCAACGCCTTGCCACCGGTCACCCGCATGATCATCTCGGCGCACTGTCCACGTGGCAGGCGACCAAGGCTGATCAATGTTACATGCGAACGCCCGATCCAGGCTGGCGCGAACTCCGGACGAAAAGTGATGATGAGCAAGACCCGCAGGGTGGCCACCCGGTCGACCATGCGGTCCAACAGGTCGAGCGATGTGGGGTCGATCCAGTGCACATCCTCGAGCACCATCAGCACGGGCCGGCGCGCCGCCAGCCCCTCGAGCTGGGCCAGGAGGGCACCAAGCGTCTTCTCCTTGCGCTTCTGCGGGCTGAGGTTGAGTGGTGGATAGCGATCGCCGATTGGCACCGACAGCAGGTCCGCGATCAGAGGAACAGCCTCGCTGAGGTCAACGTTTGCTTCCGCGAGCAAGGCCTCTAGCCTGGTCAACCGTTGATGGTCCGTATCGTCACGCCGGAATCCCGCCGCCCGCTCAAGCTGTGAGATGGTTGGGAACAGCGCGCTGTCCTGATGGTGCGGTGAGCAAAAACGGCGCAAGCGGATGTGTGGCTCTTTGCTCAGTTGCTCCAGCGTAGTTTCGGCGAGGCGTGATTTGCCGATGCCGGGCTCACCCGATATCAGCACGACCGAGCCGTCGCCGTGCTTTATTTGCTGCCAGCGTCGCATCAGTAGCTCGATCTCCTCATCGCGGCCGAGCAGTGGCGTCCTGGCTACGCGCAAGGCCTCGAAGCGGCTATCGACCGCGCTCGCACCGATGACTCGCCAGACCGGCACTGGCTCGCTGAAGCCTGTGATGGGCACGCTCCCGAGAGCAAGATACTCGAAGAGCCCACCGACGAGGCGGCGGGTGCTGCCATCGATGACGACAGTATCCGGCTCGGCCAGCGCCTGAAGGCGCGAGGCTAGGTTGGGAGTCTCGCCGACTACCTCATGTTGCTGCGATGCGCCCCTCCCGACGAGATCTCCGACGATCACCAAGCCGGTGGCAATGCCAACTCGCACTCGCAATCTTGCCTCCGGGCCAGTATCGAGCCCTGCCACGGCCGCGACCAATGCCAGCCCGACGGATACCGCGCGCTCAGCGTCGTCTTCATCCGCCCGTGGATAGCCGAAATATGCGAGCACGCCGTCGCCCATGTATCTGGCAACGAACCCGCCAGATTTCTCGATTTGCTTGGCACAGCAGCGGTGGTACGCACCAATGATCTCCCGCAAGTCCTCAGGGTCGAGCCTTGTCGAAAGCGCCGTGGAGCCAACAAGATCAGCGAACATAACCGAGACCTGCCGTCTCTCGGCCTCCATCCTGGGTCTCGGTCCGTCCTGGTCGAGCCCCGCAATCGCGCGCAATATCTTCCTGCGATGGCCGAGCGAGACACCGACTTTTTCGAGATCCTCGTCCGTCAGATCGCGCAGAATGCTTGGATCAATGTCGTTGTCGGCGAAACGCTGCGCGTATTGCACCAGGCCAAGTGTGTTGAGCCAGTCCGCAATTTGCTGCATTTCGCACCACCACTGACTGATTGGCGGCTAGCCGAAATCCTGGGCTACGGCAAAGAAAGATATCCCAATCTTTTCACGTTTCGAGATTAACATGAATTGGTTTGCGGCATTCAGCCGCGGCTGGCGCTCGAACTTTGCGAGTGGTGCGACAATACAGATGCGCTACCAAGCAGATCGTGCCTTGCGCGGTTCCGAGGCTTGGATGGCTGAGGCTTCTTTCGTCGCGGCGCCGTCGCCCAAACCGCTAACCCGATCACCAGGGCCGGCAGGATCGCTGGCATCCCAACTCGCTTCCGGGATTTCATCGCTAGCAACCGAGAGCCGAAGCTGTTTTCGCATTTCGGCGAGGCGGGCACGGCAGTACTCGCGGTAAATCAGATCGAATATGGCGGGCATGATCGAACCCTCGCTTGATCATTACCGTTAATGTCCCACGCGATAGATTTCGGTCATTTTCACCCTCGGCGCAAAATGAACAGGTGCCGGAGGGAGTTTGTGTCCGATGAATCCGATGGCGATTTCGCGCCTAAAGCAGGAAACGAAATCGGTATCAGAGGACATCCAAGTGCTGCAGATCAATCTGCACCGCGGATCGTTGAGTTCGATCAATCGCGAACAACGTAGTAACTGGACTTCGCCTCGCAGTCGCCAGCGATCTTTAAATCGAACCCGATGGCAGCAACGAGAAATAGAACCATCATGGTCATCTCCCCTTAAAGGAGATTTTGATATCGCGCAGCTTGATGAAGACACGACCCGTGTCGAAAGCACCGCCGGCGTCAAGACGCTAGTGTCAGGGCGGAGTGAGCCACCAAACATGGGCAGACTCCGCAACTGGCCCCTACCGACGAAGGCTGGCGTTCATCCGCACGCGGCTGTTCGGGCTGAACCGCAAAGCGCCGAGTGTGGCCAAATCGACCGAACGACGCGCATTCATCCGCTTTCTCGCTGACCGGTGCCAGTGCATGTCGAACAATATCATCGCGTCAGATCATTCGGGATCCATTCCTCAGCGGTTGAATTCCAATGATGGGTGTCGTCGAATTGTTTCCAGGCCGGCTTGGGCTTGCGTTCACCGCGCTCCCTTCGAAACACAATCGATGGCGGAAAGCCGACACTACCCAAGAGCGTCGTCATCCAGTCGTGAGCATTATGTTGGGTCTTTCGCTTGTTCATCACCCTTAGCATCGGACGCCTCCTTGAAAACAAGAAGCTGGGTCAATGCTAGCTCGTCCAAGAGCAGACAAATGTAAGCGGCTTCACTATCCCAAAATGAACTTGTCAGGGCGGACCCAGTACCCTGGAGGTCCGCGCAGCCGAACACGTCCAGGTCGCATATATTGGCCCATCGCATCGATGTTCGCTTGTCTGCTTTTGGGCCGGTTTGGGCGCCAAGCGGACAGGATCGCTCTCACTCAGGGCTCAACCTGGCGGGGCTGACTTGGGATGACGGCTGAGGGTGGTCTAGCCACGGGCTTCCCCCGCGTCTTGCGCAATGATAATGTTGCACATTGCTGGGTGGAGCTCGAAGAGTTATGCGCGGTACGGTGGTCGTTGCTTCGCTTTTGTCGTTTTTGCTCTCTTCGTTGCCGGCACATGCTCAAGCAGAAGCAAAATTCACCGTCGATGGACTGGTCAATTGCACCCAACCTGCCGTTCGCGATTATCCTCTTCATATCGATGGCGCGGGACAGCTATCGACCGACCGAACCGCCACCCTGGCCGTCTCGGGCAATGTTGAAAATACGATCTACAATGCAAAGCTTGGAGGCAAGCCGATAGAGGCCGAGAGCGGCTCTGCCTCACTGCGAGTGACCAGCAGGCGAAGTCTTCGCGCCATACGGGACTATCCCAACAACAAGCTGGTGATTGATCTCACAGTTCGCGGCCACAAGTGCGCGATCAAGATAAGTCATCGGCTCAAACCGGGAAAACGACAATACACTTTCGTGACATCCTTCGGACTCGCCTATTGCGACAAGCCGCGGATTACGTCGGCGACTTGCAGCGCCCAGTGATCGCCCCACGGAGTGGTCGGTCCGGATCGAATGATGTCAGTGACGGCCGGCGAGTGCCGGTGTTCGCTTACGTGTCCGTTATCGAGGGCGGACCGGATGAGCCGACCCGCGCCCGAGCGATGCAAATGCCAAAGGGGCATCGCGGGCTCTGACCGTTTTACACCACCATCAGGTCCTTTCCGACGATGATCTCGCCCTTGAAGTATTTTGCCACCGGGGCACGCCAGGTTTCATCGTCGATGCTATCGATCGCCGGAGTGAGGTGTGACAGCACCAGTGTTTTGACGCCTGCTTCCTGGGCGATACGGCCGACATCTTCGGAGGGGGTATGGTCTGCCTTCATATGCGCCATGAAGGCGTCGAATTTGACCGGCCGACCTTGGGCAACCATGCCTCTGACATATGTCTCGACGGCCGGCACGTACATTGTTTCGTGAACCAGCACGTCGGCGCCTTTCGCCATTTCCGCGACGGCCTCGAGCGGTGTGGTGTCGCCGGAAAAGGCGATCGAGCGGTCCTTGAAGTCGAAGCGATAGGCGAGCGCCGGCTTCACCGGCGGATGCTCAACGACGATCGAGGAGACCTTGACGTTGTCGTCCTGCATCACCGGTCCGGCGCCGGGGACCTCCTGCACATTGACGGCAGTGAGCGGCTTCATGTGGAAATCCTCGGCCCAGAAATCGACGGTCTGCTTGTAGGCGCGCATGAAGTCCTCGGTCATCTGCTTGAGCGGCGGCGGACCGAAGGCGCGAATGTCGAGCGGCAGACCCTGGACCCAGCCGACGATCAAGAGCGGGCCGTATTCGATATTGTGGTCGGGGTGATGGTGGGTGATGAAGATCGACTTGAGCGCGCTGAACGGGATGCCGGTGCGTGCGTATTGATCGGTGACCCCCATACCGCAATCGAGCACATAGGCCGAGCCGTTGCTAAGCATCGCGTGCGACGTCATTTGCCGCGAGCGGCCGGGCACCGGGCCGGCGGCGGTGCCGAGCAGCACAAGCTTGGTGCCCTTGGCGTCTTTCAGTGCCGCCTGTGTCTGTTGCGGTGTCCAGTGCGGTCCGGCTGTCTGTGCGGCCGCCGGGAAGGCGGCGCTCAGGGCGGGAGTGGCGGCGAGTCCGGCAAGGATATGACGGCGCGAAAGCCCGAGCATGCGCGAAGTGTTGGTCATGGCTTCTCTCCCTGAACGCGAATGGTTGCCGTTGGCTTTGCTTTGGTCGAGGTGTCACGATATCGGCTTGGCAATCGCGGTGCAATTTTGTGCAGTTTTTCGCCGCCAGGCCGGCATGAATGGCCGGAGAAGTGATTGCCCGACGACGGGCAGTCCGCACATACCCGCCATGCGCAAATTGCCCGTCGTGTTATTTTGTCGCATCTTTTCGATATTGCAGAAATCGACAAATCAGAAATATAGTCCTGCCATCCCGCCTCGACACGAGGGACGTTCGGCCAATCGTCACGACACGTGAGGCGGGGATGCGATGGACGCCGTCGGCGCGCAAGGACGAAGCGCGCGTGAGGCGTCCGACGAAGCCGTGTGGTCCCGACACCCCGATGCTGGTGTCAACCCCCGGTCATAAGCCCGGGGCGACGGTGACTACAAAGCCCGGTACGCCGAGGAGAGCACGGAGTAAGTCGTCCAACATCGCGCGGGGAATGCCGGACGTGTTCGGTTGTACCTGTGACCAACTCGTGTGCGTTCCCTTAATTTTGCTGCACACGAGACCGCGGGTGCAACGGCGCCCGGCATTCCCTGCGCCCTCTGAATTTTCCGAGGGACAATGACGGTGCATCACTCGGGCATGTCATGCCGCGAGACTATGGAGTTGCGACCGTGATTCCGCCTGGCCCGCCGCCAAACCTTAAGATTTCCTCAACGCAAACGAGCCTATTGCTGGAGCGCATGCGCCCGCAGATCCGGTGTCAAGGCGCAATGAGGCTTCCCATGGCACTTGACTCGGCAACTGCCGTTCCCACTTCGAAACTCGACGTTGCGCCGAACGGCGTGCCATCAGCCCTGTTCAACGTCTGCTTCGTGCTGCTCGTCATCAACCTCTCGCTGTTTCCGGTGGCATATCTCTCGCACGCGTGGATCTACGACAACCATGGCCTCGGCGTGCCGACCGATTTCGTCAACGTGTGGGCCGCCGGCAGGATGGTGCTCGATGGACACCCCGCGCTTGCCTACGATTGGGACCTGCAGAAGCAGGTCGAGCTCGCGCTGTTGAAGCAGGATTTCATCGGCTATTTCGCCTGGCACTATCCGCCGCCGTTCCTGTTCGTCGCGTCGTTGCTCGCGATGTTTCCCTATGCTGCCGCCTTCATCGGCTGGGTCTCGGTCAGCATCCTGCCCTATCTTGCCGTGATGCGCGCGATCGTCGGCCGCGGCTTTGGCCTCGTGCTCGCGGTCGCGTTTCCGATGGTGCTCAACAATGCGCTGGTCGGGCAGAACGGATTTCTGACCGCGGCCCTGATCGGCGGCACGCTTTATCTGATGCCGACGCGTCCGGTCGCGTCCGGTATTTGTCTCGGGCTTCTCACCTACAAACCGCAATACGGCTTGCTGTTTCCGCTTGTGTTGATCGCGGCGTCGGAATGGACGGTGTTCATGAGCGCCGCGATCACGGCGGTCGCGCTCGCCTTTGCGTCGTGGCTTGCGTTCGGCACCGCGAGCTGGCAGGCGTTCTTCCACTGGATGCCGATGTTCTCGCAAGCCTTCCTGTCCGAAGGCAAGGCGACATGGTGGAAGTTGCAGAGCGTGCTGTCGCTGGTGCGTTACTCTGGCGGCAGCGAGCAGCTTGCCTGGATTTGCCAGTGGATCGTGAGCCTCGCGGTTGCGGTCGCGCTCATCATGATGTGGCGCAGCCGAAAGGTACGCTATGAGCTGAAGGCCGCTAGCCTGGCGATCGGCACCATGCTGATCACGCCGTATCTCTTCATGTACGACATGATGGTGCTGGCGATTCCGGTTGCCTATCTCGCGCGGCTCGGACTTGCGGAGGGATTTCTGCCTTACGAGCTGCCGGGCTTTGCCTGTGCGCTTGGCCTGATCCTCTGCTTCACCTTCTGGGGCATTCCAACCGGCCTCGGCGCGACCTTGATCATCGGCGCTCTGGTTATGCGCCGCGCCGGTCCCTGGTGGCGGCGAGAGCCGGCGTCCGCCGGCGCTGCGGCTCCCGTATAGAAACATAGAGAACCGTCATATTTGCTTCTTGTGTTCCGTCCTGAATAGTAGTTCAGTTCTTCACAGCGATTTGCAAGCCAAATCGCTCAAAACAGTGAAGACGCGTTCGATCGTGCCTCGAAGCCGGTCCGCGTAACGGGACGAGAAACGCGCCATGGTTTATCGGCGGACCCATCAAGTCGTGAAGCGTCTTGCGGCGCGCCGCAGCGCGATTTTATCGGCCGCGCGCGATGCGGCGGCCGAGGCCGGCATGTCGGCGGTGCAGATTGCTCCGGTTGCGGTCCGCGCCAATGTCGCCGCCGGCACCGTCTATCGCTATTTTCCCTCGAAGGCGGATTTGATCTCGGAGCTGATCGCCGATGTCTCCCGCGACGAACTCGCCGCGATCCGCCGCGCGGCGGATGCGGCGCCGGGGCCGTCGTCGGCGCTTGCCGCCGCGGTCTCGACGGTTGCGGTGCATGTGCTGTCCCAGCGCAAGCTTGCCTGGGGCATTCTGGCCGAGCCGGTCGACGTCGATGTCACGGCCTCGCGGCTCGCGAGCCGGCGCGAGATCGCGGGCGAGATCGCAAGCCGCATCGATGCCGCGGTCAAGGCCGGACATTTGCCGGCGCAGGATAGCCAGCTCGCCGCAACCGCGCTGCTCGGCGCGCTGCACGAGGCTCTCGTCGGGCCGCTCGCGCCGGACAACCTCGATGATCCCGGAAAGATGCGCGACACGGTGCAAAGCGTGACGCTATTGGCGCTCCGCGCCGTGGGCGTGATGGACGCGCGTGCCCGCGGCCTCGTGGTGCAGGCGGTGCTGCCGGCGAAAACACTGGTCGGAGCGTGAGCCGCGCTCACATGTTCGCGTCGCCGTCGGGGCCGACGGAGGCGATGCGCACCATGTTGGTGGTGCCGGGAATGCCGAGCGGCACGCCGGCGACGATGATGACGCGCTGACCGGCGCGGACAAAGCCGTCGCGGAAAGCAATGCGGCCGGCGCGGTCCACCATGTCATCGAGATCATGGGCGTCCTCGGCGACCACGCAATGCACGCCCCAGACGACCGACAGTTTGCGCCCGGCGGAGAGGTTCGGGGAGATCGCGACGATCGGCGGCTTGGGACGCTCGCGCGCCACGCGGATTGCGGTCGAGCCCGACGACGTCCAGCAGATGATCGCGGGCAGATCGAGCGTCTCGGCGATCTGCCGCGCAGCGTCGGCGATGGCATCGCCCGCGGTCGCCTCCGGATCGGGCCGTTGCGCCGTCACCACCTGGCGATAGGTCGGATCGCGCTCCACCTCCTCGCCGATGCGATTCATGGTCGCGACCGCCTCGACCGGAAATTTGCCGGCCGCCGATTCCGCCGAGAGCATGATCGCATCCGCGCCCTCGTAGACGGCGGTGGCGACATCGGAGACCTCGGCGCGGGTCGGCACCGGCGCCTGGATCATCGATTCCAGCATCTGGGTTGCGATCACCACCGGCTTGCCGGCGCGGCGCGCAAGCCGCGTCATCTGCTTCTGCAGGCTCGGCACGCGCTCCAGCGGCAGCTCGACGCCAAGATCGCCGCGCGCCACCATCAGCGCATCGGAGGCCTCGATGATGTCGGGCAGGCGGTCGATCGCCTGCGGCTTCTCGATCTTGGCCATCACCGCGGCGCGGCCGCGGATCAACTTCTTGGCTTCGATCACGTCCTCGGCGCGCTGCACGAAGGACAGCGCGATCCAGTCGATTTCCGTGGTCAGCGCCGCCT
Organism: Bradyrhizobium sp.; assembly: GCF_035309285.1. Classification (GTDB taxonomy): domain Bacteria; phylum Pseudomonadota; class Alphaproteobacteria; order Rhizobiales; family Xanthobacteraceae; genus Bradyrhizobium. Next base: position 41,437 of record NZ_DATGFH010000093.1, on the reverse strand, counting down.
CGAGGTCGGCGCGATCCTTCGGCGTCATCGCGGAGACCGGCAGGTCGGTATCGGGCAGGCTGACGCCCTTGCGGTCCGACATCTTGCCGCCGATCACGACGCGGGTAACGGCGCGCTCGGGCGAAGTCTCTTCGGCAATCAGCCGCACCTTGCCGTCATCGAGCAGGAGCGCGTGCCCGGGGCGGAGCGCTGCCAGAATTTCCGGATGCGGAAGCTGCACGCGCGTGGCATCTCCGGGCGCCTTGTCGGAATCGAGCACAAAGCTCTGGCCGTTGTGGAGCTGCACTGCGCCTTCCGCAAACGCACCGAGACGCAGTTTCGGGCCCTGCAGGTCGACCAGAATGCCGATCGGCCGGCCGTAGCTCGATTCAACGTTGCGGATGGTTGCCACCAATTCCCGCATCTTGTCGTGCGGCGTGTGGCTCATGTTGATGCGGAAGATATCGGCGCCGGCCTCGAACAGGCGGCGGATCATCGCGCTGTCCGATGAGGCCGGTCCGAGGGTAGCGAGGATCTTGATACGGCGCAGCCGTCTCATGGCTTGGTCCCGGGCGTGGCGGCTGGCGGCAGACCAGTCACGCCCGGAGGCGCAGCACCCGGTGTACCCGGCGTCGTATTGGGCAGGCCCGGAACCTTGCCGCCCGGCCCAACCGTGCCCGGCAGGCCGGGCACTGTCTGCGGCGTGGGCTGCTCATTGGCGTCGGTCAGTTGCACGGTCCAGGCCCGTTGCTCGCCGGTGTCGACTTCGAAGAAGCCGGTGCGGTCGAAGCCGCGTGCCAGGCAATTGTCGGTGCCCTTGATCGTGAACTCCTTGTCGCGCGAGCACATAAAGGCTTGTCCCGACCACTCGCCGCCGCGATCATAATCGAGCGCGTAGATGTAATAGTAACGAGCCACCAGCGCGCCCTTCAGCAAGGTTTCACAGCTTCGCGAGGAGATGTTCCACCAGCCTTCGGTTGTCCATCCCTCGGCATCCTTGTAACCAAGCGCGATGCCGACCCGGCTGGAGGTGTTGTTGCACAGACGAAAGTCTGCGGCAGCGGGATTGTTCCAGAGGCAGAGGAATGCAAGCACAAGTGCTGGCAGTACGCTGGCGGTGAGATGGCGAGGGCGAGCGAAGCTTTGAGGGATCATTGCGCGAAGCACTATGGGTTGCTTATCGATTTCGCGTAAAGCCGAGGCGGCGTCAACGTTTGGGCGGGTATTTCAGGGGCCGACACCGGCCGAATCGTCCCATAAGCGCCTGTTTATGCTGCGATATGGCAAAATCTATGACAAGGTCCACATAATAGCGAAATGTGTAACGGCGGGATAACGATCATGGACAACAAAACCAGAACGGAACTCGAAGCCGCCGCCTTCCGGCGCCTGGTCACGCATTTGCGCGAGCGGACCGATGTCCAGAACATCGACTTGATGAATCTCGCGGGCTTCTGCCGCAACTGCCTGTCCAACTGGCTCAAGGAGGCTGCCGACGCGCATGGCGTCGCGCTCACCAAGGACGAAAGCCGTGAGGCGGTCTACGGCATGCCCTACGAGACGTGGAAGACCAAATATCAGGGCGGCGCCACGCCCGAACAGATGGCGGCGATGAAGAAGGCGCATCCGGGTCACTGATCCCCGGTTAGACGCAACTCCCGTAGCCTTACAGGAGCGCCCCGTCCCGCGATCCACAGCTTTCTCCGACTCAGCGGGAAGGTGTGGGTGCCGCTGTGGATGAACCGCCTGTTGCCTTGACGGAAGTCCCCCCAAACTTGAGGGTCGTCCGCGAAGAGCCGCGGGCGATGGAAGCAGGCTTGCGCGCTCCAGGCTCATTGTCAGTTCGCTTTCAGGAGTAAGAGATGGCTACCCCCGCCGCCGTGAAGGAAGAAGAACCGGCGACACGTTTCGCCAAGGATCAGCTCAAGTCGATCATCGAGCGCATCGAGCGGCTGGAAGAAGAGAAGAAAACGATCTCGGACGACATCCGCGACGTCTATGCCGAAAGCAAGGGCAACGGCTTCGACGTGAAGGCGTTGCGGACAATCATCCGCCTGCGCAAGCAGGACCCCAACGAGCGCCAGGAGCAGGAGACCATTCTGGAAACCTATATGCAGGCGCTGGGGATGCTGTAAGGCTTGTCATGCGCGGGCTTGACCCGCGTATCCATGTGCTTTCGTCATGGCCGGGCTTGTCCCGGCCATCCACGTCTTTTGCTGGCAATGAAGACGTGGATGCCCGGCACAAGGCGGGCATGACGAACTCAATTACTTGTCACCCGAAACCCGCGCTGGAGGCCGTCGCACAATAATCGCGCCAGAACTGGCGATAACCCGCCTCGACCCTTTGTGTGTAGACGGTGACGTTTCCGGCCGGAGAGCTCGCGATTCTAGCCGGAAGGTCAGCCCGCAGTTGCTCCAGATACGAGGGCATCGCTGCATATTTCTGCGCAATCGCAACATAATCGTCGTCATTCTCGGCGACCCAGTCGTCGAGACCGATGGCTTTCAAGATCGCTCCGGCAGCGCGAGATGATGCGCCGTTGCCGAGCTTGGCGACGACCGGAACGCCCATATAGAGCGATTCCCAGGTGCTGATGCCGCCGTTCTGCGGAAACGGATCGAGCGAGATATCGACGTTATCGAAAGCCATGAGATGCTCGCGGCGCTGGCTCGAGCCCATGCAAATGACCCTGTCCTGCGGAATCCCCTGGGCCACGAAACGGCCGACCAGGCCATCTCGCAAGAACGCTTCGTCGAGGGCAAGGTGCTTGACGACGATCTTCGATCCCGTCACGGCACGCAGCAGTTTTGCCCAGACGGCCAGCACCTCGTCGGATATCTTGTCGATCCTGTTGAATACGCCGAAGGTGACGAAGCCGTTGCGCAGCATCGGAAGCGTGGAAGGCTGCACCTCGGAGATGGGCTCCATCGTGATCACCGACGGCAAATCGTATACGCGCTCGGCAAACATATGCCGGACGTCTTGGGGAATGGTCACGGGGTCTGCGAAAAAATAGTCCATGGTCTTCAGGCCCGTCCCCGTGCCGCTGCCCCAGGCGGTGACCTGAACCGGCGCCGGCTTGCGCGCGAACACGCCGATGCGATTGCCCGTCGTATAGCCCGAGAGGTCGACAAGGATGTCAACGCCGTCGGCTTGAATGCGGTCGGCCAGTTCATTATCGGAAAGATTGAGGGCATCGACCCAGACGTCGGCAAGTGACTGGAAAACGTCCGTCAGCGCATCTCGCGCCGGCGAGCCCGAATAGCAGTTGATCTGGAAGCTCGCTTTGTCGTGGCATCGCAGCACCGGCAGAAAAGCAAATGCCGCCGAATGCGTCCTGAAGTCGGAAGAAACATATCCGACGACGATGCGCTTTTGCGGATCGAGCGGCCGAGCCGCCAGCTTCCGCCTTCCCAACTTGCAGCCGATCGCTTCCCACCAGTATTTTCGCGTCGCCTGCTGGGCGGCGAAACCCGCATCGGGAAGAAAGTCCAGATAGAAAATCTTCTTCGAAATCGCCTCATCGCAATCCGGTCTGATCTCCAGCGCCCGATCGAAATGCTGGATTGCGGCGCGCGTGTCTCCGAGCCTTCCGAGACAAGCGCCGAGCAAGGTGAGGCCGATTTCGGACGTCGGATTCTGCTCGAGCACCTTTTTGCAGGCGACGATTGCCTGCGCAACGCTGCCAGTGAGCATGCTGACTTGCGCCTTGCCCCGCCATGCCAGCTCGAGCGAAGGCTCGAGCGCGACCGCGGCATCATAATCGGCTTCCGCCTGAGCTCTCCGTCTGAGCAGCAGATTGAGCCGTCCGCGGTGGGCGAGCAGTTCCGCCATGTCCGGCCTGATTGCGAGCGCCGCATTGAACGCCGCTTCCGCTATCGCGTAGTGGTGGAGCTCGAGGTGGGCCAGCCCTTTGCCAACCATGGCTTCGAAGTGGCGCGGCTGAAGCGAAAGCACCCGCTCGTAGCTCATGAGGGCTGCTTCGTGTCGCTTGACCATCATTTCTGCGACGCCACGATTGCAATAAGCGTCGATGTCGTCCGGCTTTAGTTGGATCGCGCGCGTGAAGGCAGCGACCGCCGGTTCGCCCCGTTCGAGGCGCAACAACGCATTGCCCAGGTTCCGCTGGGCCGTCGGAAAATTCGGCTTCAGCGAGAGTGCCGTTTCGCAGCAGGCACGGGCTTCATCATAGCGTTTGAGATTGAACAGCGCAAAACCGAGATTGGAATGAGCCTCCGCCGAGAACGGATCGAGGGCAACCGCGCGCTCGAGGATCCGCTGCGCCTCATCGAACCGCTCGCATTCGAGCACGGACACGCCCATGAGATGCACGGCATCAAAGAAGTCGGGCAGATCCCGAAGCACGCGCCGGCAAAGCGACTGAACATCCGCGTGCCTGCCCTCACGATAGGCGGTGAACGCGGTCAGCAACGTCTCCGCCTGCTTCCTCATTTTCTTCTGCAGCTTCGCGCTCTGCAAGGCGCGGCCGCCGACGTTGCTTTGCAAGGTCTCGATTCTCCGGGCGAATCTTTCGGGGATTCTAGCATAGGTCAGCGCGACCACGAGGGTCGGCCGACTTTAACCTCAAGTGCCGGGAGGCTTCCTCACCAGGGGAAATTGAGATCGCGAATCGACAAGAACCGCGTCGACCGTTTACTGGAGCAGCGCGGCACGCAGCGAGAACGGCGCGATCTTGAGCTTGGTGGTCGCCGACCCCGAGAAGTGGTCGGTGGAGAGCCCCTGCATGGGATCGTCTGAGAAGCCCATCGAGATCGAGGTCTGCGGCTTTACGAAGAAGGCCCGCATCTGGGTCATGTCGGTGTCGCCCATGACTGTCACCGACATCCCGGTGGTCACGCTCGGCGCCAGCATCACAATGCGGAGCCAGATCTCGTCGCCCCTGGCGGCAGAAATCCGCGCGGCGTCAACGATCCGATCGCTCTGCCCGGATGCACCAGGAGCGGCGACAGCGTTGATCTCGGCGGCGACGTTCAGATTGCGCGGCGCCGAAGGGCGCGTGGTGCGTGAGATCGGCGCGGACACGGCGACGATGTTGGCGCGATCGACCGGGGACGAGGCCGGCGGCGCGTAAGCCATCGCCTGGTAAGGCGCCGACGCGCTGGCGGTCGACTGCGGATCGGCGGCTTCCAGCGCCTTGCGGGCGGCGACCGCGGCGATCACCTGGGCGGCCGATTCCTGCTTCGGCGCGCTCGCGCTATCGCCCCAGAAGCCGCGGGCATTGATGATGTCGACCGGCGTCTCCGGCCCGGCGTCAGCCTCGTCGGCCGCAGCCGCCTTCGCCTTCAACGGCTGCACCACCTGAGCGTCTGCCGAGGCAAGCTGAAGCGCCGCCGGAAGCCGCGGCTTTGCGCGCGGCAGCGGAGTGGGAACTACTGGCTTGGCCGCGACGACCACCGGAGCGGCCTGCTCGTCGGCGGTGGGACCAGCCGCATCGTCCTCGTCGTCGCTTGCCTTGCTGCTGCCCTTGAACAGCGCCTCCAGGAACGAGGGCTTCGCCGGCCCGGCTTCGTCGCCGCGCCTTTCGATGTCAGCCTTGGCGAGCTCATAACCTTTCAGCGGCACGCCATCGGAGGGGATATGGACGGTGCGGCCATCCGGGAACACCTTGACGAGCTGGTCGTGCGTCATCCGGGGCCAGTGACGGATGCTACCGGTGTCGAGATGAACGAAAGGCGATCCCGAGGTCGGATAGAAGCCGACCCCGCCGCGCTGCAGACGAAGGCCGGCAAAGCGAATCTGCTCGAGCGGCACGCCGGGAATATAGAGGTCCATCGCATGGCCGAGCATGTGCTGGCTGAAGCGCGCCACGCCCGAATGCGCGGAGCGGCGGCGGAGCATGGCGTTGGTGGCGGGCGAGCGGTAGGCGGAGACGATCTGGATCGGCTGCTTGCCGTCGACGTCGCGATAGACTTCCCAGATGATGTCGAAGAGGTGAGGGTCCATCACCGTCTGTTCCTGGGTACGCCAATCGCGGAGATAGTGATTGAGCTGCTTCAGCGCCTCTTCGTCATAACGCCCGTTGCGCTTGAAAGTGATAGTGAGGTCTTCCCCGGAATGCGTGTGGTGGAAGGAAAGCGTGCGGGTCTCGTTTTCCGCGGTCGCGTCGTGGACAGATCCGGCGCCGAAGAGGAGCAAGAGCGAAGCGAGGCCGATGCGGGTTCCGACCCTGAAACCCGCGGCCCTGACCCCTGCGTTGGGCGTGGACAGCAATTTGAATTGACGTGCGAGGTCAATCAGCACGATGAGCCCACCCGATCGCGGAGCGGTCAAACACCTTTCGCCAACCCCGGGTGAGGCGAAAGAGAGAATGAACACTCTCTTAAAGCGAGATGGTTAATGAACTTTGACCATCCCGCCCCCAAGTTAGGTTTCAGCTAACCCGTCGAGTATGGCGAAAAAGTGCCAGCCGCCCGAAGCCGGATAGACAATAGTCAACGCTAAACGACCTCGCTTTGCGGCGAGGTCGTTGATTCCAAAACGGAATATCCGGACAGCGGGCTGTGGATTACCGGGTGAAGATCCGCCGCTGGGTGGGATGTCGGCCGACCGGGGCAGGCGGGGTGGGCGGTCCACCACCGAACAGCCGCTCGAAGAACGACGGTCCCGAAGAAAAGCCGGAAAAACCGCCCTCGTTGCTGGCGTAACCGACGCCCGGGGGCAGGGTGTAGCCGGCCGGCCTGCTATAGCTCGGCTGCGAATGCGCGACCACATTCTCCAGGTCCCGCGTGTGCGGGGCCTTGAGCATCGCGATCATGGTGGCGTCGCGGCCATAGAGGTCCTTGCGGAATTCGAGCTTGCCGGCATCGTCCACGAACGCGGTCTGGTAGGTGATGTTGACCGGAATCGGGGTCGGGAATTTCAGATCAACCTCGTTCGAGCTGTACATGCTGCGGATCTTTTCCGGCGTCCAATGCTCGTTCGGCTCGGTGATGTTCAGCAGGACGGAAGCGTATTGATCCGGATACTGCACGCGCATGCAGCCGTGGCTGTAGGCGCGCTCGTCCTTCGCGAACAGGTACTTGTCCGGCGTGTCGTGCTGATAGACCAGGAACTTGTTGGGGAAGTTGAAGCGGATGCGGCCGAGCGCGTTGCCGTCACCGGGCGGCTGCGAGATATGAATGCTGCCGTCGCGCTCCTGCTCGACCCGCAAGCCCATGCGCTGCAGCACCGTCGGATCCTGCTGCAGGGCCGGCAGATATTCGCCGTAGACGATCGACGGTGGCACGTTCCAGGTCGGATTGACCGTGATGTATTTCATCGTCTCGGTCAGAAGCGGCGTGGCGTGGATGCCGGGCTTTCCGGTCACGACCTTGGTGGTCCAGAGCTGCGCGCCGTGCTGCATCACCTTCAGCGTGAAGTCGGGGATGTTGAGGATGACGTAAGCGTCGCCGATCGCAGGCGCACCCAGATCGCGCGGCAGCCAGCGCCAGCGCTCCATGTTCACGATCACGGTGTCGATCTGCCTGTCGCGCTTCGGGCTGTTGAGGGCTGTAACGGTGCGGTTGTCGAGCACGCCGGTTACAGGAATATCGGCGCTATCCTGGAAGCGGCGCACCGCTTCGGCGACCTTGGCATCGTAATGCGTATCGTCGGCATTTTCGACGCCGAGCTTGGCGCGAAGCTGCGGCACGCGCGGATCCTGCATCACGACAGCCGGCTGCTTCTTGTTCCGGGCCGGGATGTATTTCAGCGCAGGTCCCTGGGCGATCGTGATCACCGGGCCTTTGCCTTCTCCGCGTAGCTCGGCGAGCTTCTCCTTCAGCTCCTGGTAGAGCTTCTGCGGGGGGTTATAGCTTTCGAGCGCGGCGGAGGCGTCCTTTGCAGTCGTGACATTGGAGAGCACTTGCTCCGGATCGGTCGGATGTTCCGGATACTGGATGTCGGGCGATACCTGAGACCAGTGCATGCGGCCGCTTTGGGCCTGGCGCGCATAGTCCAGCGTGCTCTCGGTCAGCTTGAGATCGGCTTCGGCGAGTGCTTCCGGCGTGGTGGCCGCGGCGAAATCCGGCACTGGATAATCGCTCGCGTTGAGACCGTCGACGGCCGCGTCCTTCAGGCGCGCGATCACGCCCTTGGCGTTGTCGGTCAGGCTGCCGCCCTGAGTCCACAGCGGCGCAAACTCACGCGCGGTGTAGAACTTCTCGACGTCCGTCCGCTCGGCCTTGCGCTCGAAGTCGTGCAGGCTCTTGCTGGCGAGCATGTCCTTCAGCTTGTCGGCGACGGGCTGGTCGGCCGGCGGGACGCTGCTGACCTTGGTCGGCTCTGCAGCCGGAGCAGCCGGGCTCGCCTCCGGCGCGCTCGGAGCAACTGCGGCCGTCGCGGGCGCGGCGGGCTCAGCGGAGGGAGTAGCCGGAAGCGGGACCGCGGGCGCCAGCGCGGCGTTGTCCGTCGCGGCGGGTGCAGGTGGCGCAGCCGCGGTATCCGCAGGCTTGGTTTCGGCCGGCTTGGCCGCATCAGCAGCGGCAGGTTTGGCGGCATCAACAGCGGGCGCCTTCGCGGTATCGTTGGCGGCCGGCTTGGCGGCATCCGCCGCGGCCGCATCCGTCGTGGCCGGCTTGGCAGCGTCGGCAGGTGCCGGCGTCGTCGACGCCGTGTTGTCCATCTTGAAGTCGGCCGCGGTCGGCGGCGGTACATTGGCGGGCTCGGGGCGTGGGATCGCTGCTTCGATTGCGAGCTCTGCAGGCGTAGCGCGGGGAGCATCCTGCGCCATTGCCGAGGTTGCCGACACCGTGAGGAACGTCGCCGCGACGGCCGTCAATACGCGGTCAAATCCACCACGATGATTCAAACAGTCTCGCATCATCACACCCCTCGGGTGACACTGCCCCGGCTGGAACAGTCCTGGTTATTGTTGTGTCAGCTTCCGCGAAAAACCGGCCTGCCGACGTTGTTCCGTCTGCACGCCACGATTCATTGGCAGACGATACACAGGCGCCGCCTTGTCAGCCAGCGCCTCAAAGAGCCTCTCACGACAAACTGACTTCCGCGACCTTGAGCAAGCCCCTCCCAAGACGATCGTGCGCTTTTGCCACGCACGTCCTTATTTGTCTGTCACCTCCAGGCCACGGTTCAAATCTTCTGAAATCACCGAGGCTTCCAGTGCTTTCACGGTTCGCTGCCGCCGCCGGCGTGATGATCGGCCGTAGCGTCATCGAGTTTGCGGTAGAGAGTTGAGCGGCCAATTTTGAGGCGGCGGGCGACCTCCGACATCTGACCCCGATAATGCGCGATCGCGAAACGGATGATTTCGTTCTCCATTTCTTCCAGGGGCCGTACTTCCCCGGATGGGGTTAGCATCGACAGCGCGCCATTGGCGTGTGAGGGAACGATAGGTATTTCGCTACCGGAAACCACTGCCGGCGCCGACGCCTGGATCGCAGGGGAGACGATCAGCGGCTCGCAGTGCATCTCAGCGAGCGCCGGCGCCTGGGCCTGTGCAAACGGAAAATCGGCAAGCCCGAGTTGATCGCTCTCGCTCATCACCATCGCGCGGTAAACGGCGTTCTCGAGCTGGCGGATATTGCCGGGCCAATCGAGCTGCGAAAGATAGGTCATCGCCTCGCCGCTGATGCCGGTGACGGTGCGGTTTTCCTCGGCGCCGAACCGCGCCAGGAAATGCCTGAGCAGATGCGGAATGTCCTCGCGCCGCGCGCGCAAGGGCGGGATTGTCAACGGCAGCACATGCAGGCGGTAGAACAGATCTTCGCGGAAATGCCCACCTTTGACGCGATCGAGCAGCCTGCGATTGGTTGCGGAGATGATGCGGACATCGACCTTCACGGGCTTGCGGCCGCCGACCGCCTCGACTGCGCCTTCCTGCAGCGCGCGCAATAATTTCACCTGCGCGGTCAGCGGCAATTCCGAGACCTCGTCGAGGAACAGTGTGCCGCCATGGGCTTCGACGAACTTGCCGGCGTGGCGCTCGGTGGCGCCGGTGAACGCGCCCTTCTCGTGACCGAACAGGATCGACTCCACGAGATTGTCGGGGATCGCCCCGCAATTGACCGCGACGAACGGCTTCGACTTGCGCTCACCCGAGCCATGGATGGCGCGCGCGAACAACTCCTTGCCGACGCCTGATTCACCTTCGATCAGCACTGGAATGGAAGAGCTCGCGGCCTTCTGTGCGGTGCGCAGCACGGGCGCCATCGCCTCGGAGCGCGTGATGATGTCGGAAAACGTCAACCGTCCCTCGCGGCTGTGACGGATGCGCTGCAATTCACCTTTCAGCGCCGACGTGTTGAGCGCGTTGCGCAACGAAACCTGAAGCCGCTCGATGCCAACGGGTTTCACCACGAAATCATGCGCGCCGGCGCGCATCGCGGAGACGACGTTGTCGATGCCGCCATGAGCCGTCTGCACGATCACGGGGATGTTGATCCCGGCTTCACGAATTTTTGTGAGCACGCCCATGCCGTCGAGGCCCGGCATCACGAGATCGAGCACGACGGCGTCGATGGCCGGCGCATCAGCGCCGGTGAGCAGGGCGACCGCGGCATCGCCGCCATCGACAACCACGGCCTCATACCCGCATTTTTGCACCATATTCTCGACCAAGCGACGCTGTACGGCATCATCGTCGGCGATCAAAATGCTGGCAGCCATGGCTTTCCCCGCAACGCTACATTATTTGTCTCGAATCGGGGCACTTTCGCCGATGCCGATTAACGCACATTTAAATTTTGCCGTCCGCCCCGGTTGAACACAGGTTTCCATCCAGATGACCTCGCGCTCCACGTCTGCTCTCCGCAAAAAGAACTCCGCTAAACCCGCAACCAAGTCCAAGAACGCAGTCAAGACCCATGTCAAGACCGGCAAATTGCCGGAATGGAATCTGGCCGACCTCTACGCCGGCATCGAGGCGCCGGAAGTTGCGCACGATCTCGCCAGAATGGATGCCGAATGCGTCGCGTTTGAGACCGACTACAAGGGCAAGCTCGCCGAGCACGCGGCGCGCGAAGATGGCGGACAATGGCTCGCGGAAGCGGTGCGACGCTATGAGGCGATCGACGATCTCGCCGGCCGCCTCGGTTCCTATGCGGGCCTCGTGCATGCCGGCGACAGTGTCGATGCCGCGATCTCGAAATTCTATGGCGACGTGTCCGAGCGGCTGACGGCGGCCTCGACGCATCTGTTGTTTTTCGCGCTCGAACTCAACCGTATCGACGATGCCGTGATCGAGCACGCGATGCAGACGCCGGAGCTCGCCCATTACCGCCCGTGGATCGAGGACCTGCGCAAGGACAAGCCCTACCAGCTCGAGGATCGCGTCGAGCAGTTGTTCCACGAGAAATCCCAGACCGGCTATTCCGCCTTCAACCGGCTGTTCGATCAGACCATCTCCTCGCTGCGCTTCAAGGTCGGGGCCAAGGAACTCGCGATCGAGCCGGCGCTCAATCTGTTGCAGGATCGCGACGGCAAGAAGCGCAAGGCCTCGGCGGAGGCGATCGCCAAGACCTTCAAGGCCAATGAGCGCACCTTTGCGCTGATCACCAACACGCTGGCGAAAGACAAGGACATCTCCGACCGCTGGCGCGGCTTCGCCGATGTTGCGGACTCGCGCCACTTGAACAACCGCGTCGAGCGCGAGGTGGTGGACGCGCTGGTCGCTTCGGTGCGCGCGGCCTATCCGAAGCTGTCGCATCGCTACTACCGGCTGAAGGCAGGCTGGTTCAGGAAGAAGAAGCTCGCGCATTGGGACCGCAATGCGCCGCTGCCGTTTGCTGCGACCGGCACCATCGCCTGGCCGGAGGCGCAGAGTATGGTGCTGACCGCCTATCACGGCTTCTCGCCGAAAATGGCCGAGATCGCCGAGCGCTTCTTCACCGATCGCTGGATCGATGCGCCGGTGCGGCCGGGCAAGGCGCCGGGCGCATTCTCGCATCCGACCACGCCGTCGGCGCATCCCTACGTGCTGATGAACTATCAGGGCAAGCCACGCGACGTGATGACGCTCGCCCACGAGCTCGGCCATGGCGTGCATCAGGTGCTGGCGGCGAAGAACGGCGCGCTGATGGCGCCCACCCCGCTGACGCTTGCCGAGACCGCGAGCGTGTTCGGCGAGATGCTGACCTTCAAGCGGCTCTTGTCGCAAACCGGGAACGCCAAGCAGCGCCAGGCGCTACTCGCCGGCAAGGTCGAGGACATGATCAACACCGTGGTGCGGCAAATCGCGTTCTATTCCTTCGAGCGCGCCGTCCACACCGAGCGCAAGAACGGCGAATTGACCGCCGAGCGGATCGGCGACATCTGGCTTTCCGTGCAGGGCGAGAGCCTGGGACCCGCGATCGAGATCAAGCCGGGATACGAGAATTTCTGGATGTATATCCCGCACTTCATCCATTCGCCGTTCTATGTCTACGCCTATGCCTTCGGCGACTGCCTGGTGAACTCGCTCTATGCGGTCTATGAGCACGCCTCCGAGGGGTTCGCCGAGCGCTACCTCGAGATGTTGGCTGCCGGCGGCACCAAGCATTATTCGGAGCTGCTCAAACCCTTCGGTCTGGACGCCAAGGACCCGAAATTCTGGGACGGCGGGCTGTCCGTCATTTCCGGCATGATCGACGAGCTGGAGGCCATGGGCTGAGCCGGGCGCGGCGCGGCCGTAAAACATTTGTTGAACGAGCCGAGAGAGCATGTTATACAATTGTATAACATGCTCCTTTTCAGTTTACCTTTCTCGAAGGGAGAACGGCCGTGAAGATCGAGATCAAGAAAATCGGCAATTCCGACGGACTGCTGCTCCCTCGTGAATTGATGCAGCGGCTTGACCTCAAGCGTGGTCAGCAGCTCCACATCACGGAGCTGCCTGGCGGCGGGTTCCAGGCGCTTCCTTATGATCCTGATTTCGAGCGGACGATGGAGATCGCCGACGAGATCATGGAGAAATATCGAGATACGCTTGCGACGCTCGCCAAATGACCGAGCCGAACGAGCCACTTTCGATTACCTACGAGCAAGCCATCGCCATCCACAGCCGCCAACTCCGCCGGTTTGGCGGTGCGCCCGGCTTGCGCGATGAGGGCGTGCTGAGGTCAGCGCTTGAGCGCCCTGTCAACAAGTGGACCTACGAGCAGGCTCCGCTCGCAGAGCTGGCGGCCGCCTATGCGTTCGGGCTGGCCAAGAGCCATGCCTTTGTCGATGGAAACAAACGTATCGCCTTCATGGCGATGATGACGTTCCTGCACAAGAATGGCGTCCCGTTCTCCCCCGATCCCGCGCAGGCGACGACAATCATCCTTGCGCTCGCCGCTGGTGAAGTCAGCGAGGAAAGCCTCACCCGCTGGATCAGGGACAATTGGCCTGCGAAATGAGCCGATAAGAGAACGACATCCTGTTCGCGCGCCGTTGCCCTGCAGGTCTCTTTGCGGTAATTCGGCGCAACGTTCGATTTCCGACTGGGGACAGCAATGGCAGATCATAGCGAAGTAGCCTTCACGACCGCCGACGGCATGGACTATCCGGCCCACGAGGCGACCTATGAGGGTTTCATCATGCTGGTGAAATACGGCACGGGCACGGTCGCGCTCATCCTGATCCTGATGGCGATTTTCCTGCTCTGATCTGATCCATCAGCATTGCGCCGCGCCGCGCCTGCGCAATGCTCGTCTTGCGCGCGCCTCGCGCCGTCCGGAGGCTTCATGAAGATTGCGGTTGCCAGGGAGATCGATCCCGCCGAACCACGGGTCGCGGCTTCGCCCGACACGGTGAAGAAATTCAAGGCGCTTGGCGCCGAGGTTGCGGTCGAGCCGGGAGCGGGCATCAAGTCCGGCCTGCCGGATTCCGATTTCACCGCGGTCGGCGCCGCTGTCAACGCCGATGCGCTGAAGGATGCCGACATCGTCATCAAGGTGAAGCGGCCGGAGGCATCCGAGCTTTCGCAATACAAGCGCGGGGCGCTCGTGATCGCGATCATGGATCCTTACGGCAACGACGCCGCGCTGAAAGCGATGGCGGACGCCGGCATCTCCGCCTTCGCGATGGAGCTGATGCCGCGCATCACCCGCGCGCAAGTAATGGATGTGCTCTCCTCGCAGGCGAACCTGGCGGGTTATCGCGCCGTCATCGAGGGCGCCGAGGCTTTCGGCCGCGCCTTCCCGATGATGATGACCGCGGCCGGCACGGTGCCGGCCGCAAAAGTGTTCATCATGGGCGTCGGCGTCGCAGGCCTGCAGGCGATCGCAACCGCGCGGCGGCTTGGCGCCATCGTGACCGCGACCGATGTACGGCCCGCCACCAAGGAGCAGGTGGAGAGCCTGGGCGCAAAGTTCCTCGCCGTCGAGGACGAGGAGTTCAAGAACGCGCAGACCGCCGGTGGCTATGCCAAGGAAATGTCGAAGGAGTATCAGGCCAAGCAGGCCGCGCTCACCGCCGAGCACATCAAGAAGCAGGACGTCGTTATCACGACCGCGTTGATCCCGGGCCGTCCGGCGCCGCGCCTCATCTCGGCCGAGATGGTGAAATCGATGCGGCCGGGCTCGGTGCTGGTCGATCTCGCCGTCGAGCGCGGCGGCAATGTCGAGGGCGCCAGGGCGGGCGAGGTCGTCGATATCGATGGCGTCAGGATCGTCGGCTACACTAATGTCGCCGGCCGCGTCGCCGCGTCGGCTTCCGGCCTCTACGCGCGCAACCTGTTCGCTTTCATCGAGACGATGATCGACAAGGCCAACAAGACGCTCGCGGTCAATTGGGACGATGAGCTGGTGAAGGCCACCGCGTTGACCAAGGACGGCGCCGTCATCCATCCGAACTTCCAGCCGAAGGCCTAAAGAGAAGGCTTAAAGAGGAGACTAGCCATGGAGCATATGGCACAGGCCGTCGATCCCTTCGTGTTCCGGCTTTCGATTTTCGTGCTGGCGGTGTTTGTCGGCTATTTCGTGGTGTGGTCGGTGACGCCGGCGCTGCATACGCCGCTGATGAGCGTGACGAACGCGATCTCGTCGGTGATTGTGGTCGGCGCATTGCTCGCGGTCGGCGTCGGTTTGGTCTCGTCGGGCAGCGCCTGGGCGCGCGGCTTCGGCTTTGTCGCGCTCACCTTTGCCTGCGTGAACATCTTTGGCGGCTTCCTGGTCACCCAGCGCATGCTGGCGATGTACAAGAGGAAGGCGAAGTGAGCGAAACACTCCTCAGGGTGATGGGGAAAGATGAGGACCTGAGATGAACGCCAATCTGTCGGCACTTCTTTATCTCGTGGCGGGTGTGCTGTTCATCCTGTCGCTGCGCGGGCTGTCGAGCCCGGCGACCTCGCGCCGGGGCAATCTGCTCGGTATGATCGGCATGGCGATCGCGGTAGCGACCACGCTTGCCAACCACCCTCCCGCCGACCCGATCGCCTGGCTGCTTGTGATCCTCGCGGTCGCGATCGGCGGCGGCATCGGCGCCTTCATCGCCCGCCGCGTGCCGATGACGTCGATGCCCGAGCTCGTCGCCGCGTTCCACTCGCTGGTCGGCATGGCCGCGGTGCTGGTCGCCGCCGGTGCGTTCTATGCGCCCGAAGCCTTCGACATCGGCACGCCCGGCAACATCCATCAGCAGAGCCTCGTCGAAATGTCGCTCGGCGTCGCCATCGGCGCCTTGACCTTCACCGGCTCGGTGATCGCGTTCCTGAAGCTTTCGGCGCGCATGAGCGGCGCACCGATCATCCTGCCCGCGCGCCACGTAATCAATATCGCGCTCGGCATCGCGCTGATCGCATTCATCGTCGGCCTCGTGCTCACCGGCAGCCCGGCTTATTTCTGGCTCAACACCATCGCGGCGCTTCTGCTCGGCGTCCTCATCATCATCCCGATCGGCGGCGCGGACATGCCGGTCGTGATTTCGATGTTGAACTCGTATTCCGGGTGGGCCGCGGCGGGCATCGGATTCACACTCGGCAATTCGGCGCTCATCATCACCGGCGCGCTGGTCGGCTCCTCCGGCGCGATCCTGTCCTACATCATGTGCCACGCGATGAACCGCTCCTTCATCTCGGTCATCCTCGGCGGCTTCGGCGGCGAGACTGCGGCGGCCGGCGGCGGCGTCGGCGAGCAGAAGCCCGCAAAACTCGGTTCGGCGGACGACGCGGCGTTCATCATGAAGAACGCCTCGAAGGTCATCATCGTGCCCGGCTACGGCATGGCGGTGGCGCAGGCGCAGCACGCGCTGCGCGAAATGGCCGACAGCCTGAAGAAGGAAGGCGTCGAGGTGAAATACGCCATTCACCCGGTCGCGGGCCGCATGCCCGGCCACATGAACGTGCTGCTCGCCGAAGCCAACGTGCCCTATGACGAGGTGTTCGAGCTCGAGGATATCAATTCCGAATTCGCGCAGGCCGATGTCGCCTTCGTGATCGGCGCCAACGACGTCACCAATCCCGCCGCCGAAGAGGACAAGTCCTCACCGATCTACGGCATGCCGGTGCTGCAGGTCTGGAAGGCGGGCACTGTGATGTTCATCAAGCGCTCGCTGGCCTCGGGCTATGCCGGCATCGACAATCCCTTGTTCTATCGCGACAACACCATGATGTTGCTCGGCGATGCCAAGAAGATGACCGAGAACATCGTCAAGGGCATGTGAGGCTCACGCCGTGGCCCTCAACAAGGAGTGGCATCGGCTAAATCGTATGCCACCGCGGGCGACGCGGGAGCAGCGCATCAGATGGCACGTCGCGCATGCGCGCGACTGCTCGTGCCGCGAGATTCCGGACAGCATCAAGGCCGACGTCGAGAAGCTTTTGAAGACGCGCAGGCGCGCCCCCGATCCGGAAAAGTGTTGAGCGGTTTTCCGAAAAGATCATGCGCAAAACAAAAAGAGCCAAAGCGCGATGATGATTTATCCTCAAACCATTGCGCTTTAGCGGCAGCCCGTGATGACCGCGCTGAAATGGATCATCATTGTCACCGCGCTCATCTATCTCGGCGGTCTTGCCGTGCTCTATTTCAGGCAGCGCGCCCTGCTGTTTCCGATCCCGCCGGTCGGGCGCATCGCGCCGGCCGTCGCCGGTCTTCCGCAAGCCGAAGAACATGTGCTGACCACCGCCGATGCCGAGAAGGTCATCGTCTGGTACGTGCCGGCCAAAGCCGGCCGCCCCGTGATCCTCTATTTCCCCGGCAACGGCGATGTCCTTGCCGGCGTCGTCGGTCGCTTCAAGGCCATAACCTCCGACGGCAGCGGCCTCGTGGCCCTGTCCTATCGCGGCTATGCGGGATCGAGCGGATCGCCGAGCGAAGCGGGGCTATTGCAGGACGCGGCGGCGGCTTACGCCTTCGCCGCCGCGCGCTACGAGCCGAGCCGGATTGTTGCCTGGGGCTTTTCGCTCGGCACCGGCGTTGCGGTCGCGCTTGCCGCCGAGCATCCGATCGGCAAATTGATCCTGGAGGCGCCCTATACCTCGACAGTCGACATCGCCACGTCATCGTTTCCGTTTCTGCCGGTCAGGCTGTTGATGCGTGATCAATTCCGCTCCGACCGGCGCATCGCCAGCGTCAGTGTGCCGCTCCTGATCATGCATGGTGACCGCGATGACGCGATCAATATCGCCTTTGGCGAGCGGCTGTTTGCGCTCGCTCATGAACCCAAGCAATTCATCCGTTTTCGCGGCGGCGGCCACGACAATCTGGATGATTTCGGTGCGATTGAAACCGCTCGACAATTCATCGGCGGTTTGAAAGGCTGATCGCACCGATCATTTGCGCATTGAGGATCGATGAGCGCGCGCGGCCCGATGCCGAAATCGGCGTGGATATTTCCTCTGCTGGCGGTTCTGCTGTTTGCGGCCGTGACCGCGACCGGCTACAGCTTTTCGCCCTCCGCGGGCGGCGTTCTGTTCGCCGTCATGCTCCTGGTGATCCTGTTCGGCACGGTGTTTGCGGCCGTGCATCATGCCGAGGTGATTGCGCACCGGATCGGCGAACCTTACGGCACTCTGCTGCTCACGCTTTCGGTCACCATCATCGAGGTCGCGCTGATCGCAACGCTTATGCTCGGCGAAAAGGAAGTGCCGACGCTCGCGCGCGACACCGTTTTCGCGGTGGTCATGATTGTCTGCAACGGCCTCGTCGGCATCTGCATCTTCATCGGCGGTCTGAGCTACCGCGAGCAGGATGTCCAGGTCTCGGGCGCCAACGTCTATCTCAGCGTGCTGTTCACGATAGCGACCATCACGCTGATCTTGCCGAACTACACCTTGACCACGCCGGGTCCGATCTATTCCGAGGCGCAGCTCGAGGTCGTCAGCGTCGTCACGATCCTGCTCTACGGCGTTTTCCTCTATACCCAGACCAGCCGGCATCGCGACTATTTCGTCCGCGATGTTGCGGGCCTGGCCGACGACGGCGCGCCGATGCCGGCACGTGAGCTCGCCCTGAGCGTCATCCTGTTGCTCGTTTCCTTGCTTGCAGTTGTGCTGCTCGCCAAGAAATTCTCAGTCGTGGTCGATGCCGCGACCGCCGCGATCGGCGCGCCGGCGGCGTTTGCCGGCGTGGTGGTGGCACTGCTCATCCTGCTGCCCGAAAGCGTCGCGGCGGTGTCGGCCGCGCGCAAGAACGACCTGCAGAAGAGCATCAACCTCGCGCTTGGCTCGTCATTGGCAACCATTGGCTTGACCGTGCCGGCGGTGGCGATTGCCGCCTTCACCATGGACAAACGGCTTGAGCTTGGACTTAACCAGCAGAACACGGTGGAACTTGTGCTCACCTTCGCGTTGAGCATGCTGACCTTCGGAACGGGGCGGACCAACATTCTGTTTGGGCTGGTTCACATGGTGGTTTTTGCGATATTCGTGTTTCTTGTCTTCGTCCCGTAACTGGAGATCGCCGTGCTCGCTGCCCAATCCGAGGTCCAGGTCGACACCCCCGAGGTCCGCGTCACCCAATGGCGGCTCGTGCCCGGCAGCGCCACCGGCCACCACACCCATGAAATGGATTATGTCATCGTCCCCGTGACCGCAGGCGAGATGACCATTGTGGCGCCGAATGGCGAGCGCTCCAAGGCCCAGCTCGGGGCCGGTAAATCCTACTTCCGGAAGGCCGGGGTGGAGCACGATGTGCTCAATGAAACGGCATCCGAGATCGTGTTTCTTGAGGTCGAGTTGAAGCCCTAAATCAATCATTTACGGGTTTGCCATTAGCGTGCCGCAGTTGATCCCTCAATGTGCCTCAAAGTTCCCCCAAGACTCGCTGTTGGGGAGTGGTCGGCAATGCTGAATTACCTGAAGAAATTCGCACTGGAGATCCTGCCGTCGGTGGCCGCGACGGTAATCGGCGCCTACATCGTGAATCACTACGTTTCCAGACCCGCCACCAACGCCCCGGTTGCCGCGGCGGTCACCGCTGCCAACGCCAAGAAGAACGTCAAACCGGCCAACGGCTCGGCTGAAGTCGCAAACATCCCCGAGCCGGGCGTGACGGCCAAAGGCATCTCCGAGCGCGCCATGCTGGAGAAGTCGGCGGCGGAGAGGCCGGCCGAAGTCAAGCCGACCCAGCCCAAGCCGGTGGAAGCCAAGGCGCAAGAACCCAAGGCTCAGGAAGGCAAGGCTCAGGAAGGCAAGGCTCAGGAAGCCAAGGCCCAGGAAGCCAAGGCCCAGGAAGCCAAGCAGCGCGAAGCCAGGCCGACCGACACGGCCTCGATTCCCGACGCGCGCCGCCACGCGCCGGTTGCCGCTCCACGCGAGAAGGCGATCGCGAAGACGCCGGCTGCGTCCCCCGCGGCACCGGTTCAGACGGCCGTAGCGCCGGTGCCGGCTGCGGAGGACCGCGATGTCAACGAACTGGCGCGCGCGGCGATCGAACGCCTGCGTAACGCGGACAGCCAGTCGCGCGCCCAGGACGCTTCGCGCGCGCCTGAGGCGCCGCGCCTGCAGGAAGTGCCCCGCTCTGTGACCCCGCCGCCGGCCATGGCCGCTGCGCCAGTCCGGCCGTTGCCGCCGCCGATCACGGTCGCCGCCCCGCCGGTAGAAGGGCCGACCGCGACAGCCTCGATCAGCAATGACGATCCGAACCGGCCGATCCCGCCAGCGGACATTCCGCCGCCCGCGCCGGCGCCGCCGATCGATCTCAGGGCCGGCGCCAACAAGTTTGCGACCCGTACGACCAACATGGCCCAGGACATGCTGCATGCGGCGAGGTCGATGTTCCACGCGGTTCTGCCGGGTTCGAACCGGCAAGACGACAGCAGCAGCGCAAGCCAGTTCACGGATTGACGCTGCTACCCGAATTGGTCTGATCAGAACGTATCGTAGCTCTGGCCGGGCTTGCCGCCGACGCGGCTAAAGCCGTTTCGCGCCACTTCATCCCTCGGCCGCAGGTTGATCGCCCGCCCGTAGGAGCCGGCCGCCTTCGTCTTGTCGCCCAGCCGCTCATAGGCGAGCCCGCGCGTCAGCCAGGCCTGCGCATTTTGCGGATCGTCCTGCACCGCCTCATCGAGATCGGCGGCCGCTTTCTTGGCGCGGTCGGTTGCGAGATAGCTCAGCGCGCGTGCGAGCAACGGCTCGGCCTGCTGCGGCACCAGCCCATTGGCCGCGGTGAAATCATCGATCGCTTCCTGGTGCTGCTTCTCGGCCTGATAGAGCAGGCCGCGGTTGTAATAGGCCTCGGCATTGTCAGGGGCGAGCGTGATCGCCTTGTTGAAATCTGCCAGCGCCTCCTGCGGCTGATTCCGCGCCTTATAGACCATGCCGCGGCCGAGATAGGCGGGCGCGTAGCCGGCATCAAGCGAGATCGCGTGCTCATAATCGGCCATCGCCTGGTCGAGATGCCTGGTTTGCCGGTAGATCAGCCCGCGATTGGCATAGGCTTGACCGGAATTCGGATCGAGACTGATAGCCTTGTTGAAATCGGCGAGCGCTTCATCGGTCTTGCCGGCCTGCGCCAGTACCGAGCCGCGCATATTGTAGGCTTGCGGATCGTTGGGGTTGTTCTTGATGGTTTCAGAGAGCGAAGCGATGTTGGTCGGGGACGTGAGCTCGGCGGGCTCCGGTTCGGAGGAAGACGTCAGCGATCCCAGATTGATCGAGCAACCGGCGAGCGCGACCGCAATCAGGGCGGCGCAAAGCGGCCCGCACGGGTAAGGATGCGAAGCGCCTGAACCGCGGCGGGAAACCGGACTGGCCATGTCTGCGAAATACTCATGCGCAAACGACACGCTTATTGGTAGCCCGGCGCGCCGCAAAAAGCAGCCCTTGCAAAACAATAACGCGGGCGAAAAGCCCGCGTTGCCCGAAATATCGATCAGCTTGTCCGCTTAGCGCATTCCGCGCGAGCCGCCGCCTGCACCGCCACGGCCACCGCCCGCACCACGCTCGCCACCGGGGCCGGCGCCGAACACGGGCTTTGGCTTCATCGGCAGGAGGCCCTCGCGCTGCAGCTTCTTGCGAGCCAGCTTGCGTGCGCGGCGCACGGCTTCGGCCTTTTCACGGGCCTTCTTTTCGGATGGCTTCTCGTAATGGCCGCGGAGCTTCATCTCGCGGAAAATCCCCTCACGCTGCATCTTCTTCTTCAGCGCCTTGAGGGCTTGATCAACATTGTTATCGCGGACGAGAACCTGCACGCGGCATCCTCTTTTGAGTCAAACGAAATGTAATCGGGTAAAGGCTCCAGGGCCGGCAAGACCACCTTGCCCCCGAGCTTGAGCGCGCGTCTGTATCAGACAAAAGGTCCGATGTCCACCGCTCGGGACGCAATAAGATACGGTTTGAGCGGCGAAAATAGGGCCTTGCGATCCGCTAACCGTCTTTTGAAGGTGTCGTTCCGACCGGGGGGGCGAGCTTGTGTCCGACCTTATGTCCGACCTGGGTTACATGGCCCATCTTGCGGCCCGGGCGAGGCGGGCTCTTGCCGTAGAGATGGACGCTGGCTCCGGGCACGGCGAGCCATTCCTGGTAGCCGAGGACTTCGTCCCCGATCAGGTTGGTCATGGTGATCGCGTTGCCGTGGCGCGCCGGCCTTCCCAGCGGCCAGCCGGCGATCGCCCTGATGTGCTGCTCGAATTGCGAGATCGAGGCGCCGTCGAGCGTCCAATGGCCGGAATTGTGCACCCGCGGGGCGATCTCGTTGACGAGCACCTTGGGGCGGGCGGCGCCATTGGCCACCACGAACATCTCGACCGCGAGCACGCCGACATAGTCGAGCGCGGTTGCGATCCTGGCTGCGATGCCGAGCGCTTCCTGAGCCAGCTCATCGGGGATCGCGGCCGGCGCCCGCGAGATTTTCAGGATGTGGTCGCGATGCTCGTTTTCGGTGACATCGAAGCACTCGACCTCGCCGTCGGCCGAGCGTGCGGCGATCACCGAAATCTCGCGCTCGAAGGGAACGAAGGCCTCGAGGATGGCGGATTTGGTGCCGAGCTCTGTCCAGATCTGCGAGAGATCGTCGCCCTCGCGGACGAGAGCCTGCCCTTTGCCGTCATAGCCAAAGCGGCGGGTCTTGATCACCGCGGGAAGGCTGATGTGCGCGATCGCCTCGCGCAAGGAGGAAACGCTTGAGACGTCGGCATAGGCGGCCGTGCCGATGCCTAGCTTTGTCACAAAATTCTTCTCGGCGAGGCGGTCCTGGGTCGTCTCCAGGATCTTGCGGTCTGGCAGCAGCGGACGACGCGCCGCCAGCACCAGTGCGGCGGAGGCCGGCACGTTCTCGAACTCATAGGTGATGACGTCGACATCGTTGGCGAACGTCTCCAGCGCCTCGACATCGGCATATTCGGCGCAGGTCGCATTCAGCACCACGTCGAAGGCGGGCGAGTCCGGATCCGGCGAGAAGATCTGACAACGCAGGCCGAGCCGCGCGGCCGCCATCGCCAACATCCGGCCGAGCTGGCCACCCCCCAGAATGCCGATCGTGTTGCCGGGCTTCAGCTTCACCCGATTGGAAGTGCTCACGCCGATCCCTCCGGGCGCTCGGCGACCGCATCGGTGTTTTTCTTGCGCCAGGCGGCAAGCCGCGAGGCCAGCGCGGCATCGCCGAGCGCGAGCACGCTCGCTGCCAGCAGCGCGGCGTTGATGGCGCCCGCGCGGCCGATCGCGAGCGTGCCGACGGGCACGCCCGCCGGCATCTGGACGATGGAATAGAGCGAATCGATACCCGACAGGGCCTTCGAATCGACGGGAACGCCGAACACCGGCAGTTCCGTCAGCGCGGCGGTCATGCCCGGCAGATGTGCTGCCCCGCCGGCGCCGGCGATGATGACCTTGAAACCGGCCGCCTTGGCGCCCCTGGCAAAGTTGAATAGCCGGTCCGGGGTGCGATGGGCGGAAACGATGCGGCTGTCGCAATCGACGCCGAGCTGTTTGAGCGTCTCGGCGGCGTGCCGCATGGTCTCCCAGTCGGACTGGCTTCCCATGATGATGGCGACGGGAGCGGGCATAGGGTTAATTCTTCTCAGGAATCCAAAAACATAGGCCGGATTATAGGTTCGGGCCCGATGTCGGCAAGGCGTGGCAAGGGAGCGGGAATGCACTATCCTGTCTTGGCCAAATCCGGCAAGTCTCCAAACGCACCCACCAGCCCTTTCATGCCCATGAAAAAGCGAGTTCGGACACCCGCAACAGCGGCCGCAGCGGCCCGCACGCGGGCGGCGTCCGGATCGCCAAGGGCGGAAAAGCGCGACAAGGCCATCATCCGCAAGCTTCGGGCCGAGCTTGCGGCCGCGCTAAAGCGGATCGAGGAGCTGCAGGCCTCCGCCGATACCGATTTTCTGCTGGAGATTCCGAACCGGCGCGGCTTCGAGCACGAGCTCGCACGCGCCATCGCCTATATCAAGCGCTACCATGCGAGCGGGGCGCTGATTCTGCTCGATGTCGATCGCCTGAAGCCGGTCAACGATGCTTTCGGTCACGCCGCCGGAGATGAGGTGCTGAAGGCGATCACTGCCGTGTTGACGCGGCAAGTCCGTGCCTCCGACGTGGTGGGGCGGCTCGGCGGCGACGAGTTCGGCATCCTGCTCTGGAATCTCACCGAGACCGATGCGCGCGCGAAAGCAGCCGCGCTGGAAGCCGATATTGACCGGCTGACCTTCAGCTTCGGCGGACGGAACGTGACGGCCGGCGCGTCCGCCGGCGTTGCGATCCTCGGACCGCAATCCGAAGCGGCTCGCGCGCTGGAAGAGGCCGATAGCGCAATGTATATGCGCAAGGCCCAGCGCCGGCATGAGACGAAATCGGCCGCCGGTTAAAGCGCGCTCAGATCCTCCGGCACCTCGCCGAATTTTCTGAGCAGCTTGGCATCGCCAAACTCGCCGGCCATGGGATCGCCGCTGCGGCTGAACGCCACCGCGCCGATATTGCCGGCGATCCGCGACAACGTCTCGGCACGCCGCAGCGCGGTGGTCGGACTCTGGCATTCCTCTGCGGCACCCGCGATCAGCGCGCCTGTGTCGTCCTGCAGGAACGGCATCGCAACGTAATAGGTGATGTCGGCCATGGATCGTCTTGCTCCGTCAGGCCGCGTTCTCGGTGGGCTCCGATTGCAAGGGCGCGCAGCCTGAGGAGATCGCCGCCTGCAATTCCATCAGTTCGGCTTCCAGGAATTCATTGGCCATGATCAGCGCCTTGATCGTGCTGCGCAGGTTGCCGTCGCACATCGCGATGGCCTGATCGCAGGCCTTCTCGTAATGGCTGTTGTCAAACGCGGTCGGTGAGACGGACATGGCGACACTCCGGGTCTGTCGAGGACGATCGGTATGTTCCTCTTTTGTTCTCACGGAGTCAAGGGCCCGGGCCAGGGCGTGCGGAAATTTTGAGGGAGAGCCGCTGACGGATCGCGGGCCGGCACCCGCCGATCAGGCGATGATGTCGGGGGTGATCTGGTCTTCGATGAAAGCGATGCGGTCGCGCAGCTGTAGCTTGCGCTTCTTCAACCGCTGCAACCGCAGCAGATCGGGCGCCGGCGATTGTTGAAGTGCATCGATCGCCGCGTCGAGGTCGCGGTGTTCCTGCTGCAGCCGTGCGAGCTCGGCATGCAGCGCACGCTCATCTTCGTCGGTCATGATATAGCTTAGCCGAAAAACGCGATGAGATTGCGAAAGGCTGTGGAAACCCTGTGGGAAATATCGCCCCTGCCGCCGCCCCGCGCAACGGGCAAACCCACAGGCAAGACCTTAAAGGTTTTGGCAAAGTCAGGATTTGACCGACGCCGGGGATCACGGTTCCGTGCTCACGCTTCATTACATATGACCGTCAAAAAATGACGCGGGCTGATTCGGATAACCATCGACAGATTCGGTCGGAAGTGTACACTTGCAATTCCGGATCGAATCTGAGGTTTCTGATCAACCAAGGAGGTTTCGAATGGCGATTCAGGCACATCTCGTTGAACTGGAACGGAAACACAAGAGCCTCGAGAACGAACTGCACGAAGCCCTTATCCACCTTTCAACGGACGACCTGCAAATAGCCGAATTGAAGCGCCGGAAATTGATGGTGAAGGACCAGATCGAGCGGTTGAAGCAGTCCGCTGACGAAACACTGCATTAACGAAAATTTTTAGCGTCGCTATGATCCCCGGCCCCGGATGAGCGCTCTTTGGCGCTCATCGTCCGAGCGGCGGGATTCTCCCTTAGGTAGCATCGCGCGAAAACGCGCTGCGGTGGCCTACATGCCGGTTAGCTCGCCCACGTGATCTGCAATCGCGAGTGAAGACGTCAGTCCCGGCGACTCGATCCCGAACAGATTGATCAGCCCCGCGACGCTGTGCTCGTGCGGGCCCTGGATCACGAAGTCCTGCGAGGCGATCGCCGGCGGCACGATCTTCGGCCGCATGCCGGAATAGCTCGGCATCAGCGTGCCGTCGGGCAGCGTCGGCCAGTATCTGCGGATCGCGGGATAGAAGCGTTCTGCACGTGCCGGATCGACCGCATAGTCGATGCGATCGACCCACTCCACATCGGGGCCGAACCGCGCCTGTCCCGCCATGTCGAGGGTGAGATGAACTCCGAGTCCGCCCGGCTCGGGCACGGGGTAGATCAGGTGTGAGAACGGCGCCCGCGCGCTGCAACTGAAATAATTGCCCTTGGCGAGATAAGCCTGCGGGATCAGCGCTTCCGGCATGCCCTCGATCCGCCGTGCGGTTGCCGGCGCGTCGAGCCCCGCGGCATTGATCAGAAGCTCGCATTCCAGCCTCATCGGCGCCTCGCCACCGGCATCGAGCTCGATCCTTCCGGCTTTCGCCTTGGCACGCAGGAGCGGCGTGTGGAAGGCGAAGGCAGCACCTGCCGCTTCCGCGTCGCCGCGCAGCGCCAGCATGTAGGAATGGCTGTCGATGATACCGGTCGAGGGGGAGAGCAATGCGGCGTCGCAGTTCAGCGCCGGCTCGAGCGCGCGCGCAGCCTCGCCCGAAAGCAGGCGCATGTCGAGCACGCCATTGGCTTCGGCATGGGCGCGGATCGATTGCAGCTTCTCGGTCTCCTTCGGCGTGGTGGCGACGATCAGCTTGCCGCAATTTCTGTGCGGAATGCCGTGGCTTGAGCAATAGTCGTAGAGCGCGCGCTTGCCGGTCACGCACATCCGCGCCATCAGGCTGCCCGCCCTGTAATAGATGCCGGCATGGATCACCTCGCTGTTGCGCGAGGAGGTCACGGTGCCGATGCCCTCGGCCGCCTCGAGCACGACCACCTCGCGGCCGCCTTGTGCGAGGCGCCGCGCGATCGCCAAGCCGATCACGCCCGCCCCGACTACGACGCACTCAACCTTGTCCATTTGCTTGAGTTTCAAGTCCGGAATTGCCACAGCGAAGGGGCTCGCCGCTCGTTGAAGATTAGCCTGTCGTTAACGAAAGCCGGCGGTCAAGCCATTGGATCGTCTGGATTATCACTTGAGCCATGCGCCGTTAGAGAAGCATTAATCATGTCAGGGCAATTGCCGTAATTTGAGTCATATTTCGAACCCGCGCGGGTACGCGTTTACCCGATCCAAACCCGTCAAGCCAGACACTCCGCCGCTGAAATCCGCGGGTGACCGATGGCTGGCAAGAATTGGCAGGCAGGCAGCAAGGATCTGATTCCTGCGCAGGCTCTTCTGTGCCTGGCCGCGGTCGCCGCGTCCTCGGGGCGCGCCTGGGCGATGTCCGACACCATCGCGCCCGCGAGCTATATCCGCTCGCTTGATCCTAACGTGCTCTGGGAACTCCTGATCGGCGGCATCGTCGTCTGCGCCTTCCTGGCGTCGATTGCGCTGTGGATTTATTCGGCGCTGCGCCGGGTCAAGCGTTCGCAGGCGCGCCGCAACGCGTTCGTCTCTTCCGCCCTGAACAATCTGCACCAGGGCGTGGTGATGACCGATCCGAGGCAGCGGGTCGTGTTCGTCAACGAGCGTTATCTCGAAATCTATGGCCTGTCGCGCTCTGCGTTCCCGCCCAACATGACCGGCGCGCAGCTCCTGGAGCTGCGCCGCGCAGCGAGCGCCCTCGACGCCAGCGACGATGATTTTTATGCGCCGGCGGGAAGAGCCGAAGGTCTGATCACCGAACTGCCGAATGGCCGGTCCATCCTCGTCAGATATTTCCCTTTGCCGAATGGCGGCTCGATTGCGACGCATCTCGATTGCACCGAGCAGCGCAAGCTGTCGCGGGAGCTGGCGTCGACCAAGCAATTCCTGGAATCGGTGCTTGACAACGTGCCGGTCTGCGTCGCCGCCAAGAATATCGAGGACGGCCGCTACATCTTCGCCAATCGCGCGTTCGAGCGCTTCTCGCGGTTTTCGCGCGATCGCATCGTCGGCAAGCGCGGCGATGAGATCTTCCAGCCCGACACCGCGGCCAACATCGATGCCGCCGACCGCGCTGCCCTCGATTCGCCGGACGGCCAGTATCGCAGCGAGTTCCTGGTCGAGCGTGGTCCGGAGAAGCGCGTGCTCTTCTCCAATCGCGTCGTCGCCCGCGACGAGAACAACCAGCCGGTGTTCCTGATCGCGTTGTTCGAGGACGTCACTGAGCGCCGGTCGCTGTCGGTCGAGCTCGAAAGCACCAAGAAGTTCCTCGAGCTCGTGGTCGACAATATCCCGGTGTCGCTGATCGTGGAGCGCGTCAGCGACGGTCGCTATCTGCTGGCCAACCGCAGCGCGGAGACGATCCTCGGCCGCCGGCGCGAGGAGGTCACGGGACTGACTGCCGCGGACATCTTCCATCCCCGCGAGGCCAAGCTGATCATTGCCCGCGACGAGGCCGCGATCAAGAAACGCGACCTGCTCACCGAAGAGCATCCGATCTCGACCAAGGAGGGCTTGCGGCTGTTCCTGACCCGCCGCATGACCGTGCTCGACGAGGCCGGCCAGCCGAAATATTTGATCAAGACCCACGAAGACGTCACCGACCGGCGGCAGACCGAATCGCGCATGGCGCACATGGCCTATCACGACGGCCTGACCGACCTGCCGAACCGCCCTGCCTTCCTGAAGGCGCTGACCCAGATGATCGAGGCCTGCGCCGGAACCGGCGAGGAATTCGCTGTGCTCTCGGTCGATCTCGACGGCCTCAAGGAAGTCAACGACGTGTTCGGCCACGCGACCGGCGACAAGCTCCTCATCGAGGTCGCCAACCGCATCCAGGCTGCGGCGCGCGGCGGCGTGGTGGCGCGGCTCTCCGGCGACGAATTCGGCCTCATCATCGACGGCAAGCAGCCCGCGGCCGGGATCGAGCTCGCCGAGCACCTTGTGGAAGCGATGGCCAGGGAATTCCTGATCGACGGCAAGTCGGTCCGCACCGGTCTCACCACCGGCATCTCGGTGTTCCCGCACAACGGAGCGGACGCGGCCTCGCTGCTTGCCAATGCCGGCGCTGCGTTGTTCCGCGCCAAGCAGAAATCGCGCGGCACGATCAGCGTTTACGAACCGGAGATGGACCAGCAGATCCGCGACCGTCGCGTGCTGCATCAGGACCTCTCGGTTGCGATCCGCAACGGCGAGCTGTCGCTCTACTTCCAACCGCAGGCGATGTCGGGCTCGACCGTCGAGGAAAGCGAGATCACCGGCTTCGAGGCCCTGGCGCGCTGGCTGCATCCGGTGCGCGGGTTCGTTCCGCCCAGCGATTTCATTCCGCTCGCCGAAGAGAGCGGCCTGATCGTCGAGATGGGCGAATGGATCCTGCGCGAGGCCTGCCGCGAGGCCGCCTCCTGGCCGAAGCCGCTGCAGGTCGCCGTCAACCTGTCACCGGCACAATTCGTGCACGGCGACCTTGTCGGCCTCGTCCATTCGATCCTGCTCGAGACCGGGCTTATGCCCGGCCGGCTCGAGCTTGAAATCACCGAGGGCGTGCTGATCGAGGATTTCGACCGCGGTCTTGCGTTGCTGCGGCGCCTGAAGGCGCTCGGCGTGCGCATCTCGATGGACGATTTCGGCTCCGGCTATTCCTCGCTGAGCTATCTGCAGGCGTTCCCGTTCGACAAGATCAAGGTCGACCGCGACTTCGTCATCAATCTCGGCCGCAATCCGCAATCGGCCGCGATCATCTCGGCCGTCATCGACCTCGGCCATGGCCTTGGCATGTCGCTGGTGGCCGAGGGCGTGGAGACCGTGGAACAGCTCGCCTTCCTCGCCGACGAAGGCTGCGACGCGGTGCAGGGCTATCTGATCGGCAGGCCGCTGCCGATCGGGCAGTACGGCCCGCTCGTGGGCCGCAACGCCGGCATGGAGGCGGTGCGCAAGACAGGCTAAGCGAGATCGCGCTTTCGCCGTTTTTGCTTGCATGATTTCTTCGGGAAACCGCTACACACTTTTCCAGATCATGCGCTAGAGCTAGCGCATGGCGGATTACGATCTGGCGATCATCGGGGGCGGGCTGAACGGGGTCAGCGTGGCGCGCGACGCTGCGGGCCGGGGCTTGCGCGTGGTCCTTCTGGAGCAGGGCGATCTCGGCGGTGCCGCCTCGTCGGCGACGTCGCGGCTGATCCATGGCGATCTCTCGGTGCTGGAGCGCCGCGCGTTTGCGCGCGTGCGCACCCAGCTCAACGAGCGGGATACCTGGCTCAGGAACGCGCCGCATGTGGTGCGGCCGATGCGCTTTGCAATCCCTGCCCATGTCGAGGAACGTCCTCGCTGGAAGTTGCGCACCGCGCTCTGGCTTTACGACCGCATTGCCTCGAAGAGCCGCCTGCCGCGCTCGGCGATGATCAACATCAACCACCATCCCGTCGGCGACGCGCTGAGGCGGCCGTTCGGCACCGCCTTCGAATACTCCGACTGCGTCGTCGACGATTCCCGCCTCGTGGTGCTCGTCGCACGCGATGCGGCCGAGCGGGGGGCCGATATCCGCACCGGCGCCCGCTGCGTCCGCGCCGATCGGGAACGCCTCTGGCGGCTGGCGGTGATCGACCGCGGCCGTCGCCAGGTGATCACGGCAAGGGCGCTTGCCAACACCAGCGGGGGCTGGACCAGCATGGTGGCGGAAACCGTCCTGCGCATCCCGTTTCCGAAACTCGCCGCAGTTCAGGTCAGCCAGATCGTGGTGCGCCGCCTGTTCGACAGCGACAACGTCTATGTCTTTCAGAACTCCGACCGAAGGCTGATCTTCGCAAGCCCCTATGAGCGCGACTTCACGCTGATCGGCACCATCGCCCATGCCTTCACCGGCGATCCCGCCATCGTCGCGGTCGGTGCCTCCGACGTTGCCTATCTCTGCGAGGCGGCCAACCGTTATTTCCGCGAGCGGATCGAGGCGTCCGACGTGGTCCGCAGCGTCTCCGGCGTCAATCTGGCGCCGGAGCGCGGCGGCTACCCTGCCATGCGCGACGGCGCGATGATGCTGGGCCACCAGCGCGGAAAGCCGCCGCTGCTCACGCTATTCGGCGGCGACGTCACGACCTCGCGACGGCGCGCCGAGCAGGCAGTGTCGGAGCTCACGCGCTATTTCCCGATGTCGCCACGCTGGACCGCGACGGCGCCGTTGCCGGGCGGCGACTTTTCCTGGGAGCGCTTTGACTGGGAGGTCATGGCGGTGCGTGAGCGCTGGCCATTTCTGTCGGAGGTGCAGGCGCAGCGGCTATTCGGCGCCTATGGTAAACGCATCGCCGACATCCTGGGCGAGGCCAAGAGCCGCGCCGACCTTGGGCAGAGCTTTGGTCCCGAGTTGAGCGCAGCCGAGGTCCGCTATCTCATGACGAGGGAATGGGCGCGCTTTCCCGATGATATCCTGTGGCGCCGCTCCAAGCTCGGTCTGACCATGCCGGCGGAGGATCGGGAGGCGCTGGCGGCCTTCATGGCGAAGGGGGCGGGCGTGTAGCTCGCTCCATTCGGCTATCCGACAAAGGAGCGGTTGAGCCTATGCGCTTCCGCCGCTAGCTTGGCGCGGGGCGTTGGGCAGGGGAACATGGCTGAGGAAGCACCCAAGAACGATTCGGCTTCGGGACCGGTGCAGGCTGTGCCGCCGCCCAGGTCCGAGCCGCACGCCACGTTGGTCGAGAGAGCCGAAACGCACGTCCAGCTTCAGCCGGACGTTCCGTTGCTCCGCATTGAGGAAGTGGTGAAGAAATTCGGCGGCTTTCGTGCCGTCGATGGCGTCTCGCTCGACATCGCCGCCGGCGAGTTCTTCGCGCTGCTCGGCCCGAGCGGCTGCGGCAAGACCACGCTCTTGCGCATGCTTGCCGGCTTCGAGGCGCCGGACGAGGGCCGAATCTTGCTCAACGGCAGGGACATCGCGCAGGTCCTGCCGCATGAGCGGCCGATCAACATGATGTTCCAGAACTACGCGCTGTTTCCGCATCTTTCCGTGCGCGACAACATCGCCTTCGGCTTGCGGCGTGCCGGCATGGCGCGCGAGGAGATCAACACCCGCGTTGCCGAGATGGTGGCGCTCGTCAAGCTCGGGGGGCTGGAGAAGCGCAAGCCCGACCAGCTTTCCGGCGGCCAGCGGCAGCGCGTGGCGCTGGCGCGCTCGCTGGCGCGGCGGCCGCAGGTGCTCCTGCTCGATGAGCCGCTCGCGGCGCTCGACAAGAAGCTGCGCGAAAGCACCCAGCTCGAGCTGATGGAGCTGCAGCGCCGGCTCGGCATGACCTTCATCATCGTCACCCACGACCAGGAGGAGGCGATGACGGTCGCAAGCCGGATCGGCGTCATGGATGCGGGCCGGCTCGACCAGGTTGCCACCCCCCGCGAGCTCTACGAGGCGCCGCTGTCGCGCTGGATCGCCGAGTTCATCGGCGAGGTCAATCTGTTCGACGGCGAGGTCGAAAGCCGCGAGCCCAACCGCCTCGTGATCTCGACCCGCGACGCCGGCGCGATCGTGGTCGCCGAGCCGCGCCACGCGATCACAAGGAACGCGGTCTCGGTCGCGATCCGGCCCGAGAAGGTCAAGCTGTCGCGCCGCGGCCCGATCCCGGACGCATCGCACGCGCAGTCGATCAACCGCCTTGAAGGTGTAGTCACGGACGTCAGCTATCTCGGCGGCCTGACCGTCTACAAGGTCAAACTCGATTCGGGCGCGATCGTGCGCTCGACGATGGCCAATACCGCGCGTATCGACATCGATGCCTACAGCCTGAGCCAGCGCGTGGTGGCGTGGTTCACGCCGGACGATTGCATGGTGCTGGCGCAATGAGCACCAGGCAGATTTTCACTCGCCCCGCGCGCTTCGCCGCGATCGCGCCTTATGTCTGGATGGTGCTGTTCTTCCTGGTGCCATTCGGCTTCGTGCTCAAGATCAGCCTGTCGCAGACCGCGATCGCGCGGCCGCCCTATACGCCGGTGTTCGACCTCACCGCCGGCGTCGCGGCGCTCAAGGCTGCCTTCGCCGCGCTCTCGATCGACAATTTCCGCCTGCTGGTCTCCGACAATCTCTATGTGCTGTCCTATCTGCGCAGCGTCGTCGTCGCGCTCGTCTCGACCTCGATCCTGCTTGTGATCGGCTATCCCATCGCCTACGGCATGGCGCGGCTGCCGAAGCGCTGGCAGGGCGTGGCTATGATGCTCGTCATCGTGCCGTTCTGGACCTCGTTTCTGATCCGTATCTATGCCTGGATCAACATCCTGCAGCATGACGGCCTGCTCAACCGCATCCTGCTCACGCTGCACCTTGTGTCGCAGCCGGTGGTGTGGCTGTCGACCGACACCGCCATGTATCTCGGCATCGTCTATTCCTATCTGCCATTCATGATCTTGCCGCTCTACGCGACGCTCACCAAGATGGACCCGGCGCTGGAGGAGGCCGCCGCTGATCTTGGCGCCGCGCCAGCCGAGGTGTTCTGGCTCGTGACGTTCCCACTGTCGCTGCCGGGCGTCGGCGCAGGCGTGTTGCTCTGCTTCATCCCGATCGTCGGCGAGTTCGTGATCCCCGATCTGCTCGCGGGCTCCAACTCGTTGATGATCGGCCAGACCTTGTGGCTGGAATTCTTCATGAACAAGGACTGGCCGGTCGCTTCCGCCTGCGCCATCGTGCTCCTGGTGCTCCTCATCGCGCCGCTCCTGCTCTACGACCGGCTGCAGCGGCGGCAATTGGAGGCGCGGTGATGGCCCGGCGCAGGGTGTCGCGCTTCAACATCGCTTCGCTGACGCTGGGGCTTGCGTTCCTGTATCTGCCGATCGTCATCCTCGTGATCTACTCCTTCAACGCCTCGCGGCTGGTGACGGTTTGGGGCGGCTGGTCGCTTACCTGGTACCGCGAGTTCTTCAACGACAGCGCGATGATCGAGGCGGCCTGGATGAGCCTCACCGTGGGGGCGACGTCGGCGACGATCGCGACCGTGCTCGGCACGCTCGCTGCGGTGGCGCTGTCGCGCGGCGAGGGATTCCGCGGCCGGACGCTGTTCTCCGGCATGCTCTATTCGCCGCTGGTCATGCCCGAGGTCATCACCGGGCTTTCGCTGCTGCTGCTGTTCGTCGCGATCAACGCCGAGCGCGGCTTCTGGACGGTGACCATCGCCCACACCACGCTCACGATGTGCTTCGTCGCGGTCGTGGTGCAATCGCGGCTCGGCTCGCTCGACAGGAGCCTCGAGGAGGCCGCGATGGATCTCGGCTGCGATCCGGCGCGGGCGTTTTTGATGGTGACGTTGCCCCTGATCATCCCCGCCATCGTCGCGGGCTGGATGCTGGCGTTCACGCTGTCGCTCGATGACCTCGTGATCGCGAGCTTTACGACCGGCCCGGGCTCGGCAACACTCCCAATCAGGATTTACTCGGAGGTGCGGCTTGGCGTGAAGCCCGAGATCAACGCGATCTGCACGCTGGTGATCGCCTTGATCGCGGTCGTCATCGTGGTTGCCTCGTTCGCCTCAAAGCTGGCGAACGCGCGTGGCGAAAGCGCCGCGCCGTTGTAAGTTTCCATCATCAGGATTTCACTGCGCCCGCCGTCAGCCCGCCGACCATGTAGCGGCGGAAGACATAGTAGACCGCAGCCGGCGGCAGCGCGTAGATGAAGCCCGTGGTCATCAAGAGCTCCCAGGGCGAATCGTCGGCGGACAGGAAATTGCCGAGCGCGACCGGCAGCGTGATGTCGGTATCGTTCGATAGCAGCAGGAACGCATAGAGATATTCATTCCAGGCGAGCAGCACCGCGTAGGTGCCGATCGCAACCAGCGACGGCATCATCAGTGGCAGATAGACCAGGCGGAAGATCTGCAGGGTGGTCGCGCCGTCCATCACCGCCGCCTCGTCGAGCTCGACCGGCAGCTTGTCGGAGGCCTGCTTCAGGACCCAGATCGCGTAGGGCGAGGCGACCGTCACCATCGCCAGAATCAGCGACCATTGATTGTTCAAGAGCCCGTAATTGGCCATGGTGCGGTACATCGGCACGGCCAGGAACGCCGCCGGAATGAAATAGGTGAACAGCGCGAGATTCATCACCACGCGTCCGCCGGGCACCT
This sequence comes from Bradyrhizobium sp., assembly GCF_035309285.1. Taxonomy (GTDB): domain Bacteria; phylum Pseudomonadota; class Alphaproteobacteria; order Rhizobiales; family Xanthobacteraceae; genus Bradyrhizobium. The sequence goes on along the minus strand of NZ_DATGFH010000093.1, from coordinate 6,682 downwards.
TGAGCCGCGAGATCGCGAAGGCCGCGGCGGTCGCGACGAACAGCGTCAGCGCGCCGACGGCGGCCGCGATCACCACCGAATTCCAGAACTGCACATAGAAGTCGCGCAGGAAATAGTGCTGCTCGTGAAACACGATCCAGAAATTGTGCAGGGTCGGATGGTCCGGCCATATTTTTCCGGAGAACGCATCCTCCTTGGGCGAGATCGCGAACAGGAACATGTGGTAGATCGGCAGCATGGTCCAGATGAAGACGGGAATGCCGATCAGCAGCAGCCGCGCCTCGTTGGAGACCTCGCGGAGGGTGGGGAGCTTCATCGCGATAACCGTTTCATCATGAAATAGACCAGCGGCAGCACCAGCGGCATTGCGCAGACGATGGAGGCCATCGCGAGCGAAAGCTGGTCGAGCCCGAGATAGCGGATGCCGAGCGTCGACAGCACATGGGTGAGGTCGGCCGGCCCGCCGCCCGTGAGCAGATAGACGCTGTTGAAGTCGCCGAGCGTCCAGATCATCGAGAGCAGCGTGCAGGTGATGTACAACGTCTGCATCGACGGCCAGGTGATGTAGCGGAATTTCTGCCACCAGGTGGCGCCGTCGACGGCAGCCGCCTCGAACAGGTCGTACGCGATGGCAAGCCGCCCGGTGATCAGGATCAAGGTCCAGAACGGCAGCGATTTCCAGATGTGCACGGCGATCGCCATCGCGAGCGCGATCGTGGGATCGTTGAGCCAGTTCGGGCCGTCATCGCCGGTAAGATTGAAGATGATCTGGTTGATCATGCCCCATTCGGGATTGAGCATGAAGCGCACCGACAGGATGGTCGGGATCGACGGCACCGCCCAGGGCAGGATGAACAGCACTGAGAGCCATTTGATCCACCTGCGCTCCTCGACGAAGAAGCCGGACAGAAACAGTGCGATCAGCATTTTGAGATTGATGCCGATAACGAGGAAGATCAGCGTGTTGACGGCCGCGCGCGCGAAGATCGGGTCGTTGTACAGCGCGACATAGCTTGCGGGCTCGCGTGCGAGCCACAGCCCGTAGCCGATCGGATAGACCACGAAGGCGAGGAACACCAGGAGGTAGGGTACCAGCAGCACGATGCCCCACACCTGCGCCGGCGAGAACCGCGCCGACAGGGGTGCGCCGGGGACATCGGATGCGGAGAGTGTGATCGTCATATACCTGCTCAATTGCGGAGCCGGCCGCTTTGGGAGCGGCCGGCATCGTTCATCTATTTTAGGATACCTCTCCCCGCAAGCGGGGATGGCGAAGCAGCAGCTAGCCCGCAACTTCCTTGATGCGGGCGATCAGCTCGTCGACCGCCTTGTCCACCGGAACCTTCTCGTTGACCACGCGGTTCATCGCCTTGGCCCAGACGTTCTCGTTGTTGAGGATGGTGAACTTGTAGTTCTTGGTGAAGTCAAACGGAACGGTGCCATTGGTGAACTGCGTATAGACCTGCTTGCGATGACGGTCGGACTGCCAGAACGGGCTCTTCTGGCCGGCGACCGTGACCGGGAACCAGCGTCCCAGTGCGCCCTCGATATAGGGCCCGAGGTTCTCTTCCTGCAGCAGGAACTTGATGAACTCCTTGCCTTCCGCCTTGTTCTTCGCGTTGGCGAACATCAGGCCGGTCTTGACGTCGGAGCGATATTTGAGCGGGCTGCCATCCGGCTTGTTGGGGAAGGACGTGGTGAGGATGTCCTCATAATAGGCCTTCTTGCCCGCGGCGCGCTGCTCAGGCGTCAGCGCCGGATTGGTGGAATCCTCGTACCACTTCTCCGGAATCGAGATCGTGAAGTTGTGGGTCATCACGATCGTCTTGTTGTGGAAGGCGACGTTGTTGTCGGGGTCCTTCCAGCTCGTGGAAGAGGGCGGCGTGCAGCCCTTGATGTAGGTGTCGGTGTAGTCCTTCAGCGCGTGGATCAGGCCATCGCGGACCTTGGGATCATCGACCAGAAGCTTTCCGTCGTCGTCGACGAGCTTGACATTGTAGGCGTCCATGAAGGTGTAGAACGACTGGAAGGAGTCGGTCGATTCCACGCCCATCGGCTGGCCGATGGCGTAGATGCGCTGGTGGGTCGCCTTGCGGATCGCCGGCTGCACCTTGTCGCACCAGAACGACCAGTAATCGTTCCATTTGGTCGGGATGTCGCTCTGCTTGTAGCCGGCCTTCTCCAACAGGTCGTTCCAGATGTTAACGTGCATGCTCTGCTGCTTGAGCGGGAAGCCGTAATAGCCCTTCTTCTTGGTCTGGCCATTATAGAGGTAGGTGGTCTCAAGCGTGTTCGGCGCGAACTCCGCCTTCATCGGCACCAGAATGTCCGAGAGGTCCTCGAGCTTGCCCTCATAGGCCCACTTGCCCTGCGCCTGCACGTCATAGGTGTCGGAATAGGCGACGTCGGGCACGGTGCCGGCATCGAGCGCAGCCACGGTCTTCGAAATCATGTCCTGCACGGCATATTGCGAGAGCTCGACCTTGATGCCGGTCTTCGCCTCGAATTTCTTCACGACATTAAGCAGCGCGTCGTCTTCAGACTTGTAGAAGCCCTTGGTCCACCAGACCGTGATGGTCTTCTGCTGCGCGAGCGCGGGTGCCGAGACGGCAACGAGCCCGGTTGCAGCGACCGCAAATGAAAGGGCACGGATTAACCTGGAATTCACTTCGTTCTCCCTGGAATGGCCGATCTTTTAACCGGCTGGATGAAGCACATAGCCCAGCCCGCCCACACGATCCAGCAGCTTGATGCGCGACGCTGGTCATGGCTGGCACGCGCGCGATGCGAGGCTCGCGCTTGCAGCGGCTTCTTGCATCGACTGCAGGGCCAAAGCTTGCGCGCGGGCAAGGCCGCACACCATTCCCGATTGTGTATCGATCGATGCGCGCCGTGCATCGATCCGCGGGAGCTGTCTCGCGAGAGTGACAGTTGCGGCCATCGCATGGGAATCTTCTCGCAACCCAAGCGAGAGCCCCTGATGATCCTTCACAATGTGATTTAAGCATGCCTTCCCGATCTCGCGGCGGGATGCGCCCGAGTTTTTCGAAAGCAACGCCCGCCGGGAAAGGAGGAGGGCGCGGGGAACACCGGGTGCCGTTGCACCCGCAGTCTCGTGTGCAACAAAGTGCGCAAAGAACGCACACGAGTAGTCTACAGGTACAACCGAACACACTCCGGCATTCCCCGCGCGATGTTGGACGACTTATTCCGTGCTCTCCTCGGTGTACCGGGCGTTCTAGTCACCGTCCCCCCGGGCTCATGACCCGGGGGTTGACACCAGCATCGGGGTGTCGGGACCACACGGCTTTGTCGAACGCTTCGCGCGCCTCGTCGTTGGCGCGCCTTGCGTCCATCGCAACCCGCCTCACGTTTCGTGACGATTGGCCGTAACGTCCCTCGTGGCGAGGCGGGCTGGGGTGGAATCTATTTCTGATTCGCCGATTTCGACAAGTCCGAAGTGGTGCGGCAAAGTAACACGACGGGCAATTTGCGCATGGCGGATATGTGCGAATTGCCGGTCGTGTCGAGTCCGCAACGGGCGGCTGGCGATGCGCGAGGCCGATCCTCGCTTCCGCCTTCGCTCTTAGGGCGCCGGCCGAAGCGAGATTGGATTCGGCTGAAAGATTCGCCTCTTCGGGTGAAGCAGCGGAGACGAGCGAATCTCCGCTCGGTCTAAAGACGAGGGATCCAACCTGGACGGCTCAACAGATATTCGACCATGCGCGGAGGAATGGTTAAAGCTTTGGCTATCTCGAGCTCATCCCTTGGCAGTCCCGCAAGGATCGATGCTTCGCTCTTGTTCCGGACCTTGGAGAGCCACTCCGGATCGACCACCACGGCGCGTCCTACCGCAACCAGATCGGCTCCCAGCTTGATCGCGCCCTCGGCATCCATGCACGTTTTGATCCCGCCGCTTGCCATGACCGCACTGCGGCCGGCTATGACGCGGGCAAATTCCGTGATCGGACTCTCTGCCGGGGTATGAATCTTCTGGACCGGACCATCATAGACACGGGTCTCTCCCACAGGCCGGCTCTTCCGATAATCATCGAGCGAAACGGAGATGTAGTCGAGATCCAGCCTGGCAAGCTCATGACAAAGCAGCTTGGCGTCCTCGAGCGTATAGCCATCCGCCTCGGCCTCGAATGGCGTGACGCGAAACCCTGCGATCAGCTTCGGACCGAGTGCGTCGCGAACGGACTGCGCGACAGCGAGAGGAAAGTTCATGCGCTTTGCAAGCGTGCCTCCCCATTTATCAACGCGATGATTGGCCCGCGGCGAAAAAAACTGATGAACCGCGTAGTGGTTGGCTCCGTGAATCTCGACGCCGTCGAACCCGGCTTTTCGAGCCAGCGAAGCAGCATCCCGAAAGCTTGCAACCAGGTTTCCGACCTCATCGGCCGTCATCGCCCTTGGCGTCCTTGCTCCGGGCCGCAACGATGCAACCGCAGACGGCGCACGCAAGCCTTGCTCGCCTATCAACTCGGGCTTTGCGATGCGGCCACCATCGTAGATCTGGAGGATCGCAAGACCTCCTGCGGCACGCATCGCTTCAGCGAGCCGGCGGAGACTGGACAAGTGCCCATCATGTGCCGCACCTATTCCCTGCCAGGAACGCCCGTTCTGCTCGACGTAAGCAGCGGAAGAAATGGTGACTCCGAAACCGCCGGCCGCACGTCGCCGTACAAATTCGAGCTCGTTGTCGGTAGCCGTCCCGTCTTCATGGGACGAATCGGTTGTCAGCGGAGCAATTGCAAACCGGTTTGCCATCTCTCGTCCGCTGTTGAATCTCAAAGGAGACCAGACAACCATCGATCGAACCTCCGATATCCCCCAAACCGGGCGGCATCGAATGAGAACTCGTCCGCTGCAACTCGAGCCCATCGTCTTAATGAAAGATGCGTCCGGAGTCGATGACGACGGTCTGGCCGGTCATGGTCTCGGTGCGGCACATGGCGACCACCATGTCGGCGCAGTCGTCCTTGTCGGCCGGCTTCTTCAGGAGCGAGCTTGATGCGGAGCGCTCGATCTGCTCGGGCCGGAGATTGGCTGTCGCGCGCGTGCCGTCCAAGAGACCCGGCGCCACGCAGTTGACGAGGGTCTCGGGCGCCAGCGCCACCGCCATGCAACGCGTCAGATGAATGAGCCCCGCCTTCGATACGGCATAGGCGATCGAAGAGCCGGTTGGGCTGAGCCCTGCGACCGAAGCTATGTTGACGATGCGGCCTCGCCCCTGGGCCCTCATGACAGGGGCTACCGCCTTGGTCAGGCGCATCGGCCCCGTCAGATTGGTTTCCATGATCCTGTTCCATACCTCCAGCGTCAGATTGTCGAGATCGCCGAAGGGGATCGAGATATTGTAAGCGGCGTCATTGATCAGGACATCAAGGCGGCCGAAGGCCCGGGTCACCTCGCCGACCAGCCGATCCACAGCCGCGCCGTCGGTGATGTCACAGGCGAAAGCTCGAGCGTTGACTTGATAACGCGACGCCAGTTCGCCGGCGACGCTTTCCGCCTGGGCGCGGCTGCGAGCGTACATGACAGCGAGATGTGCGCCTTCCTGCGCAAGCGCGTGGCAGATGCGCTGCCCCAGCCCGCCATTGCCGCCCGTCACCAGTGCAACCGCGCCCTTCAGGTCCATCGCTTCTCTCCTTTGACGCGAATGCGCTGTCGCATCGCAACATCCATTAGACCCGGCCAAATCGTCCGTTACTCGACAACCAATGCAAATGGTCAGACGCACCGGTGGCGCATTTCTTCTCGCACCTCCAGCAGTCGGCTGTCTTCTGATTTGGTCATTTTCCGGTGATCTCGCTCTGGGGTGGCGGCTGACAATGATAGCCATCGCTAGATTCCTGGGCTACTGCGATTCCGACTGCCTGAGCTTCTCGACCACGGTGAAACGTCTCCTTGTCGGCTGGTTCGATGCCGGTTTTGTCCAGGAAGCCGACATCGAAGGCAAGTACCAATCCTAGCGATCACACGACAGGTTCCCTCTCGCATAACCCGTCGAGACCGCCGCCCGCAGCTTCTCCAGTTCGGTTTCGAGAAAATGGTTGGCGGGGATCAGCACCTTGACCAGCAAGAACGCCATTGCAGCCAGGATTTGGCACACGGCATTCCGGATCAGCCGGATGTCGCTCCGCAGATAGCCGGGTGCTTATCATCGGTTGCCGTGCTAAGGCGTGGGTGCATCATCAGGAGAGCGTCAATGCTGCAACCAAATGTAGCGGAGCAGCGGCGCTTTCAGCTCGTCCTGATCAAGCCGTCTCACTATGACGATGACGGATACGTGATCCGCTGGTGGCGCGCGATGACCCCGTCCAACTCATTGGCCGCGGTATACGGCATAGCATCCGATTGCGCCGAACGTCGGGTGCTGGGCCCGGATGTAGCCGTCGATATCCAGGTCATCGACGAGACGAATACGCGCGTGGATATCCCGGCGCTTCTTTCCTGTTTCGGTCGTCACAACGGGTTCGGATGCGTTGCCCTCATCGGTGTTCAATCCAATCAGTATCCTCGTGCACTCGACATCGCACGCCCATTTCGAGCAGCTGGAATTGCCGTGGCGATCGGCGGCTTTCATGTGTCGGGCTGCCTGTCGATGCTGGATGGCCACGCTGTGGACCTCGATGCTTGCCGCGATATGGGGGTCACCATATTCGCTGGCGAGGCC